>NZ_PIZV01000001.1 GCF_002835665.1 Chryseobacterium sp. PMSZPI
TGTTTTTGCCTATCTAAAAGCTCTTCTGCGCTACTGAATGTCTTTCGTTTTTCAGTGGGGCAAAGATAGATACTTCTACCTTCACACGCAAGTTTATTTAACTTAAAGTTTACACCAGTATTATAATTGTGGAAAAATAAACTACATAACAAAATGAAAATAAAACTATTATATACTTATCAACACTTATCCACAATAAGTAATATAAATCCTAAATATGAAAGAATAATGTACTGAAGTCAAAAAAAACATTTGAATGATGTAAGCAGAAAAAATTCGATTACCTAAGATAAAATATGAATAGATATTATTTAGTTCATAATTGCAAACTAGTATTCATTATTGTTCTAAGATACAGATTTGCATAATTTATATTAGTAAACAAATTTTTTAATTTAAGTCTATAAATATTTATTATAAATACAACAATCATATTCAGTAAGGATAGATAAGGCTATTATCCTGATTCTAGTTTTTAAATAAAAATTATATCAGCCTCCACTAAAGCCAATTATTAGATTGATATAAAGATAAAAATCATTATATAAATTATTCATTGCTCTTGTTCTATCTGATAGAAATACCAATAATATGGTTTACAAAATCATCAGACTATGCTTTTTTATTTAGATTTTGACGAGACAAATAACTATTTGGTTAAATAAAACTGATAATAAGCCAACGATTATAGTAACCATTAATTTTATTATTAAAGCAAACTTCTGAGTAATACATTTCAATCCGCTCCTACATCTCATTGCCTTTGTCATTTCATACAGACCCAAGCACCATATTATCTATAGTTTTTCATAGCACTATTTCACAGCTCTATTCAATGAATAGAGTATGAACATAGCCTTTAAAATCTCGCAATCCCTTTCACTTTTCATTATGACAACGATTGGGATATATCAAAAATACTCATGATAAGGATAAACAGAAATATAGTCCGCCCTGCCCTAGTTTATTACTTATAATTGAAAATAAAAAAGTATTCTTTTCCTTAAAAGGATTATAATAGCATGGTTTAGATCCTTCTATGATGACAAGTATACCATTTATATTAGGGATAATAATTATCTTATGAATAATTAATGGGATTGGCTTTAACAAAACTTAAAATTGTTCTGCGTGTATATCCCACTCACTTTGTCATTCCGATAGGAATCTAGACAACGCTATCCCACCAATTGTTACAATTATTCTTTCTTTTATCATCCTCGTTTAGATCCTTTCAGGATGACAAAATGTGGTAAAGTTATCAGAAGTAATGATACCAGGAAATATCTATGATAAAATAAAAAGAGAAGAGAAGAGTATAGAGAGAAGAAGAAAGAATCTACAACAAAAAAATAAAGACTTGGATAAAAAACCGGTATCCGTAACAGGAACCAAAGTTGTTAGATTACTCATTACCGATTACTCATTGCTCATTGCTCATTACTTATTGCCCATTACTCATTACTTATAGTTGTTGGGTATAAAGCAAAAAAAATCCTTTATCATAATGATAAAGGATTTTTAAAAATAAAATAAAAACTGGCGGCGGCCTACTCTCCCGCGTTAGCAGTACCATCGGCGCTGGTGGGCTTAACTTCTGTGTTCGGAATGGGAACAGGTGAGCCCCACCGCTAAAACCACCCTAAAGAAGGTATATAAGGTTCAGGTTGTAGATCGTAGGTTAAAGGTAATAGCTGTTAACTGCTACCTGCTACCTTGCATCTATCATCTGATACCTGTTTTAAGCGATAAAAACTTTCACAAAGACAAAACCTTCGCTGCGCATAAAGAACTTGTCGTAATATTTTAATCATTTAATAAATATTTTCTTATAGCAACCATAGGCTATAAATCTACGGGTAATTAGTACTACTTGGCTATGACATTACTGTCTTTACACCTATAGCCTATCAACGTCGTCATCTACAACGACCCTTAAAAGATGTCTCATCTTGAGGCGAGTTTCGCACTTATATGCCTTCAGTGCTTATCTCTTCCAAACGTAGCTACTCAGCGGTGCACCTGGCGGTACAACTGATACACCAGAGGTTTGTTCAATTCGGTCCTCTCGTACTAGAATCAAGCCCTCTCAAACATCTAACGCCCGCAATAGATAGAGACCGAACTGTCTCACGACGTTCTGAACCCAGCTCGCGTGCCACTTTAATGGGCGAACAGCCCAACCCTTGGGACCTTCTCCAGCCCCAGGATGTGACGAGCCGACATCGAGGTGCCGAACCTCCCCGTCGATGTGAGCTCTTGGGGGAGACTAGCCTGTTATCCCCGGAGTACCTTTTATCCTATGAGCGATGGCCCTTCCATACGGAACCACCGGATCACTATGTCCTGCTTTCGCACCTGATCGACTTGTGGGTCTCACAGTCAAGCACCCTTATGCCATTACACTCTACGCACGGTTACCAAGCGTGCTGAGGGTACCTTTGAAAGCCTCCGTTACTCTTTTGGAGGCGACCACCCCAGTCAAACTACCCACCACGCAATGTCCTTCTGAAAGAAGTTAGGCTCCAAGTAAGTAAAGGGTGGTATTTCAACGTCGGCTCCACAAACACTAGCGTGCCTGCTTCAAAGCCTCCCACCTATCCTACACATTACTTACTCAAAGTCAATACGAAGTTATAGTAAAGGTTCACAGGGTCTTTTCGTCCCATTGCGGGTAATCGGCATCTTCACCGATACTACAATTTCACCGAGCTCGTGGCTGAGACAGTGCCCAGATCGTTACACCATTCGTGCAGGTCGGAACTTACCCGACAAGGAATTTCGCTACCTTAGGACCGTTATAGTTACGGCCGCCGTTTACTGGGGCTTCAGTTAATGCCTTCGCTTACGCTAAGCACCTTCCTTAACCTTCCAGCACCGGGCAGGTGTCAGACCCTATACAGCATCTTTCGATTTAGCAGAGTCCTGTGTTTTTGATAAACAGTCGCCTGGGCCTCTTCACTGCGGCCACCATTGCTGATGGCGTCTCTTCTTCCGAAGTTACGAGACTATTTTGCCTAGTTCCTTAGCCACGACTCACTCGAGCACCTTAGGATTCTCTCCTCGACCACCTGTGTCGGTTTTGGTACGGGTTGCTTCACTTCGGCTTTTCTTGGATCAGATTACTCTACAGCAGCTTCGCCCGAAGGCTAGGCCTTGACTATTCCGTCAGTCTCCAGTAGATACATCCAACCGTCCCCTTTATTCGTGAGCAAGTCAGGGAATATTAACCCTGTGTCCATCCACTACCCCTTTCGGGTTCGCGTTAGGTCCCGACTAACCCTCAGCTGATTAGCATGGCTGAGGAAGCCTTGGTCTTTCGGTGAGCAGGTTTCTCGCCTGCTTTATCGTTACTTATGCCTACATTTTCTTTTCTATCCGCTCCACAATACCTCACAGTACTGCTTCGGCGCAAATAGAATGCTCTCCTACCAGATATATCTAAAATATAAATCCATAGCTTCGGTAATATGTTTATGCCCGATTATTATCCATGCCGGACCGCTCGACTAGTGAGCTGTTACGCACTCTTTAAATGAATGGCTGCTTCCAAGCCAACATCCTAGCTGTCAATGCAGTCCAACCGCGTTGCTTCAACTTAACATATATTTTGGGACCTTAGCTGTTGGTCTGGGTTCTTTCCCTCTCGGACATGGACCTTAGCACCCATGCCCTCACTGCCGACGAACATTTATTAGCATTCGGAGTTTGTCAGGAATTGGTAGGCGGTGAAACCCCCGCATCCAATCAGTAGCTCTACCTCTAATAAACTTAACATCGACGCTGCACCTAAATGCATTTCGGAGAGTACGAGCTATCTCCCAGTTTGATTGGCCTTTCACCCCTACCCACAGGTCATCCGAAGACTTTTCAACGTCAACCGGTTCGGTCCTCCACTCTGTGTTACCAGAGCTTCAACCTGCCCATGGGTAGATCACAAGGTTTCGCGTCTAATCCTACTAACTATGCGCCCTATTCAGACTCGCTTTCGCTCCGGCTCCGGTACTTAATACCTTAACCTCGCTAGTAAAATTAACTCGTAGGCTCATTATGCAAAAGGCACGCCGTCACAGCATTACGCTGCTCCGACCGCTTGTAGGCGTACGGTTTCAGGTTCTATTTCACCCTTCTATTCGAAGTGCTTTTCACCTTTCCTTCACAGTACTTGTTCACTATCGGTCTTTCAGGAGTATTTAGCCTTGGAGGATGGTCCCCCCATATTCAGACAGGATTTCACGTGTCCCGCCCTACTCATTTATCATCCAAATATACCTTTCGAATACCGGGCTATCACCGTCTATGGCCGCACTTTCCAGTACGTTCTTCTAAATATATAAAGACTTTTGGGCTAATCCGCTTTCGCTCGCCACTACTTACGGAATCTCTTCGATTTCTTTTCCTCCGGGTACTTAGATGTTTCAGTTCTCCGGGTTTGCTCCTCTTACGAGGTGACATGTCTTCAACATGCCGGGTTGCCCCATTCGGACATCTGCGGATCAATTCGTGTGTGCCAATCCCCGCAGCTTTTCGCAGCTTACCACGTCCTTCGTCGCCTCTGAAAGCCTAGGCATCCGCCATACGCCCTTAACGATTTCTTTCCTATTTTTGGTTACTCAAGCGCTTTATGCGCTCGGTTTTCTCTTTGTGATGTCTTTACCGTTAATGTCAATGATCTTAATTTCTTTCTTTCCGACTGATGAACAGATGTTGTTGTTGGCTCCATCCGTAACTTTTAAATCAGTCTTCCAAAACTGTGGAGAATAAGGGAGTCGAACCCTTGACCTTCCCGATGAATCGGGACGATCTAGCCCCTATCGGCTAAAATCCTTTGTTTTATTTATAATAAATATCTTCTATTCTTGTTACTTTTCAGTAACTATGTGGAGAATAAGGGAGTCGAACCCTTGACCTCCTGCGTGCAAGGCAGGCGCTCTAGCCAGCTGAGCTAATTCCCCCTCTAGGTTGATTTGAGATTTGAAGTTTCACATTTGATATTCATACGTAACGAATTTCAAATTTCAAATTTTCAATTTCAAATCACTTAATTAGTAGTCTCGGGCAGGCTCGAACTGCCGACCTCTACATTATCAGTGTAGCGCTCTAACCAGCTGAGCTACGAGACTGTCTGTTAGACTAACAGATTTCAGATATTAGATATCAGACTTTTCTTTCTTCTTTTATCTTGCCTCTTTGTCTCAATCCCTTTACTAATTTCTAGTGGGTTTTGTATTTTTATATATCAACCAAACAAAAAACTAAAGCTATTGCTTTAAGTAAGTATAATGTACTTGCGTACTAATTTTGTTTAACGTCTTTAAGACGCTCTAAAATGAGATGTTCCAGCCGCACCTTCCGGTACGGCTACCTTGTTACGACTTAGCCCTAGTTACCTGTTTTACCCTAGGCAGCTCCTTTTACGGTCACCGACTTCAGGTACCCCAGACTTCCATGGCTTGACGGGCGGTGTGTACAAGGCCCGGGAACGTATTCACCGCGCCATGGCTGATGCGCGATTACTAGCGATTCCAGCTTCATAGAGTCGAGTTGCAGACTCCAATCCGAACTGAGACCGGCTTTCGAGATTTGCATCACATCGCTGTGTAGCTGCCCTCTGTACCGGCCATTGTATTACGTGTGTGGCCCAAGGCGTAAGGGCCGTGATGATTTGACGTCATCCCCACCTTCCTCTCTACTTGCGTAGGCAGTCTCACTAGAGTCCCCAACTTAATGATGGCAACTAGTGACAGGGGTTGCGCTCGTTGCAGGACTTAACCTAACACCTCACGGCACGAGCTGACGACAACCATGCAGCACCTTGAAAAATGTCCGAAGAAAAGTCTATTTCTAAACCTGTCATTTCCCATTTAAGCCTTGGTAAGGTTCCTCGCGTATCATCGAATTAAACCACATAATCCACCGCTTGTGCGGGCCCCCGTCAATTCCTTTGAGTTTCATTCTTGCGAACGTACTCCCCAGGTGGCTAACTTATCACTTTCGCTTAGTCTCTGAACCCGAAAGCCCAAAAACGAGTTAGCATCGTTTACGGCGTGGACTACCAGGGTATCTAATCCTGTTCGCTCCCCACGCTTTCGTCCATCAGCGTCAGTTGTTGCTTAGTAACCTGCCTTCGCAATTGGTGTTCTAAGTAATATCTATGCATTTCACCGCTACACTACTTATTCCAGCTACTTCAACAACACTCAAGACTTGCAGTATCAATGGCAGTTTCACAGTTAAGCTGTGAGATTTCACCACTGACTTACAAATCCGCCTACGGACCCTTTAAACCCAATAAATCCGGATAACGCTTGCACCCTCCGTATTACCGCGGCTGCTGGCACGGAGTTAGCCGGTGCTTATTCGTATAGTACCTTCAGCTAGATACACGTATCTAGGTTTATCCCTATACAAAAGAAGTTTACAACCCATAGGGCAGTCGTCCTTCACGCGGGATGGCTGGATCAGGCTCGCACCCATTGTCCAATATTCCTCACTGCTGCCTCCCGTAGGAGTCTGGTCCGTGTCTCAGTACCAGTGTGGGGGATCACCCTCTCAGGCCCCCTAAAGATCGCAGACTTGGTGAGCCGTTACCTCACCAACTATCTAATCTTGCGCGTGCCCATCTCTATCCACCGGAGTTTTCAATTTAAAATGATGCCATTCTAAATATTATGGGGTATTAATCTTCCTTTCGAAAGGCTATCCCCCTGATAAAGGCAGGTTGCACACGTGTTCCGCACCCGTACGCCGCTCTCAAGATCCCGAAAGATCTCTACCGCTCGGCTTGCATGTGTTAGGCCTCCCGCTAGCGTTCATCCTGAGCCAGGATCAAACTCTCCATTGTATGTTTGTCTGACTCACTCAAAGTTTTTAACGCTTTAGTTTTTCCTTACTTGGTTGTTATATTGTATGTCAATGATCTTTATATCTTCCGCTTTTCAACGAAGCAATCTTTCTGTCAGTGTCGCTCCGTATTTGCGAGTGCAAAAGTAAAACTTTATTTTGAATTGACCAAATGTTTTGAAAGAAAATTTTAAAGTTTTTTATCTAACCTTAACCCCTCTCTAAACCTCAATCTTTAAACTCCTGCGCTCCGATTAATTCGGACTGCAAAGATATAAACTTTATTTAAACCAGCAATCTTTTTTATTAAAAAATTAAAGTTTTTTTTCGCCGCTATCTTATGAAGTTTCATAATGTTTTTGCCTATCTAAAAGCTCTTCTGCGCTACTGAATGTCTTTCGTTTTTCAGTGGGGCAAAGATAGATACTTCTTGAATCCTACGCAAGTTTATTTAACTTAAATTTCATTTTTACGTAATATTTGAAGGTAAAACACTGGTTGGCAGGATGAAAAATTTTAAACAAAATTTAGATATAGCTGTAAAATTAGAATCAGCAACTTTATTTAATCTGTTTAAGGCTTATCTTCTTTATAAATCAGGCTCAGAAATTCGGCATACGATTTCTCTAAGCCAACAATATCACCGGATTTTAAATTCAACCCTCCTATTCCTGAGGTATCAGACTTCACTTTCAAAGATGAAATTTGAAAATATAAATTTTCACTACTCGTTTTGGGTTGTACTTTGATGGTAGATCCTAATAGTTTTTTTGTTGAGATGGTATAGACTTCACCAGGAACTATTTTTAGTTTTAAAAATGATCTGGGAGCTATTGTATAATCTTGTTTGTTTACATTAATTTTCTGATCTTTCTCTGCGGAAGCAAATATATAGATCATTCCGTTCTGAACTTCTAATTTTTCTTTAGGGGTATAATATAATGCGATTCTATAGTTAGAAGCATTAAATGGCTGAGCGGAACCATTAATATTTTCAAAAGGTTTTAAGGCAAAAGTATTGGCACCAATCTCTTTTGCCTTTTTATATATTAATGAAAATGCCAACGCATCATCTTTAAAAAAGCCTTGAACATCTATTTCTCCTAAATAAATAGCCCCTTCCACGGCTTCATCTTTTTTATATAAGAATTTATCTTTGTTATCATTTGTTTTTTCAACCCGGCTCAGATAGACATTTTGAGCTGTCCACAACTGAACACACAATACGGAAAAGATGATGGCTAGATTTTTCATATATTATTATTGTTGTGAAAGAATATCAACACAGTCTTCAAGACTATTTTCCCAATGTTTGGGTTCTATTTTATATGTGTTTTCTATTTTATCCAAAGACATTGTACTTCTTACGGGTCTTTTTGCCGGAGTTGGGTATTGTTCGGTTGTCAATGGATTTAACTTTATTGAAGATTTGGAAAATTCGGCGATCTTTTTTGCAAAGTCAAACCAAGTCGTTTCGGGATAGTTGGAGAAATGAAATATTCCAAAGGTTTTGTTGGGAGACTGAATGATTTCCATTATAGCCTCTGCAAGATCATTGGCATTGGTAGGTTGTCCGAACTGATCAGCGACAATTCCCAGTTCATCTTTTTGGGAGAATAGATTCAACATTGTCTTAACAAAGTTCTTATTAAATTCTGAGTAAAGCCAAGAGGTTCTCAAAATAATTGTTTTGGGGTTAATCTCTAATGCCAACTCCTCTCCCTTTCTTTTTGATTCTCCGTATACGCCGATAGGATTAGTAAAATCATCTTCGGAATATGGAAGATTGGTATCTCCATCAAAAACATAATCTGTAGAAACGTGAATTAAGATACTTTTGTAGTCTGCACACGCCTGAGCAAGGTAAGCAACTCCGTCAGCATTTACAGCAAATGCCTTTTCTTTTTCCTTCTCTGCCAGATCTACTGCTGTATAGGCAGAAGCATTGATACAATAATCAGGTTTATTATCGTAAAAAAAATCGTTGATCTGATCTTCGTTGGTAATGTCTAACGTAGTTGAGTCTGTAAATAAAAATTCGTATTGATTTTCAAAATCCGGTGCAATTTTCCTGATACAGTTTCCTAATTGTCCGTTGCTCCCTATTATTGCTATTTTTTTCATTTAATTATTTTAAATTGTATAAAAAGTATCGTTTAAGAATTTTTTGCATTTTGTGATCTTAAAAACTTAACTCTTGACTGGAAGTCTTTTTGTATCAGATCCACATAAAATTTCTGAAAGGTTTCTTTAATATCTTCCGGGTGGACTTCAGATTTTCTGGTTTTAACATTGAAATAAATTACAGTAACCCAAAGTACAGCATGAACGGTTTTTTCATCTAAACTTTTCATCAGAATCTCCACTTTAGCTGTTCTATCCTGTATTTCTATTGTTTTACTGCTGATGACCACCTGGGTATTGTATCTTACTTCTTTCAGATAGGCAATTTCATTTTGAATGGCAATCCAGGTACAGCCGGTTTGTTTAGTATACTCTTCATATGTAAATCCATAAAATGTTTCCACATGATCTTCTCTTGCATTGAACATATACTCAAGATATTTTACATTATTCAAATGTCCGATTGGATCGCAGTCGCTAAATCTAACTTTTACCGTGGTTGATACTTCTTTTTCCATTCCGCAAAAATAAAAAAACCACCTCTAAAAGAGGCGGTTAGTTTTATAAATCTTTGTTAATTTGCTAAATTATTGAATTCCTAATTCTTTTTTAACAGCTGCAGTTGCATCTGCTCCTGCTTTATAAAGGAATGCCGGAGAGTTTGCATCCATTACATACTCGTATCCGTTAGCTTTAGCTACTTTGTCTACAGCATCGTTTAATTTTTTCTCAATTGGCCCGAAAGCTACATCTTGTTTAGCTTGTAGGTCTTTTTGAGCTTTGTCTTGCATTTGTTGGATTTCTTCTCCTAATTTTTTCATTTCTTGCTCTCTAGCAGCATTTTCATCAGCTGTCTTTTTAGGAGCTTCAGCTTGATATTGCTGGAATTTAGTTTGAGCAGCATCTGCTTTTTTCTTAATCTCAGCTTGTTTTGTATCTAAGAATGTTTTAAGATCAGCATCTGCTTTTTTCTTTTCTGGCATCGCATTAAGAACTCCTATTACATCTAAAGTAGCAATTTTTTGAGCTTTTGCCATACCTACAGACACAATCATCATCACTGCTGCAAATAATACACTTAATTTTTTCATAATTGGTAAATAAATAATTTAATTTGTTTTTAGATTTTAAATTTAAGTAAAAGTTAATTGAAAAAATTACTTTTTACTTTTATTATTAGTTTTTTCTTTCTTATCTGTTCCTTTCAACAAAATGTCCAACACCTTGTCGGTAAAGTCATATTTTTTCTGAAGAAAAATAACGCTAATGTTATTGCTTTTATCAAGAACTATGCCCAACCCGTTTTTTTCAGACATTGTTTTAATCGCATTCCATATCTGATCCTGAAAAGGCTGTACTAAGTTTGTTCTTAGCTTTGTGATCTCACCATTTGCTCCAAAACGTAAGCTGGTAGTTGTTTTAATATTTTTATCAAGATCTACTACTTCTTTCTCTCTCAGTTTCAATTGATCACCTATCAACAACACTTTTTCACTTTCAAATGCCGCTTTTTTTCTTTCGTACTCTGACTGTAGATTTTGCAATTCTGACTGCCAGGTATCGATTTGTGAATTAAGTCTTGCTTCAGCTTCTTT
Source organism: Chryseobacterium sp. PMSZPI (assembly GCF_002835665.1). GTDB lineage: Bacteria > Bacteroidota > Bacteroidia > Flavobacteriales > Weeksellaceae > Chryseobacterium. The sequence goes on from NZ_PIZV01000001.1 coordinate 10,563, forward strand.
ATATTGTGGTAATTTATTTAAAATATAATCAGTATCCACTACACCTATTTTCTGGGCACTACTTAAGCCAAAAAATAACAGCAATACGAATGTGAAAGTTATTTTAAAGTTCTTCATATTTATAATTATAATGATTGGTTCATCAAGAAGTGGTTTTGCCATCCTGAACGGTTTCCTGAGATGGTCTTATCAAATCCATATGCGAAGTCAAATCCGATCAATCCAAATGCACCCATATATACTCTCACTCCGACCCCTACTGATCTTTTCAGCTGGAATGGATTATAATTACCCCAAGAGTTCCAAACGTTACCACCTTCAGCAAATGTCAATGCATAAATTTTAGCTGTTTGGTTCATTGAGATTGGGTATCTTAATTCTAAAGTAAATCTATTGTAGATTGTACCTCCTCCTTTCTGGGTAATATCAGTTCCATCACCACCATAAGTACTTGCATTTTCATAACCTCTTAAAGGAATCAATTCTCTACCATCGTATCTACCTCCAAATAAACCGGTACCTCCTACATAAAATCTTTCGAAAGGCGGAGCTCCCAATTGTTTGTTATAACCATCCATGAATCCCATTTCAGCAGAAGATCTCAATACAAGTTTTCCAACGATTTCGTTATATACATCTGCTTTAAACTTGATTTTATAGAACTCCATCCACTTATATTTATCAATAGGTGACATTTTAGAATAATCTTTATTGCTAAACAATGAATATGGAGGTGTTAGTTTCGCAGAAAGTTCGATATTGGATCCCGTTGTTGGGAAGATTGGGTCTATACCTGCTGAGTTTCTACTTAATCCTAAGTTGACACTGAAGTTATTAGCATTTCCATAGTATTCCGTAGTATCCCCAAATTGGAACGGATAGTTGTTGAAGTCATACTTCTGGAATTGCAGACCTGTATACAAAGAGAAATAATCATCAGGCCAGTTCAATAGTCTGTTTAGACCTACTGAAGCCGAGAAAATATTAAGCTTCTGTGCATTTCCATACATATCACTGTATTTTACTCTTGAGTTATTCAAACTTACAGAAAGTGCTGTAGGCTTAGTTCCGAATAACCAAGGCTCAGTAAATGATACTCCATAGTTCTGGAAATACTGACCTGCCTGAACCTGGATAGAGAAGGTTTGTCCATCCCCTTGTGGTACAGGTTTAAAGTCTTTAAACTTAAGGAAGTTTCTTAACGAGAAGTTATTAAACGTTAATCCTAAAGTTCCGATAAAGCTATTACCTCCATAACCAGCTTGTAACTGTACTTGAGAAGATCCTTTTTCTACCAGTTTCCAGTTGATATCAACGGTATTATCTTGTTGATTTGGCTGAATATCCTGTCCGATCTGTTGTGGATCAAAGAAAGACATCCCTGCCAGATCGAAATAAGTTCTTTTAATTTCAGTCTTTTTGAAAAGTTCTCCAGGTTTTGTTCTTAATGCTCTAAGGATTACGTGGTCATGGGTGGTTGTATTTCCCTGCCAAGTCACTTTATTCCATGTAGCCTGTTCTCCTTCATTAATTCTAATTTCGAGATTTACAGCATCTCCTGTTACAGATTTTTCTACCGGTGTTACATTAGAGAAAAGGTATCCATTGTTCATATACACGGATTTGATATCAGAATCATCTTCTTTACCTCCGTCTTCTCCTACTTTTTTGTTGAATCCAACGGCATCGTAAATATCCCCTTTCTTATATCCTAATAATCTTTGTAATTGTTCAGTGGCATATACTGTATTTCCGGTGAACGTAATGTCCCCGATATAATACTTTTTACCTTCATTAAGTTTTACATTGATTTCGTAGTTCTTATTTTTATTTCTCCATACAGAATCTGAGACGATCTTTGCATCTCTGTATCCTAAAGAGTTATAATAACTGATCAGGCTTTGTTTATCTGCCTGATATTTATCTTCAATAAATTTAGAAGACTTCAAAATTCCCCCGATACCAAAGCGTTTTTGCTTAGTTTCTTTAAAAGCTTTATTTCTAAGCTTACTATCTGAAACATTTTGGTTGCCTTCAAATTCGATATGGTCGATTTTAACTCTCTTCCCTTTATCTACGTTGATGGTCCAGTCTACCAAAGCAGGATCTCCTGCATTCGCTTTATCCTGAATACTGATTTTAGCATCAGCAAAACCTTTTTTGATATAATCTTTTGGGATGTTTGTCTTAAGACTTGAAACTAAGTTTTGAGTAATTTTAGTTCCAGGCTTCAGGTTGTTATCCTTAGCCAGTTTTTCGCTTTTAGATTTTCCAATTCCTTTTCCTTCGAATTTAACTTCGCCAAGTTCTTTAAGGTCTTGTAAGTAAAATCTAAGCACGATAGTCTGTCCTTCAATACTTTGGACGTAAACTTCCACCTCAGAAAAAGATTGGGTATCCCAAAGCTTTTTCACAGCATTACTTATTTTCTGTCCCGGAATGTCTACACTTTCTCCTTTAGATAAACCTGTAAATCGCAGAATTTGCGCGGGTGAATATTTTTTTACCCCATCTACAACGATGTCTTTAAGTGTGTAAGTGCCTACTTCATTTTCTGTATGAACAGTCGACTTATTTACTTTTGTGCTGTCCTGTGGAGTTACTTGTCCATAAAAATGTGCAGAAGCAGCAAACATAATGATGGGTAATAGTCTAAACTTCATTTTATCGAGTCTTTCTTTTCTTAAAAATTTATTGGCCTTGTATCTGCTCTCCGGTTAATCCGTATCTTCTTTCTTTGTTTTGATAATCTACAATACATTGGAAGAAAATATCTTTGGTAAAATCCGGCCATAAGACATCTAAAAACTGTAATTCTGCATAGGCAATCTGCCAAAGAAGGAAATTACTTATTCTGATTTCGCCACTTGTTCTGATGAGTAAATCTACAGGAGGAAAATCTTTTGTATAAAGATAGTTCTCGAATAATTGTTCGTTAATATCTCCTATTTCTACTTTTCCTTCTTTTACATCAGAACTAATATTTTTTACAGCATTCAGAATTTCGTTTTGAGAGCCATAGCTTATAGCTAATACTAAGTTTCCTTTTGTGTTTTCTTTTGTAAGATCTACCACACGTTGAAGCTGCTCTCTTACTAATGTAGGCAACTTCTCCATATTTCCTATCACATGCATTCTCAGTCCCTTACTGAAAATCTCTTCTGCTTCAAGTAGTAAAGTTTCTACTAAAAGATTCATAAGAGTATTCACTTCTTCAGTCGGACGGCTCCAGTTTTCTGAAGAGAACGTATAAAGTGTTAGGTAGGGAATATTGATCTCATTACATGCATTAATAGCATTTCTTACAGCATTAATGGCATTCTTGTGGCCAAAAGTTCTTTCTTCGCCACGAGACTTCGCCCATCTTCCATTACCATCCATAATGATGGCTACGTGTTTTGGTAAATTCTCAGAATTTATTTTATCTTTAATCAACGACATATTAATCACAATAACATGGAGGTCTTCCAAACGAAAAAGTAAGTCCTAAACTGAAAGTATTCATCCAATCTTTAGATCTACTATCTCCAATATTTCTCTTTCTAATAAACTCTTCCTGTCTTTCTTTAGCAACAGCATAATAATTTCCTGACTGCAATAAAGAGGCTCCAGTAGCCGGATCTAAAATATCTGCATTAAAAGAAGTCTTTACATCTTCAGCAAGGATCTTACTATGATCCAACTGATCCGTTAAGGTATATCTAAATGTAGCTTCTGCAAATATAGCCCAAGTATGATTAAATTTATACTTCAACCCTACTCCAAAAGGAATATGCATTGTAACTTTTTTCCCTAATGAATATTCGGTTCTCGTTTGGAAATCCATTTCATTAATAGGAGCTAATGCAACTCCGTCAGCATCTCTTTTAAAGTCATTGACCATAGTAGCTTTAGGAGCGTCAAACATTAAAGCACCGATCCCCCCAAAAATATAAGGGCTTACCATACTTACCTGTTCATTATTTATTGGGAAAAAGTTGTATTCAAACATTAAACTTGCCTCATATACATTATTTTTCCCATATGAGTTTCTATTCTTTCTATACTCTTCTTTCGCAACTTTATCATTAAACTGAATCTGATTATATCCTAAATCCAATCTAACAGTCTGGTGCGGATTAAAATTAAATCTATATAACAACCCTCCATAAAATGGGAACCCCCAATCTGAAACTCTATTTAAATCCAACGGCTTTTGTAAAATATAATTTGTCCTTCCTACATCTCCCACTAGGTTACTCATCCCTAGACGAACTCCCAATTCGTTTCTTTGTGCTTTGACACTTACCACTCCAAGGAGAGCAAGGAAGCTAAACAATAATTTTTTATTCATAAAAGAATATGGATTTATGGTTATTTTAAAATTTAATTTTTGCAAATATAAAACATTTTTATATTAATGATAATCTTAATGTTTAGTTAAAAATAAACAAAAAAACATAATTTGTTATAAAGTAAACGGCAAAGTGGCAAAAATATTCTTTTTTTCATAGAATCAAAACACATCAAGTATAAAAAAACCCCCATTACATGAGGGTTTAAAGCTCTATTTTTTATTAAATATTGTTTGTACTTTATTCCGTATTCTGATTAATAACGGTTCTTTATAATTTTTATCTTCATCAAAATAACCATAACCATAGCCATAACCGTAGCCGTAACCATAGCCATAACCTTGTTTTGTATTATAGTCATTATAAATAAGACCCAAATGACTAATTTCGTTGTTATGGTATTTTTCGGTAATCATTTTCAGCATATACTTTTCGGTATATTCGTGACGTACAACATAAATATTGGCATCCGAATACTTCATCAGCTCATAGGAGTCTGCAACCAAACCTACAGGCGGTGAATCTATGATGATAAAATCATACTTTTCTTTTAATTCTTCTATGAATTTGATATTTCTCTGACTCATCAAAAGTTCAGATGGATTTGGTGGGATAGGTCCTGAAGTTGCTACATCAAGATTTGGAATTTTGGTTTTATTGATAATCTGGTCAATCTCAACTTCACCTGTCAGATAATTTGAAATACCATATTTATTATCAATTTTAAAATCTCCAAAGATCTTAGGTTTTCTAAGGTCCATTCCTAATAGGATTGTTTTTTTATCACTTAATCCTATAACAGATGCTAAGTTAATAGAGATATAAGTTTTTCCTTCACCACCAATAGAAGACGTTATCAAAATAACCTTGCCTTTCCCATCTTCATTATTATTCTCCATTAAAAATCTCATACTTGCTCTTATTCCCCTGAAGGCCTCAGACACAGATGATTTTGGCTGCTCTAAAACGGTAAGCATATTTTCGTTGCTATTGTTTCCGATAACACCAAGAAGTGGGATTTTCGTAGCGCTCAATAGCTCTTTAATATTTCTGATCTTGCTGTCTAGCAATTCACCGATTAGGATAAATAAGATTGGAAGCAATAACATTCCTGATATAATACTAATCTTAGCCAGCTTTATATTAGGTCCTATTGGATGCTGTCCAAGGTTTTTGGCAGGGTCAATCACCGTAATATCAGATTGATTGGTCGCCATCCTCATCTGTGTATCATTCTGTCTCCCTAAAAGGCTGTTATAGGTTGCTTCTATCATATTATACCCTCTTTCTGCATCCAAATACTTCCTTTCTTTTTCAGGATATGAAGCAAGATCTTCATTGGCTTCAGCTACTTCACGATCAATTTTATTGATTTCATCATAATATCTGGCATAATAACCTCTCAAACTATTAGATGAACCCATTTTAGCGTCGTTGATTAATCTATTAACCTCTTTCATTGGCTCAGAGTTCGGCTTATAGATTAATGCCATTTCTGATCTCTTGGTATATAAGGCTTTGAGTTCAGTAACTGTAGCTGAGAACATTCCATCCTCAAAACCGGCAGCATTAGTCCCAATCATCTTATCAAAATTTTGAGACTGAAGTGTATTTTTAATAGTATTTAAAGAGTTGAGTTTACTGATGATATCAGCCTTTTTTGCCTCAAGTTCTTTAATTTTAACAAGAGATTTTTCATCTCTGTCTTTAATATTATAAAGTTTTTCTGAAGTTTTTAAGTAATTCAGGACATTCGCGCTCGAATCTAATTTTTTACGGATCTTATCCAAATTCCCTTGTAGATAAAGGTCTGTGTTTTTATTTACCACGTTTTTATCCGCAAGTCTCTTTTTTTGCAGCTCTGCTACGGATTTATTTAAAAAGTTGACAGTACTATTAAGGTTATATCCTTTTTTGGTAATAACCATGATACTGCTGATCTCTTTATCAAAATCAACATTAATGGTAGAAATAATTTCATTAACACTTTGGTTCACTGAATTCAAACTAACAATAATGTTATCAAGTCTGATTTTAGGAGTAACAGGATTGGGAAGCAATCTAAATCTCAGATTAGGTGAATCATACCATTCATTTACTCTAACCACTTTATTAGTTGGTTTGGCATAAGCGTTAATGGTCTGAAAACCTTCCGTATCAAAATTATACAAACTCGTTGATTCTCCTTCTTCCGGTAATACCACTTCGTATGCACCGTTACCTTTTGGAACTAAAGTAAACGGATAATTAATCTGCTGAAGATGTTTCTTATCTATTTGTACAAAAACAGGAGAATCATCTTTATCTAAATAAGTAGATTTTATAAACCCTTTGGTGGAATAATTCACAAAAAGATCTAACTCTTTCACTAAGAACTCGTTATGAGATCTTGACAAAAGCATTTTCTTTAAGTACATACCATCCTGATTCCCACTTTGCCCCCAGATAAAGTTAATGGATTGACTTGCCTGGGTAGGTTGTAGAAAGCTGGCTGTATTACTTGATGTACTTAAGGATAAATCCGAAGCGAATATGTTCTGTGCGTAATATTTACTGTATAGCCATGATATGGTATATCCGATAAGTAGCATCAAAACGAACCAATACCAGTTTTTTAAAATTCTTCTTAAAAAATGCTCAATATCGAACAATGCGAATGCTCCGTACTTTTCTTTCGAAGATTCGGTCCTACTTACTTTAGTATCTTTTTCTGGAATCATGATGTTAAAGCCTTTGTAGGATTGTATATAGAGTTAACGCTGTTGTAATTGCTGTTACACCTGTCAATAAAGTCTGGATCGGATCTTTTCCGAATCCGTTCAAGCTTTTTCTTCTCGTGTTAAGATAAATCTCGTCTCCATTCTGTACATAGTAATAAGGAGAGTTCATAAGATCTTCACGGGTAAGATCAATTTTAGCGATCTTGATTCCTTCCGGTAGCTTTCTATGAATAACCACCTCTTTTTTATCAATTGTTCTGTTCAGTCCACCATTAATTGCTAATGCTTCAGTAATGGTAAGCGTATTTTTATGGGCTACTTTTTCTCCTGAGAGACCTGTAGTTTCAACATCTCCTAAAATATAATAGGTAATACCATCGGTATTTACTCTAACTTCGGATTTACCTTCCTGGAAGTTTTCATTTACTTTATTTTGGATCTCTTTCTGCAGATCATCAAGAGTTCTTCCTTCAGCTTTGATATATCCTATTCCAAATACATTGATTTCACCATTGGAATCTACTCTTAATCCATTAAAATAAAAATTAATATTTCCTCCAGTACTGGAACCTGTGGCACCTCCGATACCAACACCACCGCCTGAACGTCCTCCCATAGCAGCATTTGAAGAAGACCCGCCTATTCCTCCAGATGTATTATTAGAAGAATAAAATTGCGCAGCATCTCCTTTCGGAGTGGTAACAATATTAAGATTCAGCATGTCATTTTTTGTAATCCTATAAGTAGGAATATTATAGGGAACGAGACCTTCTTCATTAATTACAAGACTTTCACTTGGCTGCAAGTATCTTACATCTTTGGTCGTGATGCAGGAAGTAATTAAAAAGGGTAATATTAAAAATAAATACTTAAAGTTCTTCATCATATTTGAATATTGTTTACAAAAGTAATATTTAATTGTTAATTTTTGTTATTTCTTAATCGATATAGCAAATCCGGCAAATAAGCCCCCATAAAACCTAATAAAATGATAACTAATAACAACAAGTTGATATTAATGTGTCTCAAATAATAAGCTATTCCTACAATCATCAGATAATATATGATAATATAAAAGGAAGATCTTCTATGGGTAAAATTAAGCTTCAGTAATTTGTGATGGATATGGTTTTTATCAGCGTCAAAAGGTGATTTTTTATTATAAAGTCTGATTATAATTACATTTAAGGTATCTACAATAGGTAAAATTAAGATGGCCACAGCAACTGCGGGCGCAGATTGCAGATGATATCTTGGAACATCAATAAGTTTTTTATCTATAAAAATATCTATAAAACAGATGGAAGTAAAAGCCAATAAAAAACCGAGCAACATAGATCCTGTATCTCCCATAAATATTTTATTGGTTCTATAATTCGACAAATTATAATACAAGAACGCCAATACAGTTCCAATAATAATAACAGATAGAACTACTAACGGATAATTATATTCTCCCAATCTATAGTAACTTATTCCGAATAAAGCACTACAAATGATGGAATATCCTCCCGCCAAACCGTCTATACCATCAATCAGGTTGAATGCGTTAATAAGAACAATAAAAGTAATTATACTAAATATGACGCTTACAAAATAGCTTAATTCATATATTCCCAATATTCCGAACAAGCTCCTTATTCTGATATCTGAACCAATAACCACCAATGAAGAAACCACAATTTGTGCAACAAGTTTTTTATAGGCCCGCATTACTACAATATCGTCCATTACTCCAACATACAACAGAATAATCAGTGAGGCAAATAAAAACTTATAAAGGTCAAATAACTCATAGGCAAAAATGGAAGCACAGATTCCTATTGAATAGAAGATGGCAATCCCTCCCAGATTGGGAATCTTTCTGAGATGCGAACTTCTTACCCCAGGCTCATCCATAAGATTCTTTCTTCTTGAAATCTTTACAATAGTGGGTATAGAGAAAAAAGTAATTAAAAAGGAGAATATGAAACCTAACCCTATTTTCACATAGAAAATAGGTATTCCCGATCCGCTTAAGAACAATTCTAAATTTTTCATTCTTTTCTTATCCAGCACATCCATGTTTCAGACAAAGCCTACACTTGGCCTTATAAGAATATTGTCTATCATATTCTTCTATTGGTCGAAACAATAGTGCATACATTTGTGTTTATATCAATTTTCTTATCAATCTTTTCTGACCTGCAAAAAACAAGAGATAAAAAATCTTTTTCTTCAGTGGCAAAGATAAAAGATAATTCTTACCAAAACGACTATAGTTCAATATATCTTGAATTTTTATATGTCTTTTTTTTATGAAAACATCCAATTGATCGGCCATTCCGTAGAATATTTCTTCATCTTTTACAAATGCCAGGTACGCCAAAAAGGAATATACACCCTCAAAAATTTGAAAATTTTTCAATTCTTTTGTCTTATGAGCATACTTAGATTCATGAAAGATATTTTCGACATCAGCTACTGCTTTCAGGATATCGAGACCTTTTTGAGTATGGGTTTTCGTGATAGAATCGGTTCTTTCCAGATATTGATAATGAAAATTCTGGGTCTGAGCAATCACCTCACACTCCAATAAAAGTTGGGGGATAAGCTGAATATCTTCAAAATGAATTCCTTTTTTAAATCTTTTTTGATTAAAAAGTTCTTTTTTGAAAAGTTTATTACAAGCAAAATAACTGATATCCGAAAAAACAGAAAAGTTGTGTTCCAATTCAATTTTCTCCGGCATATTAGGGAGCTGCGTTAATTTTTGCGTGACATTTCCGTTTTCATCCACTTTTTGAATGTTACAGATCACCATTTTGGTCATATGCTTCTCCGCTAAAAGGAGCATTTCTTCAAACATCGTTTCCGTTACATAGTCATCACTATCCACAAAACCGATATAATCTCCTACAGCTTTATCAATGCCAAAATTACGGGCATCACTCAGTCCTCCGTTGTCTTTTGTAAAAGCTCTTACCTTTTCAGGATGCTTTTGAGCATAATCCTTAATGATCTCTTCGGAACCATCTTTACTTCCATCATTAATGACAAGTATTTCAATGTTCTGAAGGCTTTGATTAACCAGGGAATCAAGGCATTTTGCCAAATAATTTTCGACATTATAAACGGGAACAATGATGGAAACTTTTGAGGGAATGTTTGTCATACATTAAATTTTCGTCAGTCTTGCATTCAGCCAGCCTTTTTTGGCATCATCAAAATCTTTTCTTGAGCAGGGAATACAATTTTCTATATTTTCATCGTCACCAAAATACCACAAATTACTGAAAGTATCACGTTTGAAAGCATATTCTCTATCATCAATCAGTACATAGAACAATTCATAATGTCTTTCTTTCGGATGTGAATGCTGGATATTAATCCCTTCAATCAAGTACCAGAGCATTTGAGCTAAAAGCTGATGATTCAACTGGTTCTCCGAATAAATATTATAATTAAAAATACCCACGGATTTTAGGTTTTCACTTAATCCGATTTCTTTCATATACGCACAAATTTCTCTTCTGTTTAACCCATTTACCTGTGGATTCATTGAAAAAGGTTCACTAAAACTCTCAATCGCATCACAGTTTACGGTGACAAGATCTGCTTTTCTAAAGAATGGCTCCGTTTTTTCTGTCGAATTCATCATTTCCGCCAAACGGATAATATCAAATTCCACTTCTTTGATAAGCCTTACGGAATCCATTTCATTTAAATGCTTCTGGTAGCCTAAGTGGTGGTAATTATTAATAGAAAAATTCTTAGCACCAAACATTTTGCTTAAGAAAGTATGCTCATTAATTTCTTCTCCCTGCTTCAGGGAAATAATATTACTGATTTGAGTATAATTGATATTTTTCTGATGAAAATTCAAAGTAGAAAACAACGAAAAGACGAAGTCGTTGGAGCCACCGATAATAACAGGAAGCGCTCTCTTGTAATGACATGCTGACAATACTTCCTGCAATACATAATGAGTATCCTGAACCGATTTCCCTGAAACCAAATCTCCAAGATCTACAATAGGAATCTCAAAATCTAATTGTGAAAGCCTGTAAAACTCTTTTCTTATCGCTGTAAAATCCTGCACTTCCGCATCTCCTCCCGCTCCTCTATAATCTGAAATGAACAACAAAACAATGCTGTCCTCCTTTATATCTTTTGTAATCCGACTTCCAATTTGCCAGCTTTCTGTTTTGAAATTTCTTGGTGAAATGATAAAGTCTTCAAAATCCATATTGTATTGAAAGTTTATGTGTGTACTATTAATTTCTTTGTGTAACAAACATACAAAAAAACCACAGCACTCGCCATTCTCAAATACTTTTTATTGATAAAAAAAGCCGTTAACACTGTTTGTTAACGGCTTCTTATTATTATTTTAATATTTACTTTTTCAATAAATTTTCTATAAGCTTGTTTTGAGATTCGATAAGTTTTGAGATTTGTTCCTGGTTTTTAAGAATACTTTCTATGATTTCAGGTGAATGCATATTAAAAACCGGATTATATTGATTCACCGCGGCTACAGCATGATCACTGAACTCATTATTTGACATGATATTATTAGAAGAGTCATTAAATAGATCATTAATATCTACATCAAGCTCCTTTGCAATTCTATTTAAGAGCAAAGAATTAGGAATACTTTTATCCGATTCTATATTAGAGATCGTGCTTTGTGTAACGTCCAGACGCAAAGCGAGATCATCCTGAGACCAGTTCTTCGCTTCACGGTATTGCCTTACTTTGGTACCTAAACTCATTTTATTAAAATTTTGATCAAAAATATTAAAATATTAATGAGATTAAAAATAAATATCTGATAGATTTGCAAAACAACATCACTTCATTGTGATATTTGTTATTATATTTAATCATTAAATTACAAATGTTTATGAGAAAAAAAATCTATTTATGGCTATCCTCGATGATAGTATTATCCTTCATACTCCATTCCTGTATCCGGGATGAAGTATTTTCATCTGTAGATCCCGCATCCAAAGAATATACTTCTAAAAGTCTTTGGAAAGAAGATGAAACGTACATTAAAAATGTAATGAAAGTCTACTTTGAGAATGAAGGGAAAATTAAAAAAATAAATGGTACTATTTATTGGGATTACGCCATCACGGTAGGCACATACAATGAGAGCTTCCTTATGGTACCCGTGGTAGACAATGGCAGGGTAACTTCCGTATTACAGGTTCCAAGAAAAAAAGATACAATCTATTTTTATTTTACGGATTTTAGTAATCATATTGCTTTTTTCCAAACGCTTCTCTTTTCAAAATATGAGAAAAGGGCTTATACAAATGATCGTGCTAATCCTGCGGCCAGGGATGTGATCTGTACAACAAGCTGGTATTCTGTCTGGATGCCGGATAATGAGCAATTACCTTATCCTGAAACAGGTCCCGGGCATTGGGAAACTTATTCTGTGATAAAATGTGAACAAAGAGACCAAGAACCAGACACTTGCATAGGAGTTGTAGGTCCTAATGGGGAATGTCCGGGAGGAGGAGGAAGTACATCACCGGGTGGCGGTGGCGGATATCCTTATCCTGAAGACCCTAAACCAATACAAGAGACTAGAACGCCTTGTGGAAAGCTAAAGACACAATATGCAAATCCAAATTTTAAAGCTAAAATTGAAGAATTAGATAAATCATCTATACTCAATCAGAAGAAAGAAACTGGATATTCAGAAAGTAAAGGTGGAGTATTTACAGCGCTAAGCCAAGCAGCATCTACTGATAGTTCTGATGGGATGAAGATCATTGTTTCAGCAGATACTAAAGGATATATTCATACTCATCAAAATGATTACGAAAATGGAACCGATGACGACGGAAATATTAAAATAAGACAACCTATCAGAATGTTTTCTCCAGCAGATGTTAATACCCTTATGACAATGGCAGGCTATGTTACAGATGGGAATTATAGAGATCTTTATGCTACCATGATATCTAGCTATGGAAATTATACGATTATATTTACAGGAGTAGCTTCAGATATTAAAACAGGGTTTGATACACAGACATGGAGAGATAATTATAAAGCATTTGTAGAAAACGAAAAAGGATCGTTAGAAACTAAGTTCTTAAGATTTTTGAAAGAGAAAATGAATATTCAAAGTGTAGAATTGTATAAAATAAAAAGTAATGGTACAATTCAGAAAAAAACATTAAATTCAAATAATAAAGTAGAATCAAATGATTGCCCTTAATAATTATAAAATGAAAAAAAATATATCAATATTAATTATATTACTTAGCTTTTTCTGCAAAGCACAATCAGTAATTTCATTAGAACAAGCCTATGAATATTCTAAATCTGATGATGGACTTCCAGAAGCTGTGACTTATGTTAAAGATATTAACAATAGATTAGATCAGTTTGCAGGAACTTGGAAAGGAGCTTATAATGGCAAACAGTATGAATTTAGATTTATTAAAAAAGTCAATTTTGGAGAGTATTCTGTTAAATGGGATAAAATCATTGGTAGATTTATGGTAAAAGATGGCGCGGGAAATTTATTATATAATACTATCAATGAACCTAATGACAATAATACTAGATTTTGGGGATTTAAATTACAAAACAGGGTTTATGAAATGAGTTTTGTCGGAAATATCGAATACTGTAATGATAGTGGAGTCGTATTTATAGAGGTAAGTAAGAATAATCCCAATATAATGTATCTTAATTTTAGCCGGGATCAAGGAGCTTACAACCCTGAAAAATGCCCCAATTACTCTACTTATGTCCCTTTATTACCTAAGGAGAAGATGACATTAATGAAACAATAATCTAAAGCCTCTTTTTCAGAGGCTTTATTTTCAAAATGAAATTAGAATTGAGATATGAGACGAAGTTTAGATTTTTAGTATTTTTATTATAAATCCTTCGATCAGCAACTACAATCATTACCTGAAAAATTAGTTTCACAAAAATAACGCGAGAACCTATTTTTGAAGTGTTGTTATCAAATATAAATTATGAAAAAACAAATTAGAATCCCAAACCCTTGTCCTGAAAAATGGGAAAACATGCAAGATTTTACTGATGGAAAATTTTGTGAAAAATGTTCTAAATGTGTTATTGATTTTACAGATAAAACGGGCGAACAGATTCGGGATATCTTTAAAAAAGCTAATGGAAAAGAAATTTGTGGAAGAACTTCATTAGCTATGGCAGCTACAGGAATTATTTTAATAACCAATCTTACTTTTGTTCAAGCCCAAGCCAAAAACAGTTTTGGGATCGCTACTGAACAAAAATCCCAAAATATTACAAACGTGTCAGGAAGGTTAATTTTAAAAAAGACTCAGAAAATCATTCCAAATGCAGAAATTTACTTTATTACTAAGGAAAAATTTATGAAGTCTGTAACTAATCAAAACGGTTATTTTTCATTAGATATTCCCAACGATCTTATTGAAGAAGAAAATGTTTTATATTTTAATTTTGATAAATTAAATGAAGAAAAAAGAAAAGAACACCAGGAGAAAGATACTATAAGCAGTTATAATTATGGAGATCAAGTAGTAGTTTTTTCAAGAAAAGAAAAAATTGAAAATCAAAAATTTCAAATTGATTATAAAGGTTTTGAAATTGGAGCCGTTGTCGTTGTTGAAAATCCTCCACCAGATTATTACTATTTTGATGGAAAAAATATTAGCAAAGAAAAATTTGAAAAATTAAGAAAGGAAAATCCTCATTATCAATATTTTTCTTTTGAAGGAAAAGAAGCTGATATTATTTCTCAGGATAACTTTATAGATAAATTATACTTATTATATTCAAATTAAAAACAAAATCAGAATAGAAAAATTTCTATTCTGATTTAAGTGAAGTCTGTTTGAACTAATAAACTAGTCAATTTTTTCAGGACTAGCCATACTTATCTGATTATTTTTTCTTAGCAGCTGGTTTTTTAGCTGTTGTCGCTTTTTTTGTAGTAGCAGCCTTTTTCGCTGCAGGTTTTTTCTTTTCTGCAAAAGCATTTTTATCCTGATCGGTGATCCATTTTTTCACCTCATCTAACGAAATTTCTTTTAATTCTTCTGCATCATATTTGGTATCATCATTTTTCTTTGGAATTTTAAACATTGCTTTTCCAAATTTGATGAATGGTCCCCATCTTCCGTTTTCAATGGAAATTTTCTCTTTTTCCCATTGCTGGATATATCTGTTGGCTTCTTTTTCAAGTTTCGCATCAATTAATTCATTGATATCGCTTTGAGAAAGATTGTCAAAATTATATTTCTTTGGAACATTCACGAAAATATCCTTGTATTTGATGAACGGTCCGAATCTACCTGTCCCTTTTGTTACCGGCTCTCCTTTATACATAGCGATCGGAGCATCTGCTTTTTTCTTTTCGTTGATGATTTCTTCCGCACGCTTTTGATCAACAGAAAGCGGATCTTCTCCTTTAGGAATACTGATGAACGTTTCTCCCCATTTCACATAAGGTCCAAATCTTCCCACTCCTACAGAAACAGAGTTCCCTTCAAATTCTTTAAGATCAAAAGGTAATTTGAATAATTCCAATGCTTCTTCAAAGGTGATTGTGGCAATATTCTGCCCAGCCATTAATGAAGCAAAGATTGGTTTTTCTTCATCATCTGTTTCTCCAATCTGGATCATTGCTCCAAATCTTCCGATTCTGGCATGAACATTTTTACCGGTTTTAGGATCTACTCCTAGCAATCTGTCTCCTGTAGCACGATCGGCATTTTCTTCTACATCTTCAATTCTTGGATGGAATTTTGAGTAAAAGTCCGTCATCATTTCTTTCCACTTCTGATCACCATTGGCGATCTCATCGAAGCCTTCTTCAACTCTTGCTGTAAAACCGTAATCTAAGATTTCTCTGAAATTATCTGTCAGGAAATCATTTACAACTTCACCTATATCTGTAGGAACAAATTTGTTTTTATCTCCACCGAATTTTTCATCCAAAACCACTTTTTTGATCTTATCATTTGCTAAAGACATTTTGATCACCTCGCGGGTTTGTGGTTCGATTTCACGTTTATCTACATATTCTCTGTTCTGGATAGTCTGAATCGTCGGAGCATAAGTAGATGGTCTACCAATACCCAATTCTTCAAGTTTTCTTACCAATCCGGCTTCCGTGTATCTTGCACTTGGTCTTGTAAATTTCTCGGTAGCAGTAATCGTTTTATAGTTTAATATTTCTCCTACGCTTACTTTTGGCAACAATTTTTCATTGTTTTCTTCATCATCATCTTCAGTTTTTACAATTCCGTAAGCTTTTAAGAAACCATCGAAGATAATAACTTCTCCTTGTGCCTCAAAATGATGTGGCAATGAAGCGTTTCCGATTTCAATAATTGTTTTTTCAATTTTGGCATTGGCCATCTGAGAAGCAAGAGTTCTTCTATAGATCAGTTGATATAGTTTATTCAACTGAGCATCTCCTATACTTTTCACTCCAAAATCTGTGGGACGAATTGCTTCGTGGGCTTCTTGTGCCGATGCAGACTTTGTGGTATAGTTTCTTGGAGAAGAATATTCTGCTCCGTATTCTGATATAATTTGTTTTTTGGCTCCTTCGATTGCCTCCTGGGAAAGGTTTACCGAGTCCGTTCTCATATAAGTAATGAATCCTTCTTCGTATAATCTCTGCGCCAAACGCATCGTGTTGGTTACATTATATCCTAATCTTGAAGATGCTTCCTGCTGTAATGTAGAAGTTGTAAAAGGAGCAGATGCTGAACGGGTTCCCGGTTTGGTTTCAACATTCAAAACTTTAAACTCCGTAGTCTTAGCCTGTTCAAGGAATTTTTCCGCGTCTTCTTCTTTTTCGAAATCTTTTTTCAGCTTAGCAGCGATTTCCTGTTCGGTTTTATTTAAGAAGATTCCGTCTAATTTGAAACTTGCTTTCGGTACAAATTCACGGATTTCTTTTTCTCTCTCAACAATTAATCTTACGGCTACAGATTGTACTCTTCCTGCGGATAATCCTGGTTTCACTTTTTTCCATAAAACCGGAGACATTTCGAAACCTACGATCCTATCCAAAACTCTTCTTGCCTGCTGTGCATTTACCAAGTTCTGATCGATATCTCTAGGGTTTTCAATTGCTTTTAGAATGGCATTTTTAGTAATCTCATGGAAAACAATTCTTTTTCTGTTTTCAGGCTTCAACTTCAATTCATCTGCTAAGTGCCATGCAATAGCTTCTCCTTCACGGTCCTCATCGGAAGCCAGCCATACCATCTCTGCTTTCTTTACTGCGGCCTTTAATTCCGTTACCAATTTCTTTTTGTCTGCGGAAACTTCGTAATCAGGACTAAATGTGGCAAGGTCTATTCCCATTCCTTTTTTAGGCAAATCTCGGATATGTCCGAAACTGGATTTCACTTCAAAATCCTTTCCTAAATATTTCTGAATAGTTTTTGCTTTTGCCGGGGACTCAACGATTACTAAATTTTTCGACATTCTAAAAATTTTTTGCAAAAGTAAAGCTTTTTTATTATATACATTTTGTTCTAGGAGTTTAATTTATCAACCAGAACTCTTTGTATTGCATTAAAACAAACACTCATCCGGCAACCAAGTCCTTTGTACTGTATGCTTTAGGCCCTTATCAGCTTATCAATATTAATGATATAGAATTTTTCATCAATCGCAATAGACATTGAAAATATCACCATTAAAAGAATAGCGGAATAAATTGCTTTATTCCGCTGTTTTAAAGGTCATTTAACTTTTTATTTTTTAATAATTTTCACAACCTTTTCAGAATTATTTATTCTTATCAAATAAATTCCGGAGGCTAATGCTGAAATATCAATCTGTTTATTTTCAAACATTCCAGTTTTCACGAGTTGTCCTAATGTGTTATATAGCTGATAATAGTAATTTTTATTTTCCTTCACTTTGATATAAACTGTATTGGTTGCCGGATTAGGATATAATGATATTGTATTTTCTTTAGTCTCGGTTTCAATATTGGCAGTATTCAATATCGGTCCATTAGGCATAATTTTCAAACGTGATGCCGGACCTTCTTCATTACCATTTGCATCATATCTTATTTTCACACATCGGCAATTCATTCCGAAGTATGGATCATTATTATCATTAAAAGCGATAAAACGGTTTGCAGAAGAGGCTACATCAAAAAGAACCCCTACAGATCTCCCCAGATAGTTTGACGCTAAAGCAGCTGTCCAGGTGCCCGGATATTGGAAATTGATGATATTAAGAATCCCTTGAGGGGATTGATTTCCTATTACACTTCGAAATCCACGTGATCCTGAGTTTGGATAATTACCTATTGAATAGGAAGGATCATTAAATGTATAACCAATCGTAGAAGTTGTAGATGGGTTTCTTACTCTAAGCCCTAAATAATCCGTAAGCAGATTATAAAAAGTCGCTATATTTTTATCTTTTTTATACCAGGGAGTCTGCCCAAAATCCTGCCCTGAAATCAAAGCCACATTTGTTACATCCGGAATTCTCCATCCTTCAGGACAAGGGTCGAATGGAGACTTTTTCCCACCCCTTCCCCATCTGTCCGGCGCCAAGTTCGGCTCTGTTGCCAGCCAATCTGTTCCATTAGTATAATTGGGAACTGCATTATTAAACGGAGCAAACGTACTCGGAACCATATATACCAGTGGATTTTTGACAGAATAGGATAATATTTTAGCCACTTTATCCGCCGGCTTGTCTGTCGCCAAAAGATTAGAGGCAACAGCATATGTAGTATAGGATACAATATAACTTCCTGATGTATTATTGTATACCGCAGGGGTAAGAGCCGAATAAGCCACCGTACCATTAGCAGCTACCGCTCCTAAATAAATATTAAAAGAAGCCCTATTATCAGCGTATTGAAATGAAGGAATAGGATCTTTCCTTCCCCATTGATAATGCAATCCTGTAGATGCTCGTATTTTTGCCAACTCTGCAGCAGTAGGTGTAAACGGATTAACAACAGCAGGGAAAGCCTCTGTCGCACCGAGATTCCTATCCATAAATACCGTTTGTAATGCTACATCGGCTTTATTTACATAGTTAACATATTTCGTTGCTTCCGGAACAGGCAATTCCGTTGTATAGACATAAGATTCTACAGGAGTATCTGTTACCCAGATATGCCAACTCCAATATACAGGATTTGAAATACTACCATTATGTAGTGTTACCACCGCATTTCCACTTTGATTGGGATTGATTTCTACAGATATTTTAGAACTATCCAGTGCTTGAAGCGAGGAAGGAGACGAATTTATTATCGAAACTTTACTGATTAGGTTTATATTGGTCGTCCACAGCACATTAGCTTTTAAATTATTGAAACTGGATGGGTTAAGTATTTCAGAATTAGCTAAAAGCTGACTTTGCACAGAAAAAGCTTTACTCACAGGAATTTCTATAATGGAAGAAGACCCTGTTTTTACCATCTGATAAGTATTGGGGTTACCTATTCCTTCTCTATATTCCGTTACTGCAGGCAAATATTCGGTCGGAAAATCATACTCATCAACCACATATAACGGATCTTTTACACACCTACATCCATTAGCATCCGAGGTATACATTCTATCTAAAGGAAAATAAAAATACCTCCCTTTAATAGTAACATAAGCAGGGTCCGGAATATCCGGTTGTGTTTTATCCGGAATCATCAATAATCCCCTAACTCCTACAGCGGGTGTAGCATCAAAATGTCTTGCCATGGTTCCTGTCCACAATGCCGTATGGTGCTGATCACTATATTGTCCTTGATGCATATCTCTTATCAATTGTCCTGTTCCGGGAAATATTCCCATATTATACCCTCCCACACTAGTCAAATCGAAGCCCATATTGGGAAACACTTTAAAGCCTGTCATAAATCCCGGCACCCCAACATCTGTTGGTGTTACAACATGGTACTTATTGGCTTCAAAAACATTTTCTCCTATATTTGTTTTTACCCCAAAAGGAGAAAAATCAATTCTAATATCATCAACATATGATGCAGATGCTAAATTTGCAACCAACATAGAAGGGACTCTCCAGCCGTTCGGACAAGGGTCATATGGAGATTTATCTCTGTATGGTTTTGCAGTATCATCACTATTATAAACGGTTTCTATTTTACCTTCTGAATTATCTGACCAAAGATTAAGTTCAGAGAGTCTGTTATCCGGTAAAGCAGCTGTTTTCCCAAACCAATTGACAGGCAGATTAAGATTATTGTTATAATAAGCCTGTCCGGAATTATCATCTTTATTGACATAGATCAGACTTAAAGGATTTTTTACGGAAAGCCTGATATTATTGGAAATTTCGGCCTGAGAAAACGAAACCGTTTTCGTTAGGTTATCTATATTGATCGCGTTGGTAAAATTCTTTGCGCCCCTATGTCTGACGCGCCCCACCGATCCGGAAACTTCATAGAAATCATTCCCTCTTGTAACCAAAGGCGGAATCGGATCTTTCCTTCCCCATTGATAAAGCAATCCTCCACTTCTATTCCAATCCGACGAAGTGATGGAATTGGTTAAAGCTCCAAGATTCCGATCCATCCATTTCCAATCGGAATCAGGAATTAATTCTACCGAACCATCGGACTTCATTCTTTTAAGATGATTAAAACTTTTATAGGATGGCCCATTAGCAGGATCATCTGTTACCCAAATGTGCCAACTCCAATATATATCTCCATTAACTTTAAATGCAATCACTGCATTTCCTTTCTTAGCCTTATTGATAGGGACTTTTATTTTAGCATCCTGGCCAGAACCTATCATCTCCAGCACATAATTTTCTCCCGACTTTATCAACCCATGAATATCTTCCCAGAATACATCTGCCGTTACCGTTCCCGCAGGAATGCCATTTCCGTTGATATTCCCTCCTCCTTCCCACATGGCATAAGCTTTCTTTACGGGAATCAATAATCCGTCATTATCTTGAGCAGGATCAAAAATATAACTATTCGGAGCCTTTTTCCAGTCCGGAAATAGCTTTGAAACCATATAGTTGAAATCTGGATGATGTAATGAATCTGACTTTTTTGTGACAGGCACATGACCGGCATGTTCAACCGAGAGATAACCTTCTTTCGAGACGATGTTTCCTTTTAGATAGATGCACATCGACATCAGGCAAAAAATTGCCACCAATTTCCCTGTTAATCTTTTCATATCTATAGATTTGTGTGTTATTAGTGGTATACAATTTTTAAACCTACATCAATAAAAAGAAATTTATTTTATAAATAAAAATAACATATTTGAATTATGTTATAAATAAATTAAGATAAACCAATTATAAATACACAAAAAACACAACACAAAAATAAGATAATTCACCATTTTCATTTTAACGATCATTCAATTTGAACAAATATTAATAACAGCTACCAGAAATTGGGAACAAAAAAAAACAGTATTTAAAATACTGTTTTGAATATATATTGGAAGCTAACCATTAACTATATTGAGATGGTATGTTATGTTTTTTCAAAAAAGAAGTCACTGTTAGAGATATCAGCAGAACTAATAATATTAAAAATGGACAATACCAAATAAAGAAATCTATATGGGGATGGATATGTGCATGTTGTTTAAATATAATCAACCAGCTCAGTGGTGCTGCACTTGAAAACCAGGTTACAAGTACCAACCTTCTTTCTATATTTTTAAAATACAAGAACAGTGAGCACAAAAAGCCTATAACAAGGATAACAAAAACAGGTAATTTAACGAAATCCTCTGTAATAAAAGAACCTCCAATATATCTAAAAAGAATATCTACATGATATTGTTTAAGTGTATTCAGATAAGCGTATTCTCCGGTATAGGAATATCCGCCATTCGATCTTCTTGAATAAGCGTCCAACAAATGAGCAATCCCGTCATTAAAATTTCCTGTTAAAAGCTTGAATTGGTATAATTGAAATAAAATCGTAGCCATTAATGGCGCAATAACAATGATAAAGTGCCTTATTATAAATTTAATATAAAATGAAAGTTTATTTTCAAATACATAATAAATGTAAGGAATCGCGGATGAGATCAAAAATACAGTGATAAATTCAAATCCTGTAAACCAAAACTTAATAAAAAACAACAGGGAAAATACAGTAACATACTTTTTAAAATCAGGTTTTTCCTTATTTTTTTCAAAGAAGAAAAGAGCATATACAAAAGGTAAAAAATAGACCCAACTGCACCACCATGTGCTTTTACCATATAAAAAGATCCAATAATTCGGAAGCAGAAGAATAAAACATACAATAGCTGTTGTCATTCCGAATTTACGTTTTACCCAAACAAGAAACAGAGTCAACAAAATACTCAGCGAGAGTGAATTTAGCATTCTGAAAATGGTAATATTAACCATATTATCCAATCCAAAGGCTTTATCAAAAAGGCTATACAGAATAGCCTGACCTCCTATTTGAGTTTTATAGGCCCAATATGCATATTTTTTAGGCTTCTCATTATTAATATATTGTTCATAAGACTTTTTTCCTCCGGCATTTTTAGAAGAAAAATCAGAATCTACATAAAAAATTCCTGTAAAACCTCCGTCTTCAAAAATAGATCCTTGTTCCGAATTCAAAAGTTTACCAATAACAAGTGTTTCGGAAACTTCTACTTTGCTATATTCAAACCTTTCTTTAGGAATGAGATGAAAAATATTGAATTGAGTGTTACAAAAAAATAAAACAGTGAAAACAAAGAAAATCAGTTTATCTTTCATTCTATTTTGTACTATTATATCGTACTCTAAAATTTTTTCTATCAATAATGCTTATATTATCTAAAATAAGTCCTGTCATAAAAGCCAGTAAAGACACAATGATCAACATGATAGAAAATATAAGCGTAGGAACTTTATATACATATTTGTATTCAAAATATTCTGTAATCGGGACTATCATAAAGAGTACTCCTACTATAAAAAGAACAGCAGACACTACTCCAAAGAATAAAAGCGGTTTATAAAGTCTCACCAGATTAAAGAACAATTTTATAACCTTAAAACCATCTGTAAAGGTATTCAACTTTGACTCGCTCCCTTCTGGTCTGTCTCGATAATTGATAGAATATTCTTCAATGGCCAACCCGTTATGCAAAGAATAAATCGAAAGATCAGTTTCCAATTCAAAACCTTTGATTGTACTGGCATAGTTTTTAACAAATTTCTTTGAAAAAATCCTGTATCCGGATAATATATCCTTCAATTCTGATCCAAAAAATACATTAATTAAGTTTCTTACCAGATTGTTCCCGAAATTGTGGAAGGCTCTTTTATTTTCTTTTTTATAACTGTTATTAGAAAGCCTGTCCCCAACAAGCATATCACAATTATTTTCTATAAACTGATCCACCATTTCCTGAACACAATCTACAGGATAAGTATCATCGCCATCAATCATGATATAAATATCTGCTTCTATTTCACGAAACATTTTGAAGACAACATTGGCTTTACCTTGTCTTTTTTCGTGCCTAACGATTGCTCCTTCTGCTTTTGCAATGGCAACAGTATCATCCTTAGAGTTATTATCATAGACATAAATATCCGCTTGAGGAAGGAACGTTTTAAAGTCTTTCACCACAGTTCCAATGGTTAAAGCTTCATTATAACAAGGAATAAGAACAGCTATTTTTGGCGACACCATTAGCAAGAAAGGTTTTTATTAAACAGTGTTCCAATGTGTTGAGGGATTTGCAGGAACCTGCAGCAATTTTCTGCAGCAATTTTCATTTTCTTCATCTTTATTTTTAAGTTTAAACAAAACTAATAAAAAAATATGGGAAGTTTTTTAAATTAATATAAATAAAATCCGTGATATTGCGGATATACGCTAGTTTAAAATTAGATAACGCATTCCCTTTAAGGAAGCACGAAGTTCTGATAAAGATCAATCGTAAATTTACCCGCCGTAATATTTCTAAAGCTCGAGAAAACAACGAAGTTAAAAATAACCAGGGATATAATAAACGTATAAATCATCACCTTACTTGATTTTGATACCACATACATGGCATTGGGAATAATTAAAAATCCAAATCCAACAAAAGCACCTACCAATCGGGATGAGAAAACCGGATTATTCCTAAAAATAAAATAGAAGCAAATACCCACGAGTGCATAGTTACGATGATATTCGTAATATGGATATTTTTCTTTTAGTTTAGTATCATAAAAAAACAGGAAGAAGGTAAGAATTGCAGACATGACTTCCGGAATACCAATTCCCCCATTCAGTCTTTCTACAGACTCATCCATATAAGCATTAAAACCACCGATAACCGTACTATCTGAAGCAATTCCGTCTAGAAAACTACCAAAGACTCTATACACCTCAAATGGTGACATAATGATAGAGGCTATAATAGCTCCCAACATAATCCCTTTGTTTATAGGAATACGGGCCACCCAATACATAGGCAAAAATGCATAACACACATTATGAATACCTCCGGCCAGATAAATACAGAGCAAATAATAGAAAAGCTTTCTTTCTTTAATGAATCTTACTGCAAAGTACACAATAAACACCCCTAAGTTTTGTCGCATCTGCCCACACTCTCCAATAAAAAATCCGGGTATAAACATAAACAAAATATAGGTAAATGGATAGAACGTATTATCCTCTACATATCTTAGCTTAAAAAATATCGCCAATATTGCTATTACAAAGGTGACCATGTAAAAAGGTGCATTGAAAATATTGAGCATAAGCTTATTAATAAGCACATATAGCCACTCTACCGCTATAGGCTGAGGACTCTCAAGATGCAACCCTTTTAGAAAAATGCTAGCATAATCGAAGGTGTCGGAATACACGTAAATTTCCCTATAACTTCCATAATCCGGTCCCGCATCACGGAAACCGGCAACAAGTATCATAAAACCTCCAAGCATATACAGGTACTTTCTTTCTACCTGGGCTCTAAAAACTTCCTGGAAGCTAAATATGAATAGGAAAAAGATTATGATCAGAAAATATGGGTGTAATAAACTCATTATTTTTTATTATAAATCTTTAATAAATATTTCTTCATCAGTTGGAACTTCTGCAAAAGTATATTATTTTTTATTTCGCCTAAAATATTTTATTGATTTTCAGTCAAAACTTATGGCCTAATTATTTTGAACTAATGCTTAAAAATTTAAATTTGCAGACTTGATTTCGTAATGTAATGCATCGTTTTTTTATATTTTTATATTATCTGATTTCCAAAAACAGGATTTTTTCTGCATTTATCGCATTAGGAATAGCAATCCTGTGCGTATTTTTTGCTTCAAAAATTAACTTTGAAGAAGATATCAATCAGATCATTCCTAAAAATGAAAAGTCTGATCTTACAGCAAAAGTTCTTAAGCAGCTTAATTTTTCGGATAAAATCATTGTCATTATAGAAAACAAATCTAATGAAAACAGTTTTCAACTTTCTGAAACTGCAGATACTTTTTTACAAAAAACAGAACCTTTACAAAAGTATATTGGTTCGATTCAGGGAAAGGTTAATGAAAATGAAATTTCAGAGACCTTTGATTTTGTCAATCAAAATCTTCCTTTATTTCTCAATGAAAGTGATTACAAAGAAATTGAACGAAAGCTTCAGAAAGACAGTATAGCGCAACAGGTTGAAAACAATTATGTATCATTGGTTTCCCCTACAAGTCTCGTTACCAAAGACTTCATAAAAAAAGATCCTTTGGGACTTACGTTTCTAGGAATCAAAAAATTAAATGCATTAAATATCAGCAAAGACTTCAAACTTGAAGACAGCTATATCGTTACCAAGGACGGAAAAAATCTCCTGCTTTTTATTGACCCAAAAAATAAGAGCAACGACACCAAAGCAAATGAAGCTTTTGTAGATGGACTTAATGCTATAAAAGACAATATCAACAAACAGTTTAAGGGAAAAACCGAAATCAGCTACTTTGGCTCACCCGTTATTGCTGTTGCCAATGCCAAGCAGATCAAAAAAGATATTCAGAATACTGTAGTTATTTCTTTAACGGTGTTGCTTATCCTGCTCATTTACTATTTCAGGAATTTCTTTACTCCGATTATCGTTTTCCTTCCTACGGTATTTTCAGTCTTGCTCGCCTTACTGTTATTGTATTTTATTAAAGATAAAATTTCAGCCATCTCGCTAAGTGTAGGGGCTATTCTTATCGGGATTACTATAGATTATGCTTTACACATCCTCACCCATTATAAGCACAATAACAATATTGAAGAGCTTTACAAAGAAATCACACAACCTATTGTGCTAAGCAGCGCAACAACGGCTGTTTCATTCCTCTGCCTTGTGTTTGTTCGCTCTGAAGCCTTAAAAGATCTTGGACTTTTTGCAGCCATTACCGTAATGCTCTCTTCGATTACAGCCTTAATCATAGTTCCTCAACTTTATAAACCAAAGAAAAAAGAGGAAAAACTCAATACCAATTTCATTGATAAAATAGGATCTTATCCTTATGAAAAAAACAAACCTTTGATTATTGGATGTTCTTTAATTATTCTTGCCTGTTTGTTTGGTTTCAGACATGTAGGATTTAATGAAGATATTGGAGACTTGAACTATATTCCGAAAGACCTAAAAATCAGTGAAGCCAAACTGCAGAAACTTTCAGACATTACTTCAAAATCTATTTATACTATTTCTTATGGAAATTCTGAGGAAGAAGCCTTGGCAAGAAATTCCCAGTTGAGTAATTTTTTAGAAAAAGAAAAGAAAGAAGGCAAAATTCTAAGTTATAACTCGATTGGAAATATTGTGCTTTCAGAAAAGGATCAGCAAAAGAAAATTGCCGATTGGAAAAACTTCTGGAACACTAATAAAAAGAACCAAACCATCTCCGAATTAATTAATAATGGTAACAAATTTGGATTTAACAGCTCTGCTTTTGACAATTTCAGTACCGTTTTAAATAAAGACTATTCAATTTTAACACTGAAAGATTACGAGAAGGTAAAAGCGCTACAAATTTCAGAATTTCTCAGCAATGAAAAAGGATTCTACACCGTTTCCAATATCGTAAAAGTGGATGAAAATAAAAGAGACGCCTTCATCAATGACATTGAAAATAAACATGATGCACTGGCGATTGACCGTCAGCAAATGAATGAAAACTTCCTAGGTCTCCTGAAAAGGGATTTTAACACCCTTATCAACTATTCTCTTCTGGCGATCATTCTGACAATCATTGTATTTTTCAGGAATTTTGAACTGACGGTTCTTACCATGTTTCCTATTGTTCTAACCGGAGTGGTTACAGCAGGAATTCTTTATTTTTTCGGGCTGGAACTCAATATTTTCAGTACTGTAGTCTGCACCCTGGTTTTTGGGGTGGGAGATGACTTCAGTATCTTCCTGACGCAGGCAATGCAAAAGGAACACACCACAGGAAAAAATGAACTACCAACATACAGAATTTCAATTATACTGGCCGTTTTCACCACTATTCTTTCCATTGGTTCTTTAATTTTTGCCAAACATCCCGCTTTACATTCTTTAGCATTAGTTGCTTTAATCGGAATGTTCTCTGTGATTATCATTACCTCTACCCTATATCCTTTCTGGTTTAGGTTTCTTATTACAAACAGGGCTAAAAAGGGACTTTCCCCGATTACTTTCAAACTATTTTTAACAGCCGTCCTTTCATTCTTATACTATGGATTAGGAGGCCTATTATTTTCAGCATTCGGAAGCTTCTTTGTTAAAAATTCCAAGGGTAAAACATTAGATATCATTAAGCTGATTTTAGCTAAATTCTTAACGTCAGTACTATATTCCAACCCTTTTGTAAAAAAGAGAGTCATTAAAAATACAGCTGAAGATTTCAGCAAACCGGCAGTGATTATTGCCAACCATACTTCTTTTTTAGATACTTTAGCGATTGCTATGGCAACCCATAAAATCATTTATCTTGTTAATGACTGGGTATATCAATCTCCAGTTTTCGGCAAACTGGTAAGAGCATTAGGCTTTTATCCCGTTTCTCAGGGTATCGAAAACGGAATGGAAAAATTAAAGGAAAAAATTGAACAGGGGTATTCGCTTGTTGTTTTTCCTGAAGCGGAACGATCTTATACTAATGATATCAAAAGGTTTCATAAAGGGGCATTTTATCTTGCGGAACAATTCGGTTTGGATATTCTTCCGATTTATATTCATGGTAATTCAGAAGTCTTGCCCAAAGGAGATTTCATCATCTACGATGGGAGTATTACCGTAAAAGTTGGAGATAGAATTCATAAAGATGATTTAAGTTTTGGTGCAAATTATTCGGAAAGAACAAAAAAAATCAATGCATACTTCAGAAACGAATTTGCAAAATTGAGAAGTCAACTGGAAGATGAGAATTATTTTAAAAAGAAATTATTTTTAAGCTACCTGTATAAAAATAGTGAAGTCGTACAAGAAGTAAAAAAAGATTTCAACCGCAATAAATCAGTCTATTTTGAGTTGAACAAACATATCCCCCATGATGCCAACATTCTGCACATCGCAAATGATTTTGGACAGAAAGATGCTTTATTAACTTTAAATCAAGCTGGCCGAAAAATTTTCTCATTGATAAAAAATGATGAAAAAAGAGAAACCGCAGCTCACAGCTATTTGGTAAAAACAAGGAAACTACATTATATAAAGGATCTTTCTGAAGTGAATAAAAATATAGATGTATTACTGGTATCTGATGAACATTTTAATATCCATAATCTTGCATATCTCCCAGAAACGATCATCTTTATCAACACAGGAAACATCGTATTTGAAAATGATAATTATATAGTAAAATGGAGTTCGGAATTCCTAAAAGTATTTAAAACCCAATAATAAATATGAAAAACATATTTTTGTAAACACTAAAAAAATTCCATGAAAAAAAACATACTTGTCATTTATTACTCTCAAACCGGTCAGCTGGAAAATATTGTGAGAAATATAGCCAAACCTTTTGAAGCAAAAAAGGAAGAATATGATGTTACCTATTATAATATTCAACTAAAAGAAGATTTTCCTTTCCCTTGGCCAAGTGATGTTTTTTTCAACACCTTCCCGGAGTCTTATCTACAAATTCCCAAAGAAATATTTCCTCCATCCGAAGAAGTATTAAATAAAAAATATGACCTTATTCTGTTTGGATATCAGGTATGGTACCTCACCCCTTCAATTCCCATTATATCATTTTTAAAGAGCGGGTATGCAGAACGTATTCTTAAGGATACTCCGGTAGTAACTATTTCAGGAACCAGAAATATGTGGATGTTATCCCAGGAAAAGCTCAAAGTTTATTTAAAAGATGTAAAGGCGCAACTGGTTGGGAATATAGCCTTGGTAGACAGACACGATAATTATACCAGTGTATTAACTATTCTCCGCTGGCTGACAACCGGTCAGAAAGAAAAATCAGGGATGCTTCCTGCTGCCGGGGTTTCGAACGAAGAAATTGCAGGTTCTGTAAAATACGGTGAAATCATTGAAAAGCATTTAAAAAATAATAACCTGAATACCCTTCAACCGGAATTAGTAAAAAATGGAGCGATTGAAATCAGAGCATTTCTAGTCCGTGTAGAAAAGGTTGGAAATAAAATTTTCACTGTCTGGTCTAATCTGATTATAAATAAAAAAGAGAAACGTCCATTGCTAATAAAATTCTTTAAGGTATATTTGATGGCAGCGATATGGATTATCTCACCTGTTGTTTTAGTATTACACCTTCTTACAACCCCTATATTTTGGTTTAAAAGACAAAAGCAAAAAAGATATTTACAAGGAATTAATTTAAAATAGAATGTACGACGTATTTATAACAAAAGCATCAAAATACTTACCCAATGAGCCGGTAGCGAATGATGAAATGGAGACTTATCTTGGGCTTATCAATGATGCGCCCTCTAAAGCAAAATCACTTATTCTAAGAAATAATAAAATTACAACAAGGTATTATGCTTTAGATAAAGAAGGAAATCCTACCCACACGAATGCACAGCTTACTGCAAAAGCTATTGAAGGACTTTTTGACGAAAATTTCAAAAAGGAGGATATGAAATTATTATCCGTAGGGACAACTTCTCCGGATCAGATCCAACCTTCCCATGCCTCTATGGTACATGGTGAGCTGAACATCGGAAAATCTATTGAAATTAATACCGCAACCGGTCTTTGTAATTCAGGCATGAATGCTTTAAACTATGGCTTTCTTTCTGTAAAAGCTGGCGTACAGGAAAATGCAGTTTGTGCAGGATCTGAAAGAATGTCCTCATGGATGACCGCAGATAAATTTAATCATGAGGCAGAAAATTTAATATTATTGGAAGAAAGACCTATCATTGCCTTCAAAAGAGAATTCCTCAGATGGATGCTCTCTGACGGTGCCGGTTCTTTCCTTTTAGAAAATAAACCAAGAGAAAACAGTACTTCTTTAAGGATAGAATTCATTGATTTCTATTCTTATGCTCACGAAATTGAAGCATGTATGTATGCAGGCTGTGAGAAGCAAGAGGATGGAAGTCTAAAATCATGGGCAGACTATCCTTCAGATGAGTGGCTGAAACAATCTATCTTTGCGATAAAGCAGGATACGAAAATTCTGGATAAATACATTTTGGTAAAAGGAGCGGAAAGCTTAAGAGCTTCTTTTGACAAACATAACCTTGACCCTGAAAAAATAGACCATGTATTGGCACACATTTCTTCCGGATATTTCAAAGACGGGTTGAAAGAAGAGTTTGCTAAAAAAGGTATGGACTTCCCTACAGAAAAATGGTTCTACAACCTTTCCAATGTTGGGAATATCGGGGCTGGTTCTATCTTTATTGCATTAGAGGAATTGATGAATTCAGGGACTTTGAAAAAAGGAGAAAAAGTACTTCTTTGTGTTCCGGAAAGTGGAAGATTCGCTTATTCTTGTGCATTATTAACTGTATGCTAATGGAAAACAGATTGCCAACATCCGATAAAGATTTTGTAGAAAGCCTTATTCCTCAAAGATTTCCTTTTGTAATGGTGCATGAACTTACAGAATATTCTGAAAGTCATCTCTTATCAGGTTTTGAGATTAAAGAAGATAATATTTTCGTTCAGGATGGAGCCTTTCAGGCTTCAGGATTAATTGAGCATCAGGCACAAAGCGTAGCATTGCATACTGGCTATAAATATTATCTTTTAGGAAAAGATGCCCCTACAGGATATATTGGAGCCATTAAATCTTTTGAGGCTGAAATATTACCCAAAACAGGAGACGTACTACAATCAGAAGTAACCATTCTGAATGAAATAATGGGAGTAACATTAGTAGATATCATCACCCGCCTCAATGGTGAAGTGATTGCAAAATCTCAAATGAAAACTGCTGTAAAATAATTGAAAATGGAAATCAGGGAAGATCATTTCATCAATATACACAACTTTCTGCCTCACCGTGAGCCTATGCTTATGGCGGATTATATTCTGGAATTAACCCAGGAAAAAGTTGTGACTTCCTTTGAAATAAAAGAAGACAACATCTTCCTTCACAATAATGAACTGACAGAAGCCGGATTAATCGAAAATGTAGCCCAGACCTGCTCTTCGATCCTTGGACAAAGCTTCTTCGAAAATCCCGAAGCTGATACAAAAGTAATTGGCTTTATCACCAACATCAAAAAAATAGAAGTTTTTGCTCTTCCAAAAGTTGGAGATAAAATTGTTTCAAAAGCATCCCTTATTTCTCAATTTGAAAACATTTGCCATATTTTCTGTGAGACATTTAATAATGATGAATTATTGATTAGAGCAGAGATTAACCTGTTTATTCAGGAGGTAAAATCCTAAGAAATACATTCAATTTAAAATAGAAAGAGCTGTACAATATGTGCAGCTTTTTTGTTTTTTGATGATTGCATAGATTGGATGTTATTATTTTTAACGCTATGCTCGCAAGGGAATGATTATTCTTATTATTCTGATGTTCGCAAAGGCATTTCATTCAGCTAACGCTGCTAATTATTTTTACATGGGAAATTGTTGTATTCGTCATTAGATTTTGGCTAAAGCCAGATGAATTTTATGATGTATTTAGGCGGTCTAAAGCCCTCCTCTATTGAATTAAAACATCTCATCAAACGATTTCCCTTGCTGAGTGAAATGCCTCCGCGATCGAAAAACATCCACAATTAATACCCCTTCCTCAGATCTTGCGTTATAAAAACAGTAACTAAAAACATTACAAATCATTGTAAATATTTGTGGAGTTATTTGTGATATTTGCGTTTAAACAGCAGCATATTTCACGTAAAACATTATACGAACCCGTGAAACACTTGTCATTAGAAAAAGAGTATGAAGCAAACAAAAAAGTGGAACATTACTGCTCCACTTTTTTATTATTTAAATTTTGAGGGTTTACAAAAGTTTTATTTTTAGAAAATAATAAAAAGTAGGACTAGGTTTCGATTTAGCCTAATTAATATTTTTTTTTAAATAACAACTTCATAATCGTTCCCCCCACACATCTGCTCTGCAGGACCTGCAATATCAGTATTGACATTTACATTACGTATTTGGCCTGTAGTTCCATTGGCACACGAAATGTAAACAGTTATACCTCCTTTCACTTTTTTTAATTCATTTTTAGTAAGTAGCTTTAAGTTTTTCATAAAAATTCAATTTGGTTTTATAATATTATTTTATCATTTATATTAAACAAATATAACTAAAATATTTAAACTACATATACATTCTCAAAAAGTAAGAGAATTCTTGAAACATTCTCAATTTAACATAAATCAGTATTCTTAAAATTCAGAAATCGAAAATTTAACACAATCCATTACATTCAAAATATAATAAAATATGGATTTTGTAATTGCAATACTATATAATGTATTTTCACTATTTTAGCCACCTGATTAAAAAAATCAAAATAGGTGAATCCTATTTCATCCGAAATCTAAAAAATAATATTATTTAGATGAAAAAACAAAACCTACCTCAAGACGAAAGCAATCTAAAGTCAGCTAATATGACTGAAGTCTTGTATGTCACGGACGAAAACGATAATTATACAACAGCAAATAGCACAGGCTGGGATGCAAAAAAGGCAGCATTGGATGAGTCGATGGAGCTTATCCATGAAAGAATTGAAGAAGCCAGACAAAATGTAGCCAATAATATCGTAAGTCCAATCGTTTATTTTATGGAATTGAATAAAATGGATTTGGGTGTACTTTCTTCTTATGTAGGGATGTGGCAATGGAGGGTGAAAAGGCATTTTAAGCCAAAAGTATTTAAAACACTCAATGAAACTACCCTGAAAAAATATGCCGATGCATTTAATATTTCAGTGGATGAATTAAAAAACTTCGACGGAAAATAAATGAGAT
Source organism: Chryseobacterium sp. PMSZPI (assembly GCF_002835665.1). Classification (GTDB taxonomy): domain Bacteria; phylum Bacteroidota; class Bacteroidia; order Flavobacteriales; family Weeksellaceae; genus Chryseobacterium. Next base: position 43,994 of record NZ_PIZV01000001.1, read on the forward strand.
AGAGCATTCATCATAATGTAACATTTCATTTAACCAATGAAAAAGATAAAAGCTGCAAATGAAATTAAACTTTGAACACCATCAGACAGCGCATTGCGAAAACGGTGTTGCTTCTAATCTATTGCTTAATAAAGGATTAAAACTAAGTGAACCTATGATTTTCGGCATCGGTTCCGGATTATTTTTCGTTTATCTTCCTTTTTTAAAGGTGAATTTTGCTCCGGGATTCAGTTATCGTCCTATGCCGGGAGCCATCTTCAGCAAAGCAGCCAAAAGATTAGGAATTAAAATCAAAAGAGAAAAATTTTCAAACCCTAAGGACGCGCAAAAAGCCTTAGAAAGAAATTTAGAACAAAATATCCCTACAGGACTTCAGGTAGGTGTTTTTAACCTTACCTATTTTCCTGAAGAATATAAATTCCACTTCAATGCCCACAATCTGGTTGTATATGGTAAAGAAGACGGAAAATTCCTGATTAGTGATCCCGTGATGGATTATGTAACATCTCTTTCCGAAGCAGAACTGGAGAAAGTGAGATATGCCAAAGGAGCTCTTCCTCCAAAAGGACATATGTATTACCCTGTTTATGTTCCGGAAAATATCAATCTTGAAGAAGCCATCAAAAAAGGAATTAAGGATACCTGTAAAAATATGCTGGCACCCGTTCCTCTTATCGGTGTAAAAGCCATGAGATGGGTAGCTCGAAGCATTCCAAAATGGGCAGAGAAAAAAGGAACGAAAGTCACCAATCATTATTTGGGACAATTGATCAGAATGCAGGAAGAAATTGGCACAGGAGGAGGAGGTTTCAGATTTATTTATGGAGCATTCCTTCAGGAAGCGGCTGTTATTCTTAAAAATGATGAATTGAAAGAATTATCAAAAGAGATTACATCCATTGGCGATCTTTGGAGAGATTTTGCCGTAGACATTGCCCGAGTATACAAAAACAGAAATTCAAAAAGCAATATCTACAACGAGCTTTCAAAAACTATGCTTCATATTGCTGATCTGGAAGAAGCTTTCTATAAAAAATTGAGAAAAGCAATCTGATATGGCAGAGAACATGATTGAAATTAAAAGCCTGTATAAAAAATACAAAAACGCCGACGAGTTTTCTGTAAATGATATCTCTCTGAATATCGACAAAAATGAAATCTATGGTATTCTCGGTCCCAATGGAGCAGGAAAAACGACGCTGATTTCTATGCTTTCAGGATTGATTAAACCCACCTCAGGACAATTTACCATTGACGGACTCTCTCCACAAAAAGATAGTTTTAAAATAAGACAAATCATCGGTATTGTACCTCAAGAATATGCCCTTTATCCGACCCTTACTGCCAAAGAAAACCTTATGTTCTTCGGAAGTCTGTATGGTCTAAAGCATAAACAGCTTACTCAAGCTATTGATGAATCTCTGGAGATTATGGGGCTTTCAAAATTTGCCAATAAGCAGGTCGGGCAATTTTCCGGAGGAATGAAACGTCGTTGTAACCTTATTGCCGGCACACTGCATAATCCGAAAGTTCTTTTTTTGGATGAACCGACAGTAGGGGTGGATGTGCAATCTAAAAAAGTAATCATCGATTTTTTACAAGAATTGAATAAAAACGGAACCTGTATTATTTATACTTCCCACCACCTTTCCGAGGCAGAAGAATTCTGTACCAAAATCGCTATTATTGATAAAGGAAAAATTCATGCTGTGGGAACACCTGAAGAACTTGTTTCACAAATCGCTCATGCTGAAAACTTAGAAGATGTTTTCATTTCATTAACCGGAAAAGAATTAAGAGATGTTGTTGTATAAACTGTGGAGAAGTTTTATTAAAGAAATCCTTCTGCTGAAAAGAGATATCGGAGGAATTGTAATCATCTTTGTAATGCCGTTGCTTCTGATTGTAACCATTACGCTGATTCAGGATTCTACCTTTAAAAACCTTGAAGGTTCAAAAATCCCAATCATTTTTATAGATAACGATAAATCTGAAGTCTCAAAAAATATAAAAAGTGAGCTCGAAAGCAGCAAAACCTTTCAGCTACTGACGAACTATAATGAAAAATCAGCACAAGAAGCTGTCTTTTCAGGAGATTATCAGATGGCGATTGTCATCCCTGAAAATCTAACAAAAGATCTCAATTCCAATATTGATTCCAAAGTTCAGACTATCGTAAGCTCCTTTGGTCTGGAAGGAGATTCGGCAAAGACTAAAAAGGAAGCCCCAAAAGCCAAAGAAATTCATTTATACTTTGATCCTGCTACCAATGCCGGATTCAAAAACTCGGTGATGAATTCCGTTAACAAAATGGTCTTTGAAATTGAAAATAAAAAGATTTACAAGGCATTCCAGGACCAGCTTGGTACCACAGAAAATCTGGATGAAAACAAAAACCTGATTAGTTTTAAAGAGATTACTCCAAAGAAAGGAGAAATGGATATTATGCCGAATTCCGTTCAGCATAACGTACCAGCCTGGACACTTTTCGCAATATTTTTCATTGTTGTTCCTTTGTCCATCAATCTGGTAAAAGAGAAAAGCCAGGGAACAAGTGTAAGAGCAAGGATAAGCCCGACTCCATACTTTGTTCATATTTTAGGAAAAACATTTACTTACCTTATCATTTGTATTATCCAGTTTTTATTGATGGTTGCGGTAGGAATTTATCTTTTTCCATATATGGACCTACCGGCATTTGACGTATCCGGAAAAATGTTTCAGCTTGTTACCGTAACTTTATTTGCAGGATTGGCTGCTATTGGGTTTGGTGTATTATTGGGAACCATCGCAGATACACAAGAACAATCGGCACCGTTTGGAGCGACTTCAGTAGTAGTTTTAGCAGCTATTGGCGGAATCTGGGTTCCGGTATTTTTAATGCCTGAATTTATGCAGACCGTAGCCAAATTCTCTCCTATGAACTGGGGACTGAACGCTTATTATGATATTATTTTAAGAAACAGTGGAATTGGAGGTATCGCTAAAGAATTAGCTTTCCTATTTTTATTTTACCTTGCAACGGTATCCATTTCCATTTTTTACGAAAAAAAACAGAATGCAGTCTAAAGAAAATATGTTAACCTGTACCGAAGAAGTAAGAGTACGATTCAATGAAACAGACCCGTTGGGAATTGTCTGGCATGGCCATTATATTGTTTATTTTGAAGATGGAAGAGAAGCCTTTGGACGTCAACATGGTCTTACCTATCTTGACATTCAGAATGCAGGCTATGTAACCCCTATCGTAAAAAGTACCTGCGAACATTTTCTTCCTTTAAAATATGGAGAAACGTTCAAAATTGTAACAACTTTTATCAACTCTGTGTCTGCGAAATTGATCTATCAATATGAACTATTCAATCAGGAAGGTAAACTGGTTTGCAGTGGAGAAACGATTCAGGTTTTTTTAGACAATGACGGAAACTTATGTTTGTACAATCCGGAATTTTTTCAGACCTGGAAAGATAAAATGGGATTATCATGAAAAAGGAAATTTATATCTCAGATTACAATTGTGTGACTCCTTTGGGATTTGATGTAGATTCCAATTGGAAAGCCCTTTTGGAAGGAAAATCAGGAGTTGCTTTACATGATATTATAGAAAATCAGGAGGCAGTTTATGCTTCCATGATTGATTCTGAAAAGTTGGATGAAGAATTCAACAGATTCTTCAACTATGCTCAGAATGACATTCATAATTTTACGAGACTGGAGAAGATGCTTCTTTTAAGCATAAAACCTCTTGCTGAAAAATATACGCTATCAAAAGATACTGCTTTTATCTTATCAACAACAAAGGGAAACATCAGCTTATTAAAAAATCAGTCTCAATTGCCGGAAGGAGTTTATCTTTCTTCTTTAGCTCAGAAAATTGCTGACTTCTTTGGGTTTAAAACAAAACCTATTGTAGTCTCCAATGCATGTGTTTCAGGGGTAATGGCGATTGCAGTTGCTAAAAATATGATTCAGGCCGGAAAATATAAAGATGCCTTTGTAATAGCCGGTGATGAGATTTCTGAATTTGTTGTTTCAGGCTTTAACTCTTTTCAAGCCATTGGAGCAGAACCTTGTAAACCTTACGATAAAAACCGGAACGGAATCAATATCGGAGAAGCTGCAGCAGCAATTTATATTACTAGCCAACATTCTGAAGAAGAAAGAATCTCACAAAACGAGAACTTAAGATTTAAAATTCTGGGAGATTCTGCCATTAATGATGCCAATCATATTTCCGGTCCCTCAAGAACCGGAGATGGCTTGTATGCCAGTATTAAAAATGCAATGACAGAAGCCAGAATATCTGCAGAACAGATTGATTTTATTTCCGCCCATGGTACGGCAACAGTGTATAATGACGAAATGGAAGCTATAGCATTCAACAGAATGGAACTGCAAAACGTTCCTCTTAATAGTATGAAAGGCTATTACGGACATTGTTTAGGAGCTTCCGGGCTGCTGGAAAGTATTATCTCCATGGAAAGTGCATCTCATAGTACCTTAATTCCTTCTAAGAATTTTGAAGAAATTGGTGTATCTCAACCTTTGAATATTATCAGAGAAAATCAACCTGCAACAGTTCAATATATTTTAAAAACGGCCTCAGGTTTTGGAGGCTGTAATGCTGCGATAGTGCTGGAAAAATGTTAATTTGAGTAGAATGAAGAAAATAAACACCTGCACCATAGAACATTCAAAAATAACTGTTGATGGAAATCTTATTTTTGAAAGCCAAAGTGAAACGTTCCAGGAATTTGCAAAAGAAGCCTATAAAAGCTTAGAGCTCAGCTATCCTAAATTTCATAAAATGGACAACTTGAGTAAGCTAGCCTTTCTCTCTGCCGAAATGCTTTTAAAAGAAGATGACCACAGCAGAACAGCATTAGTTTTTGCTAATAAATCATCGAGTTTAGATACTGATTTTAAATATCAGGAAAGCATCAATTCCCGGGAGAATTACTTCCCAAGTCCGGCTGTTTTTGTATACACGTTACCTAATATCTGTGTAGGTGAAATCAGCATCAAACATACAATGCAAACAGAGAATGCTTTTTTCGTTTTAGACGAATTTGATGAAAAATTTTTGAACGACTATTCTGAGCAGATCCTCCAATCCGGAAAAGCTGAAAAGGTATTATGCGGCTGGGTAGAATTGTATCAGGAAAATTATAAAGCTTTTGTATATTTGCTCACATTATAATGTACCAATGAGATTCTTCGCTAAGCTCAGAATGACAATTACAATTATGGGTAAACTGATACATTAGTATATTATGATATTAAAATAATATTTATGGAAAACTTAAAAACTGAATTGAAGCACAAAATTATTGATGTACTTAACCTTGAAGACGTTTCTGTGGAGGAAATCAAAGATACGGATCCACTATTTGGAGGAGGCCTGGGTCTTGATTCTATTGATGCATTGGAACTGATTGTTCTTTTGGACAAAGACTATGGAATAAAATTAGCCGATCCTAAAAAAGGAAAGGAAATTTTTCAATCCATCGATACTATGGCTCAATTCATTGAAGACAACAGAACAAAATAATTTTTTTAAACGCTAGGTTCGCTAAGCTTTTTAAACATTGAAAATATTTTCGGTCGCAGGGGCGCTTCGCTTAGCAATGAATACCAATTATATTTTCTTTGCTGAGTGAAGTGTCCTTGCGAACTTAAAACAGTTTGATAATAAAAAAGCTTTGCGCTCATTGCCTTTAAATAATTCATAGAAAACTAATTAATGAGTCAAAAAATTGCCATAACAGGAATGGGCATCATTTCTTCCATCGGAAACAACGTGGAGGAAAATCTTATTTCCCTACAATCCGGAAAACATGGAATTTCAGATATACAGATGTTTGAAACCCGCCATGCAGGGGCCATTAAAACAGGGGAAATAAAGCTATCCAATGAAGAACTTCTACAGCAGCTTCAGCTTGATGAAGATAATAATGCAACAAGAACTTCTTTATTGGGAATGATTGCTGCAAAAGAAGCTGTAGAAAGTGCCGGAATTTCAGATATCAACGGTTACAAAACCGGATTGATTTCTTCTACCAGCGTAGGAGGAATGGATATTACCGAAAAATATTTCTACTCTTATGAAGACTTTCCTGAAAAGCAAAAATATATTGACGCTCATGATGCAGGAAATTCCTCATTGGCAATTGCTGATTATCTGGGATTAAAAGGCATGGTTTCTACCATTAGTACCGCTTGTTCATCAGCAGCCAATGCCATTATGATGGGAGCAAAACTGATTAAAAATGGAGTTTTAGACCGTGTCATTGTAGGAGGCACAGATTCTCTGTCAAAATTTACACTGAACGGATTCAATACCCTGATGATTCTTACGGATTCTTACAATACTCCTTTTGATCATAACAGAAAAGGACTAAATCTTGGAGAAGCTGCCGCTTTTTTAGTACTGGAATCCGACGAGGTTGTCAAAAAAGAAAATAAAACTGTTTTGGCTTATCTTTCCGGCTATGGAAATGCCAATGATGCTCATCACCAAACGGCATCTTCAGAAAACGGGCAAGGTGCATTTCTGGCCATGCAGCAAGCCTTGAAGATTTCAGGTTTGGCAAAAGAAGAAATTGATTACATTAACGTTCATGGGACGGCTACCCCTAATAATGATTTATCAGAAGGAATTGCCATGATCAGAATTTTCGGAGAAAATCAGGTTCCTGAATTCAGCTCAACCAAAGCATTTACAGGACACACATTAGCAGCAGCGGCAGGAATTGAAGCCGTATTTTCAATTTTAGCGATGCAGCATAGTGTCATTTTCCCGAACCTTAATTTCAAAACAAAAATGGAAGAGTTTGACTTAATTCCTGTTACCGAATTAAAAGAAAAGAATATCAATAACGTTCTTTCCAATTCATTTGGATTCGGAGGAAACTGTTCCACCTTAATATTCTCGAAATCATGAGTGCAGTGTACATCAACAGTGCATCCTGCATCTCTGTTCAGGACACTTTAAACGAAAATATTCTTCAGAATCTCAAGCCTGAAAATTCGATACAGATTCTGAAGGCGGTTGAACCCAATTACAAGGCATTCATTCCTCCCACTATGATCAGAAGAATGTCTAAAACCGTAAAAATGAGCTCCGTAGCTTCACACTATGCTTTACAGGAAGCAGGAATTACACGACCTGATGCAATCATTGTGGGAACCGGAATGGGCTGTTCACAAGATTCTGAAAAGTTTCTGAAAAATGTGATTGACAACCAGGAGGAGTTTTTAACCCCTACATTTTTCATTCAGTCGACTCACAATACCGTTGCCGGACAAATCGCTTTAGGATTGCAGTGTCATGCTTACAACTTTACCTATGTGAATACTTCTTCATCACTGGAATTTTCATTTCTGGATGCTCAATTACAGATCAATGATGGTGAGGCAGAAAATGTTCTGGTAGGATCTACCGATGAGCAAACCGACCGAACCATGGAGCTTTATCGTTTGCATAATATCATTAAGAAAGAAACAGATCTTCCGTCCGATTATCTAAATTCAGAGACAAAGGGAGTCATCTGGGGAGAAGGAGCCAGTTTTTTTGTAGTAGGAAAAGAAAAAACAGACCATTCCTATGCAAGGCTTAAAAATATTCACATCAATAACCGATTGGAAGTGGATGAAGTTGAAGATTTCATTCATGAATTTTTAACGAAAAACAATCTTTCCGCTGAAAATATTGATGCGGTGATTCTGGG
>NZ_PIZV01000010.1 GCF_002835665.1 Chryseobacterium sp. PMSZPI
AAAATACGATCTTTCCGTAGAACCAGATTTTGAACAGAAAAGTATTAAAGGAAACAATAAGATAAGTTTTGAAATCATTAAAGATGTTACCAATCCTGTATTCCAGATTGACCTTCGACAACCTATGAAGGCGGATAAAGTAGAAGGTAATTTCCCCATTACCACTTATAAGCAGGATGGAGATTTCATTTTTATCACAGCTAATAAAAAGTTTAAAAAAGGAGAAAAATACACTATTGACGTTACCTATTCCGGAAATCCGGTCATTGCTAAAAAAGCACCATGGGATGGCGGTTGGGTTTTCACAAAAGATGAAAAGGGAAATCCTTGGATGAGTGTTGCAGACGAAGGAATCGGAGCTTCTATATGGCTTCCTACTAAAGATATCTGGAGCGATGAACCTGATAATGGGATTGTCATGAAAATCATTACTCCCAATGATCTTGTAGGGGTTGGAAACGGAAGGTTGATCGATAAAAAAACGAATGGAAATAAAACCACTTATATCTGGCAGGTAAAAAATCCTATTAATGCTTATTCCATTATCCCGAATGTTGGTAAGTATGTGAACTTTAAGGATACTTATAATGGGGAAAAAGGAAAATTGGATTTAGATTATTGGGTATTGGACTATAATTTAGATAAGGCAAAGAAACAATTCCAACAGGTAAAACCTATGCTTTCTGCCTTTGAATACTGGTTTGGCCCTTATCCATTTTATGAAGATTCTTATAAACTTGTGGATTCTCCTTATCTGGGAATGGAACACCAAAGTAGTGTTGCCTATGGAAATAATTATCAGAATGGCTATCTTGGAAGAGACCTTTCAGGAACAGGAGTAGGGTTGAATTGGGATTTTATCATTATTCATGAAAGTGGCCACGAATGGTTTGCCAATAATATCACGGCAAAAGATCAGGCAGATATGTGGATTCATGAAAGCTTTACCAATTATTCCGAAGTTCTTTTTACTGAAAAATATATGGACAAAAAATCGGCAGACATCTATGCTATCGGCATCCGCAATATCATCAATAATGACATCCCGATTATCGGTCAGTACGGAGTACGAAACGAAGGAAGTGGGGATATGTACCCTAAAGGTGCCAATATGATCCACACCATAAGACAAGTCATTAACAATGATGAAAAATTCAGACAGATCTTAAGAGGATTGAATAAAGAATTCTATCATCAAACTGTCACAACAAAGCAGGTCGAAGATTATATTTCATCTCAATCAGGAATTGACTTTTCCGGTGTTTTTGATCAATACTTAAGAACAATAAAAATTCCTACTTTAGAATATGTTCAAAATGGGGATAATTTGAAATTCAGATATACAGATGTGGTCAAGAATTTAAAACTTCCTGTCATAATCAATAATGGTGATCAAACCATCAATCCAACCGAGGAATGGCAAACTGTAAAGCTAAAGAAAAATACTCCGGTTGAATGGAATAATAATTATTATATCGATTACAAGGACGTTCAGTAAATAAGCAAAGGGCAAATTCGCAAACAGCAAGTTTGCCTTTTTGCTTTCTTGAGTTTAAAATTTAAGAAAAGTTTAATACTTTGTTCCGTAACAAAATGAGTAAAAAAGCAACTATTTAACTATAAAATTAATCTTAATGAAAAAAATAGCACTTAGCTTAGGCCTTTTTGCCGCTTTTTTAGCGAATGCACAGTCTATTAAAACAACCATTGATCTCATCAATGTGAAAGATGATAAAGTAGCCGTAACGATGGAATTCCCTAAGATGAAGTCTGGTGATGTGAAATTTCATTTTCCTAAAACAGTTCCCGGTACTTATTCTGAAGACGACTATGGAAGATTTATAGAAGGAATCAAGTTTTACGACAATAAAGGTAATGAGCTTACGTATACAAAAGTTAATGACAATACCTATTCTTTAAAAAATGCTCAGAATTTAAGCAAGGTTACTTACCTCGTTAATGACAGCTTTGATGAAGAGATGAACACTTCTAAACATAAAGCGGTATTCTCCCCTTCAGGAACTGATATTGAAGAAGGAAAAGTGTACATGATCAATACTCATGGATTTATTGGGTATATTGATAATATGCAGGATGTTCCTTACCAATTGGTTGTCCAAAAGCCTACCGGTTTCTATGGAACAACCGCTTTGGTAGATCAGGACAAATCAGAGGCTACAGATACTTTTACTTTAGCTAATTATGCTAAGGTGACAGACTCTCCATTGATGTATACTAAACCGGATTATATTGCTTTTAACGCAGGAGGAATGGAGCTGGTATTAGGCGTTTACTCTCCTACCGGAAAATATAAAGCTGCAGATTTTAAAGATAATCTTGAAAAAATGGTAATCGCCCAAAAGAAATTCTTAGGGGATATGAATACCAATAAAAAGTATGCGATCATGCTTTATTTATCCGGAGGCGACGGACCTCAGATTAAAGGATTCGGAGCTTTAGAACATCACGAATCTACAAGTGTTGTACTTCCGGAAGCAATGCCAAAAGATGCAATCGATAAAACCATTACCGATGTTGTGTCTCATGAGTTTTTCCACACTGTAAATCCTTTGAAGACTCATTCTGAAGAAATTCATTATTTCGACTATGCAGATCCAAAGATGTCTCAGCATTTATGGATGTATGAAGGAGGAACAGAATATTTTGCCAACTTATTCCAGATCCAGGAAGGTTTGATCAATAAAGATGAATTCCTTCAGAGAATCGGTGAAAAAATCACCAATTCCAAGAATTATAATGATACGATGCCGTTTACGGTAATGAGTAAAAATGTTTTAAAAGAAGGATACAAAGATCAGTACAGAAATGTATACGAAAAAGGAGCTCTTTTAGCCATGTGTCTGGATATTGAATTGAGAAAACTATCCAATGGAGAAATGGGATATCGTGACATGATCAGAAAGTTATCTCAAAGATTCGGAGAAAATAAACCTTTCAAAGATGATAAGTTAATTGATGAATTGGTGACCGTAACCGGATATCCGCAAATAAAAGATTTTTATAATAAATATATTGCAGGAAGCCAGCCGACACCTTATGCAGAATACCTGAGTATGGTAGGGGTAGATATTCAGAAGCAGGAAAGCCGTCCTCTTTTCTGGTTTATTAAAGATCCAAACCAGACAGGTTTTGATGAGAAAAACAATGCTTTTGCTTTTGATGAAAATTCAGCTTTGTCTCCATTCGCAAAAAGTATCGGATTTAAAATTACAGATGAAGTACTTGCCTTAGATGGAAAAACGGTGGATATTAAAAACGTTCAATCTTTTATTGGTTATACCCAAACCATTAAAGAAGGACAAGACGTTAGCGTAACCATCCTAAGAGATAACGCAGGAAAGAAAGAAAAAATGATCCTGAAAGGAAAAGCTATTCTGGATAAAATGACTATGGAAACTCCTTCATTCAAAGCGAATCCAAGTCCGGCAGAACAGAAACTACAAAATCAGTGGCTCACTGGCAAAAAATAAATACAAAAGCGGTTGTCTCAAAAGTCAAATAATTTTGGTTTTTGTCATTCTGACGCAGGAAGAATCTCATTGATAATTAATTGTTTGAGATTCTTCACTCCATTTCATTTCGTTCAGAATGACACTTTTGAGAACAACCGCTTTTTTTATGTTTGATATCTAGTGAGTTTTTTTATATTTCACTTACTCTTTTTTAATGGTAATTCTAAAAGTACTTCCCTTTCCTACTTCAGTCTGAGAAATCTTGATATCCCCATTATGGTATTCCTGAACTACTCTTTTCGCTAATGATAATCCTAGTCCCCATCCGCGTTTTTTGGTAGAATACCCTGGCTTAAATGCATTTCTTGCCTGTTGTTTAGTCATACCGCTTCCGGTATCTTTTACTTCAATCAGAATATTTTTGTTTCGTTCAAAAATAGACATTACAATAGTACCTTCTCCTTTCATGGCATCCACCGCATTTTTCACCAAATTTTCTATCACCCAGCTCATCAAGATTTTATTATGAGGTACTAAAAGTGTATAGGTTGGAAGATGTAGGGTAAAGTTAATTTTCTTTGAAATTCTTGTTTTTAAATAATCAAAATTTTCCTGAATCGTTTCATTGAAGTTCATGTCATTCAGTTCCGGAACAGAACCTATTTTGGAGAATCTTTCGGAAATGGTTCTTAATCTTTCAACATCTTTTTCCATTTCATGAACTCCATCAGGCACTGGATTGTCCATTTTCATAATTTCCATCCAGCCAATCATAGATGACAAAGGTGTTCCGATCTGATGTGCTGTTTCTTTTGCTAATCCTGCCCAAAGATAGCCTTCATCCGTTTTTTTTACTGTTCTTAAAAACCAAAAAACAAATAGTAAATATAATAAAATGAATAATCCTAAAAAATACGGGTAGTACCTTAAATTATTAAGCAATTCAGAATTATCGTAGAATACTAACTGTTTACCTCCATTAGCAACTTCAATCTCAAAAGGATCATAATGACTTTCCATTTTAGTAATTAATCTACTTAATTCATTAGGGTTTTTCAAAATTTCCTTGGCAATATTTCTGGAACTTCCTTCAAATAAAAAAGGTTGTTTGTTTTCGTCTGTAAGGATCGATGGAATTTGATCATTCTCTGTAAGAATTGCAAATATAAGTTCTTGAGTTTCCGAACTTTTCTGTTGATTATCCTGTAAAATTTTGATTGCTGTAGCAAAGACTTTTATTCTTTCAGCTTCTTTTTCTCTTAAATTTTTGATGAGGAAATTGGATGATACAATTAACGCAACAACTACAATTGTTAATATTGTAAACACAAACAAATTATTAATTCTTGATAGAAGCGGACGGTTTTTCATTCAAAATTTATTTTAAAACATTCAAAATTTTCTGCAACTCCGTATTTCCACTTCCCTGATAATTGTTAATGATGATCGAAAAAACATATTTCTTACCATCTTTTGCTGTCTGGTATCCTGCAAAAGATTTAGTATCTCTCATCGTACCGCTCTTCATTTTCATTCCGTTATCCTGAACCGGGAAACCATCATAGTAGGCTTCAAACCAAGATTGTTTTTTGGCATATAATAAAGCCTGGACTTCGGCTTTTGCTGATACATAATTTTGAGGAGAAAGCCCACTTCCATCTGCAAAATTGATCATATTCGAGTTGATTCCCTTTGATTTCCAAAAGTCTTTAAGAAAGGCGACACCACTTTTAAAACTAGAATTTCCTTTCTTTTCTTTTCCCAGAGTTTTAATCAATGTTTCTCCGTATAGGTTTACACTTTTTCTCAAAAACCAGTAAACAATTTTATCTAACGTGGGAGATTCATAAGTCAGAATAATATTATTTTTCGGAGCTTCTAAAGCTTGCTTACCTTCTATTTCCAATTGTGAGTTGGTTACCGTCTTTCCGGAAATCTCAATCCCTGCTTCTTTTAACCATTGTTTCACTTCGACACCTAGCTGCAAAGGAGGGTTAGGGGTAGAACCGGAAACTGTTACTGTTTTTCCACCGGGAAGCATCCCGTTGATTAATGCTACTTCAGAGTGAGGTGCTGTAAAGATTAAGCTTTGATCTGAGCTTCCACCGGATTTCAGATCATTAAGCCACTTCACCCCTTCTAAGGGATATGAAAAACCTTTAAAATCAGTTCCGTTAATATTGATATCAAACTGATTTTCCTTCCAGTTGATTCCCCAAACCCCTGCTCCATAGTAATTTCCAAGATCGTCCCATGGCCAACCTCCAGGAATCGTCTGATGGTCAAAATAAGAATCATCAATCACTAGATCTCCCGATATTTTTGTGATTCCGGAAGTTTTAATAGCTTCGATCAGTTTCTTTTTAAAATTTTCGGGCTTATAAGCATCATATCTCCAGCTTCCCAGAGTAGGATCTCCATTTGAGCTGATAAAGAGATTCCCGTTCAATACACCTCCGGATACATTTCCGGAATAGCTTGAAGTTGTTTTATAAGTATAATTTTTGCCTAAAGTTTCCAATGCGGCACCTGCTGTAAAAATCTTCTGGGTAGAAGCAGTTGAAAGCCCCTTATTACCTTGATATTCATAAATAAGGTTACCATTTTCATCTGACACATAAAATGATAAATTAGCAGCAACAGCGCCCGAAGAATCCATAAGATCTTTAGTTGCTTTATCTAATTTTTGAGCCATATTCTGAGCAGAAATCATCTGCACGGAAAGAGTGAGAACAGCAAGTGTTTTTTTCATTGCATTGTGGGTTTATTGATTGTTTTGCCAGCCATAATTTTTCACATCAAAATACTGTTCACAAAACATTTTATGAATTTAAATCTTAATCAAATATAACAAAATAAGAATTTATTCTGACAGTAAACTTCCAGCCTCTATTTCGTAAGGTTCTTGACCTTTCTCAAAAATTCTGGTCAGCTCATTTCCTTCAACACTAATGGTATTTCCAATTCTTCTGATCCAGTTTCCTTCTCTTAATCCCACCACTTTAATATCATTTTGGGTAAGGAATTCCCTGATCCTGGTTTCTCTGGTTTCTCCGTTATGCTTCAAATCGGGATTCGGATCCAGGTAGTGTGGATTGATATTGAACGGAACCAGCCCCATACAATCAAAGCTTGGTGGATAAACGATCGGCATGTCGTTCGTTGTTTTCATATTTTGTCCACCGATATTACTCCCTGCACTACATCCTAAATATGATTTTCCATTGGTTACGTTTTCCTTAAGGACAGACATTAGCCCTTCCTCATGTAAGGTTTTTACCAATAAAAAAGTGTTTCCTCCTCCTGTAAAATATCCTTTTGCCTGATGAATAGCCTCTGTTTTATTTTCGAATTCGTGAAGCCCCTTTACCTTAATATTGATTGTTTCAAAAAAAGAACGTGCTTTTGCAGTATAATCGTCATGAGAAATTCCTCCGGGTCTGGCAAAAGGGATAAATATAATCTCGTCAATTCCTTTATATAATTGAATTAATTCCTCTCTTAAGTATTCCAGATATTCTCCACCAAAAAGTGTGGAAGTTGATGCTAATATGATATTCATACAAGAAAATTATATTAAAAAAATAGTTGAAACACAAAGATAGACCCAAATATCAACGAATCAAAAATTAAATTAAAAAAATCGTTTTATCCGTTAATATTTTCTAAAAAAGCCTAAAGCTTCTAAAATTTGAAGGTTTATGGAATTATTATTGAATTTTAGAATTCAGAATTTTAAAAATATACGATTATGAAAATGGCGAAAGTGAATATTAAAAATCTGTTCTTAGGTTTAATCTTTGTAGGAACGGCAAGTTTTGTCAATGCACAAACAACTCAGGGGGAAAATACAAATCCAACAACAAGTCAATCCACCAACCTTACTATTGAAGGTCTTAAAAAGCAAATTGAAACCAATCCAAAGGACACGGAATCATTAGCTAAATTAGCAGCTGCTTATCAGGAAGCATCAGATTGGGCCAACGCTGTTGATACCTGGAAAAAAATATCGGCTTTATTACCAGATTGGGCTCCATCTTATTATAGCCAGGCCTATGCTTATCAATCTGCTAAAGACGATGCCAACGCAAAAATTGCTTATGAAAAGTATATTGCCACTGTAAAACCTGAAGAAGTGGAACAGAATAAAAAGAATCTGGCATATGCTTATTTTTATATTGCCTTTGCAGAACAGCAAAGTGATCCTAATAAAGCAAAAGAACATATTGCTAAATCTATACAATATGACCCTACAAACCAAGACGCTATTAAACTTAGCAAAACTCTAAATTCATAATAAAAAGACCGGAAAATTTCCGGTCTTTTTATTTCTAATCAATCTTTTTTCCAAAGAAATCTGTTTCTCCGTGCAGGTGTCGAATGATTTTTTCAATATTCCGTTGTATACCGGCTTCTGTTTTTAAATTATTGATGTACCGAATCAGTTCATGCCTTCTTGATGGGATAAGCTTTTCAAAATTAGCCGTCGCAAGATGACTATTTTTAATTGCCTGTTCCAGTTTTGGATGAATGGAAATACTTCTGTCGGTATTATCATATTCTACCGTAACCTCAATAGTTTCCCCTATCCTTTTCGGAGAATTTTTAAGCATGAATAAATTGATATACAACCTCCACTCTCCTGAATATTTCATCAGGTTTTGTTTAAAATCTTTTCCATTTACAGTACCTTTTACCGGAATTGGGCTTTTGTTCTTTCCCGAATCTTCAAAAATCTGATTCAGTACTTCATCCGGGACAAATACAAAAGGATTGATTCCAATGATTTCCAAGGTTGCTTTAAAACTGTTTTTATTCATGAGAATTAGCGATATGCATTCAAAATTAGGAAATAGACCTGAATCTCATATCTATTTCAATTTATTTTTTTGATATATTTCCTTTCTCAGACTCTCTTACTCTTCCACTCCCACTCACTCTAAAACACTCCCACACTCAAACCAATCTCTCAACTCCGGAACTCCAATTCCCATACTTATAATTTCTAATTCATCATTTATAACTCAATTAATTCCCCTATCTTTGTAACAAATAAATCTATTTATCAAAATGAAATTTTTTATTGACACAGCTAATTTAGAGCAAATCAAAGAAGCTAAAGACCTTGGAATTTTAGATGGTGTAACTACCAATCCTTCATTAATGGCTAAAGAAGGTATTCAGGGAGCTGAAGCAATCAAAAACCATTACAAAGCAATCTGCGAACTTGTAGACGGAGATATTTCTGCAGAGGTACTTTCTACCACTTATGAAGAAATGATCAAAGAAGGAGACGAATTGGCTGCGATCCACCCAAATATTGTGGTAAAGATCCCGATGATCAAAGACGGTATCAAAGCTTTAAAATATTTTTCTGACAAAGGAATCAGAACGAACTGTACATTGATTTTTTCAGCAGGACAGGCTCTTTTGGCAGCAAAAGCAGGAGCAACTTATGTTTCTCCTTTCCTGGGAAGATTAGATGATATTTCTACAGATGGATTAAATCTTATCCAGGAAATCAGATTAATTTTTGACAACTACATGTTCGAAACTGAAATCCTGGCGGCTTCTATTCGCCACTCTATGCATATCATCGATTGTGCTAAAATTGGTGCTGATGTTATTACATCTCCACTTCCTCCAATTTTGAGCTTATTAAAGCACCCATTAACAGACAACGGATTGGCTCAGTTTATTGCAGATTCTCAGAAATTAGCATAAGAATTGACAACAATTTAGATATAAAAAAGAGGCTGTCTCAAAAGTGTCATTCTGAATGAAATGAAATGCAGTGAAGAATCTCATATAATTGGTTGTCAAAGAGATTCTTCCTTCGTCAGAATGACAAAAGCCAAATTATTTGACTTTTGAAACAGCCTCTTTTATTTTTAGAAACATTATATTTATTGCAACAGATCTAGCTCTAATATATTATTTTGTTTTTTCAGATCGTTTTTCATCTTCTTTTCCCGATCATTTTTTATATCCTTACGATCTGTTAATTTCCCTGATTCATCTATTTCTTTAAGAACTATCCCTTGGGCCATCATCTGTCTTTCACTTTTCATCGGATCTTCAAGATAATCTTTAAATGTCTTTTTATATTTTACTTCACTGAGCGTAACAAGCTGGTTGAATCGTTCCTTTTCTTTAGTGCTTTGCCATTCATACCCTACAGGAAGTTTTTTACTTCCTTTTAATTCGAAAGAATGTGTTTTGGTGGCATCTTCAAGCTTTACAATTAACCCCGGAAGTCCGTAAAATTTATAGGGTCCGTCCTGAATAGGTAAATCTATCGTAAACCAAGCCGTCCATTTTCTTCCCGCAAAATCACAAATAGCTTTCTGAGTAGTAAATATTCCAATTTTTTCCTTATCTAAAAGAATTTTCCACTCTTGTCTTCTACTATCCTGAACCATATATTCATCCGCAGCCAAATTGTTGAAAAAATTGACAGAATAATCCGGATACATCTTTTCAACACTATAATAAACCTTACCTTTATTTTTAATTTTTGAGAAATCTATTTCTGAACTTTCTGCTTGAAGTTGTTTCTCCATAGCAGCTGCCATAAGAGAGTCTGTCTCAAAGGAATCTTTGCTGTAAAACTTTGATCCTTTAGGCACCACATCCAAAAGCATTATTTCAGTTTCGGGTTTATCTTTAGCCGTAGAGTCTAAAACATATTTGTATTCATAAATAAATCGTTGATTTTGAGCGTTCATAATCATACTCAGCAATAGAATAAATACGACGATTAGTTTTTTCATGATTATTTTGAGTTTGGTGATTTTAAATTCAAAGTTCAAGGTTTAAAGTTTAAGGTTGATTCAGTTGATAATATTACCTCACTATTTCTTACACTCTGAATAAGGCTTAAAAGTAATGAATATTTCTCATATTCAAAGATTTGACTTCTCAACTTAATTCCTTTTAAACAAAAAAACAGGAGTCAACTCAATGCTTCCTGTTTCGATAAAAATAAAGATATAATTTTAATTCACCAGATCCGGTTCAATCGGATTATTATCTTTTTGCAGAACTTCTTTCGTTCTTTTTTCCATTTCTCTGAATACCTGATTAGGGTCTGAAATTTCTTTACCATCTGATGTTTTCACTTTAAAAGAAACTTTGGAACCTGACTCGCTACCATTTTTCATCATCATTTCTCTCATATTTTTGGTAGGATCATTTGCATAGGCTTTCCATACTTTCTTAAACTGATCTTTGGTTACTTCAATGTCTTTTCCTCCCAATCCCAGTATTTTTATATTCTCAGGAAGTTGTATTTCTTTCTCTCCTTCCTGAGTTTTTATGGTTTTGTTGCCCACAAGTGTCATACTATGAGAACCTGTTGTATCTTCTATTTTTACAATAAGCCCCGGAAGTCCATAAAACTTATAAGGTCCATCCTGGAAAGGAATCTCTGTTGTAAACCAGGCTGTCCACTCTCTTCCTCCAAAATTTGTTGTTGCTTTCTGAGCATTATATTCTCCGATCTTTTGCTTATCAGGTAAAATTTTCCAGTCGGGTTTTTGATCTTCCCGTATTTTATACTGATCCATAGAGACACTTCTGAAAAGATAGGTTTTAAAATCTGGGTATTGTTTGGTTACTTTGTAAGAAACCTGTCCCGGCTTTTCTCTTCTATTAACACTTATACTTCCTCCTCCGGCTTTAAGCTGTTTTTCAAGCTCCGCTTTTCCTATAGAGTCTGCCACAAATTTATCATGGCTATAATAGCTGGAACCATCTTTATCAATATCCAACAGCATCATTTCCTTCTTTACATCTCCTTTATTATTGGAATCCGGAATAAACTTGTATTCATAAAAAAACCTATTGGTTTGGGCATTGGCCAATATGCCCAGTAGCATAAAAAACAGAATTTTACTTTTCATAATTGGATGATAAAAAAAGCTTTGTCAGACTTTACATCAACAAAGCTTACTAAAAAATTATTTTTTTGTCTGAATTCTTATTTCATTTTGTGTACCTTTTACAATACTCTCTTTGATCACATTCATACTTGCGATATTTTCCGGTTTTAGATTATTCACTTCTTCTTTAGAAGTTTCTCTTCCATCTATGTAATATTTTACATTATCCCAACCGGTCACTTTGAATTTTTTAATACCATTCATTGCCATATTTCCATTTCCTTCTTTTTTGATGAAATCAGCTTGCATAACAATGATCTTTGGTTCAGTATTCACAGTAGTAAAATTGGCTTCTTTAAAATATTTACCTGCAGTCTCCCTGGCTATTTTTTCAGCTTCTACCCTCGCTTTTTCAGCCTCTTTTCTTATTTTATCGGTATCAAGTCTAATCTGATCACTTTCAAGTCTTGCTTTATCGGCTTCCTGTCTGAGTTTATCAGCTTCTTTTCTCACTTTCTCTCCTTCTCTTCTTGCTTTCTCACCCTCAATTTTGGCGTATTTCATATTTTTTGCTGCTTCTATTTGAGCTTTTGCAGCTTCTTTAGCAGCTCTTCTAGCCTCTCTTTTGATTTTGGCAACCTCTTTCTTATCAAGTGGGTCCATGTTTTCTAGCTCCTTCATCTGGTTTTTCCATTCGGCAGAATTAAAATACTCTTCCACATGTTGGGTAGATTCATTGGTAATCTCGGTCATTGCAGAAACTAAATCATCTATTTCTTCCATCTTTTTTTCAAAAGCATGGCTATCAGGATTTAATTTACTCAGTTCTTTTTGTTTTGTATCAATCTTTTTTTGAAGTACTGTCAATTTTTTATTGGATTCATCTGGATCAGGTAATTCTGTTCTCTCTTTTTGTTCTTCTTTTTCTTTTACAGTATCTTTTTTGATTTCTGAAACAACTTTTTTAATGGAAAGGTTGGTTTCTTCAATTTCTCTGTTCTTGGCATTCACCAGATAAGCAAAAGCTATGGTAAATACGACCGGCAAAGCTAGAATTCTTCGCGCATATCCGAATTTGGTTTTTGGTTTTTGTAACATCTTAAGTCTTTTTTTAAGGTTTGAGCTTAGAAACGGGCTGGCAGCAGGCAACTGTGTTCCGGAAAAGTGGCTTGCTAAAAGCATCTGCGCAAATGCTTTGGTGTCCGAATGTTTTACGGCTTTTTTATCAGCCAGATATTCATGAATTAAGCTAATTTCTTTTTTAATGATATGAAAAAACGGATTGAACCAGAATATGGAAGTAATCACTTCAATAAAAATTTTATCAAATGAATGTTTCTGTTCAATGTGTACCATTTCATGCTTTAAAATCTGCTTTCCTGTGTCCGAATCTAACGTAATTGTATTCTTCCAGAAAAGATTTTTAAAGTAAGAAAATGGAGCTTCGGTCAGGTTTGTACGGTAAAAATTAATCCCGTCAAAACTTTCTTTCTGAAACTGTGTCTTAAACTGCTGGATTTTAAAAATCCCATAGATCAGTTTCCCTAAAAAATAGAGAGAAACCAGTCCCAGAGCTGAAAAAATAATGCTAAAATAAAGGTTACCATTGTTTACGTTTTTTTCTGTATTAAACTTTTGAATCTTTGCAAGAAGCATATATACATCACTATTCACTTCTACTGTAAAATCATCTATTTTGATAAGTGGCAACAGCAACGATATCAACATAGCAGATAACAAATAAAATCTGTTATAATGATGAAATGTCTTGTCTTTTAAAGACAACTGATAATACAGAAACATTACACCCGAACATATAATTACTTTTATAAAATATAAAATGATAGCTTCCATGGTTGTTAGTCTTTCTTTTTAAGTTCGTCCAAAAGTATTTCAAGATCCTCTACAGTCATTTCATTTTTTTCCACTAAAAATGAAACCGCACTTTTATAAGAACCTTTAAAGTAATTTTTCACAAGACTTTTCATCGTCTTCCCTGAATACTGTTCTTTTGAAATCAAAGGAAAATATTCGTGTTGTCTACCGTGTACCTGATAATCCACGAACTCTTTGTCCTTCAACACTTTTAAAATTGTAGAAACAGTATTGGTATGAGGTTTAGGCTCCGGAAAAAGATCAAGAATATCTTTAAGAAACCCTTTTTCCAGTTTCCATAAATACTGCATTACCTGTTCTTCTGCTTTTGTTAAAGTCTGAATTTTCATATCCTGTTCTTTTATCATTCAAGTGATAGAAAATCAATAGATCTTATATCACTAAGAAATTAGTTATACAAATGTAGAAATAAATTTGATCCAAACAACTATTTTTTTAGTGATAAAAACTAAAAATACACAAATGATTGATAATCAACGAAATAAATTTACTCAAAATATATTATTTTTTTAAGAGACCGAATTCAACACCTATCTAATCAGCAGAAAAAGAGTGATTTCATATGCAAATTCTTAAAACTTGTTAAATTTTATTAAATAAAATTAAAATGAATTTGTTTAAACCGAGAAATTATATTTATTTTAGTGCTTTAAAAATTTCTCATGAAAAGATATAATTTATTGATTGTACTGTTACTGCTTATTTTTAATGTTACTACAGCTCAAAAAAAGAAAGATTCACCGGCTGCTGATCTAAGTGTATTAAAAGATACAAAATCAAAAGTCGAAGCTACCGTTCCGTTAGTTATTCAGCATCTTCAGGCTATTGCTACAAAAGAAGGTGATAATAATATTGTTACCAATGGAAAGATTATGGTAGGAAAAGAGTATGGTATCCTGGAATCTGAATGGTTTTTATACAGAAACAATATGAAGAACTGTATTTTGAATAATTCTTCTAAAAAAGCTAAAAAATGTATGGAATACCATACACAATATCTGAGAAATACATTCATTAATTATAATAATTATATCACAAACCTGACGAGAAAAAATGGATATTTGGGAGTAGAAGGAGATACAAAATTTAATTTTAAACCTGCTGAAATTGCAACAAAACTCAGTGAAGCTTACTTCAATGCGAATGATGCTGCAGGAAGAATGAAAGCGGATCAAAAAAGAGAGTTTTTAGATCAGACAATGGCTGATGATAATAAACTTGCTCCATACGCCCAATTGGCTCAATAATGAAATCATTCAAATAAAAATTAAAAGAGAATCACTTCCGTGGTTCTCTTTTTTATATACTGCCTAGTCTTTTATTAAATTGTATAAAGTATAATAGCTGGACGTATCTTTTCCAATAACCTCCCAACCGGCTTTCTGATGGGCTATGACTTTGGGATTCTCATTAATTACTATTGAAAAAAGGTGATCAAATTTGGGTTTTAAATAAGGTTTAAGAAACTCAAGCATTGCCTTCGGAATTCCTAATCTTTGAAAATCGCGTTCTACAACGATTTGTGTCCTGTTTGAAACCCTTGCATGTTGAGAAATGATATTGTTTCTCTTAAATTCGGCAATTACACTTTTATACTGATTGTGAGCACATGAAAAATTATCATTAATATAATACCCTACAATCATTTCATCTACAAGAGCAACTGCCATCTCCTGAGCGTTAATGATATTAGCAAGATCTTCAGGTGTAAAAGGCTCACAATACAAAAAACCATCTTGTTTATTTTCTGTGTCCAGAGAACTTATTATCCATTTCCTGTTTAATTTCTGAATAGATTCCAGGTCCATAAGAGTTGCAAGTCTGATTTGGATTTCCTGATTTGTTTTGGTTGTAAATGTTTTCATATTTTAAAATTTGTGTGTGAGTGCAGGTTATCATAGATTTTGCACTCTTCAAATTTCTAAAAGCATTTATTCATGCACAACATTTAGTCTATATTTTTCACTATGCCGTGAATAAATTATCAAATTCTCAATCAATTTTATATAAAATTTGAAAAATAACTTTACAAACAAGCGAGATATTATGTAAAAATCATTTTGCAGGCCTCTAAATCTTTATGCTAAGACCAAAGTATATAATTTTTGAAAGGAAAAATTCGGATTTCAACAATAATTTGGATGTAAAAAAGCAAAAATCTCCGTCGGAAAATAGTTTTGTGTACTAATCATAAAACCTTAGAGGGAAAAAGTAGAAAAAAGACGGAGATTATTTTTGCATGCATTCTGCAAGATCAGCTGTCCTATCTCTGACCCATGAGAACCAGACAAAAATAAAAACTATCTTCCTTTTCAGGAAAAGGATGCTTGTAGAATTTAATCCCTCTCATATGTAGAACTAAAACTACTTTTCTGATAATCATGCATCAAGAGCAAAAGTTATGGGATTAGATATTTATACCTTATACATTTTACGCAAAGGACTTTCAATATCTAACAGGTTATTTTTAGGGAGCAAAGATGGAATCAATTTCATTGATTCTTTCTAAGCGTACGTATATCCATATAGCTTATTCAGCGACTTTGTCGCCTTTTCTTTGCTTACTTCTTATATAAAGGAATCCGAATAGGGTCTTTGCGTTTATAAAATCGGACACATTTAAGTTTATTACATCATTGTAATGACACAATACTTAATCCCAAATATTGAGACGGTCCTAATTATATTCCACACAGATTTTGAGACTGACCCCGTTTAATCCTTTTTAAAACTGCCAAGTCCTACAACTTTATTCAATAAAAAAAGAGAAGCAATAGTTTGCTTCTCTCATTTAATTTAGTAGCGGGAACCGGACTCGAACCGATGACCTTCGGGTTATGAGCCCGACGAGCTACCTACTGCTCCATCCCGCGATATTGGATTGCAAATGTACGACTTTTTATTTAAAATCCTAATTTTTCTTTTAAATAAAGGACTTTTATGAAAACTATTTTATTATTTGTATCTTTGTTTTATGGCAAAAATATTGAAAATTTACCCGGACAACCCACAGGAAAATCTTGTGAATGAGGTTATTAAAACTTTAAACAATGGCGGACTGATTATCTATCCTTCGGATACTATTTATGCATTAGGCTGTAATATTTTTGATATAAAAGCCATGGAAAAACTGGCTCAGTTGAAAAAAATGAAGCTTGATAAAGCTAAATTTTCGATTATTTGTAACGATCTCAGCCATCTTTCTGACTTTACAAGACCCATTGACACTTCGGTTTTCAGATTTCTGAAAAGCCACCTTCCAGGTCCTTTTACATTTATCCTTGAAGCCAACAAAAGCTTACCTTTAGCCTATAAAGGTCACAAAACAATTGGTATCCGTGTTCCTGATCATCCGATTCCTCAGCTTATCGTTGAAAAATTGGGTCATCCAATTGCCTCTACTTCCATCCGGGATGATGATGAAATCATTGAGTATTCTACAGATCCCGAACTTATCGCTGAAAAATACGACCATCTTGTAGATATTGTCATTGATTCAGGATATGGTGATAATGTAGCGTCAACCATTGTAGATCTTACTTCAGGAGAACCGGAGGTAATCCGCCAGGGAAAAGGAATTGTTTAGTTTAAAATTTAACGATTAGATTAAAATATAAACTTGATCGATTTAGGATTATGAGTGTTCTTGGGAAATATTCTATAGGAATTTTACTCACTTTTATGCTTCTGGCTGCAGTGATGCTCTATATTTTTCCTATTGTAAGTATCATTACGGGAACAAAGGGTATTACATCCAACAACTTTTTGTTGAGTAGGATTGTCATATGGATTGTGCTAGGTGTTGTATTTTTATACAACCTTTTCATTGAAAAGCAACCTTTTTTATTAAAAGAAGAAAAAAAATATTCTATCGGATTCTATATAAAAGCTGTCATTTCTTTGTATCTTATTTGCGCAATAGGTGGTGCTTTTTTAAATGTAATAATCCGAATTTCAACCCATGAACAAACGAGTAATAAACTTCTTCAACTGGTTTCTATTTTCAAAAATGATTATTTTTTAATTATTTTTACATGCTTTACGGCAGGTGCTGTGGAGGAACTTCTGATGCGGGGATATATGCAGCCCAGAATTGAGAAAATATACAACAGCCCGATTGCAGGGGTTATCATCTCAGCGATTGTATTTGGAATTCTGCACAGCACATACGGAACGATAGGTCAGATTGTTGTACCTTTCTTTATTGGAGCCGTTTTTGCCATGTTTTATAAATTATATTCCAATATTAAAATTCTCATCATCTGTCACTTTATGTTTGACTTTGTGTCTCTGATGATTATGAATTTTACAGAAATTAAACATTTATCTGCATTTTTAACATTATGAAAATTATAACATCACCTGCGAAATTAATGAACGTAGAAAACACAACGGATTTGTTGAAATCTACAACTCCAAAATTCATTGAAGACTCAGCTTTTATACAATCTTATTTAAAACAAAAAACTCCGAAATATCTTTCCGAACTTATGGAGATTTCGTCTAAACTGGCTGATGAAAACTGGGAAAGAAATCAAAAATGGAAATCCAAACCTACGTCTAAAGAATCTGCTCCGGCAATGTTTGCTTTTACAGGAGAAGTCTACAGAGGTTTGGATGCAAAAACCCTGGACAAAACTGCTGTAGATTATCTGCAAAAAAATTACAGAATGCTTTCCGGATTATACGGTTTGTTAAAACCTTCCGATAAAGTAATGCTATACAGACTTGAAATGGGGCGTCCTTTTGAGTTTGATCAATACAAAAATCTATATGAATTCTGGAGAGAAAAAATTACTACTCAACTGAATTCTGAAATGAAAAAAGGTGAAATCCTTCTTCATCTGGCTAGCAATGAATATGGAAAAGTCATTGACAGAAAAAAATTAAATCATAAGGTTATCGATTTTGATTTTTATGAATTAAAAGATGGAAAACTTAAAACAATTGTAGTGTATACAAAGCACGCAAGAGGACTCGTAGTAAGATTCTGTGCTGAAACTAACGCACAAACATTGGATGACGTGAAAGCGTTCAACTATGAAGGATACAGAATCGATGAAGAAAAATCTACAGATACAAAACTGGTTTTTACAAGATAAATGACGATCTCAGCATATAAACAATATTTAAAAACAGAACTTTCCGACCTTTATACTGAGTCGGAAAGCGCTTTTTTATCCTCTCTATTTATTCATAAAATTGTAGGCTTTGATTCTTTTCAGCAAAGAAGGTTTTCTGAGCAGAACCTTTTGATTGACGACGAGAAGCAGCTTTGCCATTTGATTGCAGAATTAAAGACCGGTAGACCTTATCAACAAATTCTAGGAGAAACCGAGTTTTATGGAATGACATTCTTCGTAGATGAAAATGTATTGATACCCCGTCCTGAAACAGAGGAGTTGCTGGAAATGGCAATTCGGGAGATTCAAAATGTAAAGACTAAGGGTTTAAAAATTCTCGACATCGGGACAGGAAGCGGAGTCATTCCATTGGTTTTAAAAAAATATTTTCCTGATGCTGAAGTTTCTTCAATAGATTTTTCAGAAAAAGCTTTGGAAACTGCTAAAAGAAATGCGGACCACCATCATCTGGAAGTTAATTTCATTCATACTGACTACCTGCATTTTGTGCTTGAGGAAAAATATGATATCATCATTTCCAATCCACCATACATAGGAATTGAAGAAGAGATTGACATTGCAGATTCGGTGAAAGGATTTGAACCTACTATGGCACTTTTCTCTCCTACTTCTGATGCTTTGATCTTTTACAAAAAAATTGCGGAAGATGCTAAAAACCATTTGAAAGACGGAGGAATGTTATTCTTAGAAATCAATCAGAAATTAGGTCCGGAAACTTTAGAGCTATACTCTTACTTTTCCAGGGCGGAATTGCTAAAAGATTTATCTGAAAATGACAGATTCATCTATGGGACAAAATAGTTCTTTTTTGTATCATTAAAAGTAAATTAATACCATGTTCATCAAATCACACAATATCAATAATATAAAAATTGCAGAGGTAATTTCCGATGAAATAATCATCCAATCTGTTCAGGATGGATTAGACTTAATGGGTGATATTTATTATCAGGGATTTGATAAAGTCATTCTTTATGAGCAAAACATAACTCCTGATTTTTTTGATCTGAAGACAAAAATAGCAGGTGAAATTCTTCAAAAATTCTCAAATTACCGAATCGGATTATCCATTATTGGGAATGTCAAAAAATATAAAAGTAAAAGTTTGAATGACTTTATTTTTGAAAGCAATACAGCCAGACATATCAATTTTTCAGAAACATTAGAAGAGGCTTTGGAGAGAGCCACAAGGTAATTATTTGTAATTTTTTATTCAAAAAGGAAATAAATCCGACTTATTTCCCATACCAACTTGTGCATAAATTCAATCAATAGATTATCTAACGGATAAAATTATTCAGATAAAAAGATTGATTGATTAATAATCTCAACAAAAATAAATTTAATCATCACAAAACAAGATAGTTAACAAAATTATTTGTACTTTTGAAAAAAACACAAGGATTATGAATTTTACTATTTCTAATAGTGATAGATGCCCAGGGCAGTCTATCCATACATTACATTTTTCCTCAAATCTATCCATAAACAGTAAAGACAAAATTACTTCTTGCTTTAGGAGGTGATTAACCATTGCTTTTATCGAAGTTAGGATTCATCTTTTGTATTTCGATACTCAATTATAAGACCATTCAAAAAGAATTGTCATGATTACCCGTTGTTTAAAGTCATTAACAAATATTAAAAAAATTATCATTAACAAAAAAATCACACACGATGAAAAATCTTTTCTTATTCATTACATTTTTATTGTTTAGTCCGTTTACATTAGCACAGGTTGGGATTAATACACCCACTCCGGATGGAAGTGCTGCATTGGATATTTACAGTCAAAATAAAGGGCTTTTGATTCCCAGACTCACTACTACCAAAAGAGATGCAATTTCTAATCCGGCACATTCTCTTATTATTTATGATACTGATAAGAAATGTTTAAGCCAAAACGTGGGAACTCCTACCAGCCCGGATTGGCTGTGCATTAGTGGAAATGCTGTCAGAATGTTTTATATGCCAAGTGTTTCCTTCAATACTTCTCAAAATGCCTCCGGACAGACTAAAGATTTGTATACTCTTTATAAAAATCAGTTTGGATCGCCAAAAGCGAAAAGTACCAGTGCACCTTCTTCCATTCCTTATTTCCCTTCAAGTAGTGACCTTTATTATTATGTAACGGATGCTGATCCGAATGTATTCAGTAATATATCTATTTCTGATAGCGGCGTAATGACATACGATGTGAAAGCAGCTGCAACCGATTGTTCTTTTATTAATATTGTTTTTGTGGTAAAATAATTGAATGATGACAAAAAATAATCAAGTTTTACAACACACAAAGCTTCTGTTGATTTTTTTGCTGTTAATTCTTTCTCAACTTATTTCAGCACAAAATGAACAAGGGACAGGATATCCTTATTTTGTTAATTTCACCCAGGGATTACAACCCCAGGAAGCCTACAAAGTAACAACAAGTGGTGTTCAAAATGACGCTACCTTTACAACAGATGGTCTGCGATTAACTCGTAATATAAACAATATATCCGGAGGTGTTATCCTTGCAGACAGAATCTTTAAAAGCAACCAGGGAATTAAATTTGAGTTTGAATATGCTATTTATGGAGGAGGTTCAAATGGCGGAGATGGGATTTCCATATTTCTCATAGATGGATCCATCCCTAAGCAACAGCTTAATCTTGGATATTTTGGAGGTGGATTAGGTTATACTTTTATTCGGGGGAGCCAAAGTATGGAAGGATTAAGAGGAGCCTATTTAGGCATTGGTCTGGATGAATTCGGAAATTTTAAAACGACTTTTAATCAATCCGACAGAAGAAGAAATGGAATTTTTGGTACCACCTTAGCAGATTTCCGCAATAATGTTACCTTAAGAGCTAAGCGTGGAAACCAAGATCTTCCCAATTCCGAATCAGCAGGATATAATGGCTATCCTCTACTCTATACTACTGCAACGAATGCTTCTCCTTCCAGTAATAATCGTTCTGTTTATTTGGATGTTCAAACAGGAAATTACGTTGGGGCCCAAAGAACCGATCTTACACAGTTTACGGTTGAAAATGGTGGAAATTCAATTCCTCAAAATGACACTGACGTAAGATTTCGGAAAGCATATGTAACATTGGTTCCCAATCCTACCGGAGGCTATAATATTACCCTTGAAATACAGCATGGAAACGTTAAAGAAAAAGTAATTGATAATTATTATTACCCCCCAACCTTAAAGTATACTGAAAATGTATACCCGATTTTTAACTATTTCACATGGTCATGGACGTATAACAACAAACAGGTAAGAACTTTAGACACTTCTCCTCCGGCCACTTTCAGAATTGGATTTGCTGCATCTACAGGAGATGCTAAAAATATACACTTATTAAAAAACCTGGGTGTTACCAGACCCTATTCTGCTGAAGTAACGGATGATTTGTTTGCCGGCTGTCCTAATATAAAGTCCACTTATTCTCCATTATTAAATGACGTCGCTTACACTTCCCTAAACGGCCAAAACCCGCCGGTAGCATCTTATGATAATATCGATTTTAATTCATTCCGATTTTTGGATCTCAATGGAGCTGTCATTCCAAACATTGTAGGTGGAGTATATACCAACAGTGAAGGCACATGGACTTATTATCCTTCAACAGGAAGGTTGTCTTTTAAACCTGCCAATGGATTTACCGGAGTTGCAAAAATAATGTATGACATTAAAGGAGGAGGACGAAACGGAACTGAAAGTCCTTATAATGATGAAAGTTACAGATCAATGCCAGCCTTGGTACAGGTTAATATTTCAAACTCTAACAATTGTAGTAAATCCTGTGTGGTTTCTAATAAAAATGTAACTCAAAAAATATATACTAATCCATAAAATTAAAACCAGCATTCTACTGCTGGTTTTTTTATTATTTCAGCTGCTGAATATTTTAAACCGTTAAGAATTTTTAAATCTGTTAAGTTTAAAAGTTAAGTCTCCTTTTTCTCAAAATATTCAATGGCATCTGCTATAGCCTTATCGGTGGACTGATAATGCATCCCTAATTCGTCTTTTGACTTTTGGTTAGAATAATAATTAAAAACCTGAAGTGCTTTCATATTGACTGAGCTAAGATTCGTTTTTATTTTAAACCTTCTCATACCATCACCTAATCTGCCCAAAACATTCAACAGGATATTGGGGATAGGTATCATCATGGGATTTTGGTGGGTAATTTTATTTATTTTAGTAAAAAATTCTTTGTAGCTAAGATCATCATTAGCCAGCACATATTTTTCCCTATTTTTCCCTTTTTGGATTGCCTTTACCACCCCATCAGCTACATCTTCTGCATGAACAAAATTCTTCCCGCCTTTCGGATAGAAAATCCATTTCTTTTTCCATGCCCAAAAAATGATTTTCCCTGAACTTGGCTTATTGTCAAAAGCTCCAATCATAAAGGTTGGATTGAGAATAACTACCTCCGTATTTTGAGCATTTTTTAA
The DNA here is from genome assembly GCF_002835665.1 of Chryseobacterium sp. PMSZPI. Taxonomy (GTDB): domain Bacteria; phylum Bacteroidota; class Bacteroidia; order Flavobacteriales; family Weeksellaceae; genus Chryseobacterium. The sequence goes on from NZ_PIZV01000010.1 coordinate 22,852, forward strand.
AAGATAATTTTCTGCTTCCAACTTACTTTGAGCATATAAAGATACTGTAAAAGGATATTGTTGTGGTTTTTCTTCATGCCCGGAATCTTCCCTGCTTCCATATCCTAAGGTATTGGCAGAACTTATAAATATGAACTTTTTAACCCCGGATAACTCCGCCTGCGTCAATAAATTTACCGTAAAATCATAATTTACTGTTCTATACTCCTCATAATGAATTAAATTTTGGCGGGTTTCCGCTGCTATATGGACAATAACATCAATCTCTCGAAGGTATGACGATACATCTGTCGATCTATCTCCTTCAACAAATTTCAGATTCTCGTTTTTTTTATCCAAATAGTCGCTTTTCTTGCGCACCAGAGCAGTAACAAAATAACCATCTTTTAATAATTTAATCATTACATGGGTTCCTAAAAGACCGGTGGCCCCGGTTACAAAAACTTTTTTCATACGCTACCATATCCTTTTCTAAAGCTATTTGCCAATATTAATCTCATGCTTCAATCTCTCTTTTTATGGCTTGTGTCATCAAAGGAAGCTTGATCCATATCGGTAGTATCTTCATGATCAGCCAGCTGATTGGATTTACCATAATTACAGAATCTTTCTTAAATAATTGACGAATACTGTACGAAGCCACATTATCCGGATCTAGAAGTGTCAGCTTCCCCAGAAAACCTTGTTTTTCAATCCTCTCACAAACATCTGCATTGGTCCTCATAGCTCCGGGGTTGACAACGCTTACAAAAACATTGGTATCTTTCAGTTCTTCATGTAATCCTCTCGAGAATGAATGGATAAAAGTTTTGGACGCAGGATATACTGTTTTAAAACCAATCGGAGAAAAAGCTGCCATACTGGAAACATTTAGAATATAGGCTTTAGGCTGCTTTAAAAGATTAGGAAGCAACTGATGAGTAATCAAAGAAGTAGCGGCTACATTAACCTGTAAAATTGCATTAATATAATCAGAACTAGCTTCAGTAAATTTTTTGGTTCCGCCAAGTCCTGCATTGTTGATCAGAATATAAATATCAAAAGAGGCATTCAGCCATTTTGTAAGCTTTATCACATTTTCATTTATAGAAAGATCAACTTCATAGTAATAGGCCTTTATTTGATAGGTATCTTCCAGTTCTTGACATAATTTTTGCAAATTCTGATCCGGCAGGCTGACCAGAATAACATTAATGTGTTTTTTGGCAAGATTTTCAGCAAATGATTTCCCTAATCCCTGACTTGCTCCTGTAATGACAGCATATGATTCTTCGGTATTCATAAAAATAAATTATAATACAAATCTATCTATGAAACACTCATACAATGTTCCGGATTATCTGAATGAACCTATTTTCAAACCGTCAACTAAAAACAAATAAACAACTGAAATTAAACGAGTTATAAAAACAAAAAAGTAAAACTTTATAAATCGGAACCTGTTTTTTTGAATTCGGAAGGGGTTTGCCCCGTTATTTTTTTAAAAGTAGTATTAAAAGAAGTCTTCGAATTGAATCCTGATTCATAAGCGATTCCTAAAATTGATAATTTGCTATTTGATTCCTTTAGAAGAAGTTTAGCATATTCAACTCTGTACTCATTGACGTATTGGAAAAAATTCTTTTCAAACCCTGTATTAATTACGTAGGATAAATGATGGGTTGAAACAGCAGTCATATCAGCAAGTCTGATAAGATTCAGCTCACTATCCAAATAAGGCTTTTGAATAGCCATAATGTTTTCAAGTTGTTCTTTAATTTTAAATAATTCTTCATCAGAGATCAACTTTCTTTTTACTTCCTCCAAATCGCTATCTTCATTGATAGAAATTAATTCTTTGCGTTGATTTTCTTCGAGAGGATAAATTTCCTTTTGTTTCAACGAATAATAACCTACACAATAGACAACCAATAGAAAAATAGCATTGATAAAGAAGTTCAATGAAGTCGGATTATAAAACAGGTTATACATCACATAGATGATATTCACCATAAAGAGCACCAAAATAATGTACTCCAGCCAATTCAAATCAATCCCTTCTGTATTTGATGAAAATTGTTGAATCTTTCGCTGATGCCTTCTAATCGTAATATAAGAGATTCCTGTATAACATAATGCCTGGGCAAGAATCAGCATAATACTCAGATATTCAAAAGGAGTATTGTAACCTAGTCTAATGCACCAAAGACATATTAAAAAAGCAATTGGGAATACAAGAAATTTAAGATCTGTTATTTTAAATGTAAAAGAGGGATTGGTATAAAATAGTACACTGAAATAAAAGAAAACAGGTGTCAAAAACTGTATAAACCGAACCAAAAACAGAGATTGAAACTCAACCACGGAACCCGTTATTAAAAACAGAACTTCATCCATCCAGAAAGTAGACCATAAAAACAGGAAAATTCCAAAGCAAAAATTGGCTTTACGGTTTACCTTTAAGGGATTGGCCAGCTTCAGAAAAGAAAGCAAAACCAATGAACCATAGATAAGTATCACGATGAAACTGTTGAATTCTGATGGGTTCATTGGTCCTGATATTTTTTATTTAAAATAGTCTCTTATCCTATTCGCTTTCTGACAAAAATTTCATAGGCTAAATAAATCAGTGGAAGCGACATTATTCCTAAGAAAAATATATTACTCATCGCTTGCTGTGGGTGCATGGCAATAGAATATACAAGCCCGAAAAAGGCTCCTCCAAGATGAGCAGCATGTCCCAGATTGTCCCATTGTTTCGGATTCAGCATCATGTATACGGAATATCCGAAATACACTGCTCCAAATAGCCATCCCGGTAAAAAATTGACACTGATCTCATTAGGTGCCATTGCGATGGAAGCAAAAATAATTCCGGAAACAGCTCCTGAAGCTCCAATTGCAGAATACCAAGGCTGGTTTTTATAAATCTGCAGGCTAAATAAATTTCCCAGAATCATAGATCCGAAATAAATAATCAGAAAACCTACTTCTCCAAAAAAGCTAACTACCACCCCCTGGAAAAAATACAGGGAAAGCATATTAAAAAACAAATGCATAAAATCTGCATGCAAAAATGCAGAACTTACGAGCCTTACATATTCTTTACGATTCGCAATAGCCCCAACATTAAATTTATATTTTTCAAATAATGCTATATTATTGAAGCCCATGTAACTAAAGATACATGTAATAGCCATGATAATTAAAACCAATATATCCATCTTATGCTTTTTATCTTATTCTTAAACAGACCGTTTCAGTCTATTCATTGTCATTATTCTCGTCGCTCTGAAACAGATCACCAATCATTCCTCCTTCATCATCCATATCGCCGGTTGGTTCCGGTTCTTCATATACTTCAGGTTCTTCTTCAACAGGTTCAGGAATGGTAATATTAATAGCTTTTACCTTAAACTTGGTAAACTGATTTCCAATCGCTTTTATTCCTTTTACCGTTATAAATTCATCAATATTTATAGTTTCAGGATCGCGTTCTTTTCCTTTATCCTTTGCAAAAATAATTTCAGCTGTGGCATCATTGGCCACAATTACATTTTCAATGAATGATTTTGGATGTTCCGATGGCATGAATGTCTGCACATTTACTGTATTCTCTAATAAAAATCTCTTGATAAAGTAAATATCTTTTTCTCCATCATAGTAGATACAGGTAATCGGTTGTGCCGGTCTCCATTTTTCTAATACCAAATATTCGTCATCAAAACGGTTACCCAGATCAAAAGAAACCAATTTTACTTCTCCATTGGTATTGATGGTAAGGATTTTATCATCACCTTTAAAGCTTCCTAATAATGTACCTCTTGCATCGGCGTTCAATCTTCTCACGGTATCATCAAACCAGATTTTTCTTGGAGCCAGCGTGGATACACCTTCTTCCTTCATATCCACTTTTTTCACAGCGTATTTGGTCACCAGGTTTCCTTTGGAGTCACGTCCTTTGATGGCAAGATCGGAGAAATTAATCTCCATTTTATTCTTTCTGATTCTCGGATTAGGCTTAAGGAGTACAGTTACCGTTTCGGCTTCTCCATTAGGATTGGCTGAAAAATATAATGTTTCTGAACCTTTTTTATCTGAAGCCAATGGATAATCTGTATTTCTGGTTACCCCCGTTACGGAAAAACGTTTCATATAGTACGGTCCTTCCCTACCTTCACGATAGATCATATTATAAACCGTTCTTTTATCATTTTTCTTCCATACAGCAACATGAAGAATATCTTTTCCGATGAAGGTTTTGGCTTCTACTTTCACCACCTTCATACTTCCATCTTTCCTGAAAGTAATGATATCATCAATATCGGAGCAATCAAACATATACTGATCTTTTTTCAAAGAAGTTCCGATAAAACCTTCCTCAAAATTAGCATAGAATTTCTCATTGGCTACGGCTACTTTTGTAGCATCAATCGTATCAAAGATTCTAAGTTCAGTTTTTCTTTGCTTGTCTTTTCCGTATTTCTTTTGAATATTTAAATAATAATCAATCGCATAAGCGATCAAATTGGCAAGGTGATATTTTACCTGTTCTATTTTCCCTTCAAGAGCGGCAATATTTTCTTTAAATTTATCCAAATCGAATCTTGAAATTCTCTTGATTCTGATTTCTGTTAATTTTAAAATATCTTCTTCCGTTACAGCTCTTAAAAGATGTCCTGTATGTGGCTTTAATCCTTTATCGATAGTTTTCAGTACATCCTCCCAGGTTTTTACTTCTTCAATATCGTGGTAAATTCTATTTTCGATGAAAATTCTTTCCAGTGAAGAAAAATGCCAGCTTTCCTGAAGTTCGTGAAGCTCAATTTCTAATTCCTTCTTCAGCAACGACACTGTATGATCCGTATTCATTTTCAGAATATCGGAAACATTCATAAACATAGGTTTATCTCCTACAATAACGCAGGCATTCGGAGAAATGGTTACCTGACAGTCTGTGAATGCATATAGAGCATCAATGGTTTTGTCAGGAGATACATCATTATGGATGTGAATCAGAATTTCTACTTTATCTGAAGTATTGTCTTCAATCTTTTTAATCTTGATCTTCCCTTTTTCGTTTGCCTTTAAAATCGAATCGATCAGATCACTTGTTGTTTTGGAATAAGGAAGTTCGGAGATAACCAACGTATGCTTATCCGTCTGGGTAATTTTAGCTCTGGCTCTTACTTTTCCACCTCTGTGGCCATCGTTATATTCGGAAACATCCAGATATCCTGCTGTTAAGAAATCAGGATATAATTCAAATCTCTTTCCTTTCAAATAGGCTACAGAAGCATTGATTAGCTCGTTAAAGTTGTGTGGAAGTATTTTGGTAGAAAGCCCTACCCCAATTCCTTCTACCCCTTGAGCAAGAAGCAACGGAAACTTTACCGGTAAATCGATCGGCTCATTATTTCTACCATCATAAGATTTGGCCCACTCGGTCGTTTTAGGATTAAAGACCACTTCCAAAGCAAACGGAGTTAACCTGGCTTCAATATACCTGGCTGCCGCCGCAGAATCACCGGTGTAGATATTCCCCCAGTTTCCTTGGGTATCGATCAGTAATTCTTTCTGTCCGATTTGCACCATGGCATCAGTAATGGAAGCATCACCATGGGGGTGATATTTCATTGTATTTCCTACAATATTAGCCACTTTATTATAACGGCCGTCTTCCAGCTCACGCATAGAGTGCATAATTCTTCGTTGAACAGGCTTTAGCCCATCATATACCGAAGGAATGGCCCTATCCAAAATTACATAGGAAGCATAATCCAGAAACCAGTCTTTATAAAGACCTGAAACTTTCTTCAAGCTTTCACCCTCATGCGAATATTCTTCTGTCGTCATCTGTTTTTTTATCTATTTTTCTCTTTATTAGCTTTCACTACTTTATTGAGAGAGAGTTTTAAATCATTTACTTCTTTTTGGTTCAAATAAGAAATCTGGTATTTAAGAATCGTAGAACCATTATTCTTACTTGAGACGGTGATGTATAATCTTTTAATAAAAAAAATACTGATCACATCATATTTTAGCAATTTATATTTTGGAAATTCATCATGTAATGCTTTATTTAAAAAAGGAATAATATTTCTGTTTTTAAAATTCAGCGCTTCTCCATCACTATCATATTCAAAAATCTGTCGTCCATTAATATGAAAAAGAATCAGCATTAAAACGGGAATAATAATTAATAAATAACTTTCAGCTCCCAAAGCATTAAATCTATACTTATTTGCCCAAAAGGCTATTACTCCAAATACTACTGCCATTAGCAACAGCGTATTTATAAAATTATAAACTGATGTTTTATTTCGGTTACTTAGTCTCATTTTATGTTGATCAGTTTTATTCTTCTATTTCATCCAGGATTTCTTTTTTATCAATATCTGTATCTTCAACTACCAGATTTTCAAGGATGAATGTTTGTCTGTCCGGAGTATTTTTCCCCATATAAAATTCAAGAAGCTGCTCAATAGTCTGATCTTTTCCTACTACTACAGGTTCTAAACGGATATCTTTACCAATAAAATGTTTAAACTCATCCGGAGAAATTTCACCTAATCCTTTGAATCGGGTGATTTCAGGGTTTTTTCCAAGCTCATTCAAAGCTTTTATTCTTTCCAATTCTGTATAACAGTATCTTGTTTCTTTTTTATTTCTAACCCTGAACAACGGAGTCTGTAGAATATAAAGGTGTCCATTTTTGATCAAATCCGGGAAGAATTGTAAGAAAAACGTAATCATCAGTAATCGGATGTGCATCCCATCAACATCGGCATCGGTAGCAATAATCACCTGATTATATCTAAGGTCTTCTAAGCTTTCCTCAATATTTAAAGCAGCCTGAAGAAGGTTAAATTCCTCATTTTCATATACCACTTTCTTAGTAAGTCCATAACAATTCAATGGCTTACCTTTCAGTGAGAATACCGCTTGTGTTTCTACATCTCTGGATTTTGTAATAGATCCGGATGCGGAATCTCCCTCGGTAATAAAAATTTGAGTATCACCTTTTCTTTCGGCTTTCTGATCGTTATAATGCTGTCTACAGTCTCGAAGCTTTTTGTTGTGAAGAGAAACTTTTTTGGCTCTTTCTCTTGCCAGCTTCTGAATCCCTGAAAGTTCTTTTCTTTCTCTTTCAGAAATCAATATTTTTCTCTGAATTGCTTCTGCAATCTCAGGATTTTTGTGAAGGAAATTATCGAGTTTGCTTTTAAGGAAATCAATTACAAAAGTTCTTACGGTAGGCCCATTCGGTCCGATATCGTTAGATCCTAATTTTGTTTTGGTCTGAGATTCAAACACCGGCTCTTCCACATTGATGGAAATAGCAGCAATAATCGATTTTCTAATATCTGAAGCATCGAAATTTTTATTAAAAAACTCACGAATCGTTTTTACATAGGCTTCACGGAAAGCATTAAGGTGGGTACCTCCTTGTGTTGTATTCTGTCCATTAACGAATGAAAAGTAAGTCTCCGTCTGGGATTTATCCGTGTGAGTAATGGCTACCTCAATATCGTCATCTTTCAAATGAACGATCGGATACAGCGTATCACTTTCCAATTCTTCTTCCAAAAGGTCTTTCAAACCATTTTCTGAAAAATAGGTTTCCCCATTGAAAAGAATTTTCAATCCCGGATTCAGATAGGCGTAGTTTCGGAGCATTCTTTCGATATACTCTTTTCTGTATTTAAAGTGCAGGAATATTTCACCATCAGGAATAAAGGAAATTTCCGTACCGTTTCTGTCCGAAGTATCTTTTTCATCAAAGTTTTCTTTGATCATACCACGGGAGAATTCGGCCATTTTCATTTTTCCATCACGGAAAGAACGTACTCTAAAATAGTCCGAAAGAGCGTTTACCGCTTTGGTACCGACCCCGTTCAATCCTACGGATTTTTTGAAGGCTTTACTATCGTACTTACCTCCGGTATTCATTTTGGAAACGGCATCTACTACTTTTCCTAATGGAATTCCACGACCGAAGTCACGGATGGTAACTTTACCGTCGTCGAGTTTTATTTCAATTCTTTTTCCGGATTTCATTCTGAACTCATCAATAGAGTTATCCAGAATTTCTTTAAGCAAAATATAAATACCATCATCAGCGGAGGAACCGTCACCAAGCTTCCCGATGTACATGCCGGGGCGCAAACGGATATGTTCCTGCCAATCGAGGGTTCTGATATTATCTTCGGAGTAGGTTGGATTTATTTCTTGTGACATATATGATTTCAGCAAACATACAAAAGTACGAAATTGTCCAAAATTATCCGAATTTTAAAATTCATTTTTTAGCTTTAAAAGCAATAAATATTTCCAAATGGAATAATTCACCATAAATAGATTAAAATAACAATCATTTATGCATAATGCCCGTTGTACATTTTGATATTTTAACGTCAGCTCAGAGTAAAGTTTTGAAGCCGGGAGCTGGAGGCTGAAAGTGATGAAGGCCATAAAAATAACTATTCATCTTTTTTATTGATCTTAAGGCAAAATTAATGATGTCATAGGCTATCAATCATTACTAACTTCCAGCTTCTTTCTTCTAGCTTCCAACCCTTTTTACCCTGATCTCAGGTGATTTTAGCCTCAAAATGCACAACGGGTATTAGAAGAGTAAAAGTTATATCCAGTAATACAGTAATACATTAATTCGTATTCAGAACCGTAGGGCTACCATTTTCCAACTGGCATATTATATTCTTTAACATAGCAGGAACAATCAATTTATGAAAAGGACGAACGGGCAGGAAGTACAATATACCCAGCCAATTATGGAATTTTACTGTGGTGGAAATCGTCAGAGAGTTTAGATCCTTCAGATCTTGTTTCTGATCAATCATAAGGGAAATTCTAAAATCCAGATGTTTATCATCTTCACCCAAAATAATTTCATTGCAGGTTTTATCAAATACTTTAAAAAGTCCTACGCGATCTCCTACTTCACATTTAAAATTTTCAATATTCTGTGTTTTTTCAACTTCAGCACCTGTTTTTAGCCCCAATAGACCAACAACTTTATTTCTAAAAGCAAACATTTCCTTTCCCCATTTTGGGCCGCTGGTAAAAAAAGCTTTTCCCACTTCCTCTATGCTAAAGCGTTGAGGATTATTTGCCAATTCTCCTTCAAAACTATCGATATAATCGAAATTATTTTTTCCTTGAGATAAAATGGATTCTTGCGGAAATTCAACTTTCTTAATATTCATGTCATTGGGTGTAAGTGGGTTATTTGTATAACAAATGTAAGTATCTTTCTTTAGATGCAAAAGAAAATATTAAACAAATGTTTGTTTGATTTTAGTTTCCTTTGAAAGACTTACATTTTAAACTATAAGTCATTGTAAGCAGTACTTCCGGACAAACTTTTAAAGCATTTCTGATTTATCATTCAACGTTTTAAATATTTCATTAAATTCGATAACCAGAAAATTTGTTTATATGATACAACTTCCTCTATCGAAGCTTTCCAATGTGGGAACAACTATTTTCAGCCAGATGACACAATTGGCCAATGAAAATGAAGCCATTAATCTTTCTCAGGGATTTCCTGATTTCATGCCTGATGCAGAATTATTGGATCAGGTAAATTATTTTATAAAAAAAGGTTTCAATCAGTATGCTCCTTTGGGAGGAATAATCGGTTTAAAGGAAGAGATTGCGCGAAAAATAGAGAACAGTCATAAAGCCATCTATCATCCAGGTACTGAAATTACGGTTACTGCCGGAGGTACACAAGCTATTTTTACAGCCATTGCAGCCTTTATCAAAAAGGATGATGAAGTGATTATCTTTGAGCCGGCTTATGATTGTTATGAACCTACCGTAGAGCTTTTCGGAGGAATTGTAAAGCGATTTGAAATGAAGGCTCCGGATTATACCATCGATTGGTCCGTTGTAAAGACATTGATTAGCGACAAAACCAAAATGATCATTCTTAATAATCCGAACAATCCTTCAGGAAGAATTTTAAAAGAAGAAGATATTCAGGAACTTATTCAATTGGTGAAAGGAACTTCCATACTTATCCTTAGTGATGAAGTATATGAAAATATAGTTTTTGACGGAAAAAAACATTTAAGTATTTGCCAGTATCCGGAGCTTAAAGAAAGAAGTCTTCTTGTTGCTTCTTTCGGAAAACTTTTCCATGTTACGGGTTGGAAGGTAGGTTATTGTGCTGCTCCAAAAAATTTAACGGATGAGTTCAGGAAAGTGCATCAGTTTAACGTTTTCTGCGTTAATACACCTATCCAGCTTGCTTTAGCAGAATACATGAAAAACGATGAGCATTATACTCATCTTAATCAGTTTTTCCAGGAAAAAAGAGATTTTTTAAGACAGGGGTTAGCCAACACCTCTTTTGAATTACTCGATTGTGAAGGAACTTACTTTCAGGCTGTAAAATATAGTGCAATCTCTGACAAAAATGATTTTGATTTTGCCACTGAACTTACGATCAGTCATAAGGTAGCCACTGTTCCTTTCTCTTCTTTTTATAAAAACAAATTAAATGAAAATGTGATCAGATTATGTTTTGCCAAAAAAGAGGAAACTTTGGAAAGAGCCATTGAAAATCTTTCCAGGCTTTAATTTTTAAACAAGCTCATTTAATACTATTTAGGGTCTGTTTAAATTTCTAAATTTGATTTTTTGCATGTCATTCAAATTTTTATCTAAATCATATTCTTTGAGTGTTTTTTAATTAAAAATAGAATATATGGATTATGAATTTTCTGACGCAAAGTTTTCATTTTTGAAATTGTCGATTTTAAGAGAGCAAAAGATAGAATCAACTTTGTTGATTCGTCAAAGCGTATGTGCATATTGCTTCATCAGTGGCAGAGCCACATCACTTTGCCCACTTAAAATAAAGCAGCATTATTAATGAACTTTGCGTTTATCTTTTTAATCAAAAAAACAATTTGACAATCAGATACATCGACTTATGAATAAAATTCAATCAGGATTTTACACTTTTTCATAATGAAGTGATTTATTGGCGTTTTTTTGTACATTCGTTATAATCAATCCATTAAAACAATAATTATGAAAAATCAAGCTTTACCTCAAGGAAAAAAACTGAACAAACAAGAATTGAATAAAATTAAAGGAGGACTTAAAATATGTATTCTTCCGGAAACAACCGAATGTGCTTTCTATGGAAATTTTTGTGGAGAGCCTCAATGTAAAATAAGGCCTTTGTAAATAATAAACTACACCTATTAAAAGAGTAAGAGGCTGTCTCAAAAATGTCATTCTGAACATAAACTGAAAGTTTACGAACGTAGTTCAGAAATGGGATGAAGAATCTCAAATAACTGACCATCAATGAGATTCTTTTGAACTGCGTTCGCAGACCTTCAGTCTGTGTCAGAAATCGAAGATTCGACGTAGTCAATGACAAAAGTCAAATAATTTGGCTTTTGAGACAGCCTCCTTTATTTATAATGATTTTTTTACCTCTGCATTATAAAAACATTCCTCCGGAAGCTTCAATTCTTTGGCCATTGATCCATCCTGCATCATCAGTACACAGGAAAGCAACGACACCACCAATATCATCTGGAAGCCCTACTCTTCCTAAGGCTGTAGCTCCGGCCACCACATCATTGATCTCCTTATCGTCTCTTACTCTTCCTCCTCCAAAATCTGTTTCGATAGCGCCTGGTGCAATCACATTTGCTTTGATTTTTCTTGGTCCTAATTCTTTAGCCATATATTTTGTCAGCATTTCTACTCCGGCTTTTATTGAACCGTAAACAGAAGAGCCGGGAGTTGCAAATCTTGCCAATCCTGAAGAAATGTTAACGATTCCTCCTCCATTATTTATAAATGGTAATAATTTTTGCGTTAAGAAAAAGACTCCTTTGAAGTGAATATCTACGATATCATCCAATTGATCTTCAGTAACTTCAGTAATTGGCGCATATAAAGCTGTTCCGGCATTATTAATCAGATAATCAATATTGGAACTTCCGGTATTTTTCTGTAAATGATCTGTGATCGTTTTTACAAACCCATCAAAACTTTTCATGTTTTTTGTATCGAGTTGAAAAGCCACTGCATTTCTCCCCATTGCTTTGATTTCACCAACCACAGCTTCTGCTTCTTCTTTGTTGCTTCTATACGTAATAATCACATCCAGACCTTTTCGGGCAATTTTTAACGCTGCATTTTTTCCTAAACCACGGTTTCCCCCTGTGATTAATGCAATTTTTGTTTTTGTTTCCATTTCTTTGTTTGATTTAATGAGACAAAATTGAGCTATTTTCAGAATGAAGTATTTGCTTAAATCAATCTGATATTTGCAAAATTCAAATCATGAACGAAATTCTAATGGAGTACAACCTGTTTTTCTTTTAAAAAAATTAGAAAAATGAGCTATTTCTTCAAAACCCAGTGTATAAGATATTTCAGAAACATTCCATTGGGTTTGTCTTAAAAGGATTTTAGCTTCCTGAATTATTCGATCAGCAATACATTCTGTAGTTGTTTTTCCGGTACTTTCTTTTAATTTTTTATTTAAATAATTAACATGAACTGACAATCTATCTGCATAATCTTTTGCTGTTTTCAATTGTAATCTTTGATCCGGAGATTCGATAGGAAATTGCCTTTCCAATAGTTCAATGAATAAAGAAACCACTCTCATCGCCGCATCATTGGAGGTTGAAATTTTAGTAGCCGGCTGTAATTTTTGACCGTAATGAATTAATTCCAATACATAATTCCTGATCAGATCATATTTAAAGACATAATCTGAATCAATTTCTTTTTTTATTTTTTTAAAAAGAACCTCTATTTCATCAGCCAGCTCATCATCGATTTCAAATATAGGAACTCCCCCGGGTTGAAAAATAGGCAGATCCTCCAGACTACTATAAGTTCTGTCTTTAATAAAAAAATCTTCTGTAAATACGCAGAAGCTCCCCGACTGCTCAGGATCTTCGGGAATCCAATGATAAGGGACCTTAGGTGTTGCAAACAATAATGCATTTTGTTTTATTGAAACAATCTTATCTGCATATTCAGCCCTGTTACGTCCTCTGATCAGACTTATTTTATAATATTTTCTTCTGTTATAGGGCATTTCAGAAGTTGTTTTTACCCTTTCAATAGTTTGAGCGATATCAAATACATTAAAATGCCCGATATCTTTATGAAGGCCTTTGGGAAAAATACTTTCAAGATCCTTACCCAGTTTGGCGGTCATCTCTCTGTAGAATTCTTCCAACGAAGTATGAGCGATCTTTTCCATATCATATGATTTGTAAAATTCAAATATACAAAGTTATCATTATGTTTATATGTGCTTCAGGTTATGCACTTACTAAGTTTAACAAAATTCATGTTTTATCAAGTTTTTGTCAATAATTTAACTATTCCCTTGTCATTATTTTCCATAAAAAGTGATTTATGTTCAATTATTTTTATTACATTAGTGATAACTAACTTACTAAAAATCAAAACCATGAAAAATCAATTTACACAAATCAGTAAAAAACTGAGCAAAAAAGAATTGAAATCTATTGCCGGAGGAATGTACGATTGTATGGTTCCTGAACCTTGCCAACCATATCCCGGCACTTGTGAATCTCATGCGGATGCTAATGGATGCACCATGATCCATCCAAAATGCGGACAAGCCATTTGCAGACCTTAATTTCAAAGATCAAATCATCTATTAATAAATTTTAAAATGAATTATTATGAAACATCAAAATGTAAAAAACGGTAAAAAACTGAATAAGAAAGAATTAAAACACATTACTGGAGGTTTACTCAACTGCATAGAACCTACGTTTTGCCCGGACCCTCCTTGTGAAGCCAGTGGACGTTGTAAAATCGTATCACCTTCATGTGCTCAGGAAAAATGTAGACCTAATTGGCCAATAGAATTTTAATTCATTGCAAAAAACTCAATAAAAAAAGAGCTGAGAATAATAACAGGAGAAAAAAAATATGCTGACTGGCTGAACAGTCAGTAAAATTTTCTATTCTGGGAGATTCTTTATTTTTATCCATTAGATATCAAAAAACTAAACCATAAAAATCAGACCATGAAAAAACAGATTTTAAATCAGGCAAAAAAGCTGAATAAAAAACAATTAAAAAGTATTTTGGGAGGAGTAATGATATGTACTCACAGCGGTGGTGGATGTGCCCAAATTCATCCTGCGTGCTATGAAAAACGCTGCCGTCCCGGCGCAACTGAAGTATGCATGCCTAATTCGAATACATGTACTTTAATTTCTTTTAGCTGTGTAGAGCCACCATGCTGGCCTAACCTTGAACCTTCAATGCCATAAAAGTAAAGATTGTCTCCTATTTTCGCACGATCAAATCTAGGAGACTATTTCTTTATTATCTGTTTCTTCCAGCAACAAAAAACGCTCCCAAATTCATGGAAACGTTTTTTAACTATAACTAACTTTAATATTTTTTCTTTATACGTTGAATCTGAAGTGCATGATGTCACCATCCTGAACGACATATTCTTTTCCTTCTACAGAAAGTTTTCCGGCTTCTTTTACTTTTACTTCGGATCCGTAAGTAACATAATCATTATATTTGATTACTTCCGCACGGATGAATCCTTTTTCGAAGTCTGTGTGAATCACCCCTGCTGCCTGAGGAGCTGTCCATCCTTGTCCAATAGTCCAGGCTCTTACTTCTTTCACTCCCGCTGTAAAATACGTCTGAAGTTTTAAAAGATCATAGGCTTTCCTGATCAAACGATTTACTCCCGGTTCAGTAAGACCTAGTTCATCAAGGAAGATTTCTCTTTCTTCAAAAGTCTCCAATTCATTAATATCAGCTTCAATCTGTGCTGCTAAAACAACAACTTCAGCACCTTCATTTTTAGCCATTTCTTCAATTTTACCAATCCATTCGTTTCCGTTTTTAATAGAATTTTCATCTACATTACAAACGTAAAGAACCGGTTTATTTGTTAAAAGCTGAACTTCACCGATAATCGATTTCGTCAAATCATCTACTGCAAATTCTCTGGCATTTTTCCCGTCTTCAAGGAATTTTTGCAGGTTTTGAAGGGTTTCATAAGTCAGAATATCTTCTTTCTTTCCTGATTTGATGAATTTTTTAGCTTTTTCAACAGCTTTCCCTACTGTTTCAAGGTCTTTCAGCTGTAATTCGATATCAATAATTTCTTTATCTCTTAATGGGTCTACAGAACCTTCAACGTGAACGATATTACCATTATCAAAACATCTTAAAACGTGGATGATTGCCTCACACTCTCGGATATTTGCCAAGAATTGGTTTCCTAATCCTTCTCCTTTGCTGGCACCTTTTACAAGACCTGCAATATCAACGATCTCAACGACAGCCGGTAAAACTCTCTCAGGTTTTACGATTTTCTCCAATTCAAACAATCTTTGATCCGGCACTGAAACCGTTCCAAGGTTGGGTTCAATTGTACAGAAAGGATAGTTTGCTGATTGAGCTTTTGCATTGCTCAGACAGTTAAAAAGAGTTGATTTACCTACATTCGGCAGGCCTACGATTCCACATTTCATATTGTAAAATTCAAAGTTTAAGGTTTAGGAGCAATCCAAGGTTTCTTCAACTTTATCATTGAACTCGGAACCTTGAATTACGAGTGTGCAAAGATAGTGATTTTTGAGGGAGTTTCATAATAAAAAAATCTGCCAGCATTCTGACAGATTTTCAACCCGTTTGGGTTTACCGATGAAGCTTTAAGGATTATCTCCTGTGGCTTCCTGCGCCAATGGCACATCATTCGGGGCTTCTTGTAAAGTTTTATCTAAAGTAAATAAAGATTCGTCTGTAGCTCTGTCACCGCCTGCAATTTTTAATTTATCAATTAAGTTTTGAGCCAACGTCTCTTCTTCAATTTGTTCTTGCACAAACCATTGCATAAAGTTCCAGGTTGCCCAGTCTTTTTCGGACATAGAGAGGTCGACAATTTTGTAAATAGCTGTTGTATTATCCACTTCATGTTTGAATACTCCTTCAAAACAAGCCGTTAAGGTTTCCGGATCTGCCGGTGGCGCCGGAATGGCATCTACTTTAGGCTTTCCGCCTCTGTTTAAAATGTATTCCATGAATTTGATTGAATGGTTTCTCTCTTCCTGGGCATGTCTGTAAAGAAAGTTGGCTATTCCCTGATAACCTTTGTCATCTGCCCAAATTCCGTAAGATAGAAAAATGTGTGATGCATGAATCTCCTTGTTCATCTGATCACTAAGTGCTTTTTCCACATTTGCGGAAAGTCTGTTAGTATTCATAATGTTATATTTTGGTGATTTTGAAATTATTCATGCAAAAATGATTCCGAGAAAGTTTTTATTTTAAATTAAATACCACACTTACTATTTATATAAAACTGATAATCATTATTTTAAATTGATAATTTATAGTTATTCTAAAATAAAATGGTACAATATAACGGTTTAACTTATTGAAAGTTTGTTCTTATTTACGTTGAGATTCTTTCAGAAGAACAGATTTTGTGTTGTATTCTACAGAATTCTCAATCTGTTCGAATAAACAATGCCTGGAACAAAAAAGAGGTTCAACATAAAGTTAAACCTCTTTTTTTATCGGATTTCAGGAAGGAAATTATTTCACCTTCTTCGCTATATAATCACTTTCATTTCCT
The DNA here is from genome assembly GCF_002835665.1 of Chryseobacterium sp. PMSZPI. Lineage (GTDB taxonomy): Bacteria > Bacteroidota > Bacteroidia > Flavobacteriales > Weeksellaceae > Chryseobacterium. The sequence continues at coordinate 39,497 of NZ_PIZV01000010.1, forward strand.
AATCGGTCAATAGCCTTAAGGGCCACCCCGCCTAGCTTTTTGCCATCTTTAAATTTAGGAATATCTTTTGACAGGCTGTCTAACGTCAAAATTTCTGTTTGCCATACTCCATTGTACTGTGTAAAAAGTACCCATTGGAAAACATCGGCTATATTTTTAGTACTCCAGCTTGCCTGTGCGAAACTTCCATTATCTGTAATGAACAAAGTAGGAGTTTGTAATGGCATGGCTTTTATCCAGGGAGATTTAGGCACTAATGCCTTTTCTTTATATGGCCCATTTTTCAAGGCAGGAAGCATATTTGGATTTTTTGTAAGTCCAGCAATACTCCAATGAACTTCTCCGGCATCGTTTTTCAGGATATTTCTTGAAATTTCAATCTGATTTTTAATTTCAGTTGGACGATCTGACACTTTAATTTCAACAGTATTCAGTCCCGGCCATAAGTGACGATTCATTGTATTTTCCGTCTTCCACCAGCTTAGCAGGGCTTCAAAACTCTGTCCTTTTGAGTCTATCGGCCAGTATAATTGGGGAGAAAAATAGTCTACCCATCCTTTATTTAACCATAATTTAGCATCTGCATACAATTCGTCATATTGTGAAGAACCAACAACTCCGGCAGGATATCCGGGTTTCCAGATTCCAAACGGGCTGATTCCGAATTTCACATAACTTTTTTCAGCATGAATTTCTTTATAAATACGTTCAACAAATTTATTAACGTTATCTCTTCTCCAATCAGCTCTGGACAAAGTTCCGCCACTGTTTACATAGGCATTCCAGGTTGCATGATCCGGAAAGTCTGCTCCTTTGTTATAGGTTGCATACGGATAAAAATAATCGTCAAAATGAACGGCATCGATATCATATCTTTTCACAATATCTTTTACAACATTGGAAACGTGGCCCTGCGTTTTTGGATTAGCCGGATCAAACCAATACATTCCATTCTTTAATCGGACAACAATATCAGATAGTTTATTAGCCATTGACAGATTGTTTACTGCACCGCCATTAGTATGATGAGCTCGGTAAGGGTTTAACCATACATGAAGTTCAATTCCTCTTTTATGAGATTCTTCAATCCAAAATTGTAAGGGATCATAATTAGGGTAAGGTGCGGTTCCTGTTTCTCCGGTTAAAAAGTAAGACCAAGGCTCGATATTACTTGTATATAGAGCATCTGCCGAAGGTCTGATCTGGAAGATTACAGCATTGAAATTATTATTTTTCAACATTTCAAGCATATTGATTACTTCTGCTTTCTGTTGTTCCACTGTCAGATCATTTCGTGAAGGCCAATTGATATTGGCTACACTGGCAACCCATGCGGCACGAAACTCTCTATTGATTTCCGGAAGATTAGTTCTAAAAACTTCATCTGTTGGGGTTCCTGTTGTAGGTTTCGTCACCACTACAGGTTCTTTTGGTTTTGTTGGATTTGTATTGGGTTTTGTTGTTGATGTTGTTGGATTTTTAGCCGGAGGAGTCTTTATCGTATTGTTCTGAACGGAACAAGAAGTACTATAGGAAGCTAAAACTCCTAATAAAAGGATAAGTTTTAATTTATTCATTTTCATAGCTGCAAAACTACTTTAAATTATATTTTACAATTTGGTTTATTCTATTGAAAAAATAAACATTTTTTTCAATGTATCAGAAAAAAAGCCTCGAAAAATCGAGGCTTTGATTTTATCTATCAGAATTTGATTACGCTTTTGCAGCTCTGTCAACTCTTTTTCTTTCTTCTTCAGAAAGGATTTTCTTTCTCATTCTGATGAAGTTTGGAGTTACCTCAATGGCTTCATCACCTTGGATATATTCCATACATTCTTCAAGAGAGAATAAGATTTTAGGAGCAACACCTGTATCTTTATCTTTTCCAGCTGCACGCATGTTGTTCAACTGTTTTGCTTCTACAATGTTTACTACCAGGTCTCCAGGTTTATTTTGTTCACCAATGATCATCCCTGCATAGATTTCCTCACCCGGATCAACGAAGAACTTACCTCTATCCTGTAGTTTGTTGATTGAATATTCTGTAGCCGGTCCTTGAGTTTTGCTGATCAATACTCCATTGTTTCTTCCAGGAATAGCTCCTTTGAAAGGCTTATATTCTGTGAAACGGTGTGCCATAATAGCTTCCCCTGCAGTAGCCGTTAACATCTGAGAACGTAATCCGATCAAACCTCTTGAAGGAATCTCGAATTCCATGTGCTGCATCTCCCCTTTTGTTTCCATAATGTGAAGATCTCCTTTTCTCTGAGTGGCCAAGTCGATTACTCTTGAAGCATATTCTTCAGGAACGTCAACAACTAAAGATTCATAAGGCTCACAGCTTACGCCATCAACTTCTCTTAAGATAACCTGTGGCTGACCGATAGTCATTTCATATCCTTCTCTTCTCATTGTTTCAATTAAAACAGATAAGTGAAGAATACCTCTACCAAAAACTAAGAACGTATTAGCGTCGTCAGTTTGTTGAACTCTTAAGGCAAGGTTTTTCTCTAATTCTTTTGTTAATCTCTCTTTCAAGTGATTAGACGTTACATATTTACCATCTTTACCGAAGAAAGGTGAATTGTTGATAGAGAACGTCATGTTCAACGTAGGCTCATCAATTGCTGTTCTTTCCAATGGCTCAGGGTTTTCAAGATCTACGAAAGAATCACCGATCTGGAATGCATCGAAACCTACTACAGCACAGATATCTCCTGCTTGTACTTCGGTTACTTTTTTCTTTCCTAATCCTTCGAAAACGTAAAGTTCTTTTACTTTTCCTTTTACTACTTTACCGTCTGCCTGAGCAAGACCGATCCATTGAGATTCTTTAATTTCACCTCTTGTTACTTTCCCGATTGCAATTCTTCCTAAGAAAGAAGAGTAATCAAGAGAAGTGATCTGCATTTGAAGGTTTCCTTCCGTTACAGTTGGAGCAGGAACATATTGTAAGATTCCATCTAATAATGGTAAAATATCTTCCGTTTGTTCTAATGAAGTGTTGAACCAACCTTGTTTAGAAGAACCGTAGAATGTTGGGAAATCCAATTGTTCTTCAGTAGCTTCCAGGTTGAAGAATAAATCAAATACCTGATCGTGAACTTCGTCCGGACGACAGTTTGGTTTATCTACTTTGTTGATCACAACTAATGGTCTTAAACCTAATTCTAAAGCTTTTTGAAGCACGAATCTTGTTTGTGGCATCGGTCCTTCGAACGCATCCACCAACAGAATAACTCCGTCAGCCATTTTTAATACTCTTTCTACTTCCCCACCGAAATCCGCGTGACCAGGAGTATCAATTACGTTAATTTTTGTGTCTTTATAAGTAACAGAAATATTCTTGGATAAGATTGTGATCCCTCTTTCTCTTTCAAGATCATTGTTATCCATAATTAATTCCCCACTCTCCTGATTTTCTCTGAAAATGTTGGTAGCGTGGATGATCTTGTCGACCAAAGTTGTTTTTCCGTGGTCAACGTGTGCGATAATCGCAATATTTCTAATGTTTTGCATATAGGATTTTTACGGGTGCAAAAATAGTGATTTTAAATGAATTAATTAAAAAGTTTATGCAATATTTAACAATTTCATAATGAGAATTTTAGATAATTCTACTTTATAATCATGGAAAAAAATTGTTGCGTCACGTTCTGGCGTTGCCCTGTTTTATCTTTGTTTTAGATAATCTTACAGGATTATACAATTCGTTATTAAATCTTTAAAAAACAAAAAAAATGACAAACAATTTAAATTTATTAAATACTGATGAATTTTTTCAATCATCTGACCCGACTTTGAATAAAGACGTTGTTACATTGATTGATAAATTTACTCAGGAAATTGTTAATTATATTAAAACTTCAACCTGGATTGATGGCACTCCAATGGATGACAGTAAAACAGATCAGGCTATCTATAGAAAAAAAAACTCTGAGTATTATGCCCGTGAAGTTATTTATAATGAAGATATTATCAATGTAAAGTGGTTTGGTGCAAAAGGCAATCTGGACGAAGGTGATGCAGGAGGAGATGATACTGCTTCTTTTATTAATGCTATCAAAGCCGGAGCTAAACTATTTCCTTCCAGACAGGACAGCAATTCAAAGTTTGGAGGTTTTACGCTGTATATTCCCAATGGAAAATATAAGTTAACTAAAACGTTGGAATTACCTCACAATACAACACTATTAGGTGAAAGTAAAAAAGGGGTAATTCTTCATCAACATGCCAATATTTCTGAAAATCTACTTCCGAGGGCAAACGTTACCAATATTACCGGAACGAGTGGTAACAATGTTCTCATGTCTGAATCTATTGTTATCAGAAATATTACGTTTTCCCAAGGGGGAATTGTATTGCAGGGCGCTTATGATTCAATTATTGACGATGTTACTGTGACCAGGCTCCTCGGAGATGCTACTGACGCTTACGATAACAAATCCAGCACAGGATTAAGCATAAAATTAGCTGTAAATCTTAAAATTTCAAACTTCAAAGTTTTCGGATCGAATGGAATTGGTATTCTTTATGAAGATTCCGCGGGTAGTGGGCCAAGCACAACGGTAACTTTTAGAAATATCTGGTTAAGCAATTGTGAAACAGGGATGCTAATCAATGGATTATTAACTGATTCTCACGGCATTCAAACCACATGGATCCAAAATTCAATCTTTGAATACAATAAAACCGGTGTGGAAATAAAAGGCATAACTCAGAATCTGTCGCTCAGGGATATTCATTTTGAACAAAACAAGAATTATGCATTGCTAGCCTCTGAAAGTGCATCTTTTTCGTTAGATAATATCTGGGCTGATGGATCATTAATAAATAATAATAAATTTCTGATAAAGTATACATCAAACTTAACTGCCGATAATATTGTTCATTTAAAAAATCTCTTTATTAAGTCTGACTTTTTAATTGAAGATCAATATAAAGGTCAAATATACGTAGATGGACTGGTTAATAATTTAAAATATTATGACCAGAATATCAGGATTTATAAAACCTTTGATGATATCGGAAATATTAATAAAAGACCTTTTTCTCCTATTGCTGGCTATCATTTTTACAATACCTCAAACAGCAAACCTGAATTTTTTGATGGTGGATCTTGGAGAAATGCAGACGGGATGAATGCGGACATCAAAAGATCAGGAACTACAGCAGCAAGACCTACAGGCAGCCTGGATCCCGGGTTCAGATATTTTGACTTAGATTTGGGAATTCCTGTTTACTGGAAGGGAACGCAATGGGTGAAAGCAGATGGAGCACCGGTATAATAACAACAGTCCTTATCAAATTGATAAGGATTTTATTTTAAACCAACAGATAAGAATAATTTGAAGTCCGATAATTTTCCAAACTTCAGCAATAAATAACGTATTTGAAACATATGCATTCCTTTTTATCAATGCCTTATCAATCGGTATAGCAACACAAGATCTATTAAAACCACCAGGATAAATTTGACAAGAAATGATTTCTTGGAAACCTTATGATTAAAGGTAATCATTCCAAAAGCTGCTCCCATAATTCCTCCTATGAGTGAAAGTCCCAAAAGCATATTTTCTGATATTCTCCATCTGTTTTTTTTCGCTTGCAGTTTATCGAATCCAAAAACTCCGAATGTAATAAGATTGGCAATCAGCAGAAAAAGGGTCATCTTCAATTAATTTGCAGCAAAAATAGAGTTAAATTTGGATATGTAAAAAGGCAGTTGGAAATATTTATAACACTGAAGCTCTTTAAACTTTTATATTGATTATTTTTAACCACTAAGGTTTAACCACTTAAGTTTTTTAGAGCCAGGCATTATGCATAATAAGGACACTTAAGCTTTGTGAAAATCAAAGATTTTCACCTTATGTAGATTTTTCTAAGGAATTGTTTTAACCAAGCTTACTAAAGGGTTTAAAAATGAAAGCTTCTGCGTTTATAAAGTTTAAACAATTACACTATCAAAATAAGTTTTTTAATTTTGTCCTCATAAAAAAATCAATGACAGTACACGATCTGGCAGGCACTTATTCTATTGAAGGAAGTAATCAGGAAGAATCTGCCCAAGTTTCTTACCGCGGCATATTAATTTTATCTGTTGATGAAAACAATCGTATTATTGCTCAATGGGTTATTGGTGATCACATCCAAAATGGAACAGGATTTTATAAAGACCATATTTTAGTCATCAACTTCAACTATGAAGGTGACGATCATAAACTCTATAAGGGTGTTGCTGTATACCGTTGTCTCAATAAAGATATCCTGGATGGGTTTTGGTCTGAAAAACATGGCAATCCTTTGTATCTGGGAAGTGAGTATTGTGTACGTATTCAGAATTCCCGGATTTTAAATTGATTTTCAGTAACAAATTATTCCAAAAAAAATAAAAAAGCTGCCTTAATTGAGGGCAGCTTCTATTATTTCAAAAGTTGTCTCGTCCTAATATAGCGTTACACAAAAAAAAGTAATGTTATGGAATCATTTAAAAATCAGTATGTAAAACGGAG
>NZ_PIZV01000011.1 GCF_002835665.1 Chryseobacterium sp. PMSZPI
AAATAAACCGACAACTATCTTATAATTTATTAATAATTTTATCCTATTAATCTGTAACGCTTATTTAGGACTAGTCAAGTCTAATTACTTATTTTTTAGCTTTTACATTGATGGCGATCTCGATATCTTTGCTGATCATCCATTCTGCAGGATCTGCTTCTGAAGTACCGAATCTAATTCCCCAATCCGTTCTGTTTACTGTAAATTTAGCCTGAATATCAGCTGAATTATCTGTAACATCTACTTTAGCAGGGAAAGAAACATTCATTGTTTTTCCTAGCAATGTAAGGTTTCCGCTTACCGTTTTGTTAGCTCCTGCTACAGCGTCTTTTGGCGCGTCTTTCAAATCTGCTACGCTTGTAATTTTAAAGTCTGAAACCGGATTTTTCTCTACATCAAAGAAATCGGCACTTTTTAAGTGTGTTTCTAAATCTGCCGGTTTTTTATCTTTTTCCGTTACTGAAGCCGGATCTACTTTAATGGATGTCATATCAATATTGAAGTTTCCTGCTACCACTTGTCCTCCTTCAATGCTTAAATCACCTGATTTCACAGTAAGTGTTCCCCAACGAGGAGCAAATCCTCCTTTGTGGAATGCTTTCCAATTCACTACAGAAGTTGTAGTGTCTACAGCTAAAGTCTCTCCTTTACTTTCTGCCACAGTTTGTTCTGTTGCTACTTCTGTGTTTGATTTTTCTTTAGTATTACATGATGCCACCAGCAATCCTACTCCTACTAATGCAATTACGCTAATTTTTTTCATATTGAATTGTTTTAAAAAATTTTGTTGAAATCTTATTTGTTTTCGGGTACAAAAATAGAAAAACCTATTTCTATGTATCTTAACATACATCAAGAAATGAAAAACTCCGTCAAATTACCCATTATCTTTTAATTCAAAATAATATTAGCCTATACTATTTTTATTTTGAAAGTTTTTTTAGATCTCTATTTCTTCATATGTCTTAAAAATCTCCAGGCCTATTTTTTTAATTATTAAATGTAAGCTGATACTTTCTTCTATTTCAAATAACCATGTTTGAATCCATCCATTATCGGTAATTTCATAAAATTTAATAAAAAAAATAATAATTATCAAAAACAAATATTACTTTTGTATAAATTCATCAACAAAATAACCTAAAAACAACAAATAACATAAAAATAAACATCATTCACCGAAAACAATGTAAAAAATAAAATAAAATCTATCAATCTTAATAATATTTACTACTTCTGATTCAATTAAATAAAAATCCATTTCAACAAATCATTTAACCCCTTAACCCTCTTTATATTATGACATAAAAAACATTATTATTAAAAAACACTTTCAAATATGAACAAAACATTACTTTCGCACAAGAAAATCTACAGCTTACTGATTTTCTTATTTTTTCTTTTCTCTTGCTCCTTATCGTATGCCCAGTCTACTCCTACCTGTTCCGGTACATGGGGACCACCTATCGTTAATCAAACTTTTGGACAAGGTAATAATACAGACAATTGGTATGGCCCACTATCTTCCTACGCCCCCGGAGCCACTACCTCAACTATCTTCGTAGGAGCTGCCGGCCCAAATGGAAATTTAAATGATGGTTACTCCGGATTAGTAAAATCACCAAGCGTAGGAGGATTTGGCTTTATTAATTCAGCTGATCATACCGGCAACCCTAATGGATTAATGCTACTAATTAATGCTCCATCTACTGATGCTACCATTTTTTTTGAATATACAATGAATAATCTTTGTCCAAACACTTTTCTAAAGTTATCGGTTTGGATTTTAAATGTAAACAACTCCGGGACTCCAAGTGGTTGCGGAGCCAGTTATCAATATCCCAATATAACTCTAAGAGCAATCGATCCCGTTACAAATGCTATTCTGGGGACTACCGCTACAGGAAACGTTCCCGTAAATTCTACGTGGACACAGTATTCCATTACGTTCAATAACGGATCTAGTTCTTCAGCAAAACTTCAATTCATTAATAATTCAGTCGGATCCGGCTGCGGTAATGATCTGGCTATTGATGACATTACAGTACAGCCATGTATTCCGGCCACCATCCAAGCTCAACCAGGTGCCAGTACTACGTTATGCCCCAACAAAAATACTACTGTAGACTTTACGGCAACTCTTACGGGAAGCTCATACAATCCTGCCGAATACCAGTGGCAATACAGCAGTGACGGAGGTACAACGTGGGTAGATCAAGGAACACCAACTACTAACCCTAACTATACTTTCAATTCTAATGGAAAAGCACCGGGCAATCATTTAATCAGATTTAAAGTAGGACCTCAGGGCTCAGTCTTAAACTCACAATGTAATGCAGTAAGTCAAACAGCGACAGTTACCATTGGTAGTCTACCGGTAGTAACCGAAGCCACCATAAGATCATGCTATATCCAAACCAATCCATCCACAGCAACCTTTAATCTTACCACAGCCAATGTAACCACAGAACAAGGAACAACAAAAAGATATTTTCCGTCGCAAACCGATGCCTTCAATGGAACTAATGAAATTCCTAATCCTATAGCCTATACAGCTCCCAATGGAGCCGCCTATATAAGAGTAACCAACAATAATGGCTGTTTTTCTATTGCAAAAGTTACCTTACAGGTAATCCCACCTACAACTTCTTCGGTATTGGTTGATAAAATTATTTGTATTGAAGGCAGAACCAGTCTTGATGCAGGTCCCGGTTTTAATGCTTATACATGGAGCACCGGAGCTACCACCCAGCAAATAAACAATGTGACAACAGGAACATATTGGGTTGACTTAAGATCAGGTGATTGCACTACAAGACAGACCGTAAAGGTATACCCTTCTCCCAACCCTGTCATCCAATCTGTAGATATCACCAATAATACCGCGACAATTAATGTCACCGGAGGCACTCCTCCTTATCAATATGCTATGGATAAGACCGGTAATAATTGGCAGGATTCAAATATTTTTAAAAACCTTACAAGGGGGCAGCATACCTTCTACGTAAAAGATACATACAATTGTACTCCTGTTCCTGTAGAAGTAACTATCCCTAACTTAATCAATGTCATTACACCAAATGGAGATAGCAAAAACGATGTCATCGATTATTCTGCTTTAGCATATAAGAACAACCTTCTATTTGAAGTATATGATCGATATGGAAAAAAAGTATATGAAGCCGGTAAAATCAGAAACTTTACATGGGACGGAACCTCTTCCGGAAAAAAACTTCCTACAGCCACCTATTGGTATACCATCTCATGGACCGAAAATAACAAAAAAAACACTCCAATAAGATACAACGGCTGGGTACTTGTTAAGAATAGAGAATAATTACAATGCCTTACTTTATATTCAATAAATCCTTTGTTTTAAGCAGAGGATTTATTTTTTGATTTTAAATTTAATAACTTTGTGATTATACACAACGGTACTCGCTCCGTGTTGTCGGAATTCTACGTTGTGAATTGCTTTCAAAATTTAATAACTTTGTGATTACACACAACCTTGATCGCTTTGTCTATTAGTATCGGTATGTTGTGAATTGCTTTCAAAATTTAATAACTTTGTGATTACACACAACTTAATATAATAATCGACAAGACCTTTTTTAGTTGTGAATTGCTTTCAAAATTTAATAACTTTGTGATTACACACAACTTCCAAAAGAAGAACCTGTTTACAGTCTTGGTTGTGAATTGCTTTCAAAATTTAATAACTTTGTGATTACACACAACATATGGGAGTTTGCGCCAAAGACTTCAGGAGTTGTGAATTGCTTTCAAAATTTAATAACTTTGTGATTACACACAACAGAATGGATGTAGAACATCCAGATCCTGAAGTTGTGAATTGCTTTCAAAATTTAATAACTTTGTGATTACACACAACTATATCTTTAGTGGGGGACTCTTCAATCAGTTGTGAATTGCTTTCAAAATTTAATAACTTTGTGATTACACACAACTACGCACGGGAAGCGATAAATAACTCATATGTTGTGAATTGCTTTCAAAATTTAATAACTTTGTGATTACACACAACGCCCTTCGATGTGTTTGTTGGAACTGAGTAGTTGTGAATTGCTTTCAAAATTTAATAACTTTGTGATTACACACAACGTAATTTTTCCAGTCAACATTTTTGATCTTGTTGTGAATTGCTTTCAAAATTTAATAACTTTGTGATTACACACAACCCTTGGCGTTGGGAAACAATGTACTACCTCGTTGTGAATTGCTTTCAAAATTTAATAACTTTGTGATTACACACAACTCCTTCAGAATTGAATCGGTTGTCTTTTACGTTGTGAATTGCTTTCAAAATTTAATAACTTTCTGATTACACACAACTACTCGGCTTTCCGGGAATCGTAACAGAATGTTGTGAATTGCTTTCAAAATTTAATAACTTTGTGATTACACACAACTCTTCTTTCGATTTTTTTTGACCATCAACCGTTGTGAATTGCTTTCAAAATTTAATAACTTTGTGATTACACACAACTTGGGCGTTTGGTTAATGGAAATGTGTTAGGTTGTGAATTGCTTTCAAAATTTAATAACTTTGTGATTACACACAACCAGGCTTCAATTTGGGCTTTAACCTCAACAGTTGTGAATTGCTTTCAAAATTTAATAACTTTGTGATTACACACAACTCTGTAAGTTTTCATACCTATCTGTTTTCGGTTGTGAATTGCTTTCAAAATTTAATAACTTTGTGATTACACACAACCCCAATCATTCTGACCATTTGCTCCGAAGTGTTGTGAATTGCTTTCAAAATTTAATAACTTTGTGATTACACACAACGTCATTTGAGAATTTAACATCAAACGGGTTGTTGTGAATTGCTTTCAAAATTTAATAACTTTGTGATTACACACAACAACATCCTTCTTGATAACTCTTGGCAAGTTGTTGTGAATTGCTTTCAAAATTTAATAACTTTGTGATTACACACAACCCCAAAGTTTAATCCGTTGAATTTCAACGGATTTATTATTTATTTAGAATTCAAAATTTAGAATAATTCGAGCTGTTGGAAGGTTGGAGGAGGTTCTTCTTTATTTCTGGCAAAGAATATTTCAATATCTCCAAACTGCTTGTCAGTGATACACATAATAGCAACCTTTCCTGCTTTTGGAAGCATAAACTTCACTCTTTTAATATGGACCTCAGCATTTTCACGACTTGGACAATGCCTTACGTACATTGAAAACTGAAATAATGTAAAACCATCATCAAGCAAAGATTTACGAAAGCGGTTCGCATCTTTCATATTGGTTTTAGTTTCTGTTGGTAAATCGTATAATACTAAAACCCACATAATTCGGTAAGCATTAAACCTTTCGGCATTCATATCAATTCAGGATAAGAGATCAGGCGTTTTTCTCCTGTATAACATTTATACAGTGATGTAGCTGTTGTTTTTACCGCAACCAGCAATGGTCTGGTTTTATCATCTATTTTCACATCTTTAGTGGCAATCTGTAAAATGAAAGCTTTAAATTCCTTAGTTAATTCTTCCGTTTCTGAATTGAGCGCAAGCCATTGCATTACTAATAAATCAACAAAAGGGCGATAAGGTTCCATCAGGTCATCGGCCAAACAATAAGGATTATATTTATTCTTATGAAAAATTCCAAGAACCGGAAGCAATCCGGTCTCAACAATTGCTCTTGCAACAATACTTCTAAGAACTGAATACCCGAAATTGAAAAATTGATTAGGTGAATCTCCAAAACGCTGTCTTAGAAAATCCAGATTAATAAGATATTTCCAATAATGCTGTGCCGCAATACCTTCCATATTGGTGACATCACCACTCTTTACATTTTTTTGGTATTCGAGCATGGGTTCGTAGTAATTTCCCAACCGTCTAAGGACTTCTTTCTGGTTTTCAATTTTACATTCAACCGTTTGTTTCCACAATTGCTTTTTTAAAGGCTCACTGGCTTCCAGCTGATCTTTTACTCGATCAGAATGTTCAGTATGTCCAAACATGGGAAGCATAATCCCATAAGGAAGATGATGGGCATCACAGCTTATAACGACTACATTATTCCCCATCATTTTCTGAATTAACTGATGTGAAATAGTAATTTGGAAGTGATCCAACATCAATAATCCTAAATCTTCCACTGGAACTTTACCTTTCATTTCTTTGGTGGAAGGTTCCAAAATATACATTTGTTCATCTTTAAGTTTAAGATGAGCTGGATTGCCAATGTAGATTGAGCGGGTGATCATAATTATTATTCTCCAATTTTGGTAATTTCTCCTAAATGATTCAATCTTACTTTTATTGGATTAATTCCAACTAATGCACCAACGCTTTTAAATCTAAAATATCTTTTCGAATCTTTTGCTGTTGGGATATTTTTCAATTCCGTATTCTTTGTTTCCAAATGATGCCTGAAATAATAATCATTATTAGAAATACTCCAAACCAAATACAAATGTTTACTCAATAAAGATTTATCGTTATTTTTTATGGCTTCATCAAATCTCTCTTGAGATAATCCCAAAATAAACATTTCATTTTGCTGCATACTGAATTTTAAATTAAGTTTATCAGCAGGTAATTTATCCAAAAATAAAACCGGAAGTTCTTTATCTAATAACAGACTCCAAACATCTGCTGAATTTTTAATAACAGCAGGTAAATTATATTTCTTTCTTTCTACTGCATGCCAAAATGTACAACTGTGCTGAACCAGCTTACTATCTTTATCTTCATAAATGGCAATATGATGATTGTTCCCAGTTAAAACAAAACCAATATCTTTACCATTTTTATCCTTCTTAATTGTCTGTAAATTATTAGCATCAGGACGAGCAAACAAACGAACAGTTATAATCGGAATTTGTTTTTCTTTATTAAACCAAAGAATGTCCTTGAAAGCTTCTTTTTCTTTATTTCCAAATTGAGTAAGTCTTTCTTTTACCAAAAATTTCACTCTTTCATCAACAATATCATCAACCTGATTTGTTTTTAGATTTTGTAATTTATATTTCAGTACTGTTGCATCGTTGTAACAAGATGCCTTTTCCAAAATTTCATTTTTTTCTTCGTTAAAAAAAATTGGATTTTTCTTTACTGTTGATAAAGCCTTTTTAGAATTATTTTCACTTTCAGAAAGCCTTGTTTCAACAAGATTTCTAATTCTGGAATTGACAATTTTATCTGGGTTTTCAAACAAATATTTTAAAGGCTTATCTTTTTCAATCACTTTTATTTTCCCGTAAACAGATTGTTCGTGTAAAGCACCTCTTGGAACAATCACACCTGTTACTTTATTTTTACCTGTTGCTTTAAACTTAGTTATTGTTGCTACTTTTTTACCTGCTTTAAAAGAAATTAAAACTTTGTCAGCCTCTTTCATTACTTCCTGTGTAGTAAAAGGCTTCTGAGTCTTTAAATATTTTTCTAAAAGTGTAGTCTTTTCATTAAATTCTATTTTAGCTTCTTCCACTTCTTTAATCATCAAATCTTTTGTCTCGCTTGAATGTAAAGTATTTATTCGTTGAATAAAACCTTGCTTAGTACAGGCAATTACCAAAGCATCAATGGCATGATGACGATGATCATCTCTTTTAGTCCAGTTTTCTATTTCTTCCTTTTGATGTTTTCTTTTTCCATGTTCACTTGTCCATTCTTTGGTGACTGTTTGTCCTAATTCTTTGTATTTAGGCATTTGTAGATTCATCAAAACATCATCCCAACCCCATAAATTACGAAGCTTTGCAGTAACTCCGCCTTCTGTTGTGGTTACATTATTACATACTTTTTGTAAAATTTCTCTTGATTTACGAGAAATATATTGGGTATCTCTCAATTGCCTGTCGATAAAGTTTTCCCAAAGTTTTTTATCTGTTTCTGTTTCTTTTCCAAGTTTTTTCCTTTCAAGATATTCTTTGTGTGAAACTTTCAATCTTTGCATTTTGCTGTAAGAAATAATTCCTCTTTTGAACCAATCATCCACTCTTTCTGAATATATCCTAACTTCTTCTTCGCCTTTTGCAGTAATGTAATCATATGCAGTTTGATTTGTTTTTGTAGAGTTACATTTTCGATGTACAAGAACTTTGTTGGTCTGTGAGTCATCAAATAATAAAGCTTTAGGTACAATATGATCCACATCATAAGCATCACCATTTAAAGCTTCTGTTAAATTAAAGGTTTCCCCACAATAAATGCATTGATTATTAACGTGAGCGTCTTTCAGATTTTTACTAAGTGATGGAAATATGAATTTATATTTTTGAATATAGCGTTTGGTTACAGGCAGTCCTAATTCAGTCAGTCTTTTGCCTATTTCTTCATTCAGTTTTTTATTTCTGGAATTTTGTAAATCGGTATCATTTCGCTCATCTTTGCTTTGCTTAAGCTCCCGGGCAAGTTCAACTCTAATTTCAGATGGTTTTCCGTATTTCTCAAGAACTGCATTAACTACATTAATCATCTGATTCAGAATTTTCTCAACAATAGGCTGTCTCAAACTATTTTTAGGGAGAAGATCTAATCGTTCTAAAGTAATTTGCGATTCTCTTTCATCTTTTGTTAAAGAATTAGAGTGATTATAACCTGCCAAGCTGCAAGATTGAGAATAATTATAGCCTTCCATCAGAAAAGGAAGAATCTTCCTCATCGATTTATTTGATTTATTTCCGAATGCCTGCTTATTAAAATCAATACGAGATAACTTTCCTGCAATTTCTTCTTCAAAACCAAACCTTTTAATTAACGCATTTTTACATTCATCAAAATCTTTCAGAGAATAAATAGTATGCCACAATTGATACAACGGCTCTCTTTCCAATGATGCATCAAGTTCAAGACCAGCTCTTTCTTCAAGAATTTCACCTGTTTTCTTATCCACCAATGTAGCAGTATAATTTGCAGTAATGATAGAAACATCAAAATTCAACAACTCATTATCTCTTAAAATACTGTGAAGAGCTGCATATGTTTCATTTCCTTTAATGTCCTTCAGGGTTTGTTTATTAACATATACATCTTCTTTTTTTAATTCTAAGATTTCGATAAGCTTATTAAAGCTTAAACTTTCATTTTTAAATAAATAATCTGCTAAAATTTCTTTCTGTTTTAAATTTGGGACTTTTTCACCCCATTTATATTTGCTTCCTTCTGGATTTCTTATTTTTAAGTTAATTGTATTAACTACTTCCCAAATTCGGCAAAGCTGAAACAATGGGGATGTTTTAGGAGCAACTTTCGGCCCAACAAATACCACTTTATTTTTATTTTTTTCCTTATCATAAACCGTTTTCTCAAAGCCTTCAAGTTCACAGATGCTCACTAATCCTTTCTGAGATTTCAATTTCCTTTGAAAATAAATGATTTCATTTCTTAATTGGTGAATTACTTTATCTGTAAGAAAATCATTCTTATCTTTTTGAGCATTAATAATAGTATCAAACTCTTCTATATAAGCTTCTCTTGGATAAACCTCTTCTTTAACTCTAAAATACTGCTGATTATTTTTGTCTGAAAAAGCAGTAGAAAGCTCTTCATAAAAATATTGTCCAATGGTTTGCCTTCTATCTTTCAGTTGAGCATAACGCCCTTTTACTGCCTGAACATAATCGGTATCTTTTTTATCTGAATTAGCTTCACTTCTGGCAGACTTATAACCTCTTTTCTGATTCAGCATATATAGAATACGTCCTAATTGTTCTGCGGAAATATCCTCATTAGGATTAGCAGAGTCACTTCTTAACTTCCATAAATCAAGCATTGGAAGTTTCAACAACTCTTCTGATGGAAAAATATTGTATTTTTTCAGA
This sequence comes from Chryseobacterium sp. PMSZPI, assembly GCF_002835665.1. Taxonomy (GTDB): domain Bacteria; phylum Bacteroidota; class Bacteroidia; order Flavobacteriales; family Weeksellaceae; genus Chryseobacterium. The sequence goes on from NZ_PIZV01000011.1 coordinate 9,820, forward strand.
ATTTTCTTTAAATCACTTTTCCTTAATTGTTTTCTGTCATAACCTTTCCTTTGAGTACGGCTTAGTGTTCTATCTTGGTTTAAAGTAATAGACTTCCCTTCCAAAAATTGGCTGGAATGTTTTGAATCTAATGGAATTATTCTTGAACCCATTGCAATAATGCGAATAGGAATATTATTTTCATCAACTTCTATTAACGCCCAACCAATTGAATTGGTTCCTAAGTCTAACCCAAGTATCTTTTTCATTATAATTAATTAGTTTTTCCCAATACATAAAAATAATAAGAAAAAAAATATCCGAATTATGGATTTCCGTAAACTGAGTTAAAGATTTTATTCTATATTTGTTATATTAAATTTTGAAAGCATTTCACAATAAGGATTATTCCGCTGTGAAAACATTTAAGCCTCCTCGTCTTCCAATACGGGGATTTTTTTTGCCTTGCAGTTCCGAGTTTCTCATTCCAAAACCCTATTTTAGCTATCCGAAAACAGAACAATGACGACCGTAACATTTATACAGAAGCAGCTCGATATTTCTGAGAAGAGCATCAACAATACTTTACAATTATTAGCAGAAGACTGCACCATTCCATTTATTGCCCGTTACCGAAAGGACAAGACCGGAAACCTGGATGAGACACAGATTGAACAAATTTCTAAGATTAGCAAACAGTTTGAGGAGATTGTTAAAAGAAAAGAATCCATTTTAAAATCTATAGAAGAACAAAACTCTTTAACTCCTGAATTACAACAAAGAATCGAAGAAAGCTTTGATATCCAGGAGCTGGAAGATCTATATCTACCTTTTAAAAAGCGTAAGAAGACCAAAGCAGATGCCGCTAAGGAGAAAGGATTGGAACCTTTAGCCAAAATCATTATGAGCCAGAAGAATAATGATATTCAATTCCTTGCTTCCAAATACCTGAACGATGCAGTTACCACTGAAGAAGAAGCTCTTCAGGGAGCAAGAGATATCATGGCAGAATGGATCAATGAAAACATGTACGTTCGTAAGAATCTTCGCAGATTATTTCAACGTAAGGCTGTCATAACTTCTAAGGTCGTTAAAACCAAAAAAGATGAAGAAGATGCCCAAAAGTTCTCTCAATACTTCGAATGGGAAGAGAATCTGAACAGGACTCCGTCTCACAGACTTTTGGCAATGTTGAGAGCAGAAGCAGAAGGTTTTGTGAAGACCAATGTCGGAATTGATAAAGAAGAAGCTATTGATTTTATTGAAAAGGCGATCATCAAATCCAACAATGAAAGCTCAGAACAAATTGCTTTAGCTATAAAAGACAGTTATAAAAGACTTTTAGAACCCGCTATTTCTAATGAAGCTCTACAGGAGGCTAAAGAAAAAGCAGATCAAAAAGCAATTGAAATATTTTCAGAAAATCTTACTCAGCTACTTCTGGCACCCCCATTAGGCGAAAAAAGAATTTTAGCGATTGATCCGGGATACCGAAGCGGATGTAAAATCGTATGTTTGGATGAAAAGGGAGATCTTCTGCATAATGAAACCATCTACCCTCATGCTCCCCAAAATGAGACAGGAATGGCTATGAAAAAAATCCGTTCTATGGTTAACGCATACAGCATTGAAGCCATCTCCATTGGAAATGGAACTGCAAGTCGCGAAACGGAGTTCTTCATCAAAAAAATTGCTTTTGATAAACCTTTACAAGTTTTTGTAGTTTCTGAAGCCGGAGCCTCTGTATATTCTGCCAGTAAAATTGCAAGAGATGAGTTTCCAACGTATGATGTAACGGTGCGTGGAGCGGTTTCCATCGGAAGAAGACTTTCTGATCCGTTGGCTGAACTGGTGAAAATTGATCCAAAATCTATTGGTGTTGGCCAATATCAACATGATGTAGACCAGACTCAGTTGAAAAATGAATTAGATTCTACAGTGATGAAGTGTGTAAATTCTGTAGGAATCAATTTGAATACAGCCAGTAAATCTTTATTAAGCTATGTTTCCGGAATTGGTGAGAAAATGGCTGAAAACATTGTAAATTATCGCGCAGAAAACGGAGCTTTTGAAGACAGGAAACAACTAAAAAAAGTACCCAGGCTTGGTGAAAAAGCCTTCCAACAAGCGGCAGCTTTTGTAAGGATTTCAAATGCTAAAAACCCTCTGGATAACTCTGCCGTACATCCTGAAGCCTATGGAATTGTAGAAAAAATGGCTAAAGATCTGGGAATTAAAACCAATGAACTGATTGCCAATAAAGAAAAAATTACCTTAATAAAACCCGAAAATTACACTACGGAAGAAATTGGAATTTTAGGGATTAAAGATATTTTAAAAGAACTGGAAAAACCGGGATTAGACCCTAGAAAAGCGGCAAAAGTATTCGAGTTTGATCCTGGTGTAAAAAGCATCAAGGACTTAAAAACCGGAATGATTCTTCCCGGAATTGTCAACAATATTACTGCCTTTGGTTGTTTCGTAGATTTAGGTATTAAAGAAAGTGGACTAGTACATATTTCCCAACTTAAAGACGGCTTCGTATCTGATGTAAACGAAGTTGTAAAGCTTCATCAACATGTCCGAGTGAAAGTAACTGAAGTAGATGAGGCAAGAAAAAGAGTACAATTAAGCATGATTTTATAAGTATATCAGCTATATATATAATTTTATACAACTCTCATTCCGACAAAGGAGGAAATCTCATTTTTAACCATTAAGATCTTTTGAGGTTTTAAGAATATTAAGCTAAGCTATGCTTTAAGGCATTTTTGCTGATAAAAAATCTTTGATTTTTTCCTTAATCGAACTTAACATCTAAACGTACCTTAATGGTTTAATAATTATCTGATAAAGTAAAAACATATTTTTCATCAATTAAACAGAAAACACCTTGAGTTATAAAAATTTAATTTTCGATCTGGATGGAACCTTATGGGATCCACGATTGACAATCATTAAAATATGGAATGATGTTCTACAAAGGCATCAATTAATTGAAAAAGAGCTCAAACCTGAAGACATGAATCAATATATGGGATTACTGGCTAAAGACATTGTACCCAATATTGTACCCGGCATAAGCAGTCAGCGGGTTCAGGATATTCTTTCTGAAATTGTAGCTCAGGAAAATAAAGTATTACGGGTTCAGGGTGGAATTTTATATGATCATGTTGAAGAAACTTTGAAAAGCCTGGTCAACACTCATCAGCTTTTTATTGTAAGCAACTGCCAGAACGGCTATATTGAGTCATTCCTAGAATATTACCAATTCAATGCTCTTTTTATAGATTTCGAATCTCATGGCCGGACAGGTAAAACGAAATCTGAAAACATTCAACTTATCATGAAAAGAAATCATTTATCTGTTGAAGATTCTGTATATATTGGAGATACACAGACAGATTATGATTCTGCCACATCCAATGGATTACCTTTTATTTTTTGTACATATGGCTTTGGAAAATTAGAAATTCAGAAGCAAATTCCAACCATTTCAAAGTTTTCAGATCTAAAATTGAATATTTAATAATCATACACAAAAGGCTGTCCTTTCAGACAGCCTTTTAAATAATATCCTAATTTGAAAGCTGTGGTAATTCTACAGCTAACCATTATTTATTTATAATCTTTCGAACTTCTTTTTGGCTCTTTTACTTCCGGCCATTTTATAGTTTCTCCTTTTTCATCTTGTGGCATTACTCTTTTTTCTCTGTCAGCGAATTGAGGATCTTCAGATGCCATATATGCTAATGCAGCTGTTAAAACCACATTATTTTTAACCTCATCAAAAACGATTTTATCATAAGTATCTTTCGTAGTATGCCAGGTATATCCAAAATACCCCCAGTTTAAGGAACCTAAAGAAATTCCCGGTACCCCTGCAGCTACAAATGATGCATGATCAGAACCTCCACCTCCGGGCATTCCCGGAAAATCGGTTTTAATATGACTTCTTACTGCTTTTGGAACTCCCTCAAGCCATCTTCCTACATAGTCATAAGCTTTCACAAACCCCTGGCCACTGATATTCACAACACGTCCTGTACCATTATCCTGATTGAAAGCAGCCTGCACTCCTTTAATAATTTGAGGATTATCTGCCACAAAACCTCTGGACCCGTTTAATCCCTGCTCCTCGCTTCCCCAAAGTCCTATAACAATGGTCCTCTTATTATTAGGATAATATTTTTTCAGGATCCTCATTGTTTCAAGCATCGTAAGTGTACCTGTTCCGTTATCTGTAGCACCTTGTGCTCCATCCCAGGAATCAAAGTGAGCAGAAAGAACAACATATTCATCCGGCTTCTCCTTTCCTTTAATCATTCCGATGGTATTAAAGCTTTTAGCTTCGGGAAGTATTTTAGATTGGGCATCTATTTTAATTTTAGGCCGGGCTCCTTTTTCAGCCATTCTGTAAAGCATTCCATAGTCTTCCACATCAATATCAATCATTGGAATTTTAGATGTTTTTGCTCCGAAAATTCTGTTCGCTCCCATAATTCCTGTCCAGTTTGAAATAGCAATTCCTACCGCACCCGCTTTTTCCAAAGCTTCAGGAAGTGTATTATTATCATACCCGATATTCTTTACATACGCCGTAAAATCTTTAGCAGCTTGTTCTTTCTCAGCCTTCAGTTTTTCATACAATTCAGGAGTTGCAAATTCTTTAATCTGCTCATCGGAACGACCAATTTTCTGATATTGTGCCATCAACACGATTTTTCCTTTTGCAGAGGGAAGCCATGCATCAAACTCTGCTTTAGAAGATACTTTTGGAAGAATAACAACTTCTGCTTCTACTGCTTTTTTAGTCGCCGGGCTCCAAGCCAACTGGGTTGCCGATAGAGATTTTGTACGTGGGTACACCATATCAACATGAGTTGTACCTCTTTGCCATCCTTTCCATGTTCCAAATTGCTGAAGATTGGCATCTATTCCCCATGAACGCAGTTTTCCTGCACTCCATTCGTTGGCAGCGAGCATTTCAGGGGTCCCTACGAGACGAGGCCCTATGCCGTCCAACAACTCATACGCCATATTTTCAAGCTGAGAATTATTGTTTACCTCTTCTACAAAACTTTTTACGACAGGATCAAGTTTTTCTTTCGGATCTACCTTCACTTGAGCCCATGAAAACTGGGCAGCCAACACTACAGCCGGTACTGCAAAAATTCTATTTATCTTCATAGTCATATTGATTGGTTTAAAGATAAAGGAAATTAAGGAGATGGTAAAAGAATAAACGTAAAAAAGTCTTTAAACACTGGTATTTTAAGACTTTTTATTCAAAAAATTAAATACTTTCACAAATACTTTAAGTCATTAGTATTAAATGCTAAGAAAATTATTTTCTATCCCAATCTGAAATCCGGTTAATTTTTATTGATAAAATCCTGTTCTTCTCCTGAAAGAAGGATTGCGTTATTTCGACTCTCCTTGACGGGAAGGTTATCCCAAATATTTTTACTGAAGTCCATTTTGGGAGAGAGTCCTTTTTCATCTGACTTTTTAAAAGAATTATAAATGAGTTCTCTGCTGATTTTCCGTTCATGCTTCACTCCTTTATAATAAGCGATGTATTTATTCCCTTCAAGCTTGCTCAATGCAGGAACATATACTCCATCATTTTTATAAAAATCAAAAACAAGTACTGCGTTTCCAAGTTGATAATCATACTCTTCACCTTCTGCCGTTTTTCTTTTTATAACAGGATATTGATCTTGTAAATAATGGATTTCAAAATAAGTAATCACTTTATCCGTCTTGTTAAATCTACATTCTCCTTCCATTTCAATTCCTGCTCCTGATTTAATTTTAAAAGTAATAAGTTGCTCATCTCCTTCTTCAAAAAAAATCCATCCCGAGTATTTTGATTCTTTATTTTTCAGATGATACAAGACTCTGTTTAATTCAAAACTAAAAAAATAATTCCCCATATATTCATGAGAAAAATCTTTCGTTCCTGCTGTGAAAACACTGTCAGATTTTACATTTTTCATGTATTTTACGTTATTCAACTGCATCTGGAGAATTTTATCATAATCTTTAAAAAAGCCATCCTTAAAGTTATAATGGTTAGTCTTACTCCAAAGTTTGGTTTCCGCAACTACCAAAAAATAAAGCTTGTTGTTATCACTTCTCTTTTCTTTGTAAGTAACATTATATAAGGAGGGTTCTGCATAATATCTCTTTTTATAATTTTTACTGACATCTTCAAAAACCTTTTTGATATCTACCTTGATGAGCTTCACTTCATCAATATTTTTATAAATCCTTTTCAACTTTACCTGGGAATGAACTCCCTGGAATTTCATGCTTTGAAAGCCGGATGCTGAAATTTCAAAATTTGCAGAACTTTGATCTAAAGGAGCAAAACCATCTTCATTGGTATAGACAATCTGATCCTGGGAAAGAATCCTGGCATTGGAAATCGGCTTTCCGCTCTCTGAATCTAACACTCTGAGTTTTTGCGCCGAAAGAAACCCAAAGCATAAAACCAATAAAAAATAATAGTGTTTCATTTTGATTGTACCAAAGTCTTTCTAAAAGTACAAATTATATCCACTCTTCTCACCTCAGCGTGTAAAATAATTCTATTAAAGCTGTTTAAACTTTATAAACCACAGAAGCTTTCATTTTAAAACACTTTAGTTCACTTAAGTAAGTTTGTTTAAAACGATCCCATAGAAAAGTCCACATAAGATGAAAATCAAAGATTTTCACAAAGCTTAGGTGTCCTTATTATGCATAAAGCCTGGTTCTAAAAAAACTTAAGTGGTTAAAAATAATCAATATAAGAGTTTTTAAACTTCATTGAATAAAAAAAGCAATTGTAAACCGAACACTCCTGTTTTGTTTGTTGCTTTTATCATAACAAATCTCGTGTCCGGAATATGAAAACAAGAGTAAAATGTAAAGAATAGGGAACCTTACTATTGATTGGGATTCTGCCTGAAAAATGCAGACATAAAAAAACCGGCTTCAAAAGCCGGCTAAAGGTGAATTATTTTTTAGCTTCTTCTACAGAAACTTTTCTGAATTCCTTGAACAATTTGCTTAGTTCTAAAGCTGCTTTACGAGCTCTTGTACCAGCTGCTTTGTTACCTTTTTCCGCTTGTTGGTTTGCCTCAGTTGTGAACGCTTCGAATTCTGCGTTGATTTTTTCAATTAGTTCTTTCATTTATTTAAAAATTTAGGCTGCAAATATAGGTTTTATGGTGATTCCAGCCTAATTGTGCCGAAAAAAAATATGATAATTGATGAAATTTATTTTTCCGGTGTTAAATTCAATTTAATTTTTAAAATAAAATTGAAAAATTAGAGGATTTTCGTTATTCTTAATGGTTCAAAAAATACTGAGCCTTTTTACCGATATTCTCCAATAACACAAAACTTTCAGAAGTCATTCTTTCTGTAAAAACAATTCGAAAATGACGACTATACTGATCGGTAAGAGAGAACGTATACCCGGGGGTAAACGAAATATAATGGGACTCACAATATGTATAAAACTTTTTCATATCCATATTTTCCGGCATTTGCCCCCAGATGCTGTATCCTCCTTGCGGCTTATGAAAATAACAACCTTCAGGAAAAGACCTTCTTAAGGTATCCAAGACCTGATTGGCCTGATGATTTAAATCTTTCCGAAATGAACGCAAATGCTTTTCATAACGACTTCCCTCTAATATTTTAAGAATCAACTCCTGATAAATAGGAGATACAGATCTTCCCAGGATAAACTTTGCCCTTTCTGCTTTCGAATAAAACTTACCTGTATATAACCAGCCCAGACGTATACCGGGCGCCAATGTTTTTGAAAACGAAGAATATGTCATTACCCATCCTTTCTCATCAAAACTTTTGATGCAACTTGGTCTTTTATCTCCAAAATAAAGATCAGAATACATATCATTTTCAATAATATAAACTTCATGGTCTTCTGCAATTCTCAACACGTCTTTTTTCGTATCATCACTCATTATATTCCCTGTAGGATTATGGAAGTTAGGAGTCACAACAAGAGCACGGATATCATTTTCAATACAGACTTTGCAAAAATATTCCGTATCAAAACCTGATTGATAGTGTACCGGAATCTCAATCACCTTAAGCTCCAAATTGGCAATAACTTCCAGCACTGAAAACACACACGGACTGTCAACAGCCACAATATCCCCTGCTTTCGTTACGGATCTTAATGCTATTGTTAAAGCCTGTAATGCGCCATCAGTAATAATCAATTCATCAGGATTGAATACACATCCGTATTTCCTCATTCTTTTGGCAATAAGCTCCCTTAAGGCTTCCAATCCATGAGAAGGATAATATCGAAGAAGTGAAACTCCTTTTTCCCGAATAACTTCCTGCATGGTTCTGAGAATAAGTTTTTGCGGGATTAGCAAATCTCCCGGCACCGCATTATTGAATGCACTAAATTCTGAAGTTCTTTTGGAAGTCAACATCATATTTTTCATAAACACCTCATCCCGAACTACCGGAGGAAGAATTGTTCTGGCCTGCGAAATCTTCTTTTCCTCCCTTTCCGCCACAAAATAACCTGAACGCGGTAAGCTATTCACCCAACCTTTGATCATAAGATATTCGAAACCACTTTGAACAGAACTTGTGCTCAGATTGTATTTTTTCTTAATTTCCCGAGCAGATGGTAATTTATCTTTAGGCTGTAAAATTCCGTTACGAATCTGCTCTTCAATGACAGATGTAAAAACTTCGTATTTATATGGCTTCATAACTTCACAAGACTGTACTGAACAAATTTACAAAATAAACATCTGTACTGATAAAATTTTAATAAGCTGTATCCTTTATAAATCAATTAATCTTATAATTTTGAATAAAAAATTCATGAACATCATTTCAAAATTTACAGTAGGTTCTGAAGAGGGAATTTCTGATCTTATAGCCATTATCGATTCTTCGGTAAATGCATTACATAAAGACTTTATTGCGGAAGAAGACATCAAAAAATACCAAAACGAAATTGACCCCAGGAAAATGATCAATGATCTGAATGATCTTTCCAATCAACTTATTATGACCTATGCAGATCAACAGCCTGTGGGATATAGTATCATAAAAAGCGGTTCCGGATATCCCGGAATACCCGATGGAATCAGAGCTACAGAAATCAGTTTTGTCATCCTTCCTAAGTTTGATTCTCCGGAAACAAGACAATCTCTTTGGAAAAAATGCAGATCTGCTGTGAGCTTCACCGATGTCATATGGATCAATATGTTGGTCCATGATCCACTTATAGAGTTTTTAAAAGAGTCCGGTTTTACACCAATTTCTGATTCACAAGCAGAACCTTTCCTACTTCCGTCTCAAATCTTAAAAATGGACATTCAGAAGAATTAACAAGGACATAAGACATAAAGTTATATAAAATTCATGATCGTAAATCTAAGAAACAAAGGATTTCCTTATCTTTGATTTTTATAACTTCTATATCATGAGTGAACAGCTGGAGACCATAAAAGATTATTATAAACGTACCCGCAAAAATCTTCTCGCAATATCCGATACAGACTTTGAAGCAGGAAAGTCTCATTTCAATATTATTCCGAGAAAGTATTGTAGCTTTAAAAGCCCTTATAATCGACGTGATTATTATAAAATATGCTTTATTATAGGGAAAGGAACAGCACACTACGGAACTCATGAAATGTATATTGATCGCCCTGCGCTCTTCTTCCCATCCCCAAGTATTCCTTACACATGGGAATGTGAAGATAATTTTCAGGAAGGATATTCCTGTCTGTTTAACCAGGAATTTTTTAATGGAAATTCAGAGTTTAATTTATTTAAAAAGACGTCATTATTTAAAGAATGGAGTAAACCTTTTATATTTTTGAATGAGGAACAGATACACTTGGTCAATATGTATTTTGAACAAATGTACAAACTGAGTCATTCTGCTTATCCTTTCCGTTGCAATGGTATTAAGAGTAACCTGGCTTCTCTTTTACACCTTGCTCTGGAAAACCGAGTAGAAGATGTGAGCCTTAACGAACTTCCTGCCAATGTCCGTTTATACAAACTATTTGATGAGCTTCTCAACAAACAATTTCCATTGGATTCACCGGCATATCCTTTGGCCTTAAGAACTCCTGCTGATTTCGCCAGTCATTTAAATGTACATGTCAATCACCTGAATTCATCTGTAAAATCAGTCACTAACCTTACTACCACCCAGATCATTAAGGAGAAAATGTTTGAGGAATCTAAAAATTTGCTAAAATACACCAATTGGGATATTGCTCAAATTGGATATACTTTAGGCTTTGAACAGCCTTCTCATTTTAATAATTTCTTTAAAAAGCATGCTCAGACTTCCCCATTAAAATATAAGAACGCTATTTAAATATTTGAATTTTGTAATTTTTACTTTGTCTTTTAAAACTGTTTTCTACGCTTCTTATCCTAATTTTGCATTGTAAAAAAAGATGACTATGTTGAGAGCAGCGTCTGAAAAACGTATCAGATTAATAACCATTATGGCATTTGTGTCTATTCCACTTTCCGGATTTGTCACAGATATTTATTTACCGTCATTTCCATCTATGGCAAGGGAAATGTCTGTTTCCGAAAAAGATATTCAGATTACATTGACTACCTATCTGTTGAGTTATGGAATCTCCCAATTGTTCGTAGGAGGAATTTTGGATAGTATCGGACGTTATCGTCCCAAATTACTGGCCTTATTCCTTTTGATGATCAGTAGTATTTTGATTACAATGACCAATAGCATTCTACTGATTTGTCTGCTTCGTATTCTCCAGGGAATTGCCGTTTCCGTACTTGTAGTAGCGACCCGTGCCATTTTTGTAGACATTTATGACTCGGAAAGGGTAAAACATTATTTGAGTTATTTTACCATTGTATGGTCCTGCGGACCTATTCTGGCTCCTTTTCTGGGTGGCTATCTTGAAAAATTGTTTAACTGGCATGCTAACTTTTATTTTCTGGCTTTTTATGCAGGATTTTTATTTCTTTTTGAATGGTTTTTCAGTGAGGAAAGTCTTCCTGAAAAAAAGAAGCTTGATCTTTCAGAAAATATCAGCCTCTACAAAATGATGTTAAAAAACAGGATCTTCATGCTGGGAATCTTCATTCTGGGGTTAAGCTATTCTATCGTTATGGTATTCAATATTACAGGGCCGTTTATTATTGAAAATACATTTCACTTTACTCCTGTGGTCATCGGATACTGTACTTTGATCTTAGGTTTTTCATGGATGATTGGAGGTTTTATAGGAAAACGCAGACTTAGCCTTGATTTTAAGCCTCGTATTTTACTGCCAATTCTCCTGCAACTGATTCTGATTGCAACTTTAATCACAACCAGTTTCTTTGTAGAAAGCCTTTTCATCATGATTCCATTTGCTTTTTTTATTCATATTTGTTCAGGGATCTTATTTACCTCATTTTTCACGACAAGTATGTTATATTTCCCTAAAAATGCAGGGACGGCTGGCGGACTAATGGGTGGACTGGTATATGTTATCACTTCTGTTACGAGTTTTATTATTTCAGTAACCGGAACAGTAACCGAGCAAAAAGACCTGGCCTGGCGGTATCTGATTATTGCCTTTATACTATTCGGAATCATTTTAATTATGCATCAAGCCGTAAAGAAAGAAAAAGCAGGGAATTAATCTCTGCTTTTTTATATAATACCACACTCCTTCATTCTCTATTCCATTATACTTAATTTTTCTTTGCTTCACAGATTTATTACACAATGATACTTTCAGACTATATTTGACTCCTTTCAAATAAGCTTCTATCATAAAATCAATAATAATTTAGCATCAATGATTGATTGCTAAATGATAACTGTAAAATAAGCTTGTATTTAATGGCTTCGAAGTATTTAAATTATCCCAATTCAGAGAGTTATATCTAAAACCTTCGTCTTATTAGCCCATAATAATCCTACTAAAAAAGCAACTGATTTTTACAATTATTCGTAATCAATTATCACAATTGAATGATTGAATAATTATAAAATACATGTAATGAAACTATTGATTAGGCTTATTATCATATTATCAGGAATACATTGTTTACAAGCCCAAACTGCTCTCAGCTTTTCTGAAGCCAGAGAAATAATGATGAACAAAAATATCCAGGTAAAAATAAATGATAAAAAAATAGAAACTTCCCATTATAAGATCAAGGTCACCGAAGGGCTGATGTATCCACAAATTAAGGCTTTCGGAACAGCCACCTATATGGATAAAGATTCCAAAATATTTCTGAATGACAAAAGAGACGGGCTAGCCACACTATTAAACCTTTCTTCACCTTCTGTATTAGGAAATTGGGATTTTACCCTTCAAAAAAGAGATATGGAGTTTGGGGGGCTATCAATGAGCTGGCCAATATATACGGGAGGTAAAATAAAATCTGCCATTCATATTGCAAAACTCAATGAAGAGGTAGCCAAGGTAGATAAAAGCAGTTCTGAACAAAACTTAATTTCGGAATTGGCAGAACGGTATTTTAATACTAAACTGGCAGAAGAAGCCGTAGGCGTAAAAGAGGATGTTCTCAATGTAATGAATGTCCATTTAACCAATTCTTTAAAGCTGGAACGAAATGGCATTATTGCCGGAGTGGAAGTATTACAGGCTAAAGTTGCCGTTGCAGAGGCAGAAAGACAATTACTTGCTTCTAAAAAAGATTTACAACTTGCAAGAACGGCTCTATCAGCAACATTGGAACAAGAAGGTGAATTTTCTCTGACCTCTCCTTTCTTTTTGAAAGAAAACATAGATTCTCTGAAAGGTTATAAAGAGAAAGCCGTCGCTAATTATATGCAAATACAAAAACTGAAACTTTTTGAAAAAATAGCAGAAGAAAGCATCAATGCGGAAAAGGCTAATTATCTCCCTAATGTACTCATAACCGGTCAAAAAATCATTGCTTCTCATAATTACCCTTTGATAAAAAATCCTTTAACTGTAGGCATTGCTGTAACCTATGATATTTTTGACGGATTTGCA
>NZ_PIZV01000012.1 GCF_002835665.1 Chryseobacterium sp. PMSZPI
TTTAAAATTCAGTAATAATGAAAAAAAACTTAATTATCTTATCTACAATTTTGTGTTCTAGTTCCGTTATATCACAAGTTGGCATTAATACTTCAAGCCCTAATGCTACTCTTGAAGTATTAGGAGACCCAGCCAATGCTTCTAAATTGGATGGAATTATTCCCCCCAGAATTACAGGTGCAGAATTGCGAGCAAAAAACTATGGTGCTAGCCAGATAGGAGCTATGGTATATGTAACTTTAGCGGATACTGCACCTGCCGGCCAAACTATCAATGTAACAAGAACAGGATATTTTTCATTTGATGGTACAGTGTGGCAAGCTGTTTCAACTCCTCCCTTGAACCTGCCCAATGGTACAGGGAGTGTTATTTCCATTAATGGAGTACAACAAATAGCCCAGGAAATTTCCGTAAGAATGTCAGCAGATTGGAATATACCCAGTACAGCATCACTAAGTATAGGTAATATTACAGTCAAAATGATCGACAATTATAATTCTTTTACAGGTTTGGCTACTAGTAATTCCTTTACGATAAATACTACCGGGACTTATTTTTTGACTATGAATTTTTCTGTGCAGCCGCAGGGAAATTCGTATGATGGTAATTTTTATTATGGCATTTATAATGATTCTGATGCTGCATGGGGATCTCAGCTTTTACAAACATTACATTTGGTAAATGGAGATGTGTCTAACCTGGCTTTCAATGTTGCACTAGACCTTACTGCCGGAAAAATTTATTCATTCAGAATTCTTAAATCTGTCTCCTCAAATTTGATAATAAGAGGTCAATTAAGTGGAAATCCTTCCACCTTTTTCTCTGTTAAACGACTTAAATAAAAATATTAGGTACCACCATATATCCGAACAATTCTAAATGAATAAGAATATATTATAATTACCAAGTTTAATTTACGATAACACAAAAAAAATAACTCTTAAAACTTAAACAATGAAAAAAAACCTAATAACTTTATTTGGAATCTTGTGCTCTGGTTTGGCCTTCTCGCAAGTTGGTGTAGGTATCAATACTACAAACCCTCAAGCTACTTTAGATATTGTATCTAAAACAGCGACCCCTGCAAACAAAATCATAAACGTTCAAAATAGTAATGCTACAGATTCAAATAACCTAAGTATATATGAAGATAGTAGAACTTATATAGGGAAACCGGATAGTGTTACTCCAGATGCTACAAATGATGCATTGGTTAATATTTATGGTAATGTAACCCGTTCAGCACTTAAATTGGTAAATCCTCCACTTACTCAGGATAAACAAACAGGAAATATTGCGGCAGGTGTGAATTACGACAGGCTTTCACCTGCATATATCGATGTAAATGGAAATATTGTCAAAGGATATGATGTTGGAGCCGCTACTTCATTAAATTTTGATGGAAGCTATAGCCTTACTACGACAGGTTTAAAAATAACGGATATTTCCCCTTCAGCAATGCTTACTTTTAAAATTTATACAGGTCTGGTATTTGGTCCTGCCGGAACTGGATCTAGCATCTTAGCAACTGCCAATTTTGGTATTAATACAGGATTTACAGTTTCTAATTTCGCATCTGGAAGCGGATCAGGCTCAACACGTTATGCCGCTACTGCAACCGCTGTAAATAATGGCAATACAACAATTTCGGCATTTACTTCAACACTTACTTTTGCTTTTGGAACAGGTTCAAGTTTAGAATTTTATTACCAAAATAATGCTATATATGCTCGTGTAGTAGGAGGAACTACAGGAAGTATATTAATATTTGAATCAAAAAGATTTAGATAAGTCTTTTTATTTTTTTGTTAATGTTGATATATATTGTAAGATTCTAATATACACAAATTAAAAAATTAATAGCAATGAAAAAAAACTTAATAATTTTATTTGCAATCTTGTGCTCTGGTTTGGCCTTCTCGCAAGTTGGTGTAGGTATCAATACTACAAATCCGCAAGGAGTTTTCCATGTGGATGGAGCCAAAGATAATCCAGCAACGGGAACTCCTACTGTTGCACAGCAAGCCAATGATGTGGTAGTACTTAATAACGGCTATGTGGGAATAGGTACAGTATTACCCAAGCAACAATTACATATTACTGAGCTTAATACTACGAGTGGAATAACAAACAGCTTTATCTCAGGAATAGCTATTACGGGAAATGGAACAGCTTCAACATTATCCGGACCTGGTTTCTATCTTGAAAATCTAGCAGCAGCGGCAGGAAATAAAGTTTTAAAAATCAATTACACTCAAAATGCGACAGAACCTGTTTTGAATTTTCAAGCTGTAAGTGATAATGCAGGAATAAGTAGTGGACAAATATTATCTATTACACGTTCGGGAAAAGTAGGAATAAACAATACTGGCAACCCGGCAAGTAATCTCTCTATAAATGGAAATGCTTCTATTGGTAATGGTTATGCCAATACTGCAGCTCCAACAAACGGAGCAATTATTCAAGGGAATGTCGGGATTGGAACTACCGCACCATCAACCAGATTACATATTAATTCTGCTACAAACGGAGCTGTACGAATTGTTGATGGTACACAGGGAGCTAACAAAGTCCTAACATCGGATGCAAGTGGAACAGCAACATGGCAAGCTCCCACGGTACAATCTGTTACGGGAATAGCAACATCGGGTTCCATTGATATTCCCTTTGCTGATTCTTCAACCTATATGGCAACTGGAAATAAAATCACGTTGCCTTCTGGGAAATGGGCTCTCACCATTACTCAGCTTATACGTGTTAACGGGACACTAGCAGTGGGACAAAAAATGTTTGTAAGAAGTACTTTCTCAGACCAAACTTTGGCAGTAGGGGCTATTGGTACTCAATCCACAGATGTAATAAGACCTACTTTAATGAGTTTTTCTGTGGTAGGCCCTATAGCTGTAGCAGGAAATACTATAGAAAATGCGGTAACAGGTTCTGTTTTCATCAATAATACCTCGGGAGGAGACAAAACTTATACTTATATTGTAGGAGCTGCTGTCACACAAGGAAGTCCTCCCAGTTCAACTTTCATAAGCGGCTATGGAGGCAATTGGTCTGAAAATGCATTATATGCTATCGCAATTAACTAGGTATTAAACCATACACAAATGATGTATGATAACTTTGATAACCACCATTTTCTATAATGAGACCATTAAAAATAATCTATTACCATGAAAAAGTTATTTTTATCAATTGTTTTAGGGGGAGCTGCTCTTTTAGTAACAGGATGTAAGCAGCCTGCGAAGACTGTTTCTTCAAAACCTCAAACTCTGGTTAGCACTGACAATATTGTGAAAAATGTTTATGTTGATGATGAGTTTGGAGATGATGAAATGGAAGTTGTTATTAATAATACTCACAATACTGTAATAATCCATTTTGAAGGGGAAACCTACCAATTGAGTAAAAACAATGATTTGCCAAGCTATACAGCGGAAAATCCAGAATACAGATTTTCTGATATTAAAGGCGAAATTACTTTTTTAAAAAAGGACTCTGAGATGGTTCTCTTTCACCATGAACCCAATAATAAAAAATCATCAGAAAAAGCTTCCAATTAATTTTGCTAAATCAATCATTATGAATTATCAACAAGCTATTCAACATAAAAAAGAGATTCTAAAGAATACTAACGAACTTATCACTGTCCCATATTTTGAAATTCTGATTGTTCCTTCAAAAGCAGAAGACTTTGAAAGATTTATGAAATATTATAAACTGTTTCCAAAAGAATTTAATGATAACACCTGTACCAAATTTTCGACTGATAATGCATACATGGTGTACAGATTTTGTGAAGATAATGCTTTAAATTTTAGGGAGGGGAAAATATAATCATTCTGAATAATTATTATAAAAATTAAAATTTTGTCTTATTCCGAAATTGGATACGATTCTAAAAACACATACACTAATACACTAAAATTTAAAAAGCAAAACCTTCGCAATAGCGGAGGTTTTATTTTATAATTTGGAAATACATATAAATTTTAAAAATATTGTTAATAACACAAGTTAAAAACTCACACCAGTTGGGAGAATAGTAAAAAGGCTGCTAAAAAAGAGGGGCTAATACTATAAAAAATGGTTGGAGGCTAAACAGAAACTAAAGGCTTTTTAAGTCGCTATATTTTTTATCAATATCCACAAAGATAACCTGATTGCGTTTATAACTGTGTATATAATAAAAAAAGCCCCTAAAAAGGAGCTTTTGTGACCGCAGAAGGATTCGAACCCTCACTGTCGGAGCCGAAATCCGAAGTTCTATCCATTAAACTATGCAGCCGTATTCATCAGTAATGAATGATAAGTAATGAGTAATTCTCAAATTACTTATCATTCATTACTGATTACTTATATTTTAGAAGGTAATCTTCACACCACCCAAAATCTGAGGACCCAAAACTTTATAAGCTTTGTACGTCTGATATTTTGAGCCCAGAAGATTATTTCCGAGTGCGAAAATACTGAAATTTTTGTGAATTTTATACTCTGCAGAAAGATTTAAATCAGCGTAACCACCAACTTTATCGTTTGTATTCTCCGTAGACTGGAAAATCATACCAGGATTGGCAACCCCTTCAATCGTATAAGAATTTGTCGTTCTGTCACTTGCAAAGATTCCTTTGAAACCTAACAATAATTTTTTGTCAAGCATTGTATATTTAGCTCCGATGCTAGCATTGAACAACGGAACGTTGTAAATATTGTCGTAATTCTTTAAACTGTACTTTGTAAACCTTAGCTCTCCATCAATAATTAGGTTTGCTAATGGAAAATACTGCACACTACCTTTGATATCACTTATATTTCCGTCGTCATATACCGCAGAAAATGTATTGGCAAAATCATAAGCAGAACGATTCATGGTGTAGTTATTATCAAAAAGGCTATTCGCCTTGAAGAACATAATATCTTTCATCTTTCCAAAGCCTGCAGAGAAGTCGTATTTCAACGTTTCATCAATATCTCCTCTCAATCCTACATAAAAATGATATTTGGTCTCTGTTGGCTTTAAATACTGATCAGAAAGAATATATGGATTGGCCTGCAACATATCGCCATATGTATTAAGCTTTAGACCTCCGTCTACCCCACCGTAGAATTTAAATTCTTTAGCTGCCGCAAACTGGAATTCAGCTTGTGGAAACCAATAGGTTTTATTGTTCTTTACCTGATCCATTAGCTTATTTGAGTTTTTAGCATTCAGGAAAGAAAACCCTGAACCTAACATCAAATAAGATTCTCCTTTTCTAAAAGTTACTTTTGGAGTCAAATTAGTATTGAAAAAATTGGAAGAGTTTTTATCTACTATCGCAAAATCTGTTTTTACAGCTTCCAATCCTACTCCTAAATCAGCATTCAGATTAATTCCTGATTTACCCAGCTCAACGGCATGTTTCGAAAAATTAGCCAAAATGGAAACCTGGTTTTCCTGAGCATCAAAATGATCTTTCAGGAATGATGATTTTACTCTTACATCATTTAAGATTTCATTAGAATAAAAATCATAGTATCCATTCACCTTAAACTGGTTTACCTTCTGCTTCAAATCAACATCTGCAGATGGTTGCAGGGCATAAATTCCATAATAATTATAGTTGTCTAATCCATACTCGGCATTGATATTGAATTTTCCTTTTTCTCCGTAAGAATTTAAGAAAGCTCCGATCGTAGCTGACGTTTGACCTGATTTCCAATCATAATCTTTTTTAAGACCACTTGTAGAAAGTAAATGAACATCCGCTCCTACTTCAAACTTATTTTCAAGGGTTTTGGAAACATTTCCATCTAACAGGATTTTACCATAATTACCCATGCCAAACTGGACGTAATTATTCTGGGCTGTTCCATCGAATTTTGGAGCAACATCCTCCCCTTGAATTGTTGAAGTTTTAAAATCCGAAACCGCAGGAACATCCGTAATGGTATATTTTACGGGGTTCTGTGATTTCTCTTCCGGAGGATAATTCTTAATGGTTTCTACCGAAGTCTTCTTCTTCTCGATCTTCTTCACTTCCGGTTCTCTTTTTTTATTAAGAACCAGTTTTTCCTCTTTGATCTGGGAAAACGCCACCGACGAAACCCCTAAAAATAATATGGATAATAATTGAATTTTTCTGTTCATTACTATTGGGTGTATTTGTGTATTGATACAAAAAGTACAATGACTTTCACATCAATAGGATACTACATTTTTACTTTTTAATCTGCTTTTTAACATCCTTAGCTTCTGCAACGATTTCAGGGAAATCTTTGTAGTTGGCAATAATCTGGTCGCATGTATAACTCGCCTGATAATTATCTTTCAAACCAATATAATTTTTAGCCATCAATACTAAAGCCTTCGCACCCCAATATTCTTCTGATGCATAGTTATTGGCAAGCTTAAAGATCGTTTCATTGGAAGATTTAAATGCTTTACCTTTATTCTGATAATAAGCTTTAGCATATAACGCTTCTGCCGCTACTGTTGTATTGGAAGATTTTTCAAGAGAAGCATATGCAGATTGTGCATCCTTATCTTTTCCTGAATTCATCAGACTTCTTGCTTTAATTACTTTGGCTGTTTCAATCACAGCAGCAGAATTCTTAGAATTAGCAATCACCGCATTAGCTAATTTTTCAGCTTCAGAGAAGTTCTTTTCATTAGCATATAGCTTCATCAACTCCACATTCGCATAATTTTTGATGCTGATATCGGAAGAGTTCCTAATACTTTCAAGATATTTTTTCGCTTCGGCAGTATTACCTTGTGCAATAAAAATCTGTGCTAAACGGGTTTGTGCATCATCCTGATAATCGTTCTGAACAGCAGCCACTTCCTGTAAAACAAGAAGTGCTTTTGTTGAATTATTCGTTTGATAATAACTTTCTCCTAATTCATATTTAGCTTGATAAAGACCTTCTCCTGTAGGGTTTTGCGTTAAATATTTCTCATAATAAGAAATAGCATTTTTATAGTCTTTCTTAGAAAAATATTGCTTCCCGGTAGATAAATTGATTTCATCAATTTCTGATGCATCAACATTAACTCCTATATTTCTTGCAAAGTTTTCATAGCCTGAAACATCTCCGGTTTTCGTGAAAATAGGTTTTGCTGCCTGAACGATTTTCTGTGCATAAGCTGTATTTTTATACTGTTCTGCCAAAGATTTCAATTCGGAAAGCGCTTTATCATTCTGATTTTGATCGATGTAATTCTGAGCCCTATAAATAGAAGCATTCGCAATAAGATCTTTATCTGAAGACGTTTTGATTACTTTTCCAAAATAATCATTGGAATTGGCAAAATCATCCTGAGCTGCATAAGCTGTTCCTATTTCGTATTGGGCATCATCATAATATTCGGAATTCGGATATTTCGATAAAAGGTTCTTTAGATTATTAATTTTTGCCTGCGTATCTCCTTTAAATCCTAAAGCCATTGCTTTTTGGTATAGCGTATAATCCGTTGCATCATCGTTTTTATCATAGATGGCAATGGCTTCATTCAGATCATTATTAGCATAATGGATGTCTGCCAAACGAAGTTCTGCATCATTTTTAAATTCAGGTTTCGGATTAGTCAGGTATTGTTTGAAATAGGTCGCTGCCTGATCAAATTTTTTAGATTTAAAATAAGCATATCCTAAATCATATGGTAACTGTTGTTTTTCCGGGAAATTCTCGTTAAGAAGTTTTTCGTAACGAACTATAGCAGACGGATAATTTCCTTTCTGGTAATATACCTGAGCCAGCCAATATAAAGCTCTGCTGTTAAATTCTTTATTAATATTAAATCCGAGACTTCTCAGGAAATACTTTTCGGCCTCGTCATAATTTCCTTTATTAAATTCTTCCGTCCCTAATAAATAAGAAACTTCCTGATCTACTTTATTGATCTCAGGAGTCGAATTCTGTAACCTGTCGATAGCATTCAACGTTTCTTTATAGTTTCCGGAATACAAATATGATTTCACCAATAACGATCTCATTTCTGATGCATTGGCTCCATCCTGATTTTCGTTGATATAACTTTGAATAACCGCTGACGGACTTTCAAATGGGTTTCCGATATCGTAACTCAATTTCGCGTACTGCTCATGAGCCAGTTTTTTCACTTTCGCATCATACTCCATCTGATAAGAAGAACGGAATGCAGAAAGTGCTTCCTGCTTTTTATCAACTGCCAGATAAGCATTTCCCAATTGATAATAAGCGTTCTGTGCTAATGCAGAATTGCTGTTGATAAGCTGGTTATAGTAAGAGACTGCCTCGTCGTATTTTTTAAGCTGAGCCGCTACAAACCCCATTTCATATAAGTCGTTCTCAGACGGACTTTGTTGTACGTTCAGATAATCTTTCAAATGTGGATAAGCAGAAGTATAATCCTTCTTCATAAAGTAACTCTCTCCAATGATCTTATGAACTTCCGCTTTATAAGAATCTGAAATATTTTCGTTCAATAAAGAATTTCCTTCAGAAATAGCCTTGTCATAATTCTTATCATTATAGTACATCTGTACATAATAAGGACGTACCAGCTTGGAAAACTTATCCTGATCTTTTATAGAATCAAAATATTGAAAAGCTTTATCATTCTGCCTGTTGCTGTAATATAGATGGCCCAGCATATAGGCAATATCTCCTTTTTGAGACTGATCCGCCGTTTTATAAGCTTCTTCCAAAGCATCAATAGCTCCTTTAGAATCTCCCGTCATAAACTTGGCATATCCCAATTTTAGAATATACTGTGTATTTTCCTCTTTAGAAAGTTGATATTGGTTTACTTTTTTCAAAGTTTCCAAAGCTTTATCAAAATCTTTCTTAGCCAAATAATAATCGGCCAAAGGAAGATTTGCCTGAGCAAAATAAGCAGAATTCGGATATTCTTTCATAAAAGCCGTTAATCCTTCTTCCGCATGATTCTTCTGAAGAATCACTCCGATCACATTATCAAAAAATTGCGCCGCCTCCTTTTTCGAACGTGACAAATTCTGATTGTAGAAATATTGTCGTGCATATTCGTATTGGGAGGCGTTGTATATTTTGGTCTGGTAAAGATTTTCAGCTAGATTGAATCTATAATTTTCTTTCTGTGTAAAATATTGAGACTGTTGAGCATCGGAGATTCCGAAATAAATGACCGCAGCCGCTAAAAGTATTTTTTTTGATTTCATTCTTCTTGATATAAGAAAATTAGTCTACATAAGTTAACGAAAATATTAAAAACTTATTGTTTAAGCAAGTTTTAACAGATTTAATAATCTAAAATATCAAATTCGCAACAATGAAATCATTTCACTGTTTTATGATAAAAATTCTTACTTTAGTCTGATAAAAAATTAAACAACTTAAGTATACCTTTCAAAATTCTTTTGATTTGATACTTTTTCAACAGCAGCTAAAAACATACCAGAAACCTTCTATGTCATGAAATTTAAGATACTTTTAGCATTAATTTTTGTGAACCTGATGCAGGCGCAAAAGTTTTCTTTCCCTAAAACAGCCGTTACAGACTCTCTTATTTTAGAAAAACAGATGCCTGAACTTGCCCAACAAGTGATCAACCATCTTCATTCTTCTCAGCATAAACTGAAAAACAACATCAATTTTTTGGATGATTTCTTCCGCTTACAGATCGCTGCAAAAGACTATCAAAAGGCAATCAATACCTTAGCCGATTACCGCAACGAATATGCAGATCACAATATGGCCGGAAATAAATTTCTAGGATATGAAGTGTACAGTATGGCTAAATTGATAGAGAAAGAGCGAAAAATTATTTTTCCGGACGCTCTCCAAATTGCATTTAACACAAAATACGAAAGCCTTCCCGATCAATTGACAACCAGGTTAGGACTCATATTGGATGGTGATGTAAATAATTATAAAAAAACGTTCAGGAAAGCCCTGGACAAACAAAAAGATAAAGACAACATCGATTATGTTTCAGCCTTGGCGCTATGTAAAAGTTATATCAACTATAAAATATATTCCGGTATTAAGCCTCAGGTCATGAAATTACTGGCATTAAAAGACAAAGCCCAATATATCATAGAAACAAAAGACCTGACATTAAAAAACGGGAGTACTCTAACGATTACCATTGTCAGGAAAAAAGCAAACACATCTCCCCTTCCGGTTATCCTTACCAGTAATATTTACGCAGGACCATTTGATGAATACTTTGGGAAAAGAGCAGCGTCCTATAATTATGTAGGAGCTGTAGTTAATACTCATGGTAAAAGAAATAGTAATGATGTCAATAATCCTTTTGAACATGAATCACAGGATCTTTATGAAGTGATAGACTGGGTTTACAAACAACCATGGAGCAATGGTAAAGTAGGTATGATCGGAGGAAGCTATTTAGGGTTTAGCCAATGGGCTGCTGTAAAAAAATTACATCCTGCTTTAAAAACAATTGTTCCACAAGTAGCAGTAGGAATCGGGATTGATTACCCTGCCCAAAATAATATATTCATGAGCTATATGCTACAGTGGATTCGATATGTCACCAATAATAAACTGACAGATGATGCGGACTTTAGTAATGCCACAAAATGGGATTCCATTAATACAGCCTGGTACAAAAGTGGTAGATCATTCCGGGCTTTAGATTCAATAAGTGGTAAACCCAATAAGATATTTCAAAGATGGCTGGATCATCCGGGGTATGATGAATATTGGCAAAAAATGGTTCCTTACAAAGAAGATTTCAGTAAAATAAACATTCCGATTTTAACGACTACAGGATATTATGATGATGATCAAATTGGCGCCTTATACTATTTTAAGCAACATCATCAATATAACAAAAATGCTGATCATTATCTGGTAATCGGACCTTATAATCATGGTGGAGCACAAAGCTACGGTTTTACTTATGTAAACGAAACTCCCATAGACCCTGTTGCCAGAATAAGTATTGACGACCTGGCTTTTTCATGGTTTGATTATATTCTTAAAAACGGGAAAAAACCAGAACTTTTAAAAGATAAGATCAACTTCCAGGTGATGAATACCAACACATGGAAACATGTTTCTGATCTTGATAAAATGCACAATTCTGCCCTCAAATTTTATCTTAAGGATCGTAAAGACAATTCTTCGGTTTTCAATCAACCTCATCAACAAAATTTTACTAAACAAATTGTTGACCTTAAAGACAGGGATAAAAAAGACACGTACTATATCATCAGCAAAAAAGACAGTATAAAAACGACCAATTCCATATATTTCGAAAGTGAAGTACTGGACAAGGATCTTATCATCAGTGGAAACCTCTCCGGTTTTTTCAATCTTTCCATTAATAAAAAGGATTTCGATACAGATACCGCCTTATATCAGATACAACCGGATGGAAAATCATTTTTATTATCCAATCATATGGTAAGAGTAAGCTATGCTAAGGATAATGCCGTAAGACAACTTCTGGAACCAGGTAAAAGTGTACAGATTCCTATAAAAAACTCAATAGTCATCAGTAAAAAAATAGAAAAAGGAAGTAAATTACTGCTATTAGTAGGTGTTAATAAAAATCCACGCTGGCAAATTAACTATGGTACAGGCAAAGATGTAAGTGATGAAACCCTACAAGATGCCGGAGAACCTTTGGAGATAAAATGGTACAACGACAGCTATGTGGAAATACCTGTCTATAAGGACTAAAGACTATTGACAAAGCATTTTTGCGCAAATGTTGTTAACAGCTGTTAACATCAAAATAAAAAATCATTACATTTGCTTTTTTTCAAATCAAATATACTTATTGAATGAGTCAACTTTTTAGAAGAAAAATCTATTCAGATACAGATACTTCAACAGGACTTTTAAGGGTCTTAGGCGTATGGGACATCGTATTTTTCGGGATTGCGGCAATTATAGGAGCAGGAAGTTTTAGTAGTTTAGGAGAAGCCGTTTTCAGAGGCGGTCCCGGTGTTATCCTTCTATATTTGATTTGTGGTTTTGCCTGTGGATTTACAGCTTTATGTTATGCTGAGTTTGCCAGCAGAATCCCTACAGCAGGCTCTGCATACACCTATGCCTACGCGAGTTTTGGAGAACTGATTGCCTGGATTATCGGCTGGGCTCTGATTATGGAATATTCCTTCGGAAATATTTATGTAGCCTTTTCCTGGTCGGATTATTTTACCAGTTTCTTAGGCCGTCTCGGAATGCATATCCCCGATTATCTTACCTGTAGCTATACAGAAGCTAAAAAAGCCTTTTTAAACGGTTCCGAAAATAAAGAATTATTGAACGCATGGAAAAGTGCCCCATTAATCGGAAATCTGAAGTTTATTGTGGATGTTCCCGCATTGGTCATCAACGGACTAATCACATGGCTTTGCTATGTAGGAGTGAAAGAAAGTAAGAATTTCAACAATTCACTTGTTATTTTAAAACTGGGGGTAATCTTATTGGTTATTTTGGTTGGTTTTGCTTATATCAATACTGATAATTGGACACCAATAAGCCCTACAACAGGGACTCCGTCTTTCATGCCGAATGGCTTTACCGGAGTGATGAGCGCCGTTTCAGGGGTATTCTTTGCGTATATTGGATTTGATGCTTTAAGTGTTTTATCGGAAGAAACAAAAGATCCTCAAAAAACATTACCTAAAGGGATGATCATTTCCCTTGTATTGTGTACAGTGATTTATATTGCCCTTACTTTGGTATTGACAGGTATGGTAGATTACAGAAAGTTTGACGGTGTAGGTGACCCGCTTTCTTTTATATTTGAAAAAGGTAATGCTAACGTAGCCTGGATGGAACTTGTGGTTTCCTTTGTTGCTATTGTAGCCATCACAACCGTATTATTGGTTTTCCAGATGGGACAACCCAGAATCTGGTACGCCATGAGCCGTGACGGTTTGATGCCTCAAAAATTCTTAACGATACACCCAAAATACAAAACCCCTTCTTTTGCAACGATTGTAACAGGAATTGTGGTAGGAATTCCAATTTTATTTACAGATAAAACGTTTATTCTCGACTTTACAAGTATCGGAACCATCTTTGCTTTCGTACTGGTTTGCGCAGGAGTTCTTGTACTTCCGGCTAAAGAAAAGATAAAAGGAAGATTCCACCTTCCTTATGTAAATGGTAAAATTATTTTCCCTGTTGTTTTCATCGGTGGATTAATTGCTTTTTACTATTGGCAACCGGACTTCTTCCATACTTTGATGGATTGGTCAGATGCTAAAGAAGGAGAATTCAGGGCTTCTATTTTCTTCTTCATTCTCATTAACCTGATCATGTGCGTTGTTGCTTTTATAAAAGACCTTTCATTGATTCCATTAGTAGGTTTAAGTTCTTGTTTATACCTTCTTACCGGAATGAGTCATGAAAACTGGTTCTGGTTTGGAATGTGGTTCATGATCGGAATGGTTATTTACTTCTTCTACGGTTATAAAAACAGTAAACTTGGAAAAGAATTAAGAAATAGCTAAAAGCTAAAAAAAATAATGAAAGGGCAAAACTGCCAAAGGTGAATATAATAATTTATCTTTTTGCAGTTTTGCCCTTTCTTCTTTTTTATCCGTTTATCAAATCGGCAGAATTATTGCTGTAAACTCAACAGAAACCTCAAACCAACATCACTATGACTGAAAGAATAAAAACATACAGAGAGTTTTATCAATTTTACCTTACTGAACACAGTAAAACAGGAACCCGAGTTTTCCATTTTTTAGGAACTCTGCTGGTTTTTGTCGTAATCGGATATGTTATCAGCTCAGGAAAAGAACGATTCCTATGGTACATTCCCATTGTTGGATATGGTTTTGCATGGATTAGTCATGCATTCATTGAGAAAAACAAACCGGCTACTTTTAAATATCCTTTATGGTCTTTAATTTCAGATTTTAAACTGTTTTTTGAATTGCTGATTGGCAAACAAAAGTTCAGAGAGACTTCTTCACAGCCTCAGAATCCATCTGCGGAAGAATAAATATTTTCAACAAAAATTTTCTCGCAACTAAAGGCTGAAATATTAATTTATCTCGGCAGAATTCTCTTTTTTCGAATGGATTTTCATTCCTATCAGATATCCTAAAGAAGGCAAAATAAAGGATAACATCACCGGCGCAATCAACGCCAGCCCGGACCCCTCAAGAACAATCGTTAAAGGGAAAAGATATCCGTTATAAAAAATCAATGCCAATGTGAATAGGAAGCTATCACTATTGCCCGTTGAAAGAATATTAAAATCGCTTCCAAACTGATCAAATAACCCTGAGCACGCAAACAGAAAAACATTGACAAAAAAGATCCATAGTACGGACCGATACTTCATTCCTTTTTTGGCATTCAAATATCCGGCACACAATACAAAAAGAGATAGTACTCCCGATATAATCCAACTCAAGGTTGAGATATGCGTTTCACTAATAGTTTTTCCAAAGAAAAAGAAATAAAGAGAATATAAAAACAGGTTTACAAGATAAATAATCGTAACATAATTCATAGTTTCAGCTTTTTAATATTGTTTCTCAAGGGTATCATAATGAATCATATTCAGTATTTTTTCAAGTTTTGGATCATCATCCTTCACCGGCTCCGGGATATACGTTGAGAAAGTCATACTCTTATTTTTTTTATCCAAAGCCACGACTACTTCCTCAAGAATACTTTTATCATCTGCATAAAACTGAATTCTATTGTCTACAATTCGCCAAAAGGAAAGCCTTGGTTCAGAAGGCATACAGTTTCCAACACTTCCTTCTACATAATTATAAATGGCAAAGCCGTCTTCCCTCATGGTATAGTTTCTCATCAGAGAGCAGTTGTCAAAACTTTTGCTAACCTTTTTATTATTTTCATAAAATCCTGATTCTTTCAATCTCCAGAACCCTATAATATCTTCCTTTTTTAATTTTTGTGCATTGATAAAAGAAGAAAAGGCTAAACAGCCAGCCAAGGATAGTAATATCCGCATCATTTCTTTTTTCTTTTTGTATTATTCTTATGGGAGGAAGCTCCTTCATCCATACTCTTTCCCAACTCAATAAATCCTTTTGAGAGCATTGAGGCAGCATCACCATGATTCTCCCCTTCAGTCCAGGTTTCAAAGGCTTTATCCTGAAGTCCTAAAATTAAATAATAAGAACCTAGAACATTGTAGCCTTCTGTTTCACCAAGACTCACTATTCTTTGAGAAAGTTGGATCAGCTCCGGATGGGGTTTTAATTTTTTCGCTTTAATTTTATCGGGATCACCTAACAAATCAGGGGTATATTTTACCATTTTAATTCCAAAAGTAGTAAGACATGCCCTCGGTAATCCTCTGTTACAAAAGTCTTCATTAGTCTTAAGGAGGTCATCTGAAACTAAAGCATCCAGTTCAGACCATTTTTTTGTTTTATCATAAAATTCTGCCAATAAAGCAGCTCTCTTGCGGGCTTCTTCAGGGTTCTTTCTATTATTGACTTCCGAATTGTCCTTCTTACGAGTCCAAATTCCCTTTTCTACCCAATCGGAAACACCAATCAATTTATCTTTTTTAATTTTAAAAATAAATATGCTTTTATCCGGAAAAACCACCAGACTATCATTTCTGGTAAAATAATATCCGTTAGACATGCCTCCTACCACTTTTCCGTTTCCATCAAAACTGAATCCTTTATAAAAGGTTTCATTCCCTTGTTCTTCATAATATCCCTGCAGAGCGTTATCTGCCTTTTGGGCAGACATACAACCCGCTAACAATAAAGTAGAAGTTAATAATAATTTTCTCATCTGCGAACTTTTTCTCTTCTCCATTTTTTGGTAATAAATAGGAACAGATTCTGGCGGGGCGGCTTTGCCGCCCCGCCAGAACCTTCTAACAAATCTTCTATTAATATTTATTTGAATCTTTTCTTAAAACTGAATTTAAGTCTGTTCATCAGTCCTGGTTCAATAACATCAATCCCTAATCCAAAATTACTGTCGGCTATGGTATGATGATCTGTTCTGAATTTTTCAAACTCTTCCTGTGGAATTTCTAGATTGATTAACGGCTGATGCTCGATATAAACACTTGCCCCGTTCTTTGTAATCTTTTTACGGCTTTTATAATCAAAATAAGGGTTACTGATTGTGCTTTCCTGAACAGTGTATTTTTCTTCCGTATCAATTTTCTGATCTGTATACAGGTTGATCTCATATTTTTCACTGTCGAAATTATGCCAGAATGCAATATCCTTATGCATGAAATCTCTGGCACTTGCTTTCACCACATTTCTGTCGAAATACATCAGGAAACGATTCTGTTGTGGATCTACATAATAAGGGTTTTCTATTGTCGCAGTGTATTGAATCTTTACTTCATTTCGTTTTTTATCATCGCTTACCACATCAATAGCTGCATCTTTGAAAATATCCCTTACATCCGTCCCATTTCTGTCATTGGAATAGTTAAGACCATAAAATAGGAAGCTGTTCCAACTGTCTATAATTTCCCTTTTGTTGGTACTTTTAAAATATCTTCTCATAGCATTCGCTCTGTTTCCTTTATAGACGGTCACCAAATTAATTTTTCCGATACCGCCCTGCACGTTGAAGTCTACTTTTTCATCAACGCAGAAATATTGGAATTTATGAGGATTTCTAACCTGCAATTCCTGATCTTTCTTCACTTCCAGGTAATGCATAAAATACATAAATCCTCTGTTTTCTATCGATCCGAATTCATCACGGATGGTAGCATCTACAAAATATTCTTCTCCTTTATAATGTATTTTTACCACAACATGATTAAAGCTCAATAAAGACGGCAGATAATATTTAATATAATAATCCGTATGAAAATTGACTAAAACCACTGATGCATCAACTCCAATATAATCCAGGATTACCTTTAACAAAACTGATTTTGCCTTACAGTCTCCTTGTTTGTTTTCATATGTTACTGAAGGTTCCTGTGGCTTATGTCCGTTCATTTCATCCGCATTGAAGATATAATAGATATGGTTCTGAACATATTCAATAGCAAATTGCAGTTTTTCATCCTGATCTGCTATGGCATCTAATTTTTCAACAAGATTAGGGGCAAAGTCCTTTAAAGAAGATTTATTAAAAATTTCATCATAAATCGGAACAATATAATTGGAAAGATCTTTCCAGTTGCTATCCGTTGCAAAATCTATATAAGGAAAGATTTCACGGCCTGCATCTACAGGGTTGATGTAATTCTGTTCTTCAATCACGAATCGTTCTCCTTTTTTCAGATAATTTGTTTCCGGTTCCAAAACATTCCCTTGTTCGTCTCTGAAAAATGTTTTCTTATAAGCAACGGTCTGATCACGTTCATTGATAAATGTGAATTTAAAATTCCCATAAGCCCAATAATTATCCGGACTTACCCAAACATATTTAGAAAATTCTTTTCTCAAAAAATCCCGATCTGTAAATACTTTCACCCTTGAATCTTCTAAAATCAAAACATCATACAACCTAAGATCTTTAATGGTAATATTGATTTTTTTATTGCTGCTCAGGACGCCTCCGCTACTTTGATTTTCACTGTCCAGCACTTTGATCTTTGTATCCGGAATTTTGTCTACCAATACCCCATCTCGTAAAACACTGATTCTATGAATCTGATAGACTTCATTTTCTTCTACCACAACATCTGAAACGGAAGCCCTTTCGAGGTTTCCAGGTTCATTGAGTGTGTAGGCCATGCAAGCATATTCACTGTTTTCCGTATTACTGGTATAATATTTTTTATCTAAAAAATAACAATAGTCCCTTCCCTCACTGGTCTGTTTTTTTGCAAATTCGGAATCCTGGATTCTTTCTATGATTTCCTGATCTCCGATATTCCCTGCCCACACTTCAGGTTTCTGAATCTTGTAGTTTTCAACTTGAATTTGATTGTCCATATTATATTACTAGTTATGTTTTTGGGGTTACAGTTCTTAAGAACTTCAAATTAAATAATTTAAAAAATAAAAAGCAATAGAAGAACTGCGACAATTCATGAAAATAGAACTTCGGCATGGTAATTGCGAGGTAAGCCCTAAAATCAAGTTTTATGAAAAGTATAGCAACAATTCTAAAAGGGACAGCTCCCGTATTGGCGTTATTCGCAATGACACAGTGTACAACCATGACAGGAACATCATCTGCCGATGAAAAAACATTCATCGTAGGACCGCAGACTGCAGATTGTACAGGAGTAGCTCCTATGAAGTGTCTGCAGGTGAAGGAAAAAACTTCAGAAAATTGGACCAACTTCTACAGCAATATTGAAGGATTCACCTATGAACCGGGATATGAATATGTTTTAAAAGTAAAAACAGAAAAAATCGCTAACCCGCCGGCTGATGCCTCTTCAATAAAATATACATTGGTAAAACAAGTTTCTAAAATTAAAAAACAAGGAACTGCAGCCAATGAAAAAACAATTATTGTAGGAGCACAAACTGTAGACTGCTCCGCAGGTGCAGGTCGTATGAAATGCATGCAGGTAAAAGAAAATGCTTCAGAAAACTGGACCAATTTCTACAGCAATATTGAAGGATTCACCTATGAACCGGGATATGAATATGTTTTAAAAGTAAAAACAGAAAAAATCGCTAATCCACCGGCTGATGCTTCTTCAATAAAGTATACATTAATTGAACAGGTTTCTAAAACGAAAAAATAAATAAAAAAGCTTCAGAAAATTCTGAAGCTTTTTTATTTTATGCCAGGAAGTATGAAAAACTAAGGTGGAAATTATGGATAATAGTATTACTGACTATCATAACATCCCTCTTCCAGCTTCCTTACCTAATACCCTGATTCTTTTTGAGGAGGATCCGGATACTTGCCTTTCGTTGCTTCTCCTACCGTATTGGCTGTTGTCATTGCAACAACCAGATCATTGAGCATATTGCTGGCTGCAGTAGGTGAATTAGGAAGAAGAACCAGATTACTACGATTACTTGCTCCTACAGAATGGAGAGTATCATAATGCTGTGTTACAACAATTAAAGCAGATGCCTCATGTGAGTTGATGTCTACATTATTTAGCATTCTTACAGATTCTTCAAGACCTTTTGCAATTTCTCTTCTCTGATCAGCGATCCCTTGTCCTTGTAACTTTTTAGATTCCGCTTCAGCTTTTGCTACCGCTACAATCCTGATTCTTTGTGCTTCGGATTCATATTCCGCTGCTGTTTTTTCTCTTTCTGCCGCGTTGATCCTGTTCATGGCATGTTTTACCTGTTCATCCGGATCAATATCTGTTACTAAAGCTTTGATAATATCATATCCATAGCTATTCATGGCATCCTGAAGTTCGCCTTTTACCGCTACAGCAATATCGTCTTTTCTTACAAAAACATCATCTAGTTTTAATTTTGGAACCTCCGCACGCACCACATCAAAAACAAAAGAAGTAATCTGATTTTCAGGATTCTCCAAACGATAAAAAGCATCCCCCACCTGATTTCTGATAACCTGATACTGAACGGAAATTTTCATTTTAATGAATACATTGTCCAATGTCTTCGTATCGATCATTACATCCAACTGCTGAATTCTAAGATTTAGCCTTTTGGCTATCTGATCAATGATAGGAAGTTTCAAATGAAGTCCTGAGTGCTTTACCGCCTGAAATTTCCCAAAACGTTCTATAATGGCTGCCGTTTCCTGCTTAACCACAAAAAATGATGCAAATAAAATAATAAGCCCGAAAATGATAACAGGCGCTAGAAAAATACCCATAGTTTAGTTTTTTAGTAATTGTTTCCGTTAAAGATAGAAATAATATTTAAACCGGGTGATAGTCTGTTTTATCAGTAAAGAAGCTTAGGACCGGAAACAGGAGGCTATTGAAGTGTGAAACAATAATTTCCATCAACTTTTCTTCCTGTTTCCGTTCTCTGGAATTATACGGTCATTCCGATATCTATTCCTTTAATTTTTCTGTAAAGATCGGTGGCATAATTATCGGTCATTCCTGATACGAAATCGATGATTCCAAGTACTTTTTGATAATCTGTTCCATGTTCATAGACAAATTGCTTAGGAAGTAGTTTTAATGCTTTTTTATCGTAAGATTTTCGTTCTTCGTCAGGTTTCAGAATGGAAGGAATAAAATGATCCAATAATTCGTACATTACGTTATAACCTGCATTTTCTATTTCCACTACGGCTTTATGATTGTATATTTTTTCGATGGAGAAAGATTCTATGTCCTGTAAAGCGCTGTTTTCCGATTTATAGATATCTAAAAGTCCTTTATCCAGATTGCCATGAAGAATAGTTTCAAAATTTTGTTTGTAAATCTCAAGGGATTTGTTAATCAAGGCATTAATAGCTTTTGCTCTTAAATAGGAAATTTTTTCATTTTCATTGGAAATGGAAGCCAGTTTATTTTTTACTCTGTCAATATCATTACTTTCAGATTTTACCAATTCGAAAAACAGGTTTTCGCAATCGGAAGTAGATACAATACCTAATCGGTGAGCATCTTCCATATCAATAATGTTATAACAGATATCATCCGCAGCTTCTACCAGCCATACAAATGGATGTCTTTTGAAAATATGAGGTTCCTCGCTTTCTGAAATAAGATGGGTTCCTTTCGCAATTTCTAAAAAAATATCTTTTTCATTTTGGAAAAAACCGAATTTCTTTCTGTGAATAATTCCTTTTTTCTTAGCGACAGCTTCACATGGATATTTTGCTATGCTCGCCAAAGTCGAAAACGTAAGCTGAATACCTCCCGCATCCTTTCCTTGCTGTTGTTGAGCCAGGACCCTGATTGCGTTGGCATTTCCTTCAAAATTCACCAAATCCGCCCATTCCTTTTCATTGAATTTCGATTTTAGATCTCTTTCATTCCTTTCAAAGTAGCTCGCAATAGCATCTTCTCCCGAATGTCCAAAGGCCGGGTTTCCGACATCATGACAAAGACAAGCTGCAGCAATTACATTTCCTAAATTATATAAGTAAAAATTTCTGGAATCTTCAGTGAGATCATTTTTAAAATCTTCGGCAATAAATTCACCGATAATACTTCCTAAACTTCTACCTACCGACGATACTTCTAAAGAATGCGTCAACCTGTTGTGTACAAAAACACTTCCGGGAAGCGGAAAAACCTGAGTTTTATTCTGAAGTCTTCTAAATGCTGAAGAGAAGATTATCCTATCGAAATCTCGCTGAAAATCAGTTCTTGAAGCTTTAGTATGTGGATTATTTCCTGTACGTTGATTGGTGAAAATCTGGTTTAAATTCATCATTTTTCAAAATTACTCCAAATTTTAATTGTACGGAATAGTATTCAGATATTTCTTGAGTAGAGATCATCATTCAAAAAATCTATTATCCTTACTGCTTTTTCCGTTGAAGAAACAACTAAAAAACATCCTACATTTGAATATAATAAAAACTATAAAAAATGAAAGACAATACATGGCTTGATAAATGGAATGAAAGATATACTCATGAAGAATTTGTATACGGAATAGCTCCCAATGACTATTTAAAGGAACAACTTGAATCATTAACTCCCGGCTCTATTCTATTTCCTGCAGATGGTGAAGGGCGAAACTCTGTATACGCTGCCAAACGAGGCTGGAAAGCTTCAGCCTTTGATATCAGCATACAAGGCAAAACTAAAGCACTACAGCTTGCTGAGCAAAATGGAGTGACAATAGATTACCGGGTTGGAGAGCTGCCATCTTTAAATTACCATAAACAACAATTTGACGTAATCGCTCTTATATATGCTCATTTTCCTGCAGATATAAAATCTTCAATACATAGAATGCTGAATCAGTATTTGCGTAAAGGTGGATATATTATTTTTGAAGCTTTCAGTAAAAAACATCTTGAATACATTACAAAAAATGAAAGCGTAGGAGGTCCAAGAGACATTGAGTCTTTATTCTCTATTGACGAGATCAGGTCTGATTTCCCAGATTACAACATTCTAGAACTTACAGAAAAAGAAATTGAGCTTAAAGAAGGACTGTTTCATAATGGAATAGGTTCCGTAATACGATTTGTAGGACAGAAACAATAATTTCAATTTTTAAAGAATTAAAAAAATATTTGGGCTTACAGACTACTTACTTTCTTTCTTTGTTACGTTACGGAATGGTATTTGGACTTTTATTAAAAAAGATTGTTATGCCTGAAGGTCCCTCTATAATTTTAATGAAAGAAAGCCTACAGCCATTTGTGGGAAAACAAGTCACAGAAGCTTCAGGCAATGCAAAATTTGACAAAGAAGTGCTCATCGGTCAAAAACTCCTTGAAATTTGTACTTTTGGAAAACAGACCTATCTTATTTTTGAAAAAGCTGTAATCCGTATTCACTTATTAATGTTCGGTTCTTATAGCATTAATGAACAAACAAAGCCTGACAAAAGCTTGCGCTTAGGACTGATCTTTTCATCTGAAGGAATCTACTTTTATACCTGTTCTGTAAAATCTGTCGATCCGGAATTTCTTTTCTCTATTGATTGGGAAGCAGATGTAATGAGTAACCGGTGGAATCCTCAAAAAGCAGAAGAAAAATTAAAATCAAGTTCAGATATGATGGTATGTGATGCTTTGATGGATCAGAATATTTTTTCGGGAGTCGGAAATATTATTAAAAATGAAGTTCTCTTCAGAATCGGAGTTCAACCCGAAAGTTTGCTGGGTAAGCTTCCTTCCCAAAAACGGAAAGAACTTATCACAGAAGCCAGAAATTACAGTTTCGATTTTCTGGAGTGGAAAAGAGCGTTTACCTTAAAGAAACACTGGCTCGTCCATACCAAATCAATTTGTCCTCAATGCGGATCAAAATTGATCAAAAAGCAAACCGGCAAAGGAAAAAGAAGAAGTTTCTATTGTGAAAAGGATCAGAAGCTTTATTAAAATACATATTTTTTGTAGGTTTGAGGTAAAGTCGAAGGAAGATAATTTATTTTATTTGAGCAGGCTGAGAGAGCAACTTCAAACTATACCATTATTGTTTAATGTGTCCCCATTTTCGAAAAGATATTAATAACGACTACCCCAATTACGATCAGTGCAATTCCAATGATTGCCGGCCAATCCGGAACCTGTTTAAAAGCGATAACGCCAATCATTGTAATAAAGACAATCCCTACACCCGACCAAATTGCATAAGTGATCCCTACGGGAATCTGGCGAAGTGTAATGCTCAAACAATAGAAAGCACAAGCGTAGCCTATTACTGTGATAACAGAAGGCCATAGTTTTGAAAACTCTTCCGACTTTTTCAGAAAAGTAGTGGCTATGATCTCACATACGATCGCTAAGGCAAGAAATATATAACTGCGTCCCATAAGGTGTATTCTTTATGCAAAAATAAAAAAAGAGATCAAGTGTAAAAGTTGTGAAGCTTAGAATATTTAGAGCCATTTTAATCTTTAAATTTCACGCAAAGGATTTTTATTATGTAGTGTTATATCTTAGGAAGCAAAGGCTGAATCAATATTATTGATTCTTTCTAAGCGTACGCATATCCATATCGCTTCATCAGCGACCTTTGTCGCTTTCTTAGCTCCCTTACCAATAATGAATTGCATCTTGTCTTTGCGTGGAAATAAAACTTCAGTGTAAGTTTAGAGTAGTAAAAAGATAACTCATTTTTCTCTTCAAATTAACCCAACTTTTGCGCCTGATCCAGAAAAAAAGAGATCTTGTTCTCCCACAAAAGCAAAACCGGACTAATGCCCGGTTCTACTCTTGATATTAAAATTTGTTGTGAAACTAAGATCTTAATGTTATGTTTTTGGGCCCTTTTACCCCAATTGAGTAAAAGAGCGAATCTGATTTCAGATTAAAAACATAAAACAATATAATTAGTATAGATTTTCTATAGGCTTAATTTATTTTAGAATTAGTTTCTTTCTCTTCTTGCTGTCATAAAATATGATGCGAACACTACTACACAAGTTGCGATACCGATATAAGTTATCATTTTGTATTATTTTTAATTATTTGACTTTTTTTTATCAATTTTACAATTGCAATATTACAGTTTTCAAATCATGTGCCAAAGCAAAAGACCATGATGTATATCAGTACTTTAAGAGAATTTATTTAATTTTTAAGTGATTTTTCATTTACAATAAGTTAATACGTTATTGTGAATTTATTAATATATTTATTATTCTATATTCAAAAACATATAAAACCGTTAATCAATTAGAGGCTTCTATAATGGACTCAATAAAACAAACAATAAACAATGTATTGCATAATATTGAAATAAAAGGTTCTTTTGGAGTGTAAAATTTTAGCAGAAAATAATTTTTATGTTAAGAAAAATTATTTTACCAAATGAATTTTTCACCTTGAAATTTTTATCACTGTCCATTTTCATGACATGTCACACTGCCTTTTTATGCCAAAAAAGAAAAGAATAAGAGTTTTTCTGACATAGTGCATTACAACCCCTTAAGCATGTAAAGAAAATAAACAATTAAAAGAACAACAAAGTAAAACATTCACATACAGATACTTAAAAACAATAATCGAAAAACCGCCTGTATTTTAAGCTTAGATTATAACGCCATCACTTAATTACCTACTCTCATCCCCTTCTATCCTTCTTGTTTATTCTTATTCAGGGGATATACTTCATTTAATAAGCCTTATCTTTGTTATTACTAAGAATTTATTTAATTGTCATCATGAATCTCTACAACCTTATTATTCAAGATAAAGAACAGATAGCTCTTAATGAAGTATTTCTCGATCAAAACAACAGGGATCATTTAATACAGCTTATTAAAGAGCACACCTATATCAAAGAGCTGCAGGAATATGGTCTGCCGGTTAATAATAAGATTTTGCTACAAGGAAGTTCAGGGTGCGGGAAAACAATGACAGCAAAAGCAATTGCCAATGCTTTAGGGAAGAATATTATTATTTTAAACCTGAGCAATATTGTTTCATCACGAATCGGCGAAACTTCCCAGAATATTAAAATGATATTTGACAAAGCAGCAAGAGAAAGATCGGTCCTGTTCCTTGACGAATTGGACCAGATTGGGAAAGCCAGAGGCAGCGATGATAAGGATGTGGGTGAGATG
This sequence comes from Chryseobacterium sp. PMSZPI, assembly GCF_002835665.1. Taxonomy (GTDB): domain Bacteria; phylum Bacteroidota; class Bacteroidia; order Flavobacteriales; family Weeksellaceae; genus Chryseobacterium. The sequence goes on from NZ_PIZV01000012.1 coordinate 25,038, forward strand.
AGAAGATTAGTCAATACATTAATCCAATTAATCGATTATTATCCTGAAAACGCTCTTTTACTTTGTGCCACGAATCATCCGGAGATTATTGATACAGCTTTATTGAGACGTTTTCAATTAAAGATCAATTACGAAATGCCTTCTGCTCCATTCTTAGATACCTTCTATGACCAACTGCTAAGCTCATTCCCGGAAGAAATGAGAAATATAGAAAGAAAATATTCCATTTCCTTTGCGGAAGCTAAAGATCATGCACTTACTTCAATAAAAGCAGCATTCATCGCGAAACTGGAAGCCAAAGAAACCATTCAATCATGAAAGAAGATATTCTCAACAATCTCAGTATTATCAACAACCGGATAATAAAGGCTTGTGAAAAAGCAGGAAGAAGTGCCCAAGAAGTTAAACTATTGCTTGCCACAAAAACAGTTTCTGCTAACCGTATCAAAATCGCTTTAGAAAACGGACAAACTTTAATTGCCGAAAATAAAGTTCAGGAACTAAAAGAAAAGTTTGAGGATTTGAAAGATACTCCTCACACGAATCATTTTATTGGACATCTTCAAACAAACAAAATTAAAGACATCCTAAAGTATAACGTCTCCTGCTTACAGTCTCTGGACCGTTTGGAATTGGCAGAAAAACTACACCAAAGGCTTCTAGCAGAGAACAAAACAATGGATGTTTTGATTCAGGTAAATACCTCAAATGAAGACAGTAAATTTGGTATTGCTCCCGAACAAGCAATAGAGCTCACTAAAAAAGTCTCCGAGTTTTCTACATTAAAGATAAAAGGACTTATGACTATCGGTTTATTCAGTGCCGAAGCTGAAAAAGTAAGGCTATGTTTCAAAATACTGAAAGAGCTTCAACAAAAAATCATTCTTGAAAAAATCCCCAACGTAGAAATGAAAGAACTTTCTATGGGCATGAGTGGAGACCTTGAAACGGCTATTGAGGAAGGTGCTACCATTGTACGGGTAGGAACGGCTATTTTTGGAGCAAGAATATATCCGGATAGCTATTACTGGAATGAAGAAAATAATAAAGAGAAATTATAGTTATTTATACATCCTTTCTTTTAAAAAAAGAAATACATTTAGTTTATTAACTCATTAAAAGACATCTCTATTCAGTCTATTAATTCGGTATACTTTTTGATCATAAAAATCTAAAAACCAAATAAATACAATTGTATGGTCAAGAAATTATTACCAATCTGCCTATTCATGACAGTATTATTCTTTTTCTCCTGTGAAAAAGAAAGCACCCAAGCCAAAAGCAAAATTTCAATAGAAACGATTTCAATTATCACCTTTGCCATTGTAGGAATTGCAATTTTAGCTGTATATTTTACAACCAAGAAAAAATAAGATTTTAAATATTACTTTTAGAACACCCCTCTTATTATTGAAAGGGATTTTCACCATTAGAATGAACACATTCGCTATCATCAAATCTACTCAAATAAAATATAGATAATTTTCAATTCCTTATTCTTCCACCTGATATATTTTCAAATTTATACAAGTGTTTTTTTTAAGTATAATTTGATTAAATTTAGCCAAAACTATTTTTTTGATTTATTATATGGACTCTCATTAAAAATGTCCAAAATATAGTATTTCAGATGTGTCAAATATTTTATTATAAACTGATTCCATGAAGAACTTAAAACCTTTATTAATTTCATCTCTATTCACATTAACAACATCGTTATACGCACAAACCTGCGACTGTACAAAAAACTTCGAATGGGTTAAAAAAACTTTTGAAGAAAATGATGCCGGTTATGAATATGCTTTAAAACAAAAAGGAAAGCAAACCTACGAAGACCACAATAAAAGAACTGCCGAAAAAGTAAAAACTGCTAAAACATTCACGGAATGTGGACCTATTCTCTATGATTGGCTAGCTTTCTTCCGCCCCGGACACATTGCCATAAGACCTATCGAGAAAGAGAAGGCACAGCAGGATAATCCTAATCAAAAATCTGAAAACTTATATTCTAACTGGGAAACTTTTCCCATAGAAACCCAAGATTTTAAAAACTATTTGGACAAAAAGAAGACCTCTGATTATGAAGGTATCTGGGAAACGACTCCTTATAAAATAGGAATTAAGAAAAAAGGAGATCAATACATAGGATTTATTATAGAATCGGGAGCTGAAACCTGGACTAAAGGACAGGTAAAGCTCAAGATAGATTTCTCTAATGGTAAGTCCAATGGTGTTTTTTATATGCGCGACCATTCTGCCGCAGAAACAAAAGAAATCACATTAACCGGAAAAAATCATTTACAAATCGGAGACTTCAGCCTTTCAAGGGTTTATCCGAAAATTGAGGATGATCCTAAATATGTCCAATATTATAAATCATTAGGCGCCAGCAAACCCTATATAGAAAAGCTCAACAAAACCACATTATATTTCAGAGTTCCCTCTTTTCAGGCTTCGGAAAAACAAAAAATTGACAGTGTAATTGTTTCCAACAGAGAAAAAATTCTTTCTACTGAAAACCTTATCATCGATATTAGGAACGGGACGGGAGGAAGCGATTCCAGCTATAATCAAATTCTACCATTGATTTATACCAACCCCATCAGAACGGTAGGAGTAGAATATTTATCCACCAAATTAAATAACCAAAGAATGATAGACTTCATCAATAAACCAGAATATGGATTTAATGAAGAAAATAAAAAATGGGCAAAGGCATCATTTGATAAATTGGAAAAAGAACAGGGAAAGTTTGTAAACCTTAATGAAAATGTAGTGAGCATTACGAAATATGATACCGTTTATCCTTATCCAAAAAATGTAGGAATCATCATCAACCAACGAAATGGAAGTACAGACGAGCAGTTTTTATTGGCAGCCAAGCAAAGTAGAAAAGTAAAGCTATTCGGAACAACAACTTTTGGTGTCCTGGATGTTTCAAATATGTATTTTGTTCCTTCACCTTGTAACGAATTTCAGTTGGGATACGCTCTTTCAAGAAGTATGCGAATCCCTGATTTTACCATTGATGAAAAAGGATTACAGCCTGATTTTTATTTAGACAGAAGCATTCCACTATCCGAATGGACTGAGTATGTAAATACGGTATTGAATGGAAAATAAAAGCTTTGGAAAACCAATAATTTTAATGAATAAACCGCTCAAAGGTATTTTGAAAAATCTATAAAAACAAAAATCCCTTTCATTGCTGAAAGGGATTTGTTATATCTGGAAAAACTTCTAATTACATATAAGCTTCAATCGGCTCACAAGTACATACTAAGTTTCTGTCTCCGTAAGCTTCATCAATTCTTGATACAGAAGCAAAGAATTTGTGATCTCTTACCCACTCTAGCGGATAAGCTGCTTTCTCTCTGCTGTATGGTTTATCCCAAGAATCAGAGATTACCAGTTGTTCTGTGTGAGGTGCATTTTTCAATACATTGTTTGCAGCATCAACTTCTCCGTTTGCGATTTCATCGATTTCTTTTTTGATAGAGATTAATGCTTCAGCAAAACGATCGATTTCAGATTTACTTTCAGACTCTGTAGGCTCAATCATCAATGTTCCTGCAACTGGGAAAGAAACTGTAGGCGCATGGAAACCGTAATCCATCAATCTTTTAGCAACATCAGCTACTTCAATTCCTAAAGATTTGAATTGACGGAAGTCTACGATACATTCGTGAGCCACTCTTCCATTCTCGTTTGAATATAAAATCGGGAAATGCTCAGCTAAAACTTCTTTAAGGTAGTTGGCATTCATGATCGCATGTCCTGTAGCCTTTTTAAGACCTTCAGTTCCTAACATTTTAATGTAAGCATAAGAAATGTTAAGGATCAATCCTGAACCATAAGGTGCTGCAGAAATACCATCAATAGCTTCTTTAGCTCCCACTTTGATATTTGCGTTAGAAGGAAGGAAAGGTACTAAGTGCTTCGCAACACAGATTGGACCTACTCCGGGACCTCCACCTCCGTGAGGAATGGCAAATGTTTTATGAAGGTTTAAGTGGCAAACGTCTGCTCCAATGTTTCCAGGACTTGTAAATCCTACCTGAGCGTTCATGTTGGCACCATCCATATATACCTGTCCCCCATGCTCGTGGATCAGATTGGTAATTTCTTTGATATTCGCATCAAAGAATCCATAAGTAGACGGATAAGTAATCATTACAGCTGATAAATTTGCTGAATGTTGTTCTGTTTTCGCTTTAAGATCTTCGAAGTCGATTTCCCCATTTTCAAGGTTTTTCACCACTACGATTTTCATTCCTGCCATTGCAGCAGAAGCCGGGTTTGTTCCGTGTGCAGATTGTGGAATCAATACTACATTTCTGTGGTGATCGCCTCTTGAAATATGGTATTCTCTGATCACCATTAATCCTGCATATTCTCCCTGAGCTCCGGAGTTTGGCTGTAATGAAGTTCCTGCAAAACCTGTGATGGTAGCAAGATCTTTTTCAAGCTCAGCTATCATTTGCTGATATCCTCCTGCCTGATCTACCGGTACGAATGGGTGTACACTTCCCCAATCTGCCCATGAAAGTGGTAACATTTCTGTAGCTGCGTTCAGTTTCATTGTACAAGATCCTAAAGAAATCATCGAATGAGTCAATGATAAATCTTTTCTCTCCAGACGCTTGATGTAACGCATCAATTCTGTTTCTGTATGATATTTGTTGAATACTTGTTCCGTAAGAATTTCGTCTTTTCTTAAGTTTTCCTCAGGAATACTGTATCCTTCTTTGATTTCTAATTTGAAAGTCTGCTTATCTTTAAATTGAGCAAAAGAAGCCATCAGATAATTTAATTTATCTAATGTTGTGCTTTCGTTGATTGCTACACTCACTACTCCTTCTGTAAAGTAGTTAAGGTTGAGTTTGTGATCCTGCATCATTCTCATCAATCTTCCTTTCTCATCCTCGCTCATGATAATTTTTACCGTATCGAAGATCGGCTCTTCTGCAGTCTCATATCCTAAAGCTTCAAGACCATTCTTCAAAGCATTTGCTTTAAAGTGGATCTGATCAGCAATATAATTTAATCCTTTTGGACCGTGGTATACAGCGTACATTCCTGCCATTACTGCCAAAAGAACCTGAGCTGTACAAATATTGGACGTTGCTTTTTCTCTCTTAATGTGTTGCTCTCTTGTTTGCAAAGCCATTCTTAATGCACGTTTTCCGTACATATCCTGAGAAACTCCGATGATTCTTCCCGGGATATCTCTTTTATAATCTTCTCTACAAGCAAAGAATGCTGCGTGAGGGCCTCCATATCCTAATGGAATACCAAATCTTTGTGTTGTTCCTACAGCACAGTCAGCACCCATTTCAGCAGGAGACTTCAGTTTTACCAAAGCCATTGGATCACAAGCTACTGCTACCTGAAGGTCAAGTTTTTTATATTCTACAATATCTTCAGTATAATCTAATACAATCCCGTTTTTCCCCGGATATTGTAATAAAACTCCATAATAAGAAGCATCAAACTGGTGAGTTTTATGATCTCCTACCACGACTTCAATTCCTAATCCTTCTGCTTTCGTTTTTAATACAGAAACGGTTTGAGGTAATACAAGGTCAGAAATGAAGAATTTGTTGGCATCAGCTTTCTTCTGGTCTTTAGTCCTGTTATTGAAGAACATGTGCATTGCTTCAGCTGCTGCAGTAGATTCATCCAATAGGGAAGCATTAGCCAGGGCAAACCCTGTAAGGTCACACACCACAGTCTGGAAATTAAGAAGAGCTTCTAACCTTCCTTGTGCTATTTCCGCCTGGTATGGAGTATATGCCGTATACCAGCTAGGATTTTCAAAGATATTTCTCTGAATTGCTGATGGCAAAAGTGTATTATGGTATCCAAACCCGATATAACTCGTATAATCAACATTCTTTGATGCCAATTCTTTTGAGTGGTTCAGCATTTCGTATTCCGAAAGTGGTTCTGAGATCTCAAGGTCTTTTTCTAGGCGGATAGAAGAAGGGATGGTTTGAGAAATTAACTCCTCAATACTAGAAACGCCAAGTTTTTCCAACATCGCCTGTTTATCGGCTTCATTAAGGGAAATGTGACGGCTCACAAACTGTTCTGTATTCATTTTTATTTATTAGATTTTGTTTGTAAAAAGATGGGTAAAATTACAATTTTTTGCACGATTGTACAACAGCATAAAATTGATATAAGTCAAAGAAATACATGCCTTTTTCAAAACACTTATCTCTTCATAAACATCTGTTAAAATTTAATTTATTTAAAACAACAATTACATTGATTTCATAAACAATACTCAATAATATATAATATTTATTACTAATTAAACAGCAGTACACTAGTTTAAAATATTAAAATACTTTCAATTTAATTAAAAATATTATAAAAATTGATTCTAAAATAATTTTGTAGCTTCACTTCACATTTAAGAGATTAAAGTCAAAACAGAGAAAAATTCAATCTTTAAAAACACACTTAACTTTAAAATAAATCAATAGAAACTAAAGAAAGAAAAAAATCAATAAAAAAACTAATAACATAAACAAATGCCTATGAGAATATAATTGAAACACAACAACAAAAGACACAACACACACGATGAAGAACGCACATACAAGGTTTGTAGCCTTAATAGTCTCTGCCTTGATTTCTCATGCCAAAGTTTCAGCACAGGTTACCCTCACCTCCATTAAAACTGAAAATCAAACTGATTGGGACCTCTATGCAAAAGGGTTCGTACAAACTGATTTCATGATAGATTTTCAGGATATGAAAATGAAAGACGGTTTTATCACCCACTCAATAGAAATCCCTCAACACAATGCAGTAAGCACCAATTTCAGTATAAAACAATCACAGCTAGGATTAGGAATAAAACAAAAAACAGGAACCGGTTTATCTGCTTATGTAGAAGTAGACTTCTATGGTCCGAACGGAACTACCGCTCCACGCCTTAGACACGGATATATACAGTGGAATAAATGGCTTATCGGGCAAACCTGGGGTAATTTTTCCGATCTTGAAATTGTTCCTAATATATTTGACTTTGTTCCTCCTAACGGAATGATTTTCACCCGAAGAATTCAGCTTAGATATACTACTCCTATTTCTGCAAAAGAAACGTTATCAGTTTCCATGGAAGATCCTAATATCCCGAGCATCACTCTTCCAACTGATTCATTAAACTGGAAAAAAAGAGCTACAATTCCAACATTTACAGCAATGTATCGATATGGAAATGATAAAAGCTATATCAAAGCAGGAGGTATTCTGACACCCATAAGCTACGACACAAGATCTCGTACACAAGATCCGTATAAAGTCCGTACCATGATGGGCTGGGGCGCAATGGTTTCCGGAAAACTGTATCTTGACAACCATAATATCGTAAGCCTGCAAAGTTCTTTCGGAAAAGGGTTTGAAACGAATAATACAGATTTAAACAATGAAAAATATGATGCTGTACCCGATCCTCATGACGGAAACCGGCTAAAAACATTACAAATGTTCAACATCATTGGTATCTATGAGCATTGGTGGACTCCTAAATGGAGCTCAGTGGCTTTCATCAGCCATTCCAGTATAGGAAATGAAGATTTTATTGTAAAAGATATGACGAAAAACTTTCAACACATCGGAATGAATATCGCTTTTCATCCCTACAAAAAAGTGAGAACCGGAATAGAAACCACTTATGGAAGAAGACAGAATTTTGCCAACCAGGAGGCACATGCATGGAGAATTCAGTGGTCTACTTCTCTCAGTTTTTAGAAGCATTTGGAAACAAAAAATAAATGTGGGACTGCTATTGATCAGGTTTTAAGAATTTTATGAAATTTTATTAATTATATTTATTCTAAATTAATATATTTGCAGTATGAATATGATTACACCGTTTAAAGTTCCGCCTTTAACTCCTGTCTATGCCTTCAACAATGAAGAAATGTTTTGTGAAAAGAAATCATGCTGCAAAAAGTTCAAGAAAGGGAAAAGATGCAAAAAATGTCCCGGAAGAAAGAAAATGGCTTAGATTAATTTAGGGATTTTATAAGTATATAGAGAGCTATTGCCAATATAATAATCCCCCAAAGCAACATCATAATTTTAGGTTGACCGTACTTATTCACTACTGTTTTAGGTTGTGGCTTGAACATTTCTTCCACTGTATTTTTGAATTTCTCGGAATCATTTTCAAAAACCTCAGTAATGGTAATCCCCTGTACAACGGTCTTATGCAACAATGAATTGGTGGCATGAAGCAAAAGCTGGAATTTTCCGTCTTTAAATTCCGTAATTTTAAAAATCCTCTCACCATAAGGTTTTTCTAACCCAAATGGTAATACTTTCACGACATCAGCGTTACTCGTTTGCCAGTTGATGATAATCTCCTCTCCTTTTTTCGCATGAATTTTATTCGCCGTAAAAGTTTTGATAGCAGGCGGAATATTATATCTGAAACTTCGCTGGTGACTTTCTAAATTCTGATCATAGGTACGTCTCCTACCCGGATCACTCAATGTTTCATAAGCCTCCTGAATTTCACGGAACCGATCGGCAAAGAAATTATCATTTTCATTTTTATCGGGATGGTATTTTAAAGAAAGTTTTCGATAAGCTTTTTTGATGTCTTCTTCCGAAGCATCCTGAGAAATACCGAGAAAATAGTAGTAGTCTTTCATTGAGCAATACAAAAATAAGGATTTATTTCTCTTCGTGTTCGATGTTCATGGTAAAACTTTGTTAGAAAAACAAATCAAAAAGCCATTACAAATCAAAGATAAAATAGATATTTCAATGATACTTTTATCGTTCCAAGCACAGCCTGAAGGTCTTCGAACGTAGTTCAACCTGAAATCCCTAGATATTGTTTCCCACTGATTTCACAGATCACCCAGATATTGGGAAAAACTTACATCATGTTGATATCAAAAAATTAATTAGAAATCTTTTTTATAATTGCCATGTGAATACACTCATAAAAATTCATGAATTTGTGTCAAAAAAAACGAACGCATCTTAAAAATCTGTGGTTTTCTTGTTTTTTATAATAACAACTTACTTACGAGAGATCCAATCTTTAACAGGAACTATCCAAGCATCAAGAGCTTTGAATAAAAATCCGTGATTCATTCCCGTAGCAAGCTCAATTTCTTTGAAATCTTTAATATCAGACCTGATGAACCTTTGTTCTTGCGACAGCGAAACATGTCCGTCATCCGATTTTTCAGTTATGGAAAGGATTTTTCCATAAAGCCTGAAGTTGTTATCTTTCTCCAAAGAATCATCTTTAAAACTCGCACCAATAAATACAAATTTTAATTGTGGATTTTTTTCATAATATGAAACATACTGAGCAATATAGCCCCCCTGAGATGTACCCACAACTGTAATATGTTCTGCCGGAATACCTTTTTTCATCAGACTGTCAATCTGTTTCTTCACCTTCTCAGCATAAACCGAAGGTTCTGTGCCGGCTTTCCTTTTCTCGGAAATCACAATTGTATTGTTATCTCTTAACCGATCTAATACTTCTTCGTATTCTGCAGTGCCATATTTAGGATGTTTTTCTTGTAAAGAATGTTCTTCCAAAAATTTATTATGCAAAAAGAAAATATATTGTTTTTGCTGAGTCCTTTGCCCAAAAACAAAGATTGAAAAAAGTAATAGAAATAGACTAACAATATTCTTAGAAAACATAGGTTTATCAGGATTTAAAGACAAATTTAATATTTAAAATAATGGAAATGTCTTTCGTTTTCGAAAAATGTCATTCTTTTGAATAAGAAAATTCCGGCTCGGGGGAAGCGAAGCTTCCCGAGCCGGAATTTAACAATTTCAATGAGTTTTGTCTATTTCTTATGCTTCGCAGATATTATCTTTTCTGCAGCATTTTGATGCAAATTCTTTTTTGAATTTTCCTTTCAGCTCCTGATAATCATCTTCATTCATTTCCCTGATTTTATCGGCTAATCCGAAAGGTGATTTTTCTTTAATTCCATATTCATCAAAAATACCTTTGATAAATCTTTTTCTTTGTGCGGCTTTTTTAGCGATTAAAGCTACCCCCACAACGGCTAGTGCTCCCAGAGCTCCTTTTAATGCTGAATTTTTCATTTTTCTAATTTTAAATTTTACTACTTCTTGTTTTTTATATAGACGAATGAATTTTAATTTTACTTTACTACTTCTTTAAAATTTTTAAATTATTCGTTATTTCTATTGAAGAATCCTCCTGAACATTTATTTCTCCAAACTTCTTTGAATTTTTCTCTTTCCTCAGGAGACCAGCTTTCCATTTTCTGTCTCATCTTTCTCTCCTTGAAATCTTTCATTCCTTTACCGAAATGAAATCCTCCGAAAAGAATTTTACTTAAAACCAGGATTCCCATTGCCTGCCAAAACGAGATAGCCTTTACTCCTAAAACTTCCGGAAGAAGACTGTTCCAAAGCAACATTACAATCCATGTAACAGCTGCTAAGATCAACGGCGGACATAACAATAAAAAAATCCAGCCTTTTTTGTGTTTATGATTCATAATTTCTTTTTCTAACTTTTTAAATCTTCGTACAATTTTCTCAATCTATTTCTTAGATGCTTCACAGCATAGTTTTTTCTACTGATGATGGTCTTGATATTTTCTCCCTGTTCATCTGCAATTTCCTGGAGGGTTTTGTCGTTCAGTTCATTCTCTACATACACCAGTCTTTGTTTTTCGGGAAGCTCATCAAGTGCTTCAAACAGTTTTTTCCAGATTTCATCCTGAAACATTTTCACATCAGGACCTGCGCTTTCATCCATCAATAGAATTTCTTTGATAGAGAAACTTCCGTCTTCATCTTCATAGACGAAATCTTCAAGATTTTCTGTTTTCTTTTTACGGTAACGGTCTGTGATTTTATTGGCCGTTACTCTATATAGCCAACCTCCTACATTCACAATCTCAGAAAGATTGGTAAGACTGCTGAACTGATACCACACTTCCTGCAGAATATCTTCCGCATCTTCAGTGTTTTTCACTTTGGGACGAATATAAGACATCAGCTTCCCTCCGTAGTTGGAAACGGTCTGTGAGATGATGCTTTCTTTCTCCTTCTGTGGCATTGTTATTTTTTCGACAACCTCCATATTGCTATGACGGCTATCCTTTTGGTTTTACTTTAATAAATTTAAAATATTTTTTTCAAAATTCAACTTTTCCTATATTCATCGGGCTTTTATTTCATATTTTATGCATCAGCAACCCATTATTTATTGCTCATTGCCTATTACTCATTTTTTTCGGGAGCTTTTTCCTGCTATCCGCTCATACTCCTCTCGTCAAGCTTGTGCCAACAGCAACTGTGGGGTAACCGCTTCTATGGGCTAGAACAGCTCTTATTGTTCAAAATAGTAGATTATGGTACTAGGGTTATTTGCATAATCTGCGAGAAAAAAAGATTCCATGCTGCACTACTGAACTACGTTCGCAGACCTTCTGTCTGTGCTCTGAATGACAAAATGGGTACATAATTCAAATCACCTGTGGAATATCCAAATTTTATCGAGATTGCTTCGCTATGCTCGCAATGACAAAAAAAGAAACGGAAGACACAATATCTTCCGTTTCCATTATAATAAAATTATTAGTTTACTTATTGAAATTTTCTGCAAAAAATCCTAACATAGACTTATACAATTCAATCCTGTTAGGTTCTTTCCCAAATCCATGTCCTTCATCGTATTTTACCATATAAGGAACTTCAAACCCTTTAGCTCGCATCGCTTTTACAATTTGATCGGATTCATTGATGTTTACTCTAGGATCATTAGCGCCCTGAACCACAAACAGAGGTTTTTTAATCTTATCAATCTGGAAAACCGGTGATACTTCTTTAGCAATTTTAGCTTCTGCCGGATTGTCAAGATCATACCATATTTGTTTTACCATCTCTTTGTAAGGTTTCCAATATTCCGGGAATGAATCAAAGAAGGTGAAAATATTAGATACTCCAACGTAATCTACTCCACAAGCATATAAATCCGGTGTTTTAATCAATCCCATTAAGGTTGCATACCCACCGTGACTTCCTCCATAAATCGCTATTTTATCTTTATCAATCCATCCTTGGCTAATAACATATTTCACACCGTCTTCCACATCATCCATTGCTTTTCTTCCAATCTGTTTGTATCCGGCTTTCTGAAACTCTTTTCCATAGCCTCCTGAAATTCTGAAATTCACCTGAAGAGTAGCATATCCCCGGCTTGCAAATAATTGTGTTTCAGGATTGAATCCCCAACTGTCTCTGATTCCTTGCGGTCCCCCGTGAGGGTTTACTACCAGAGGAACTTTTTTACCTCCTAAAGCAGCTTTGGGCAGGGTAATATATCCACGAATCGTCAAACCATCTCTGCTTTTAAACTCGATAGGCCTCATCTCAGCCATATCTTCTTCTTTTAGTTGTGGCATAAGATTATATAAAAGCTTCACTTCTTTGGTTTTCGTATCATATTCGTAATAAGTACCATAGAGTTTATCACTGGTAACAATTACAAGCAACTTATCATTATTATCGTCAGAAGAAACAATAGCAAATTCTTTATCTTTAAACTCAGATTTTAGTTTATCATCAATTTCTTTATAAAATTTACTTACCGGAACTGTTTCTCCTTTTACCCCTTCATAGCTGATGTAATCCAATTCATAGTTCCTGTTCTTTCCGGCAACGCTTATAGAACTCACATCGTAGACAGGGTTGGAATATACTTCTTTAATCACGGCATTTTTCTTTAGATCATACAAAACAATTCGTGTTTTATCTCCGTCTAAATTGGTTACCACATAAGCTTCATCCTTATTTTTGGAATTATCATTAAATCGGATAATATTGAAAGTATCCGACCAATCTGTTGATTTAAGAAGGCTAAATTTACCTGTTTGCTGATCTTTATAATATGTTTTTGAAGTCAATCCATTTTCGAGAACAATATATCCCCTAAGATTTCCGTCCTTATCAAAAATATAATCATTAATAGGGCTACTAACATCTTTGTTTTCATACAGCTGAGTAATTTCCCCGGTAATAAAATTGATTTTAAAAGGTTCAAAGATTTGTTTGTTGTTCTTATTCATCGTTACAATAACAAAATCAGTGTCTTTTATAGGAGTTATTTCACCCAGGGTAATTCCGTCAAAAGGCGTTAAATCTTTAAGGTTATTTCCATCAATATCGGCAGCATAAAGATGAATATTTTCATTTCCACCTTTGTCCTGTGTATAATAAAGGCGTTTTTTATTGAGCCAACCATAACTTTTGATCAGATCGTCTTTTTCAACAATCGCCTTGGTAATTTTTCCGGAACTCAACTCTTTAACATACACATGGTTTTTCTTATTCGGGTCTTTCTCTTTGTAGGAAAGGTATTTTCCATCCGGGGAAATTTTAAATACTGAAGCTTTTGGCCTTGCAAAGTAGTCTTCAACTTTATATTTGAAGTTTCCTTTATCATAAGAAACCAACTTTTCAAGATTTGCTTTTGAAGATGGCAGTGTGGGATCACCCGGTAGCTTAGCCGTTGAATTTTGCGCGTTGATCATAATAGCTGTGATTATAATATTGGCAGTGGTTAAAATTTTGGAATTTAGATTCATAACTTATGTTTTTTAAGGTAAAACAATCGTCAGCATTTAAGCTTTTAAATTCATGAAAGAATAAACACTTTTATAATATTAGACACTTCAAAAAGCCAAAATGTTACAAATTCAATAATTTTCCAGAAAATAAAATAGAGACAATCTCAAAAATCGAATAAATTAACCTTTGTCACATGATATCAAAGTAAGCATATACCGAAATACCAGGTCCAGCCTATTAAAATAACCTGCATCGGAATTCTTTGAAGATAAAGATATTCCATCCCCGGACCTGTATAATCCGCTTTGAAGATATTAATGTTTTTTTGAGATGAATTGATGTTGGCGATAAAGACCAACACATAAAAAACGATCAATAAAGTGGCAGTAATTCCACGCAGAGGAGGAATCATCAGACCTATTCCTGCTGCAATTTCTAAAAACCCGGTAAAGTATACCCAAAATAGCTTTCCCGGAATGAAATCAGGAATCATCATTGCCATTCCCTTTTGAAATTTAAAATGTGATAATCCGGTAAATATGATAAAAACAGCCATACCCAGATTTCCTGAAAATAAAAAATCCGGCTTTCCATAAAACACTGTAGTTCCCAGTAAAGCCAGAATAAATGTACCGAAAAGGATTACTAATAGTTTCATATTTTGTTGATAATAGAAATTAAAGAAAGATATAAACATAAAGATGTGAAATCTGAAACAACAACCAGCTGGTTCACAACCTTAAATTTTAAACTTTAAACTTTGAACCCGAAATTGATTATACAGCATCCAAACTCACACCCTCAGCTAAACTTTTCACAACAATCAATCCTTTTGTAAATCCTGTATCCATATGGTCTTTCCATTGATTATCAACCTGAACTTCTGTATGAAGCTTTGTTTTCCCGTCAAAATCAATTAAAAAGTATTTTTCAAAAGAACCGTTCCACTCCATTACTTCTTTACTTTGGGTATCTTCTATTCCATCTTTTACGACTCCCAAGTGTTTAAAAACAACTTGATAGGGCTCCTCCAGACTGTCTATTGTGGAAACCATGCCTTCTCCTTTATCGTTTAGGAAATAAGTTTTACCTCCTATTTTCCAATCTGATTTCATAATGGATCCTGCACTAAAATACTTTGTCCATTCGCTATACGTTTCCGGACTCCAAAGAATGTCCCAGACTTTCTGCACTGGAGCATCAATTACTGTTTCATAAGATAACGTTTCCATATTTTTAAATTTTGTGATGATTTGATTTGGTTCTTTTTTATATTATCAAAACTTTAAAGCTGATTTTCTGAAAGGTGTTTGATAATCTCCAATGCTTTGGGAAATTTTTCTTCAAAAAATGCTTTAAATTCTTCCCGTGTCTGGATCTCTCCTTTCAACAAAGTTCCTTCTTCATTTTCTTCCAAAATAAAAGTCTCCGTAGGATTTCCCCAATCCTGAGGAACTTCAATTCCTGCGTAAATTTCTCCAAGGTGCAAAAATTTCATTTCCTGATTGGGAATATTAACTTCAACACGGCTATACATTCCGTTAT
Organism: Chryseobacterium sp. PMSZPI; assembly: GCF_002835665.1. Classification (GTDB taxonomy): domain Bacteria; phylum Bacteroidota; class Bacteroidia; order Flavobacteriales; family Weeksellaceae; genus Chryseobacterium. Next base: position 40,194 of record NZ_PIZV01000012.1, read on the forward strand.
TATTGGGATCAAAAAATTTTACAATACTCCCCTCTTCAAGGGTTCCCTGATAAAATGAACCTTTTGCAAAAGCCGAAGTCCATTGCTTATAGGTAATATCTCCCCATAGTACACTCCACACTTTTTCTGGTTCTGCATTGATCTCAATTTCATATGATAAAATTTCCATAAGCATATATTTAATTTTGATGTCAAACTGAAATATCTTCATTATTCTAACCTCCTACGAAATCTCCACCATTGATATGAATTACTTCTCCTGTAATATAATTTGCATCTTTAGAAGCGAGAAAAACGTAGGCAGGGGCCACCTCTGAAGGCTGCCCGGCTCTTTTTAATGGTGTATCTTTCCCAAACGTAGAAAGATTGTCAAAAGCTTCTTTTACTAGAGGAGTCCATATCGGACCGGGAGCAATTCCATTCACCAGAATATCTTTTTCTGCAAGATTATCGGCTAATGAACGAATAAAGGAAAGGACAGCTCCTTTCGTCGCTGCATAATCAATTAAATGATCACTGCCGCGATATGCGGTAACAGATGTTGTACAGATAATTCTCCCTCCTTTACCAATCAATGGAAGAAAAGTTCTTGTGAAAGAAATCATAGAAATGATATTAGTATCAAACGTTTCCCGAATCTGTTCATCAGAAATTTTCTCCAGACTGTTTTTTGAGGTATGAATTCCTGCGTTATTAATCAGAATATCCAAATGCTTCCATTCTGATTTAATTTTATCAAAACATTTTGTTCTGAAATTTTTTCGGGTGAGGTCACCTTTAATTAAAATACAGGTCTGACCTTCTTTTTCAACCAATCTCTTGGTTTCTTTAGCATCGCCGTCACTTTCTTTATAAATAATAGCAACATCAGCACCTTCTCTGGCAAAATGAACGGCTACTGCCTGTCCTATGCCACTATCTCCACCGGAAATCAAAGATTTTTTGCCTAATAGTTTCCGACTTCCATAATAATCATCCCTGATAATTTCCGGGAATAGCCCATCTTTAGGGACTTTTGATTTGGATTGTGATTTGTTCTGTGTTTTCATAAGCAAACCCTTTCTTAAATCACATCAAACAATAAGCCGAAATAACTTTAAGAGTTATAAGCGTCTTCCAGATCTTTTATAATAATTTTCTGCATTTTCATCATTGCCTGAACAACTTTGGATGCTTTTTCCGCGTCTGGATCACTCATCAATTGAAGAAGTCTCTTAGGTACAATTTGCCAGCTTAATCCGTATTTATCTTTCAACCAGCCACACATACTTTCTCTGCCTCCATCCGAAGTAAAAGTATTCCAATAATGATCGGTTTGTTGTTGATCTTCCGTCATCACAACCAATGAGATTCCTTCATTAAAATCAAACTGATGATCATAGGAATTATCCATACAGAATAATGTATAACCATCAATCACAAACGTAGCATGCTGAACATTTTCTGACGGTTCAGATATTGGATGGCCTTCGCCTCCTTCTCCATATTCCATTACGTTTCCAATGCTTGAGTTAGGAAAAGTCTGAGTATAAAACTTCATGGCTTCTTTGGCTTTACCGTTATTTCCATGAATAAACATCAAGGTAGGAACTATTTTCTGGTCTTGTGCTTTTTCTCCTAAAAATAACTGCCAGGTCACACCATATTTATCCTGAACCCAGCCATATTTTTTGCTCCAGGAATAAGAACCTAACTCCATTAGAGCTATTCCACCATCTACTAATTGATCCCAGTATTTCTGAACCTCATCTTCCGTATCACAAATTACCATCAGAGAGATGGAAGGATTTTTTTTAAAATGTGGTCCACCGTTGAGCAGCATTAGTTTTTGTCCAAACAAATCAATGTTCATCACCACAGGTGTATCTGCAGTAATTTTACCACCAAAAACTTTGCAGTAGAATTCTGCAGATTGTTTTGCGTCTCCGTCATACCAAAGACATGGAAAAATATCGTTGTTCATAATTTTAAATTTTAATATTAACTGATTTAGCTTAATGATTGATGCTCGTGCAGATCATACAGATATTTGTATAAAAATCTGCTTAATCTCGGCAATCTGCGAGAGTTTTTTATTGCCATGAATGCACGAATTTCATGCTATGATGCATGATTTTATACCTTTTATGCTTCTTTAAAAAACACCTGATGCTCTTTCATATAGTCTTTTAGCTTAATCATCGTATTTTTACCGAAGCCGTGAAGCTCCATAATTTCTTTCTCAGAATAATCCGATAACTTTTCTAAAGAATTTATTTTTTCCTTTTCCAAAGCCTTTCTAGCAGAAATTGCAATAATCCCATGAAGGAATTCTTCTTTAGGATCATACTGAACAGCATAAATGGAGTTCAAACTCTTTGACATGATGACTAAATTGATCATGGCTGCAAAAAATATTTTTAGTGATTCTCGACATACTTATGGAAATTATTGAGAATTGCATACCAGCCATCTCTTTGCATTTCCACAGAATTTTGTTTTTCGGGATCGAAAATTTCAATAACCTTCGTTGTATTGTCATCAATTTTATCGAAGATTACTTCCACTTTTCTTCCGTCTGTAATATGATATTTTATTTTTTCCTGAGGTTCAATTTCGTCATAGACCCCTTCAAAATAAAACCCAAAGCTTTTATCTTTGGCTTCCATTCTGTTTTTAAATTTTCCTCCTACCCTTAAATCATTTTCAGAACTAGGGCATTGCCAGCTTTCATGGGCAAAATTCCATTTTGTAATATGTTTGGGCTCATTGAAGTAATTCCAAACCTTCTCAACCGGAGCTAAAATTGTAATGTCTATTTTAATCGGATCCATAGTTCTTATTTTGGTGATTGGGACAAAAGGGCTATCTGAAAAACAGATATCCCTTTTTTTATAATGAGTTAAATATAAGATTATTTTGCGTATTCTTCATTATAGTTCACCATCCAATGAACACCATATTTATCCTGAAAGCTACCAAAATAGTCTCCCCAAAATTGATCTTCAAGAGGCATTTCTACTGATCCACCTTCAGAAAGTCCTTTAAAAATTCGGTCTGCTTCTGCTCTTGAATCCGGGAAAATAGAAACGTAGTTATTGTTTCCGACTGTCAGAGTCTGTCCAAATCCGGGAACAATATCAGAAGCCATTAAAAGGTCATTTCCTATCGGTAATGCCACATGCATTACTCTGTTTTTTTCTTCATCTGATAGATTTTCGGTACCGGGAGCATTTCCCATTTTATGGATACCCCCCACAAATTCACCTCCAAAAATAGATTTGTAAAAATTGAACGCTTCTTCAGCTGTACCATTAAAATTCAGATACGGATTTAATTTAGCCATGATTTTTAATTTTAAATGTTATTTATTATTCTTTTATTGTTTTTTTAAAAATGTTTCCACCTCTTTAGTTGTAAAGTCTACTAAGTTTTTGTTGACATATCCCGCAAAATCAGCCATCATATAAGCTCCATGCACGCCCGGAAGGATCATTACCTGGGCCTCTTTTACTAAATGCCACATTGCTATGGTATGCTCAGGCTTCATAACATCTTTATCACCACTGATAAATAATGTCGGAGCTTTTATAGCCTGTAATACTTCATCATCCCAGTCTTCAAAGGTTTGCATTCTTTTGCTGTCTTTATCAAAAAGGTTCTCCAACTTTGAGAAATCCGGATTAAGATTCAAAAAATTGATTTTCAATGGTTCCGGCATCGATTCTAAAGTAGCTTCTTGCATTGCTTCAAAAAAGCCATCCATCATTCCACTTTTTTTATAGAAGGCTGATGCGACGACTAAGTTGTCTACAATTTCAGGGTAACGATATGCAATTTGCATCACGGTATTTCCTCCATTGCTGAATCCCCAAAAAGAAGCTCTATCAATATTGAGTTCCGCTAAAAGAGCCACCACATCATGCGCATCCTGTTCAAATGTTTCAGGAATATCACGATGTTCACTTCTTCCGTGGTTTTGTAAATCAATCCCGATTAATTGAAATTGATCGTCCAGCCTTTCAATAACTTCTTTAAAATCGAATAAAATAGAAGAACCTCCTCCGTGAATCAAAACCAATGGTTTGCCTGAACCATAAATTTCATAGTACAATTGAATTCCATTGACTTTTTTATAACCTTTTTCTACCGGATTCATTGATTAATATTTGAGGTTTTCATCCATCTCGTACTTCATCCCCGGATATCCCAGAATTTTACGCATTAGCCCTATTTGTCCACTAAGGTAATCCTCACGACCAATACACATTCCGATAAAATTGAGTTTTGTTTCTTTCACAAAAGGAATCTTCATTCCTATTTCAAATAATTCATCGAGCTCTTCATCAGTAACCTCCCATAGTTTTTGGTAAATTTTAGGGGAAATTTCATGAAAATTTTTCTTCAATTCAGCCAGCGTCGGATATTTTACATTTTCATCTAATGCTTTTCCCTGGAAAAACAAATCATTGTTTGGATCTTGCTCTTGTAGACCCAATACCCAGCCTAAGCCATATCGCATATTCACAAAATTTCCTACCATCCATACTATATGATTGGTTTTATTTTCAATCCTTTTCAATGCATCTTCTTCCGAAATGCCATCCAAAACATTCATAAAACTTTGGGAATGCATTCTGTAAGCAGGAATAATAAGCTCTATTTTTTTTGATTTTGGGGTGTCCATTTTTTTTGTTTTTATAGATTAATTTTAATTGTTGGAAATAAGACAGAGGCACAAGAATTTTATTTGCGATAAAATTGACTGAATACTGCTATTCTTTGCCTTACACTGATTTTGCAGATTGTGTTTAAATCTGTATAATCTCCTCCATCTGCGAGGGTTTTATAGCCACGAATGCACGAATTTTTATATTGCTAAATAAAATACGGTATATTGTGCTTCACGCTGATTGTGCAGATTGCGCAAATTTTGTTTAAATCTGTGTAATTTCCTCCATCTGCGAGGGTTTTATAGCCACAAGAATTATTTTATCGCTCCGGATTTCCCCAGAATTCTACGGATATAGCCTAGCTGTCCACTATGATAGTTCTCGTGAAAACAAAGGGTTGCAATATCTTTAATCTGCTCCTCACGGAAAGTCTCAAGAGTAGCCAGTTTTGCATTCAATTTGTCTTGTGATTGCTTTAAATATGATTTTAGTTCTTCAAAATTGATCAATTCATCTTTTCTTTCTAAAGCAATAACCCCTCTATTGTACGCAGAAAATTTGTCGCCGTCCCATATAGGCTCTCCTTCTAAAATGTTTAACAGACCATTTCTTACATAAATCAGATGTCCTAAAACCCAATTCATACAATTGGCCTCTCCATTAGGAAAAATCATTGATTCTTCGTGAGTAATACCTTCTATGTTGATAGAAACCACTTGGTACGTAACATCTACCTGATGTTTCACCAATTCTATTTCTTTTGATTTAACTTCCATAAGATCAGGGTTAATAAAATGATTATTCAAATTGATATATTATTCTGCAGGAAACTGAGAGACATCACCATACATTACTTCCCATTGATGTCCGTCGATATCTGCGAAGCTACTTTGATACATCCAGCCGTGGTCCATAGGCTCACTGTATTTTGACCCTCCGTTCTCAATTGCTGTTTTTACCAGCTGGTCCACCTCATCACGGCTATTTACACCAATCGCAAGAAGCACCTGCGTAGTATCTCCTTTAGCAAAAGGCCGGTTTGTAAATGTTTGAAAAAATTCTTCCTTCAAAAACATTGTATAAATATGGTCTTCTTTCATGATGACACATATTGCTTTATCATTTGAGAATTGTTCGTTGATGGAGAATCCGAGATTCGTCCAAAATGCTCTGGTTTTTTGTACGTCTTTTATAGGTAAATTGACATAAATCTGGTTTATTTTCATTTTGTAATTTTTAGTGTGAAATTTCTAATCTAAACACCCTCCGGTAATAAAGATCTATTTCTTATATGGTAAAAATGAATTCTATCTCAATGGGAAACCCATTTTTAAGTCACAGAGGACATGTTTTTTAAAGAATAAATGTTATGAAGCGTTGGATATTATTGTCCAGGCATTTGAGACGGATCAGCAAAAGTCATATTCCAGCCATGTCCGTCCGGATCCCAAAAAGAATTTTGATACATCCAACCGTAATCCTGAGGCTCTTCATGTTGTGACCCTCCATTTTCCAGGGCAGAGTTCACTACTTTATCTACTTCTTCCCGACTATTAAGACCTATAGCCACCAAAACCTGGCTTGTATTTTCTTTAGCAATAGGTTTATTGGTAAAAGTCTTGAAATAGTCTTCTTTCAGGAACATTACATAGATATTATCTTCTTTCATCTGAACACACGTTGCCTGGTCATCTGAAAATTGTTCATTAATTGTAAAACCGAGTTGAGTCCAGAAGTTTTTTGTTTTCTGCACATCTTTTACCGGAAGATTCACATAGATTTGATTGGCTTTCATTTTTGTAATTTTTAGTGTTAAACTTTTAACCAAAATTACCAAGGTATAATGAAAGTCTACTTGCCATAAGGCAAGATTTAATTTTTCTTTGGATGAGAAACCAACTCCTTACGAATACGGCTTAAAGAAGTGTCTGTAACTCCCAGATAGGATGCAATCTGCTTTAAAGGAGCAAATTGGATGACTTTAGATTTTTGTTCCAGGAGATTAAGATATCTTTTGGTAGCTGAAAGGGTAAACATTTCTACAGATCGTTGTTTGTAGTCGAAAAGCTCTTTGGACATCCAGGATCTCCCCCATTCTCTAAGGTTAGGAATTTTATGAAATAGTTCCTGGAAAGTATCATAATCAAGCTTCCAGCATTCGCAATCGGTAATGCAAACAATATTTTCCTGAGACGGAATTCTTTGAAACAATGATAAAACCTCAATAATGACTTCATTTTCAACAAAAAAATGAGTAGTCACCTCATTCCCGTTAAAATCATTAACAAAGGAACGCGCTAGCCCTTGATCCAGAATATAGTATTCATTGGCTGTTTTTCCTTCTTCAAGAATAATATCCCCTTTTTGAAATGACTTTTTTTCATGGGCCTGAAATATTTCATCAAGTTCCTCCTTGAGAAAAAACGGAAAGTCGTAACATATTTCTAAGGCTTTATGAGTCATCAGATCATTTTTTTTAAGATTTTAAAATTAAAATTTTTTATTGAATTAAGACCAAAAATTATTAAACAAATTATAAAAAACACCACATACCACATTGTAATTAAAGCATTTTACAAATAATAAAAACTAAACATAAGCATTCTGCCGCCCATCAAATCAAAAATTCAATTTCACTCCAAAGACTAATCTTGCAGGATTATTAATCCAGATCTCAACAAGAATTATGACATGTATTTTTGTTTTTACAAAGATTTTAAAAGATCAATACTCTTTCCTTAGAATAAAGTCAACTGTATAGATTTTGAAGGGTTTGGCTTTTGTGCATCTCCAAAAACTGTTTTACCTCCAAACCGCCATGAATTTTGCCGTTCATCTTCAATAACATCCTGAATGTCAAAATCGGGTGTAAAATCTTTTTCGGCAGCCGCTACAATTTGATGCAGTTTATTCAGAGAATTTAGTTTATCTGTGTTTCCCAATTTAGATTTTTCAATTCCTCTTCTAAGGATATTGATACTCTCATCATAAGTATTAACAGGCACAGGAAAAGGATGTCCATCTTTACCTCCATGGGCAAAAGAAAACCTTGCGGGATCTTTAAACCTTGATGGTGCACCGTGAATGACTTCGCTTACCAAAGCCAGCGACTGCATTGTTCTCGGTCCGACACCTTCCAGCATCAGTAAATCTTCAAAGTTTTGTGGCTGTTGTTCACGAGTAACGTATAAAAGAGCTCCTAAACGTTTTAGATCAACATCAGAAGCCTGCACGTCGTGATGAGCGGGAAGAATCAGTCTTGAAAAATCCTTCATGACTTCTGCGGAATCTGTATGGGAAATATCCAGAATTCCTTTTCGGTTTTCAGAAGCATCAGCGTCGGTTAAATTAAGGATTCTTCCTCTGGAAACGCCATTAATTCCTGTATGAGGTTCCTCTACAAATGATTTTATATTTTCAGAATGCCAATGATAACGCCTTGCTGTTCCATCTGACTCGTGCATTCCTTGTTGGATAACACTCCAGTTTCCGTTATCGGATAAAACAAAATTATGCAGATATAATTGATATCCGTCCTGAATAGCCGTATTATCTACCTTGGCTGAAAGCTTACTGGCTCTTACCAGCTCTGTTCCATTCAAACCTGTTTTGTCTGCAATCTGGATCAATTCTGAAGGAGTTTCTCTGGAAAACTTTCCTTTTCCACCACAAATGTAAAGTCCTAATGACTGAGAATTTGGATTAATAGAACGCTTCAAAGCCCCCATTACCGAAGTGGTAATTCCTGATGAATGCCAGTCCATGCCCATTACAGCTCCGAAACTTTGAAACCAAAACGGATCGGCCAATCTGCGAAGAACTTCATCTTTTCCGTAATCCATAAGAATGACTTCAACGATAGAAAGTCCAAGGATAGACATACGTTCATAGAGCCACGGCGGTACCTTGCCGTAGTGAAGAGGTAAATCTGCTGTTCCTGAACGCTTCATCTTTAAAATTAAAAAACAAAGGTAGTATTATTCATCCTAAATCTTAATGATTTGAATCATTAATCCATAGAATAGAACTTCAGGTCTTTATGCTTCTCTTCATTATATTCTTCTTCAAAAGTAATTTGATTTCCAACAGGATCAATTACGGTAAAAGAGACAGCTCCGTAGAATGTTTTTTCAAGACCCGGACGGTTATATTTATATTTTTTGTCTATCAGTTCCTTGTGGTATTCCGGAACGCCTTCTCCCCAAACAGCAACTCTGGTTCCCGGAGTTCCGTCTCCATGATGTTCGCTTAAATGAAAAATGATATTTTCTCTTTTCACTTCCATATACACCGGAGTATTTTCATCAAAATAATGCTCCCAAACGATCTCAAACCCTAACCAGTCTACATAAAATTCTTTTGTCTTCTGATAATCAAAAATTCTGAGAATAGGAATAATACGGTCTGCTTTCATATGTATCAATTTTATTGATGAGAAAGGATATTAATTACTTTTCCAAATGGATCTTTAACAAAAAATCGACGAACGCCCCATTCTTCATTAGTAATGTCATATACGATTTTAAATTCTTCCTTTTTCATTTTATCATAAATTTTGTCCACATCATCCACTTCAATGGAGAAATCCGGTACCTCGGTATCATTTCCGCCTTGTTCAGCAAAACTAATCTGAACTTTGGATTCTTCATTATTTCCGAAAGTTTTGATCCAACCAAGATCCATCAAAACATCAAGTTCTAAAATATCCTGATAAAACAGACTGGCTTTTGACAGATCATTCGTCTTTATATTGGCTACGATTCTTTTTACCATTTTTGAATAAGTATTTCATTAAAGAGCCTTGTGAAGTTACGTAGAACATTCCAAGGCATTACAAAAGTTTATAAGAGAATGTTTAAATTTTATTAAAAATTTATTTGACCCCTTAAGATGAATTAAGTTGTTGAGGGTAATTAAGAAAAAATCAAAGATTTTTTATAAGCAAAGTGCATGAAAGCGCAGCTCAAACTTAATATTCTAAAAATCTTAAGAATCTTAATGGTGAAACTTATTTGTAATAAAAAATGGTAAATTAATTCTTAAAATAAAACTTTTTAAATTTAAACAGGCTCCAGGTATATTTTTTAAAGTGAAGAAGCTGCCTCTAAAATCAGTTGGGTAACTTCTTCAGGATGTGATGCTAATGAAGCATGACCTGCGTCTAATGAAATTATTTTCTTCGGTTCTAGACGTTCCGCCATTTCCTTTTCTGTTTCAGCCGGAATCATGCGATCCTTCTCTGAAATCTGATACCAACTCGGCTTTTTCTTCCATGCCGGTTCCCCTGCTTCATCACCAAAACACTGGCCATGAATAGGTTTTTGAGACAATGCCATTACCAGAGCTTTTTCATCGTCCAAATCCTGACAGAATGCCGATTGAAATTCATCATATTTGATCCACAAAAAACCTTTATTATCAGGATAAATACTCGCTCCACCAGGGGATTCCCTTCTTCCCAGAAGAGAACCTAAGCTATCTCCTGCATCGGGTGCAAAAGCCGCAATATAAACCAAACCGGCCACTTTATCATGATTTCCAGCCCCTGAAATAACAGCTCCCCCATAGGAATGTCCTACTAAAAGCACTTTCCCATCCTGAGCATCAATAAGATCCTTAGTCTTATTAATATCATCCTGTAATGAGGTTAAAGGATTCTGAACACTTCTCACTTTATATCCTGCTTTGGTAAGAGCAGGAATAATGTACTGCCAATGTGAGCCATCTCCCCAGGCTCCATGTACCAAAATAATGGTTAAGTCTTTTTGTTCCATGATGATCATATTAAAATTTGCTGATGATAAAGGTACATCATAAAATCTTTACAATCGTTAAATTAATTTTATCAACGATACTTTTTCTCACTACTAGCACAAAACCACAAAAATCAAACACAAACAATTTATTTTCAATAAAATAAATAAAAAAAAACTTCCTTCAAAAAATGATTTTGTTAGCTAAAAAAGCCTTGCAAAAACTAGTTTTACAAGGCATTTATAGGTTTAATTCAATACGAAGCTGTTTAAACTTTTATATTGATTATTTTTAACCACAAAAGGTTTCACCACTTAAGTTTTTTAGAGTCAGGCCTTATGCATAATAAGGACACTTAAGCTTTGTGAAAATCTTTGATTTTCATCTGATATGGACTTTTCTACGAAATCGTTTTAAACAAACTTACTTAAGTGAACTAAAGTGTTTTAAAATGAAAGCCTCTGTGATTTATAAAGTTTAAACAACTTTTACATCATTTTATTTTAATGCTGCAAGTGCTGCTTCATAATTAGGCTCATCGGCAATTTCTGAAACCTGCTCTGTATACACCACTTTATTGTTTTCATCTGTAACGATTACGGCACGGCTTAATAATCCTTTCAAAGGAGAATCTGTAATCGTCACTTCATAATCATCACCAAAGCTGCTTCTGAAATCTGAAAGGGTCTCAACGTTATTCAATCCTTCTGCTGCACAGAATCTTCCTAATGCGAACGGAAGATCTTTAGAAACATTAATAATCACCGTCCCATCTAATTTTGAAGCTTCTTCATTAAATTTTCTGCTGGAAGCTGCACAAGTAGGTGTATCAATACTTGGGAAGATATTGAACACTTTTTTCTTTCCTTCGAAGCTTTCTAATGTTTTTACATTTAATCCTGAATCTACCAAAGCAAAATCCTTAACGATTGTTCCTACTGATGGTAATGTTCCTATTGTGTGTACTTCGTTTCCTTTTAAAGTGATTGTCGTTGACATAATATGTTATTTTTTAAAGTTTTTCAAATTTACTCAAAATGTAAAGTTTTTCCTTCAAATAAAGGTTAAATAATTCTTAAAGTAAAAATAAAGCTGGATTTAATATTCCAATAAAAGGAAACGAAACTCATATAATGTTTCAAATAAATTTTGAGACGGCCTTCTCTTTTTTATGCAAAAAACCTAAATAAAACAATCATATTTAGTAAATTTGTGGGTCTTAAAAAATCAAATAATAAATAACAGTATAATGTCAGAAAAATCAAAAATCTATTACACACTTACTGATGAAGCTCCAATGCTGGCTACACATTCGTTTTTACCAATCGTAAAAGCTTTCACTAAATCAGCAAATATCGAGATCGCGGTTCCGGATATTTCTTTGGCAGGAAGAATTTTAGCAAACTTTCCTGAGTTTTTAAAAGATGACCAAAAAATTGGTGATGCTTTAGCTGAATTAGGAGAATTAGCGACCAAACCAGAGGCTAATATCATCAAATTACCAAATATTTCTGCTTCTGTTCCTCAATTAGATGCTGCAATTGCTGAGCTTCAGGCTAAAGGATTTGCCGTTCCAAATTATCCTGCAGAGCCTAAAAATGACGAAGAAAAAGCAATCAAAGCTAAATATGCTAAGGTTTTAGGTAGTGCTGTGAACCCTGTATTGAGAGAAGGAAACTCTGACAGACGTGCTCCAAAAGCTGTTAAAAATTATGCTAAAGCTAACCCTCACAGAATGGGTGACTGGGCATCTGACAGCAAAACTGATGTAGCTCACATGAACAATGGTGATTTCTACGGAACAGAAACTTCTACAACGTTAGAAAACGCTACAAAATACAGAATCGTATTCAAAGGAAATGATGGTGCTGAAACGGTATTGAAAGATTTTGCAGGTCTTCAGGCCGGAGAAGTAATCGATTCTTCTGTAATGAACTTAAATGCATTAAAAGCATTTGTTCAGGATGCCATCGAAGAAGCAAAGAAAAGAAATGTACTTCTTTCTGCTCACCTTAAAGCTACGATGATGAAAATCTCTGATCCGGTTATTTTCGGGGCTATCGTAGAAACATTCTTCAAAGATGTATTTACGAAATATGCTGAAACTTTCAAGTCTTTAGATATCAATCCAAATAATGGTCTTGCAGATCTTTTCGAAAAAATCAAAGGAAATGCTCAGGAAGCTGACATCAAAGCCGATATCGAAAAAGCCCTTGCTGACGGACCAAGAGTAGCAATGGTAAATTCTGATAAAGGAATTACTAACTTCCACGTTCCTTCTGACATCATCGTTGATGCGTCTATGGCTGCTCTTGTAAGAGGTGGAGGTAAAATGTGGAACAAAGACGGAAATGAAGAAGATACGGTTTGTATCATTCCTGACCGTTCATATGCAGGTTTCTATCAATCTGTCATTGATGATATGAAAGCTCATGGAAAATTAGACCCTACAACAATGGGATCTGTCCCTAATGTTGGTTTGATGGCTCAAAAAGCTGAGGAATATGGTTCTCACGATAAAACATTCCAATTATCTGCTGACGGAACTGTAGAGGTTCAGGATGAAGCGGGTAACGTTCTTCTTTCTCAAAAAGTAGAAAAAGATGATATCTTCAGAATGTGTCAGACTAAAGATGCTCCTATTCAGGACTGGGTGAAATTAGCGGTAAACAGATCCAGACTTTCTGAGACTCCGGCTATTTTCTGGTTAGACAAAGGAAGAGCTCACGATAGAGAAATCATCAAAAAAGTAGAGAAATATCTTGCAGATTATGATACGACAGGTCTTGACATCAGAATTATGGATGTAAAAGATGCCATGACGGAAACATTAAGAAGAGCAAGAGAAGGAAAAGATACTATTTCTGTTTCAGGAAATGTATTGAGAGATTACTTAACTGACCTTTTCCCAATTCTTGAACTTGGTACTTCTGCAAAAATGCTTTCTATCGTTCCATTAATGAATGGTGGTGGTTTATTTGAAACAGGTGCCGGAGGTTCTGCTCCAAAACACATTGAGCAATTCTTAGAAGAAGGATACCTAAGATGGGATTCTTTAGGAGAGTTCTTAGCTCTACAAGCTTCTTTAGAACACTTAGCTCAAACTCAGGGAAATACAAAATCTCAGGTTTTAGCAGATGCATTAGATGAAGCCAACGCTAAATTCTTAGCTACGGATAAATCTCCGGCAAGAAAAGTAGGGCAAATTGACAACAGAGGTTCTCACTTCTATTTAGCAATGTATTGGGCTGAAGCTTTAGCCAACCAAACTGTTGATGCTGAATTAGCAGCTCAGTTTGCTCCGATTGCACAAGCAATGCAGGAAAATGAAGCAGTAATCAATGCAGAATTAATTGGTGCTCAAGGTAAACCTCAAAATATTGATGGATATTATAAGGCTGATACGTATAAGACCTATGCTGCTATGAGACCTAGCACTGTTTTAAATGAAATTATTGACGGGATCTAAAATTTATGAAAAAAACTTTAATCGTATTATTTGCTTATTTCTCAATATTTTCATGTAGCAGCTCAAACGATGATATTACGGAGGTGGTAACACCTCCTGTTATAGAAAATAAAATCAATCTGACCTCAAATTACAATGATACCACTGAAACAGTAACCTTAAAATGGACTCTTAGCGGAAATAATACTTATAATTATTATAAAATTGTAAGAAGTGATTCTCAAAATGGAGTACAAACAGAAGTTGGCAACAGTAACAGTAACTCTAATCAGTTTATGTTCACATCAGTTGTCCCATTTAGTCCTTATTTAGAATACCAGATTATAGGTATTAAGCCTAATGGCGAAGAGGTTAGAAGTAACACTATAAAAATAGAAAGAGCTGATATTAAATCACTTAATCTTAAAGTTTTTGATGCTCAATTTGATAAAAATTCCGGAAAGCTATATCTTTTAGACACAAACGGAAAAGTTACTCTTTATGATGTAAATACAGGCTCTGTTACGCATCAGATCAATACTAATGCTACTTTAGGCTACTCTGACCTTGGTATTTATAATGGTAATGTAGAATTATACGTTCCCAGAAATGATGGTTGGGTAGATATCTATGATGGTAATGACCTGACATTAAAAGATCAGGTGAGTTTCGGAATGCCGCTAATAAGTACTATTTATCACAATGGTAAGCTGTATGGTTCTTCTTCGAGCACCAGCAGTTCCAGCGTTATTAAATCAGTTGACAGAGCAACTAAAGTTATGGTTTCTCAATCACCTCAACTTTATTATAATAGTGGAAGGATGAAAAAAACTGTAGGAGCTTCTTCTATACAATTGTATACCATAACACAGAATATTTCACCTATAGATATGGATCTTTATAATTTTGATCTTAATGGTAATTACATTAGCCACCAGGACGATTCTTATCATGGAGACCACCCTCTTAACTATAGGATATTTGAAGCATTTCCTGATGGAAGAATCATTACAGCAAGTTCAGGATCGGTATATAACTCTCAAATGATTTACCAAAATGATCTACCTTCCGGAAACTCTAAGCTTTCAAGTTTTGATTTTGACAGCAACAGTATTATTGCAGGAAGTACAAGTAAAACAATTGAGTTTTATAACATCAATTCTTATATGAAAACGAAAACAATCAATACAAAAAAATATCCTTATAAAGTATTTAATTACAACAATAAGGTGATTTGTATAAGTTCAGTTACTCCACTCAGCGTTCAGGATTATGATTATTCTGGAATAATTCCTGAAAATATAATAATCGAAATTTTTGACAAATAATCATAAACCTCTCCTTAGTGAGAGGTTTTTATTTGCATAATTTACTGTGCCCTATTTCCCAATCCTATGCGAACGGGAGATCCAGAGCAATATGTATCAGTTTTTTTCACTTTCAATTTCACCGGATAAAATTCCTGATTTACCCTTCAGTTTGTCCGGTTTACCTTTTTTTACATTTCAACACAGTGTCGATCCGTCTACTTTTGAGCCAGAAAATAAAACTCATTATGGATACTGTAAAGAAAAAAAGAAATCCCATTGCCATAGCTTTTCTAGCTATACTGGGAATCTTCGGAGGTTTACAACTCTGCAACAAACCTTTGGAAGGAAAACCTGTAACTGGAAAAATAGAAGCTCCGAGGGAAGTTATTTCTATTCTTGAAAACTCATGTTTCAACTGTCATTCCAACCAGCAGAATCTGAGTTGGTATGATAAAATTGCCCCTATTTCATGGGCAGTAGACAAAGATGTAAAAAGAGCGAGAGAAGTTTTAAACTTTTCAGAATGGGATAAACTTTCCCCTGCTGAGCATAAAGGAAAAATGTATGCTATTCTGAATATGATGCAAAGCGGAAAAATGCCTCTTCATGAATATACAATTCTGCACCCTTCCGCTAAAATCACGGCAAAAGATGTGGAAGTTATAAAAAAATACACACTTTCTCTAGCAGGTACACTGCCAGCAATAAAAGCCTCAAATAATATTCATGAAGCCACTGCAACTCTGCCTGCTTCCTCTCATTCAAAATCCCCCGTTTCTCCTAATGGTGTTAAATATACCGATGATTTTAAAAATTGGAAAGTAATCAGTATGAGTACTCTTTTTGATAATTCCATCCGTGTCATTTATGGAAATGATATTGCTGTAAAAGCAGTGGAAACAGAAAACTTTCATCCTTGGCCTGACGGAAGTGTTATCGTAAAATCTGTATGGAATCAAAAGGAATTATCCAACGGAGAAATCAGGCCCGGAAAATTTATCAATGCACAATTTATGGTAAAAGACTCCAAGCAATATAAAGATACTGAAGGTTGGGGATTCGCGAAGTTTTCAGGAGAAGACCTTCACCCAACCGGAAAGACTGCATCTTTCGCCAAAGAATCATGCATCGCATGTCACAGGCAGCTGGCAGAGAAAACAGGATATCTGTTTGATGTTCCAATGAAAGTAAATACTCAAAGATTAATCAAAAACCTACAGAAAAAATGAAAAATACAATCCTTGTCTTATTGGTAAGCCTTGTTTCTCTTATCGCCTGCAACAAAGAAAATAATGATACAAATAACAGACTTTCAAGAGTTGTTTTTGACCCGGGAAATCTCAAATTCATTTCCAATTCTTTAAATCCCAGGAAGGAAACAATGTCTGCTTTATATGGAAATGCAAAAGCATTGGAATCCTTATCAAAGGAAAGCCAGACACCTGAAACAGGTGCTGTTATGAAACTCGTCACCTGGAAATACCATGATAATCCTCAATATATTGGAGGAACAATTACCGGAGAGCTGGTAAGTATTGAAATTGTTCAGGCTGATCATCTTGGAAATATATCTTATAGTATAAAAAATGATCCGGCACAGAATAGTTCTCCTAATAAAGAAGAAAGAATACAATATTTTATGAGTTACCACCCTGTAAGCAGACCGTAATAAAAATTATGGTTTTACTATTTATCATAATATTTTTAATAAAAAACATTAATTTAACGTTTTCAAATCAGTTGATTTCATGCAAAAGCAAAAAATAACAATCTCACCAGCTATTATCTGGATAAGCTCTATTTTTCTTGGAGTGTTATCTTCTGTACCTCAGCTAGCTTCTCATGCATTCAACTGGAAAGAAGCGGTAGTAAATTCAGCGATTACAGCTGCTTTCTCCATCATTATGTGGTATCTCAATATTTATATGCTGAACCGTACGGGAAAACGCCGACAGCATATTTCTTATTCAAGATTGATGGTGATACTGGTTTTTGGGATGGTGATTATGTTTGGACTGGCATGGATACAGCAGCTGATTCTTTCACATATTAATTTCGGTCCGGTGATGCTGATGGTGGAAGTAAGAGGGATTCTCATTAACCTGGTGTGCTATATGTTTCTTACTTTGCTTCAAAACAATTATACAGGACAGCAAATACAGCTTGAACTGGAAAAGGTAAAAAGTGATAATCTGGGAGCTCAGTATGAATTATTAAAGCAACAAATCAATCCACATTTTCTTTTCAATAGTCTGAACACTTTAAAGTTAATGGCTGAAACCCATGATGAAGAAACGGTTGATTTTATTGTAAAGCTTTCTGATTTTTACCGGTTTACACTGGAAAGCAGAAAACTTGATCTGATCAGTGTTCAGGAAGAAATGAAAATAGTAGATGCCTATCTTTTTCTTCAGAAAGCACGTTTTGGAGAAGGAATTAAGTTTACCAACGACCTTGGAAAAGAAATTAATATAACCCTTATTCCTCCATTCACCCTTCAGCTTTTGGTCGAGAACTGCATCAAGCACAATATTGTATCACAAAGTAAACCTTTACACATCAAAATCTATGATACTGATGACGAAATTGTGATTGAAAACCCTATACAGAAGAAACTAAATACAGAAGATTCATTGGGAGTAGGGCTTGACAATATCAAAATGCGTTACAAACACTTGCTGGAAAAGGATATCAACATTAACTCAGATGAGAAAACTTTTCAGATAAAACTACCATTAATTCATGAATATAATCATTATTGAAGATGAATTCAGGGCCGCAAAATCCCTTCAGAATTTACTATCAGACTTAAAACCGGACTCAAAGATTCTGGGCATTTATGACAGTATTGAAACAAGCATTGAAGGCTTAAAGGATATCAAACCTGACCTTATCTTTATGGATATCCAGCTTTCGGACGGGCTTTCCTTTGAAATTTTTAAATCGGTGGAGATTACCTGTCCTGTGGTTTTCTGTACGGCATTTGATCAGTATATGCTGGATGCTTTTAAAAGCCAGGGTGTTGATTATGTTTTAAAACCTTTTTCAAAGGAAGACATTGCTGAAGCTCTGAGAAAGGTTGATGAGCTAAAAAAATTCTTTCAGAAAAATGACCTTCCCAATCTTGAAACGTTGATACAAAAGATCAACCAACCTTCCGGTAAAAGTAGTTTCCTGGTTTTTAAAAATCAGAAATATACCACCATTCCTACTGAAGACATTGCCTATTTCTATATTCATAATGAAATCACTCATCTGGTAACGTTTACCAAGGAACAGTTTCCCCTTACCCAGCCTTTAGGACAAGTATTGGAGCTGGTTTCAGACAAACATTTCTTTAGGATCAACAGGCAATATATTGTCAATTTTAAAGCCATTAAAGAAATGGAACATTATTTTCAGCGTAAAATACTGGTAAAACTCACGATTGAAACTCCTGAAAAACTTCTTATCAACAAAGAGAAAACCCATAGTTTTTTCACTTGGCTTGAAGATAGGTAATGGAGTCAATCAATTTGAGGCTGAGAGCTGGAAGTACTTGAAGTCTATAGAAGTTTTTAAAAATAAATTATAACCCTGATTGATATGATCGGGGTTTTCTTTTTCTATCATCTCCTCAGCACTCCTAAAACTAAAACTCCGGCTTCTAGTTTTTCAGTCAAAAAAATTCCCCCTCCTAATTTCAGGATTCACCTTTTGATTTGTCCGGCTGACCCTTTTTTGTATTCTTTTGTGATTGTGGAGTATCTACTTTTGAATCAAATTAAAAGACATGATACTAAAAAACTTAATTACAGTAAGCGCTTTCACAGCATTGCTATTTGCTACTTCAGCATTTATTCATCAAAATAAAGATCAAAAAACGGTACAGCATCCAACTTCTGAAACCAATGGTTTTGCTGTTTTGGAGCTTTTCACTTCAGAAGGTTGTTCAAGTTGCCCACCGGCAGATGAACTAATGGGAAAAATTGAAAAAGAATATAAGGACGAACCAGTTTATCTTCTCTCCTATCATATTGATTACTGGAATCGTCTTGGATGGAAAGACCGGTTCAGTACTCCTGAAAGTTCACAGCGGCAACAGCAATACAGCCGTATTCTAAATTCGCAGGTATATACTCCACAACTGGTAGTGAACGGAAAAAAAGAATTTGTAGGTTCTGATGAAAATAACATCAAAAATGCGATTCAAAAGGCTCTGTTGACTTCGAAAAAAACAAACATAGAATTATCTGCAACTGCTTTTCAGAATAGCATAAAAGTTCAGTATAAAACAGCTTTCACCGATTCTAAGAACATGCTTCTCATTAATCTTGTTGAAAAACATTCTGCCACTCAGGTAGGAAAAGGTGAGAATGAAGGACGGCACCTGCATCACTGGCAAATTGTTCACCAACAAAACCAGATTTCATTAAACCCGCAACAGGAGGGAGTAACAATATTCAAAATTCCTGAGGAATTTTCTCTTGAAAACTGGGAGGTTGTAGCCTTTATTCAGAATGTAAAAACCGGAGAAATATTAGGATCGACAAAAACGACTTTCAAATAATTTTTAAGCAATCATAACAATAAAAAATAATACAACAATGAAAACAAAAACAACAAAAATCATCTATTGGTCAGGAGCTATTTTTATGTCACTATGGTTTGGAGCCAGCGGCTTCTTTGAACTGACCAAAAATCCCGTTGTCTGGGATATTACCCAACAACTTGGTTACCCACCACATTTCATTTATATTTTAGGGATTTTTAAAATATCCGGGATTTTAATTTTACTTTTCCCTAACAAACTGTTACGGTTAAAAGAATGGGTATTTGCAGGAATGTTTTTTGACATTATTTTCGCTTTCTTTTCCAAGATTGCAGTGCTTGGTTTCTCGGCTACAATAGATGCGATTATAACATTTATTGTACTTTCTATAACTTATATAATGTTCAGAAGACTGTATACTCCTAAATTGATATTCGGAGAGGTTTCGAATATCAAATAACATGTATTTTTTTTGAAAATCATAGATTTTCCTGTTCATATAATTCATAAAGTTGCATCCTATATTTTCCTGTTTAATATAGGATACAACTTTTTATTTCTTAAACAGCTACTCAGTCTTTCAGATTTTTGCTAATCTAAGATGAATGCGTTAATCTGTTAATTCATAAAGCTTTCCGGGATCCATTCAAAGGCTGTATCTTTTTTCCTTGTGAAACCTAATCCCGGCCAAGGTAAATGAGAAGCAAATGCTCTGTCTCTGGTATTGGCTAACTGATGAAGAAACTTTTTTCTTGAAGCCGCAGCGATATCCAAGTCGGTATCACCGGAGAATCCCCAATCGGGATGAGGAAACAGAATAACATCAGAGTGAATCAAATCTGCGATGTATATTAATTTTTCTTTACCTGATGTTATCGTCATTACCGTTAACCCTGGAGTATGTCCCGGAAACACCTGAAAACTGAAGTGATCATACAAGCCCTGGTTGAGATCATAGAATTTCAACTTTGGTTGAAGCGTTTTAAATATATTTTGAATCGCCGGAATAATCTGATTAAGAAATTCAGGTTGTTCTTTCAAAGCGCTATTATTAAAATCTTTAAGAGTTGCCTTATTCCAAAAATCATATTCTGCTTTTGAAATAAAGAAATTGGCATTAGGAAATATAAGATTATGCTGTTTATCTACTGTGCCGCCAATGTGATCAGGATGTGCATGAGAAATAAAGACATCCGTAATATCTTTTGCAGAAAATCCTGCTTTCTGAAGGCTTTTTAATAAAAAACCACTTTTTTCATCAGCAAAAATCCCTATACCTGTATCCAATAAAATTAGTTTATCTTTAGTTTTAACCAATAAAACATTAAATGCTAAATCAATATGCTCTTCAGAACGAAAATTATCTTTAAGAATTGCTTTCATCTGGGATACATTTCCTCTTGGAGCAAATGAACTTAAACTGTTTTCACGAAAATATCCATCAGTGAGCACAAATAAATCAAGCTCACCAAGCTTAATATGCTTATACCCTGAAAGATCATCTTCGATTTTTTTAGCTGTAGTTTTTGTTGTTGCTAATACATTAGAAAAAGGGATCATGCTTAATGTCCCTGCTAATAAACTATTCTTTAATAGTTCTCTTCTGTTCATAATTAAATTTTTAGTTTGGTTTTTATCAAATAAAAAAGCCGAGTTCCCATATAAAATTCAGGAACTCAGCTTCTCATAAGTTTTTAGTTATTGACTAATTTCATGGAGCCTTCACTATACCTTTCTCCTACATTAGGATATTTTTTCAGAATAGCATCAATTGTTTCTAAATCTGATTGGGAAAGATCAATATTAGCTGCAGCAATATTTTCTTCCAGATATTTGATTCGCTTGGTTCCAGGAATCGGAATGACATCGTCTCCTTGATTCAATACCCAGGCTAATGCCAATTGGGTTCCTTTTACTCCTTTAGAAGCTGCAAAATCGTTAATTTCTTTGGCTAATTTCGTATTGTTTTCCAAATATTCCTGCTGATAACGAGGTAATGATTTTCTAAAATCGTCGCTCCCAAAGTTCTGTACTTCATTAATATTGGCAAAAAGTCCTCTCGCTAGCGGTGAGTAAGGAACCAGTGAAATTCCAAGTTCTCTGATGGTTGGAAGAATCTCTTTTTCAATATCTTTGGTCAAAATAGAATATTCAGATTGTAAAGCGGCAATGGGATGAATCTCATTAGCTTTTCTGATAGATTCTGCAGATGCTTCTGAAAGCCCAATATACTTTACCTTTCCTGCTTTTACTAATTCAGCCATAGCTCCTACAGTTTCTTCTACCGGAACATTCGGATCAATTCTGTGTGCATAGTATAAATCAATTTCATCTATTTTTAATCGTTGGAGACTCAGATCTACCGCTTGCCTGATCCATTCCGGAGATCCGTCGAAATAAGTTCCCGGCGCCCCGCTATGGCTTGCTTTTTCACCTTTAAATCTGAATCCGAATTTTGTAGCAATAAAGATTTTATCTCTGTTCGGAACCAAAACTTTAGAAATTAATTTTTCGTTTTCACCATTGGCATACATATCTGCTGTATCCCAAAAGTTAACGCCTAAATCTAATGCCCTGTGTAAAGTATTGATACTTTCCTGCTCATCTGCCGGGCCATAAGCAAAGCTCATTCCCATACATCCTAAACCAATCGCAGATAGCTGCTCTCCAGTGTTTCCTAATTTTTTAAATTTCATGATGGATTTGATTTTAATTTTATAGGACAAAATTAGAACATCAGGAGTCCATCTATGATATATAATTCAAACTAAGAATTATAAAATTCAAACAAGGTTCAATCTAAGTGCATTGGGTGCTATTCCTGTTTGTTTTTTAAAGTAATTGGTAAAATAGGCCGGTTCTTCAAAGCCCAACCCATAGGCTATTTCCGCAATATTCCAATCTGTATGTTTTAATAGTGCATTAGCCTCCTGGATGATTCGTGCTGTAATCTGCTGGCTTGTTGTCTTCCCTGTAATCTCCTTTACAGAGCGATTTAACGAATTGACATGAATGGAAAGACTCTGGGCATAATCATTAGGGGTTTTTAATTTTAAAAATGCTTCCGGTGTATCGATAGGAAATTGTCTTTCCAGCAGTTCCATAAATAAAGAAGCAACCCTCTGAGAGGCATTATGATAAGGCTCAAAGCTTTCTGCAGGATTCATTTTCATTGTTTCATGGATCATCAGAAAAAGATAGGCTCGAAGCATATCGTATTTATGAACATAATCCGACTGAATCTCAGCCATCATTTTTATGTACATATCAGAAAGTAGTTTCTGCTGTTCTTCTTCTACAAAGAAAACCGGAGTGCCTCCTATCTTAAAAAGCGGAGAATCCTGAAGGTTTCCCAAGCGGCTGCCGTTCTGCAAAAATTCCTCTGTAAAAAGACAAAACCATCCTTTCTGATCTTCATCATCCGATTCCCATGCATACGGAACAATAGGATTTGAAAACAATAATGCCGGACGATCTACCTCAATCCACTTATTGGCATAATGAAGTCTTCCCTTTCCTATAATCAGCGAAATTTTATAATAATCCCTTCTGCTGTAAGGAGCTAGCGGAGAACAATATTCCCGTGAAAACACATTGAAATGTCCCATCCCATTCTGTCCGATACATTGTGGTCCCAGATTGGCAGCAGTTCGCTCATAAAAACCTTTTAATGATTCCTTAGATTCCATAATTCAAAATTATAAAATTCAAACAAATCAATAAGTATTAATTGTATTTAAATAAGAATAATTTTATAGAAATATTGATTGGGAATATTAATGGAGTTTGTTTTTAAGCTCTAAGTTTTGGCTAAAGCCAATGAGAATTTCTTATTTATTTGAGTGGACTAAAGTCCACTCCTATTGAATGATAGCTGTGAATTTTTTAATTTATTTAATCGTAGATACGCAAACGTCTAATAACAATATCATCCATCATTTATAATAAAAAAACAGCTGACAAAAACTGCCAGCTATTTAATAGTGAATATATATATTTGATAATGGTTTAATCCCAGTCATCATCACCATGATGGCCATGGTTACGATGCTTATATTGTTTTTTATAATACTTTTCTTGTTCTTTATAGTATTTTTCCTGTTGTTTACGGTATTTTTTAAAATCATTTTTATTTCTACCATAAATGATCACAGGATTTTGTCCTCTGTAATATCTTTTTTTGAAAACAATATACTTTTCTCTTCCCAGAATCCTCTCCAGCTCAGAATATCGATCACCTCTCCATCTGCCCGGCTCTACTACGTATACTCTATTCCAGGTATCGTAATCACGATATCTGTTATTGAGGGCATAGATCTGATTGGCTTGTGTTGTAGAAAGCAATAAATCTGCTACTACAGTTTGCCAGTTAACATCTGAGATACTTCTTCTATAATCATTATAATAGTCTGACTGTGCATAACTCAGGCTAAATGTCCCGATCAAAAATGCTGTCAACAATAACTTTTTCATTTCACTCCACTTTTAAATTAAACATCATGACATCCTCAATTAAAGTGCCAATTATTGATTACAATTGCCAATGTTTGTTAAAGAAAACCATAAACAACTGATTACATGTGAATTATTTTCTATCTTCATATAAATTTAATAGATTTTAATCACATTTAAAATCCATATAATTTTCTCTTTTTTTCTTAAACAGTATTCTTTAGACGGAATGTTTGAAAATTTAGAATTAAAAATAAATGCTCAATGGCAATATCTCTCTAAAATTTTCAATATTTTATCCCTTCTATCCTATTATATTATAAAATTCGTTAAGATTCATCAAAATCATTACTTCGTATTATTTTAATTTGTAATTTTAAAGAAGAGAATGTATTCCTAATCGTTTTCTGTAGAGTCATTAATCAACCAAATCTAAAAATTATGGAAAATATAAAATTTAAAGTATCTCCATATCAGGATGAATTGCAGTTACTCATTGACGGACAAAAAGCAGGTTATATGTCTATAGAGGTTGATGGAAGACTGCTGATTGTATACTATACTAAACTGGACGAAGAAAGAGAGGGAAAAGGATATGCCAAGCTATTATTGGATGAGTTGGTGCGCTATGCAGAGGAAAAAGATTTGCTTGTAGATCCCGAATGTGATTTTGTACGGCAACAATTTGAAAATCATCCCAGAAGATATAAAGACATCTGGCATGCCTGATCAGTCTTCCCACCAGGTTTTAAATTGCTGATCCGTTTGATTCAGCTTAACCACCTCTCCGATCATTGGAGTGAGGATGTGTAATCCTTTTTCTTTTCCGAGGCTTGTTATTTTTTGTAAAGGCTCATTCCAGGGATGAAGAGCCAATGCAAATTTTGAAGAATGCACAGGAATAATCTGTTTTGCATTCACCTCAATACTTGCCTGAATGACATCCTCAGGTAATGTGTGAATATATCTCCATGCATCACCATATTGCCCATTCTCAAGAATTGCATAATCGAAAGGGCCATATTTTTCTCCGATCATTTTAAAATGTGAATCATAACCACTGTCTCCTCCTAAAAAAATTTTCTTCGTAGAGGTTTCTAGAACATAAGAAGTCCAAAGTGTATCATTCTGCTTTAATCTTCTGCCTGAAAAATGTCTGGCCGGTGTGAAAGTAATTTTTATGTTGTTTTTCAATTCAACTTCAGTTCCCCATTCTTCTTCTATAAGCTGATTTTCTGTATACCCCCATCTTTCCAGATGTGCTCCTACTCCCAATGGAACGATTGCCATGCCTGTACGATCTTGAATAGATTCTACAGTAGGATAATCCAAATGATCAAAATGATCATGGGTAATCACCAAATAATCCAAATTGGGAATATCTTCCGGTTTAAAAATATCAGCTCCTTTAAATGCTTTATTAAAATATTTAAACGGAGAGCCATATAAACTCAATACCGGATCAATCAAAAAAGAAATTCCGTCAGTTTGTATGTAGTAGGATGAATGTCCCAACCAGATGAATACATCTGTATTTCTATCAATACTTCTCAAATCCGTATGAATAGAAGGAATAGCCTTCAAAGGTTTTAACAGTGGATCTTTTTTACCTAAAAAGAAATCATAGGTAACTTTTGACATTTTATATCCTTCGGCAATAGAAGGAGTATGATTGATATTTTGAAATTGTTTTTTCTTATAAAGTCGGGACTTTTTGATACGTTCCAATCGTTTTCCACCGGGTACTGCACCAAACGCTTTCATGTTGATTACAATAAAATAAGCAGCAACCAATATAGCTCCCATCGCAATAATCCAATACATCCTTTGTAAAAAATAATTTTCAAATGTATTGACTTTTGACTGTAAATGAAAATTTATAACCTATGACTGCTTTTTTTTAACTATATTTATAATGCCTTTGAAAAAAATTATCATTCATTTAAGTGAGGATTAATTTTAATCTTTTTATTTTAGCGGCTTAAAAACTCAAAAAGAAATTGAAAAATTATTCGGTAATATTTATTCTCGCTGCGCTTACATCCTGTGCCTCTATTAAAAAGCATAATGAACAGCGGGATTCATGTATTCCCCCGGAGCAATTGAAAGAAGATGTTGATTATGCTTATTCTAAGCTTCAACAAATGCACCCACAACTGTATTGGTATATTTCAAAACAGGAGCTGGATCATAAATTTGATAGTCTTAAACAGACCATCAAAGAACCTCTTACTCCTCTCCAATTTTATTTTAAGCTTCAGCCTGTTATTGCCGGTATCCGAGAAGGGCATCTTTCTCTAAGAATTCCAAGAAGAAAATTTACTAAAAAAGAGATTAAAAAATTAGAACATACGAAAGGACTGTTCAGCCGATTTGAATACTATATCAGTGACGATCATATGTATATTATTCAGAACAGGGATTCTATAGAAGGCATCAAACCCGGAACCGAAGTATTAAGCATCAATAATATTCCTGTTTCAGATTATATTAAAAAATACAAAAGCCTGATCAGCAGTGACGGTTACAATAATACTTTTCATCCTTATTTCTTAAAAGATTTATTCTTTAATTTTTATACTGCTGAGAATGGTCTTCCAAATACTGCAATGATTGAAACGGTATATAAAGGTGAAAAACATACATACAAATTGAGCAGAGAGTCTAAATCAGACACCGATCTTGAAAAAGATAAGGAGATGAAGAAACGTACTCTTGATAAAAAAGTTAATGATTATGTAGCTTCCAGCAATTCTTATAACAGAACATTTAAATTCTTAGATAAGGACAGCACTATTGCTTATATAAAAGTCAAAAGCTTTTCCAGAGAATATTCTGATGAATTTTATAAAAAAGCATTCTCTAAAATCAAAGATGCAAAATCACCCTACCTTATCATAGATGTCCGTAATAACTATGGAGGTTCATTGCAAGAAATTAATAATCTGTATTCTTATCTGGCAGATAAGCCTTTTACATTGATTAAACCCTCACAGGTTACCTCCAGAGGTACTCCTTTAAGAACCAATTATTTTAGGAAAAGTACTCCGCTGGAATATGCTTTTAAGAGTATTGCTTATCCGAGTTATTTTTTTGCTCAGGCTTTCAGTACTTATAAAAAAGATGGAAAAGTTTATTATAAAATGAAAGCTGACAAGCCGACAAAGCCCCATAAAGAAGCATTTAATGGAAAGGTATTTGTACTGATCAACGGTGGAAGTTTTTCTGCATCTTCAATCATTACAGCCAAGCTTAAAAATGATAAAAGAGCTACTCTTGTCGGAGAAGAAACCGGAGGAGCCAATGATGGAACTGTTGCAGGTTTTTATTCTTACCAAAAACTTCCCAACAGCCAGATCAGGTTTCCTATAGGTTTACTTCTTGTACAACCGAATATTGATTTTTCAGACACCAAAAAAGGAGTAGCTCCCGATGTTGTTATCAATGAAAGTATGCAGGATATTATCGACCAAAAAGATCCGCAACTGGACTGGATAAAAAATGAGATTGCAAAAGAAAAAGAAAATAAGTAGCATAGGTTTCGGCGGGCTTTCAGCCCGCCGAAACGCTTTTCCGTCATCCCATTAAAACAAAAAAACCGGCAGAATCTGCCGGGTCCTCATACATGTTTTTTTAAGGTCTACGCAATAGCTATTCTAGAATAGTATTTTGTATTTCGAAATAGTAATTTTTACAGTTAGTAGAAGAAAGTTCAAAATGTTACATTTCTTTTTACAAAAAAAGATAAAACTTCAGGATACTTTAATTCAATCTGTCTAAAGCTCTTTGAAGAGTAACTAAATCAATAAGGTTCAGTTTGACACCGATAATGATCAGAATCAACAATACCAATGTTAAAAATAAAATAATGGATATATACACAGAAACGAACCATATTACAGTATTCAGAATATTTCCTTTAATTCCCAGTTTATTCATAAAGAATTTCTGAGATCGTTCAAACCAGGTCCTTTTCTTTATTACTTTAGGTTTTACTTCTACTCCATTGAGATCATCCACCAGGTATGCAATATCTTCAATATATCGTCCATACATATAATAGACCCAATATTTTATCACAAACCAAACCAATAAAAGAGTAATCAGAAAACTAATCCCGAAAATAGCCAGGTTATACTCCATATCAAAATGGAAGTTAATTTTAATCAGGGATAGAAGAAAGGCAAGCGGGATATACGAAATATAGTAAGAAATATAAATTTCTTTTGAAATTAAAAGTTGTGTTTTAAGATTAAACAAATCGTAATTGGTATTGATACTGTTCTTTTGAAGCAACTTATATAGTTTAAGAAAACGGGAATAAAAGTAAATAATAAAGGTAATCGTCAGAATAGTAACAAATGTTGAAATTGTCTTAATATTAGAATCTGAAGAAGCAAACGGAAAACTTGTAAGCAACATAGGCAATGTTACTACCGTCAGCCAAAATTCTGTTTTCATATTGATTTTCAGCATTTGTAACGGGGAATGTATTTCACGCTGCTTTTCCAAAGAAATTTCAGGTGATTCTTGTCCATTATCTTTATTCCAAAGTTCTTTAAAGTTGTCTAACTCCATAGTCTTATCTTTTAAGTGAACCTGTTCGTTGTTTGGCAATGATCTCTTTCAGTTTTTCTTTTGCCCTCTTCAGTTTCACCCTTGCATTTACTTCCGTAATGCCTAATTGACGGGCAATTTCTTTTCCCGGAAAGTCTTCCAAAAAGAAAAAGATTAAAGCTCTATCGATAGAGTTCAGTTGATGAATCGCCTCATACATCAGCTTCATATTTTTATCATCTGTATCATTATAAGGCTCTTGCCGGGCACTTAATCCATCAATATTTTGATTCTGTATAAAACTACGTTTTTTTTCGCTTCGCAAGAATACAATCGCTGTGTTGAGAGCAGTTCTATACAGCCATGTTGAGAAATCGCTTCTCCTTTGAAAATCACCATATGATTTCCAGGCCTGGTAAATGATCTCCTGATAAAGATCATTTTGATCGTCCTTATTATCCATATACATTTTAGAGATCTTGAAAATAACACCTTTGTGCTTTTCAATTTTTTCTAAAAATTCTTTTTCCAGTAGAGACATGATTAACACTAAACCTGAGTAACATTTTACAAACATTACCTGATTAAAAACACAAAAAACTAAAATTCCAGGCATTAAGTTAAAAAAACCTTAAAAAACTAAGAAGTTTATTAAGGTTTTTTATTTTATGTTAAATGTTAATTAAGATCAGTACTAGAAAATATAATCTGTACTTAAGAAATTGGAATCATGTTCGCGAACAATTGTATTTAATAATTCCTTATTGGAGTCTGTAAGTTTTGCAGCCACCAATGATCTGATTGAAAATGAGCGAAGGGCATCAAAAACAGAGAGCGTTCCTTCTGCGCTGTCTTTTCTTCCCGTAAAAGGGAATACATCCGGACCTCTTTGTGCCTGACAATTGATATTGACACGACTTACAAGATTTACAAAGGGATCAATTAGTTTTGCTACTTCCCGCGGATCTTCACTGAAAATACTTACCTGCATTCCGTGGGAAGCGTTCACCTGGTATTCTATAGGCTCTTCAATATCTTCAAAAGGGACAACCGGAATCACCGGACCAAACTGTTCTTCGTGATATAACTTCATCTCACTGTTTACAGGGAAAACCACAGCAGGGAATACGAAAGATTCTTCTGTGTATCCTCCTTCTTTGTTTAGAACCGCTGCACCTTTTATCAATGCATCTTCAATACATTCTTTCAGATAAGGAGGCTTATTTACTTCCGGAAGTGGAGTCACCTTCACATCTTTTTCCCATGGCAGCCCTGCTTTTAAAGCAGAAACGACATCACTTAGCTTCTCTGTAAATGCCAAAGCAACTTCTTTCTGCACAAAGATCAGCTTTAATGCTGTACAACGTTGCCCGTTAAAGGAAAGTGCTCCTAAAATACATTCACTTACTGCGACATCCAGATTCGCATGTTTGGTAACAATAGCTGCATTTTTAGCATCAAGACTTAAAATAGCTCTTAAACGGTTAACCTTTGGATGTAATTTTTTCAAACCATTAGCTACCTTACTGGAACCGATAAAAGCCAGGACATTCACTTTCCCACTCTCCATAATCGGCGTGATAATTTCTGAACCTTTTCCGTAAAGTGTATTAACAGTTCCTTTCGGGAAAGCTTCTTTAAAAGCATTTAATAAAGGATAATGAGCAAGCACTCCATGTTTGGGAAGCTTAAATAAAATTGTATTTCCCATGATTAATGCGGGAATCAGTGTTGTAAAGATCTCATTCAAAGGATAATTGAAAGGGCCCATACTCAAAACCACTCCCAGTGGGGCTCTTCTGATCTGAGCAATTGTTCCTTCCGCTTGTTGAAAACGGGAAGATTCTCTATCCAGGTCCTTTAATGCATCAATAGTCTGGTTGATATAATCCACAGTACGGTCAAATTCTTTAGTTGAATCCGCTAATGTCTTTCCGATTTCCCACATCAGTAATTTAATGATCAGATCTCTTTGCTGAATCATCAGATATACAAACTTTTGCATACACTTTATTCTTCCTTCCACCGACATTGTTGGCCACTCTCCAAGGCCATTGTCATAAGCCTTTACACAAGCTTCAAGAACTTCCATGGCTTCTTTGGGTCCGATATTCGGGATGCTTCCTAATAGTTTACGTTCCAATCCGTTTTCTGTAGGAATACAAACCGGAGAGTAGATATTCTGAGTTTCTCCTTTCCATTCTACCAATTCTCCATTGAGAAGATATACCTTCTGATGAATCTCAGGAACTTTATATTCTTCGGGAATTTCATTTTCAGTTTTAAAAATATTTTGAAATGATCGACTGTTTACTGAATCCATATTTTTATGATTTAAATGTAAGATTTTGAAGAATAAAGGTAGCCGTAAAAATTGATTTTAGAAGTGATGATTTAATAGATTTCCTCTATTTTAAAAGCTCTTTGAATAAAATTAAGCCAGTTAACTAAAAAAAAGAATAATTTTGTTTAAAAATAAATTTTCAATGTTTTCAAAAATAGTTTTCAGTACATTATTCTTTTTATCGGCATTGGGCCTTGCTCAAAAAAACAAAACCCCTAATACTATTTTAATGAGAGGGGAACCTGTACATACCTATTCTCAATTACCAGTAGTAAATAAACCGGCCCCCAAGTTTGTTCTTACAGATGTGAATATGAATGATCAGTCCCTGGATTCTTACAAAGGGAGATATGTTATTCTTAATATTTTTCCAAGTGTTGACACTGGTGTATGCTCTGCATCTGTTCATCATTTTAATGAAGAGGCAGCTAACCTTCCCAATACGGTAGTTCTTTGTATTTCTAAAGACCTGCCTTTTGCCCAGAAAAGATTCTGCGGTGCTGAAGGAATCAACAATGTAGTTATGCTTTCAGATTTTCGTTCTGATTTCGGATGGAATTACGGAGTAGAAATGATAGATTCTTCCATGAAGGGACTTCTCAGCAGAGCGGTTATTGTCATTGATCCTTCCGGAAACATTATTTATGAAGAACAGGTACCTGATATATCACAGGAGCCCAATTATGAAGCGGCTATTAAGGCGGTGAAGATGTAAGCTTTTATGATTACAATATTTAAAGAGTTCCGGCGATCTTCGATCGCCGGAACTCCTATTTTTTAATCTTTCCTTTCTTTTTTGTCGTAAACACAACTACTCCATGTTGTCCTTCTTTTCCATATTGTTTTATGGATTCTTCTATCGAAAGGAATCGGGCACTTTCAACATTTTCCGGCTTTACTGTTGTCAGCTCTGCTTCAGAAATCTTTTTATCATCCATAATAAGTAAGGGTTTATTCTGTTGTCTTGAAACAGGAGCACCAATCCTGATCTCCACTTTATTTTTTCGGATGGTATCATTAACCACTGAAGAGGTCATATTGATTCCTCTTACCGCAACTGGCTGTTTTACCCTTTCAGGTTGAACTTCCTGAGCATTAGCAGTTGTTAAGGAACCTCCAATAGCCAATAACCCCAATGTCAGTTTACTGATCAATGAAAGCCCCAGGTTTCTATCCAACTGATCCTCTCTGAATCTTCCACACATATCCTCATCGGATTTATATGTATTGATAGGCTCTTCATCCGTACAATCTGTAAAGTCATGAACAGTTTTAGAGCATACAGAACAAAATTTTCCTTTTTCATCGGGTGTCATGGCATCCCAGTTTTCATGACAGGGTTTGGGTATGGTAATTTTCATAGTATCTTTTACTATAAAGATGCAGTGAGTTTTGGAAAGGTTGGAAGGAATAATTAAATAATGCAATAAGGTATATGAATTTCATTAAAAATCAGCGTCATCTGCGAAATCAGCGAGAGACAAAGTCTCTACACTAAAAATATAATCAAACCAACACCTCTCCATCCTTCAAAATAACATATTCCTGTCCCACTTCTTCTGACACTCTCTCCAAATCCTTCTCATCAAACTCCCGAGGAATATAAAATTTCTCATGCGCAAACAACCCATAATGTATAGGAACCAATTTTTTAGCATGTAATAAATGAGCCGCTGCAAAAGCTTCTTTCAAATTCAAGGAAGCCGGAACCGGGCTATATTCCAAACCTATAACTTCAAAATTAACGACAACACCATTTACCGGTAAAAATGCATAATCGATGTTTTCATTTTCTTTTCCCAGCTTCCAAAACTGGTTATGCCAGATGGTGTCCCCGCCGTGAAAAATCTTTGTATCCTGGTCTTCAACAATCCATGAAGACTGTATTTCTCCTACTCCATCCATGGCAAATACGGGTTTAAAAATGATCCCATTTTCAATGAAGGCTTCATCCAAATTCAGAACTACCATTTCAACATCTTCCACATACTTTCTGACAAATGCCTCCAATTCTGAATAAACAATCAATTTTCCATCTTTCTTCAAACACTTTTTAATAACACTTTTATCGAAATGATCTAAGTGCAAATGAGTAAACAGCATGTAATCTGCTTCTACCCAATCCGAAAATTGAATAAGATCTTCTACAGCATCCCCCAAAACAGGTTTGTAATAAGAAAAATCTTCTACAGCGTCTATTAAGATTGTTTTGCCTTGAGAAGTTAATTTTATCCCGGCCCAGTTTAATTTTTGTATTTCCATAATTTCTTTTTTCACAAAGGAAAAAACTTACGGAAGGCCAGTCAATAAACAAAAGATAATTAATGAAGGCGTTTTGAGGATGGAAGATGGGAGTGATTGAGATGATAGAATAACTATACCTCTCTTTTATTTGAAATGATTAGTCAATTTAATTATTAAACCTAAAGAAATCTGAAGACTGAGCGTAACTTCCAGCTTCCCTCTTTCAACTTACATCATTCTTTTTCTAATTCTGCTTAAGGAGATAGGAGTAATCCCAATATAGGAAGCTAAGTATTTTAACGGAATATTTTGAATATAATGCGGTTTACTCTTTAACAGGTATTCATAGAGATCCTGTGGAGTATTTTTAAGTAAAAGCATTTCCCTTTTCATTGCAGCACTCAATTTTCTGCTTAAATAATAGTTTTGCACGAAACGACATTCGGGATTAATGGCAAACATTTCTTTAACCTCTTCCATATCAATTTCCCAGGCCAATCCTTTTTCTATAGCCTCATAAATACCTTCCGATCCTTTTTCTCCTACGGTAAAAATATCTCCGGGGAAGTAAAAATCCGCACATATTTCTACCTCAACATCTGAGGTACCATTGATATAATATTTTCGGACCAGCCCATCCTCAACAAGATAGGCTTTATGATCCGAAAATATATTTTTCTTTGAAAATCTAACCTCAGCAAATTTTTCCCAAACAGGATCACCGTCATCTACGTTGAGATGTGAAAACAGCTTTTTATTAATATCTGCCAACGCTAAATCATTTATCAATTACAGTAAGTTTTCATCTACAAGGTTCGGAAGAGTCACTTTCAGATTAGGCTCCACTTCCATCGCTCTTTTAATGGCAAAAATAGCCCCTTCATTTCTGGCCCAGCTTCTTCTTGAAATCCCATTATTGACATCCCAGAAAAGCATAGATTTTAATCTTCTGTCTGCATCATCACTTCCATCCAACAACATTCCGAAACCTCCGTTGATAACTTCTCCCCAGCCTACTCCGCCTCCATTATGAATAGAAACCCATGTAGCGCCACGGAAACTATCGCCAATCACATTGTGAATCGCCATATCCGCCGTAAATCTTGAACCATCATAAATATTGGAAGTTTCTCTGTAAGGAGAATCTGTTCCTGATACATCATGGTGATCTCTACCCAATACTACCGGTCCGATTTCTCCATTTTTAATCGCTTTATTGAAAGCTTCAGCGATTTTCATTCTTCCTTCTGCATCTGCATAAAGAATTCTTGCTTGTGAACCTACAACAAGTTTATTTTCCTGAGCTCCTTTAATCCACTGGATATTATCTTTCATCTGTTGCTGAATTTCTTCAGGGGAGTTTTTAATCATCCCTTCCAGTATTGCACAAGCTATGTCATCCGTTTTTTGTAAGTCTTCAGGGTTTCCGCTTGTACATACCCAACGGAACGGCCCAAAACCATAATCGAAGCACATTGGTCCCATAATATCCTGAACATAACTCGGATATTTGAATTCTCTGCCTAATGTAGGATTATCTGCCATTACATCTGCCCCTGCCCTGGAAGCTTCCAGTAAAAAGGCATTTCCATAATCAAAGAAATAAGTCCCTTTTTTTGTATGTTTGTTGATAGCTGCCGCATGTCTTCTCAACGTCTCCTGAACTTTTTCTTTAAATAATTCAGGATCTTCAGCCATCATTGCATTAGATTCCTCAAAACTCTGTCCTACCGGATAATATCCTCCGGCCCAAGGATTGTGAAGAGATGTTTGATCTGACCCGATATCAATTCTTAAATCTTCCTGATCAAATTTCTCCCACACTTCTACGATATTTCCAAGATAAGCTAAAGAAACCGTTTCTTTATTCTGTTGGGCTTCTCTTACCCTCTTCACCAATTCATCTAGATTTTCGTGGATTTCATTCACCCACTTCTGGTCATGGCGGATTTTTGTAATTTTTGGATTCACCTCTGCACATACAGTAACACAACCTGCAATATTACCTGCTTTTGGCTGAGCCCCACTCATTCCTCCCAATCCTGAGGTTACGAAAAGACCTCCTTTTGGCTCTTTATTTATTTTCCTGAAAGCATTTAAAACCGTAATCGTTGTTCCGTGAACAATTCCTTGTGGACCGATGTACATATAACTTCCTGCCGTCATTTGGCCATATTGAGTCACTCCCAATGCATTAAACTTTTCCCAATCGTCCGGTTTTGAATAATTCGGGATCATCATTCCATTAGTCACCACGACCCTTGGAGCATCTTTATGTGACGGGAATAGCCCCATTGGATGGCCCGAATACATCACCAATGTCTGCTCATCAGACATTTCCGATAAATACTTCATTGTTAAAAGATATTGAGCCCAGTTAGAGAAGACAGCTCCATTCCCACCATAAGTAATCAACTCATGAGGATGCTGTGCTACTGCATAATCCAGGTTATTCTGAATCATCAGCATAATAGCTTTGGCCTGCTCGGATTTTCCGGGATAATCTGTGATTGGTCTCGCTTTCATTTCATAATCCGGACGAAAACGGTACATATAAATTCTTCCGTAATCATCCAGTTCCTGTTTAAATTCAGGAATTAATACTGCATGAAACTCAGGGTCAAAATAACGTAGCGCATTCTTTAATGCTAGTTTTTTCTCTTCTTCTCCTAAAATTTCTTTACGTTTCGGAGCATGGTTGATATTGGTATCATATGATTTAGGTTGTGGCAGTTGAT
This sequence comes from Chryseobacterium sp. PMSZPI, assembly GCF_002835665.1. Taxonomy (GTDB): domain Bacteria; phylum Bacteroidota; class Bacteroidia; order Flavobacteriales; family Weeksellaceae; genus Chryseobacterium. The sequence goes on from NZ_PIZV01000012.1 coordinate 76,224, forward strand.
GAGGTATCCCCTGCTGTATCTGTTCTTGAAATGTCATATTGCTATTTAAAGTTCTATGTTTAAACAATCTTTGAAGTTTTAAAGATATTCAAATTATGAAATATAGGCAAGTAGCTGTGAAAAGAGAAAAATGAAAAGTTGTAAGTAAAAAATTGAGGATTTAATTCATTTAGTATACCTGTAGAAAATTCAATTTTACTACTATATTTGAATAGATACACCTCAATTCTCCCTACTCCGGAGGGGTGTCTTTCAAAATTCTGCGAATTTTGAAAGACGGGGTGGTTAAATACACAATCATGAAAGAAATATTAACGATAATCAATAGCATTCCTATTCAAAGGAATTTTGTAGAAAACTTACCCTACAATCCCAGTTTAAAAATCTTATTAAAAGAAAAGCGCAAAGCCCATATTCTGGCTGAAGTAATCTTCTGGAAAAAAGTCCGTGCAAAGACTTTTCACAAAATTGATTTTGACAGACAAAAAATTATTGGAAATTATATTGTTGACTTTTATGTGAAAACTTTAGGGTTAATTATTGAAATTGATGGTTCAAGCCATAATGAAAAGCAAGTTTATGATGGGATAAGAGAAGAATATCTTGAATCTTTGGGACTGTTGGTTTTCAGAACCAGTGATTTTGATGTAAAGAATAATCTGAATGTAGTGATGAAAGAACTAGAGGATTTTATTGTATTGCACTATGGAACCACCCCGTCTTCAAAAATTTTTTAATTTTTGAATCCACCCCTCCAAAGGAGGGGAATTGCCTTTACCAAAAGTGGCCTTTATTTAAAATGAAAACCTTACTGAAAATCAATAAGGCTTGTATAATCTATTATATTAAAATTCAGGTTAAAACATCATCATTTTCTTCTTCATGATCATCGTTATTATCACTGAGGCTCCAATAATTATTTTCTTCATCTTCTTCTCCGATTTCCTCCATTTCATCATCCTCTTCTGATCCCGGGATATCTAAGCCTTTATCAATATTATCATCATCAAAGTCTTCATCTAAAATAGGATTTCCGTCTCCATCCAACGAAATATGTTTTTCTCTTTTGAAGATATCTTCGTTAGGATTATAATCCATTTGCTCCAACTTTTTATTTTGTTCATTTATATTTTTTTCTGGTGCCATGATATTTAGGTTTTAGGTTGATATAATGAGAACAAAAATAATTCCAAGTTATTATGAATGATGACAATAAACTTTAGAGTTTGCACAATGTAATCTCTTTTCACCTTTTCAGGAAAGTAACATTGTTTTCTGCAGCGAGTTTAGCCATTCTATTTTAGGCTTCAATTCTTTTATTGCCAAAAAACTTTTGTCACTTTTATGATACAATATGCTCGTAAAATTAATTCTTATTGATTGGTACTTCCCAACATGGGAACAAATTTGTAGGCCCCGAATTCTTCTTTTTCAAATTCCGTAGGACCTATTTTGGTAAATCTGAATAATACTTGTTCATCTGTTGGCCCTAACGGAATGACCATTTTCCCTCCAATATTCAGTTGTTTTAACAATTCTGTTGGTAAGGTTGAAGCACCACAGGTAACGATAATTTTATCGAAAGGAGCAAAGGTAGGAAGTCCAGCAAATCCATCTCCGAAACTTTGAAATTTTGGAAATAAATGAAGCTCTCTTAATTTCTTTTTAGAAAAATCAAATAGATCTTTTTGCCTTTCAACGGTGTATACATGGGCTTTCATGGCCAATAAAACGGCTGTCTGATATCCACATCCGGTTCCGATTTCCAATACTTTTTCACCTGGTTTTACCTGTAAAAGTTCAGATTGTTCCGCCACCGTAGAAGGATGAGAAATAGTTTGGTGGGCC
>NZ_PIZV01000013.1 GCF_002835665.1 Chryseobacterium sp. PMSZPI
AAATGGGGATAAACCTCTTCCTATGCTAAGTGTTTTCAAATTTCATCTGGCTTCTACAGTACTTGATTTGGTAGATAAGGGAAAATATTCAATAGACCAGAAATTCTTAATTAAAAAATCGGATTTATTAGAAAACACCTGGTCACCATTACGCGAAAAGTATCCCAATGGAAATATTGAACTTCCTTTAGCTGAAATTATCAGTTATACCGTCGCACAAAGTGATAATAACACTTGTGACTTTTTGTTAAAATTAATAGGTGGTCCTCAAACTGTTCAGCAATTTATGGATTCGAAAGGGGTAAAAAATGTTCACATCAAGTATAATGAAGATGATATGCATAGAGACTGGAAAACACAATATGGTAATTCCAGTTCTACCAACTCAATTGTAGACTTATTGAAAAAATTTTATGATGGTAAGTTGATCTCACAAAAATCGACTGATTTATTAATGCAAATTATGCTGGGAACCACAACGGGAACCAATAAAATTGTCGAACAATTGCCTAAAGGGACTCCGATCGCTCACAAAACCGGCTCTTCCGGCAAACCTGACAACATTCTTACGGTAGCAGAAAATGACATGGGAATCATTAGTCTTCCGAATGGAAAACATTATGCAATCGCTGTGTTTGTAAGCAATTCTACTGAAACGGAAAAAGTAAACACGAGAATTGTTTCCGATATTTCTAAGGTTGTCTGGGACGATTTTAATAAGTAAAATATTAAGCTTAATTTTAAAGCAGAGAATTGAACTCTTGCTTAACCTAATTTATCAGCATGAAAAAAATAATATTAACCGTAGCTTTATTTTGTTTTACCTTCTTTTTTTCACAAAAGAATCAAAACTATTTAGAGATCAGCTATGGCAGTGTATGTTGTGGTCCTCCTTCAGACAAACCAGTCATCAGCTACCTTAAGGATTTTAAGAAAAAAAATCAAATAAAAAGCCTGGAAATACTGATACAAAGCGGCTTAGGAAGAGAAGGTGAATTCAGTTTATATGTAGGCACCGACTTTTTAACAAAAAATCAAAAAAGCAGACTTATACGTGGGCTTACGGCAGCTGTTTCCAATCAAAACGGTAGCAGAAAACAAGAAAGCAATGGAACTGTTTTTTTTGATTCGACCGCCGTTGTTCACCAACAAGATCTCATGAATGCAAAAAATTTAACTATCTATAAAAAATAAAAGAAAAATGATCAAAAACATTGTAGTTATCGGAGCAGGAACCATGGGAAATGGTATTGCACATACTTTCGCGCAAAGCGGATTTAAAGTGAATCTTGTAGATGTATCTCAGGAAGCTCTGGACAGAGGTTTAAAGACCATCACTACTAATCTTGATAGAATCATTGCAAAGGGAAACCTTACAGAAGAACAAAAGGCAGAAACCTTAGGAAACATCACTACTTTTACAACATTAAATGATGCTGTGGGAACAGCTGATCTTATCGTTGAAGCCGCTACAGAAAACCAGGATCTGAAATTAAAAATCTTCGGTCAAATGGATGAACTGGCTCCTGCCGGTTGTATCCTGGCTACCAATACTTCTTCAATCTCTATTACTAAAATTGCTGCAGCCACTAAGAGAGCTGATAAGGTTATCGGAATGCACTTTATGAACCCGGTTCCCATCATGAAATTGGTAGAAATCATTAAAGGTTATTCTACTTCTAAAGAAACTTTCGATGCTGTGTACGAGATGAGTAGAACTTTGGGTAAAGTTCCGGTAGAAGTAAATGATTATCCAGGTTTTGTGGCAAACAGAATTTTAATGCCTATGATCAATGAATCTATCGAAACACTTTATAACGGTGTGGCTGGTGTAGAAGAGATTGATACTGTAATGAAATTAGGTATGGCACATCCAATGGGACCACTCCAATTGGCTGACTTTATAGGTCTTGATGTATGCCTTGCTATTCTGAATGTTATGTACGATGGTTTCAAAAATCCTAAATACGCTCCCAACCCATTGCTTGTAAACATGGTAATGGCAGGAAAACTGGGTGTAAAATCAGGGGAAGGCTTCTACGATTATTCAGAAAGTAAAAAAGCTGAAAAAGTTTCAAAAATGTTTTTGAACTCATTTTAAGTCAATAATTTTATTTATCTTTGATAAAGTTAAAACATTAAAAAAATGAAATTACCAAAGTTTTTATTAGCAGATAATTCGGAGTTTCCAGAAGATCTATTCGTAGTCCACACAGAATATCCAAGATTTATCCTAAACGTTGAAGAAGAAGAAGTTGAGTGGTTAGATGATCTTGAAGGTGATGATGAAGAAACGATGGCAGATGAAGCTACGAAAGTGGTAGAAGCAGCATTCAAATGGTGCGATGAAGAGTTGGCTAAATACGACGAAGAAGAGGAAGATTAATCAATAACACTCTAAACATAAAAAAGGAACTCAAATTGAGTTCCTTTTGTTTTTTATTCTGCTTTATTGAATTTCAATAATAAAAGATTGTCTTTATATAATTCTAAAGTGTTTCCGGATACTACATATTTGTTAGCTTTCCCCATCATATCCATAAAATTCTGCTCAACTCCAATGTTGTTACACATCATCTTCGTAGAACCTAACGGACCAGCTGAAAAATTTCCTGTTGAAGGATCTATCTTTGCCGTACCGAAATAGTTATTACAACCTGCGTTTCCTGTAACTTTCTCTCCTTCAATATTTAATGTTGGGATTTTGCCTTTTACATTCTCAGCTAATGTCCATTTTGTATTGACAAGAGCCGGCTGAGCTTTTCCTACTTTAGAAGCTGATGGACTCGTCATTGTTCCACATGAAGCTAATACCGCTGCTGCACAGATACTTAAAAAAAGATTTTTCATTTTTTTCTTTTTGAATTAACCAAATTTACGGAATTTATATTATTTAAACGGATCATGACGAATTTTATTATTCTTTAACACTTAGTATTTGGAATATTTTACGATTTTATTTTAAATACAAATTGAACTTATAATGGCTACTATTTTCTTAAAAAGAATGAATTAAAAATTGATAAATACCTAGATGTAAAATTATTGATTAGGCTTTTATCGTAGCTGTAAGGAAATAAGACTTGTACATATCTCTCTAATAGCTAAGTCTAGATTCCTGAATGACAAAAGTGGGCTGGCTACACTAAATAATGTGGATGCATGCAAACACTGTCATTTCAGATGAATTAAGAATCTCAAAATATTTTTAATATGGCTGCTATAATAGTTTAGCTCAAACTCATACATAGCGACAAAATAGAGTTGGTAAAATTAATTTAAATAATACTAACAAACATTGTCATTCCGCAGGAATCCAAACATTTTATTTCAGATATGGAATCCTAATTCAGATTTTTTGAATTATTTATTTGAAGGTTGACTCTAATGTAGTTTAGTCTAGATTCCTGAATGACAAAAGTAGGTTAGCTACACTAAACAATGTGGACGCATACAAACTGTCATTTCGGAGGACTCCAAACTCTTAAAAACAGTTTTATCAAAATTAATTAAATAAACATATATAAAAAAAACGGACTTTTAAAGTCCGTTTCTATATTGTGATATATGCTTAATATTAAGATCTCAATTCTGCGTTGAATTCCTTCTGGAAAGACTTGATTAAAGAATCCATTACTTCTGTAATTTCTTTTTCCTCCAATGTCTTCACCTCATTCAATAGCTCAAAGCTCATAGCATAAGATTTTTTACCTTCCGGAAGGTTTTTACCTTCATATACGTCGAATAGGTTGATGCTCTTAATGAATGGAGATTTATTTTTCTTAGCAGTCTGGTATAGATCCTGATAGTTTACATTTTTATCAATCAGTAACGCAAGATCTCTTCTGATTTTATTAAATTTCGGAATATCTTTAAACTTCAATTCGTTTTTAGAACGTAATTCCTGTGCCAATTCAAGTTCGATTTCAGCATAGAAACATTCCTGATCGATATCAAATTCTTTCAACAATGCAGGAGCTACTTTACCGATTCTTACCAAAACTTTTCCTTCTGCTTCATACGTTAAAGCGTCAGAGAATCTTTCATCGGATAATGCTACTTCTTTATAATCCACCGCTAATCTTTCCAATAAGACTTTTACATAAGCTTTAAGGTTATAAAAGCTTACGGCAGATTTAGGTTGTAACCAGTTTTCAGCAACATCTCTTCCTGAAACAAGAATTGCCAATTGCTTTCTTTCTTCGTATTTATCTCTTTTGTGATAAATCTTACCTAATTCGAAGAACTTGATATCCTGATTTTTTCTATTGATATTATAAACTGTATTCTGAAGAAGCCCTTCTAATAAGGATTTTCTCATGAATGCCAGATCATTACTTAAAGGATTCAATAGTTTTACCGCATCAGTTTCGTCTTTTACAGAAGTTAATGAGTTATTCATTACTTCATTGAAACCAAGGCCTTGTAAAGTTCTTGCCCAACTGTTTTCTAATTCGTCCTGATCGTTAGCACTTAACTTAACAGGAGTAAATGAAATCTTTTGAGGAGCATCAATTTTATTATATCCGTAGATTCTTAAAATCTCTTCAATAACGTCAATTTCTCTTGTTACATCAGCTCTGTAAGCCGGTACAGAGATTTCGAAACCGTTAGGAATTTCGTTCAAAACCTGAATTTCTAATGCTTTTAAGATCTCTTTTACTTTTTCTCTATGGATTTTTGTTCCTAAAATTTGTTCGATTTTTGAGAATCTCAAAATCACGTAGCTATCTTCAATTTTCTTAGGATACTCTTCCAGCAAGTCTCCTACTAATTTTCCTTCAGCAATTTCCTGAATCATTTTAATAGCATGAGTAATTGCCGTTCTTGTAATATTAGGGTCTACTCCTCTTTCAAATCTGAAAGAAGCATCCGTATTCAAGCTGTGTAGTTTAGCCCCTTTTCTTACTGCTACAGGATTGAAGTAAGCACTTTCAAGGAATATTGTTTTTGTAGTTTCAGATACTCCTGAAGTCTCTCCACCAAAAACTCCTGCGATACACATTGGTGTATCTTTACCATCTTTGATCATGATTTCAGAACCATTCAATGTTCTTTCTACTCCGTCTAAAGTGGTGAATTTTGTTCCTGGTTTTACCACTCCAACTTTCACTTTTTTATCGGCAATTTTATCGGCATCAAATGCGTGAAGAGGCTGTCCATATCCGTGAAGAATATAGTTGGTAATATCTACAACATTATTGATTGGACTTAATCCGATCGCTTTCAATCTGTCTTTTAACCAAGATGGAGATTCTGCTATTTTCACATCTTCAATCACTGCTCCGATATATCTCGGACACAATTCTGCATCTTCAATTTCAAGCGTAAACTCGTGTGAGCCTTCATTATTTAAAACCTCTGAAGCCACTTTATTGAATTGTGATTTCAACTGGTTTGTAGAAAGGTAAGCGTGAAGATCTCTTGCCACACCATAATGAGACATCGCATCGGTTCTGTTTGGAGTTAAACCAATTTCAAAAACTTCGTCGTTGGTCAATTCAAAATAATCGGCAAAGTTTTTTCCTACTTCATATTTGGTTTCATCCAACACCATGATTCCTCCGTGATCTTCGCTAAGGCCAAGCTCATCTTCTGCACAAATCATTCCCTGAGAAACTTCACCTCTGATTTTTGCTTCTTTAATTTCAAAAAAGTTTCCGGTTTTATCATAGATTTTAGTTCCGACAACGGCAACGGGAACCGTTTGACCAGCCTCCACATTAGGAGCACCACAAACGATGTTCAATACTTTTCCGTTTCCTACATCTACTGTTGTCTTCTTTAGTTTATCAGCATTGGGATGTTTCTCGCAGGTTAAAACTTTACCTACAACAATCCCTTCCAAACTGCCTTTTACACTTTCAAACTTTTCTATCCCTTCAACCTCAAGACCTATGTCTGTAAGGAATTCACCGATTCTTTCAGTTTTCAATTCCGTTTTCACAAAGTCTTTCAGCCAGTTGTTTGATATTTTCATTGAATCTATTTTGAAAATTTTATTTGAATTTCCACACAATTTTCCTGTGCGGTTTTTTGCGCTACAAATGTCGTGTTTTTTTGAGAAATACAGAAATTTAGCACCAACTTTAAGAGAATAAATTTTCATTAATTCTACTTTTTATAAATCAAATAGATACTTAGATAGTAACATTTAATTTAGTAAAAAACTTACATTTTAATTATAAACACTTTAAGTGAATGATACAAATTAATAAACTGGTTTAGTGAGTGTTTTTAAGTGCTGTGATTTTCACCAACCTATATTACCTTATATTTTGAGAAGGCAAAGATAGAATCCATTTCATTGATTCTTTTGAAAAGAAAATTTCAAAAATATAAACTGGCTATACTTCGATACAATTTTAAACAATGAAGCTGTTTAAACTTTTATATTGATTATTTTTAACCACAAAAGGTTTCACCACTTAAGTTTTTTTAGAGCCAGGCCTTATGCATAATAAGGACACTTAAGCCTTGTGAAAATCTTTGATTTTCATCTTATGTGAACTTTTCTACAAAATCATTTTAAACAAACTTACTTAAGTGAACTAAAGTGTTTTAAAATAAAAGCTCCTGTGGTTTATAAAGTTTAAACAATTTTAATATTTAAACCATTAAGGAAAATTAAGATTCATCAAAGATTAGTTTAGACTACGGCTTAATAAATAACTTTAGCTATTCCCTTAATTTTCTTAACCACATAAAGAATCTTAATAACTCATTTTTATACAAACAAAAAAAGCTGGAAAATTCCAGCTTTCATTTTATTTATTATATTTTAATCTTACAATCCGATTACCGGCATTGATAGCATTAAGATATTTTCGTTGTCTTCAAGGCCATCAAGAGGTTCAATGATCCCCGGTCTGTTTGGTTGAGACATTTTCATTGTAATATCATCAGAACCTAAGATGGTTAACATTTCAGTCAAAAACTTAGAGCTGAATCCGATATTGATATCTTCTCCATTGTAGTCGCAAGGGATCTGCATATCTGCTTTGTTTGCATATTCTGTATCTTCTGCATGAAGGTGAAGAATATTTCCTGAAAGCTTAAATCTTACCTGGTTGGTAGATTTATTAGACATGATAGATGCTCTTTTGATTGCGCCTAATAAAAGGTTTCGATTGATCGTCAATACATTTGGATTTTCTTTTGGAATTACCGCAGTATAGTTTGGATATTTTCCATCAATCAATCTACAGATCCAGATATGTTTATCAAATGTAAATTTAGCCATATTCTCATTGAAGTCGATTTTAACGTCTTCATTGGAACTTGCCAGAATATTTTTGAAAATGTTCAAAGGTTTTTTAGGCATAATGAATTCCATTGGCTCGGCATTCATCAAGTCTGTTCTTTTATAAACTACCAATCTGTGAGAGTCTGTAGAAACAAAGTTGGTTTCATTTTCTCCAAACTGGAATAATACTCCCGTCATTACAGGTCGAAGAGAGTCATTACTTGTTGCAAAAAGTGTATTGGTAAGAGCTTCAGATAGTACTCCCGCCGGCATTATTACGCTTTGTGAAGCATCAAATTCCGGTAATTCAGGATAATCATCGGCATTGTCTAATGCTACTGCAAAGTTGTCTTTTTCATCTAAAATCTCAAGCTGGCTTCCGGTACCTTCAGCATTATCCTTTACGGCAAATGTTAAAGGTTGTTCACCATATGTCTTGATAAAATCTTGAAAAATTTTCGCAGGAACAGCAAATTTCCCTGTATCATCAGACTTCACTTCTAAAGAAGTAACAAGAGTCGTCTCGCCATCAGATGCTGTAATGGTAACATTATTTCCGTCTAGTTCAAAAAGATAGTTTTCTAAAATAGGTCTCGATTGAGAGCTTGATATTACGCCACTTACAGTTTGCAAAGCCTTCTGCAGTTCACCACTTGAAATAATAAATTTCATAGATTTAAAAATAAGTTTCTACAAATATAATAAATACATATAACAAAGAAAAAAATAATCTATAGGAGTTTTTAACAAATATCATCAACCTGTTTACAGACTTGATATTACGTTTGCCTTCTGGCAAGATTCTTTTACAAAAGCTCCAATATGCATCACAAAGCTTATATTTGTTAAAAAAAACAATAAAAAAATGCGGAAACCTCCTGTTCATATCAGTTTTATTAATGCTTTCCGGGGAGTCATTCTTATGATTAAAACAGAAAGAAGCTTCCAAATTGAGTTTGTAGCTTTTCTCATCAATATATTTTTAATTTTTTATTTGAAGCTTAATTATATTGATACGGCTCTTATTTTAATCTCGTCATTGGCTGTTTTAAGTGCTGAAGTTTTCAATACTGCTATTGAAAAAATATGTGATTTCATTCACCCTAATTTTGACAAGAGGATTGGCTTTATCAAAGATATTTCAGCAGGAGCGGTAATTCTTATGGTAGCAGCAGCCGTAATTATTGGAATCCTTGTGTATTGGAAATATATTTTTAATTGAGTAGGAATGTCTTTTTGAACACACCGTCAAATTAACCACCCCGTCAAATCAAAGATTTGACACCCCTCCAGAGGGAAATTTCACCTTCAATTAAACAGATTGTGATACACTTTTGTAATATCAAAATACACAACGAGTGATATCAGTATTTTTCAAAACCGGTTTATTTCACAGCGATCAAAATGTCAATCTCCGCATCCATTGGGTTTTGCACTTTTGCCTGGTCAAAGATTTCAAAGTCTGCAGTGAATATTCTTCCCAAATCCATTTTCCAGATTTCCAGCCATTCATTGATGATCAACCCTTTGCTTAAATCCCCTTTGGTCGTAAATTTCACATAGTTTCCACCATCGAAAGACTGTCCAATCATTCCGTCCGGAATTATATCCAGATGTTCAACTTTACATCCAAGTAGGGTCGTATAAGGCTTTGTATGGTCTTTTTCATAGTCTGTATAAATAGAATAAACCGTATTGTCTATTTTACCGGGAATATTGTCCAGCACATTTTCTTTCATAAATTTCTCCCATAATGCAGGAATATCTGTGGCTGCCTGATTATTTTCATTAGTTGTTCTTACTGCAATACCGATTACCTTAAAAGGCTCTACTTTTACATTGTTCATTTCTTGATTTTTTGTTGTAGGTCAAAGATAGAGAGGAGTTATGACAACTGTTTGTCAGGAGAGGTTTTAAAATCAATGATCATTCATATGATATGATACAGGCTGATTTTATGTTTTTGGCTCCTAAAACGAATTGATGAATGTTTAAATAACCTGAATTCGGGATAAGAATTTTCTATTTTAATCAGGCTGGAAGCTGGGAGCTGGAAGAAGGAAGTTATTCAGGTTATAAAGAACTGTACGTCCCTGAAATAAGTTGACTAAAATAAGATCAATTTATTATGAAAGTTAACATCAGACTTATTAAAAAGAAT
>NZ_PIZV01000014.1 GCF_002835665.1 Chryseobacterium sp. PMSZPI
TGCTTTTACTCTTTAGGTTTAATTTTTACACTAATTTATTCAAGTATTTTAAGTAATGTAAACTTACCATAGCAACGATTACCCCGCAGCTGGGAGTTGGAGCATGGAAGAGCAAGAGGGTTTGGGGGTTGGAGAGTTGGAGCGGATGCGCGTCGGAGCGAGGAGTATGAGTGGATAGCGGGATGAAGCTCCGAAAAAAACTTGAGACTATGAGAGTGGAGCAGTTTTAGTTTCTAAATATTGGAAAGATTGGGAAATGAGAAACAGATATTGACGGTACAGCAAACGAGAAGTGACAGCCTAAAATCTTTATTTGAGTAAGGTTAACTTCTATAAAAAATTCCGTAAGAATCCTTTATAATAAAGTCCTTACGGAATGATTGTAAAACCGAAGTTTATATTTTTAGTTCAGAACATAGGATGTTCCGTCTCTTCCGTCCTTTAGTTCTATACCTTCAGCAAGCAGTTTATCTCTGATTTGGTCTGAAAGTTCGAAGTTCTTGGATTTTCTTGCCTGATTTCGCAATTCGATTAAAACTTTTAAGGTTTGATCAAGCTTCTCATTATTGTTTTCTTCTACATTCTGTAATCCCAGTACGTCAAAGATAAATGCATTCAATGTTGACTTTAAATCTTCGAGATCTGCTGTTGAAATCGTTTCTTTACCATCATTTAAAGCGAAAATGTATTTTACAGCTTCAAATAAATGAGCGATCAGGATTGGAGAGTTGAAATCATCTGTTAATGCATCATAACATTTGTTTTTCCATTCTGTAAGGCTGAATGCTGATTGTTTTGTATCGTCAGGTGTAATGGAGTTCAATACTTTGATCGCTTCCATCAATCTGATAAATCCTTTTTCGCTGGCAATCATGGCATCATTGGAAATGTCTAAAACACTTCTGTAATGCGCCTGCAGGAAGCAGAAACGTACAATTGACGGATGGAAAGGTTTTTCAAAGAAGTCATTGTCCCCGGTTACCAACTGCATCGGAAGGATATAGTTCCCTGTAGATTTACTCATACGCTGAGAATTCATCGTCAGCATGTTCGCGTGCATCCAGTAATGTACTGGTGCTGCTCCATTGCAAGCTTTTCCCTGGGCGATTTCACATTCGTGGTGAGGAAATTTTAAATCCATTCCTCCTCCGTGGATGTCAAAAGTCTCCCCTAAATATTTAGTACTCATTGCAGTACATTCAAGATGCCATCCCGGAAAGCCTTCTCCCCAAGGAGAGTTCCATCTCATAATGTGAGCTGGGGATGCTTTTTTCCAAAGGGCAAAATCCTGTGGATTCTTTTTCTCCCCTTGCCCATCAAGGTCACGGGTATTAGCAAAAAGCTCTTCTATATTACGTTTTGAAAGCTCACCGTAGTTTAGCCCTCTTTTATTGTATTCCAATACATCGAAGTATACGGAGCCGTTGCTTTCGTAAGCAAAACCTGTATCTATTAATTTCTGAGTAAGCTCAATCTGTTCTACAATGTGACCGGTTGCTGTAGGTTCAATATTGGGAGGAAGCAGATTGAACATCTCCAACACTTTGTGGAAATCAACGGTGTACTTTTGTACAATTTCCATCGGTTCCAATTTTTCAAGACGAGTTTGTTTAACGAATCTGTCGTTATTTACATCTCCGTCATCAGTAAGGTGACCTGCATCTGTAATGTTTCTTACATATCTCACTTTATACCCTAAATGCATTAGAGTACGGTAGATAAAATCGAAGGACAGGAAAGTTCTTACATTCCCCAAATGCACATTGCTGTACACTGTAGGTCCGCAGACGTACATTCCTACGTTTCCTTCTAAAATTGGTTTGAATATTTCTTTTTCCGCTGTAAGCGAGTTGTATATTTTTAGTTGCATTTATTTTTTATTAAAAGATTCAATAGTTTTAAGATTCAAAAATTAGTTAAAATAAACGTCTGTCACAACAAATAATTGTTGTGATAAAAATTTTATGTGAAACTTTTTTAAATTTTATCATAATTAAATCGCTTTTAAATGATGATGCAAATGATCTACATAATCCTTAATGATAAACTCCAGGGTAAACCTCTGAAGTTCTGTTTTGGTAGTATCACAAGTTCTTTGCAATGCTTCATCGGGAATGTTTTCTACAACATGAACGATCTGGTAGTTCAGTGCTTTCCAAAGATTAATTAATTCGGAAACAGGAACATTCTGATAGTTTTGGGCATTTACCCATCTGTTCTGGTCGTATACGATATTCTCGTTCTCTTTATATTGAGTAACTACAAATCTACGGATATTTGTAAAAGCACTGTCACAAAGGTGGCCAATTATTTCTTTTTTTGACCATTTTTCTGGCGTTGCCTTGTGATTCCAGTCTTCTTCAGAAATTATCTGAAACCTCTGAAGCTCTGCGTCTACAATATTTTTAAGGATCTGGTAGTTCATTAATTAATCTAGTTTTGCATGGCTTCCTACGTAATGTAAGAATTCCTGTCTTGTGATTGGGTTTGTTCTGAAGATTCCGCTTAGTTCTGCTGTAATGGTAGAACTTGCAGTATCTTTAATTCCTCTGCAATTTACACAAAGATGCTTTGCATCAATGATACATGCTACATTTTTTGTTCCTAAAGCTTCTTTAAGAGCTTCTACGATCTGCATTGTCAGTCTTTCCTGAACCTGTGGTCTTTTTGCATAGTAATCCACAATTCTGTTAATTTTTGAAAGACCAATTACTTCTCCGTTTGAAATGTAAGCCACGTGTGCTCTTCCTATAATCGGCAAAAAGTGGTGTTCACAAAAAGAATATACAGTAATATCTTTTTCCACCAACATCTGACGGTATTTATATTTATTGGAAAATGTAGAGATACCCGGCTTATTTTCCGGAAGAAGTCCTCCGAAAATCTCGTTCACATACATTTTGGCAACACGCTTTGGGGAATCTTTCAGGGAATCATCGGTCATATCCAGACCTAATGTTTCCATAATCTCTCCAAAAAGCTCAGTAATTTTTTCAATTTTTTCCTGTGGCGATTTATCAAAAGCATCTTCCCTTATAGGCGTATGTTCTTTTCCTGTGAAAATATCATCGTCGTTATCAGTAAAATCAACCATTTTTATTTAATTTGCAGCAAAAATACGGATAATATTGTTTCATTTATTATCTTTTATAACCTACTCTGATTAAAACTATATGATTATTGTCGAAGAAGTACAAAACAAAGACCATAAAAGGGAATTCCTGGAATTTCCGACACAACTTTATCAACACGACAAAAATTATATACGTCCTTTAGATAAACATATTGAGGAAATTTTTGATCCTGAAAAAAATAGATTCTTCAAGAATGGAGAATGCAAAAGGTTCTTATTTAAAAAAGACCATCAAACGGTTGGAAAAGTAGCTGTTTTTGTCAACAACCATTACCGGCAAAAACAACCCACGGGAGGATTTGGCTTTTTTGATTGCATTAATGATCAACCAACTGCGGATTTTATTTTTGATTATTGTAAAAACTGGCTTCAGGAAAGAGGTATGAAAGCGATGGATGGTCCTATTAATTTTGGAGAACGGGATAAATTCTGGGGATTATTGGTTGAAGGTTTTATTGAGCCCTTATTTGGCATGAACTATAATTTACCTTATTACAAAGATCTTTTTGAAAATTATGGTTTTCAGATTTATTTTGAACAGCTTTGTTTTACAAGACCCATTTTTGCAGAGGTATCCCGTGTTTTCAAAATTGCCTACGAAAGAAACAGAAAAAATCCTGCGATTTCTTCCCAATCCATGAAAAAGAATAACCTTAAAAAATTTGCCAGGGATTTTACTGAGGTATACAATAAAGCCTGGGCATCTCATGGAGAAGGAAAGCAATTAGATGAAGTCAAAGTTTTGAGGATGTTCAAAACTATGGAACCTATTCTCAATGATCATATTTCCTGGTTCGTTTATGAGAATGAAAAACCAATTGCCATGTGGATCAATCTTCCGGACCTCAACCAATGGTTTAAATATTTGAATGGCAAATTTGGCATTTTCGAAAAGCTTAAATTTTTATGGTTAAAAAGATTTAAGAAAAATAAAAAAATGGTGGGGCTTGTTTTCGGTGTAATACCGGAATGGCAAAAGAAAGGGATTGATGGTTATATGATCTGGAAGGGGACACAACATTTAAGAAAACACACAGATTTCACCATTACGGAACTTCAATGGATTGGTGATTTTAATCCAAAAATGATTAAGATTGCTGAAAATCTTGATACAACAGTGACAAGAAAGCTGATTACTTACCGGTATCTATTTGATAGAAATAAAGAGTTTGAAAGGCATCCGATTTTGTAATTGAATGACAAATCTTTCATTTTTATTAGTTTAAGATAATATAATAGTCGTATTTTTGAATAAACTAAATAAGGCCATATCCTATGAGAAAAATAATCATAAGTATTTTATCAGTATCGTTCGTCTCCATTTCTGCACAGCAGATGACAACTTTAAGTTATGATGGATCACGTCTCTTGAATCATACTTTTTATCAAAATGGTGATTCAAGTAGTAAAGGAATAAGCTATGATGACATACAAGGAACTCCCTACTATGATAAAGTATTCTCACCTGCCAAATTTATTGCATCTAATAAGGTCGAAACTGCTATAGCACGCTATAATACATACTTTGATGAAATTGAATTTAAAAAGGATGAAGAAACTTATTCTTTAGTTCCAGATAGTCCTTTTACCAGAACAAAGGAAACCTGGGTGAAACTTGATACTGGTGATGATTTAAGAGGATACTTTTTTGAGTTGGTAAGTGGTAAAAATTCACTTTATAAAAAAATAAAAGCTGAGTTTAAGAACGCTGTTGCGGCAAAAAATTCATATGAATTGGATAGACCGGCTAGCTTCAATACATTAGATCCTGTTTACTATATTAAAACTGAACAAGGATACATTAAAAAACCAAAGAAAATAAAAGAAATTATCGATGTTTTTCCTACAAGAAAAGATGATATTGAAAAATTTGTTAAATCCAATAACATCAAAATAAATAAGGAGGAAGACCTCATCAAACTTATTAAATTTTTAAATCAATAAAAAAATCAACCCCTGTGAATTTTACAGGGGTTTCTTCATTTTTGGTACTTTTATTAGAATAGCTCTCCAGCTACTTTTTTAATATTATCGCTTTTTCCCATTGAATAGAAATGTAGGACAGGTACTCCAAAACCCAGAAGCTCCTTACATTGTGTAATTGCCCACTCTATTCCGATTTGTTTTACAGCTTCATTATTTTTAGCACTTTCAACTTCATTGATCAGCTCTTCCGGTAAATCAATTTTAAATACCTGGGGTAATAGCTTTAAATGTCTTTTTGTTGCAATAGGTTTGATCCCCGGGATGATTGGAACTGTAATGCCCATTTCTCTTGCTTTCTGAACGAATTCAATATATTTTTTATTGTCAAAGAACATTTGGGTAACAATGTAATCTGCCCCGGCATCTACTTTTTGTTTCAGCCATTTCAGATCATAATTCATGGAGGGAGCTTCCATATGTTTTTCAGGATAACCGGCTACGCCAATGCAGAACTTATTTAATTCATCACAAACAGAATCTTCGTTATGGAGATATTTCCCCCTTCCTAAGTTATTGATTTGATTTACGAGATCCATTGCACTTGCATGCCCTCCCTGAGTAGGTTCAAAATATTGATGTCCTTTCATTGCATCTCCTCTTAGGGCCATCACATTTTCTATTCCAAGATACATACAGTCTACCAGAAGATATTCTGTTTCTTCTTTTGTAAATCCTCCACAAAGTAAGTGTGGAACTGTATCCACATTGTATTTATGTTGAATAGCTGCACAAATACCTAATGTTCCCGGACGCATTCTTGTAATACGGCGTTCCATTAAGCCATTCCCTTTGTCTAGATAGATGTATTCCTCTCTTGAAGTAGTAACATCAATGAATGGTGGTTTAAACTCCATCAAAGGATCAATGTTAGTATAGAGATCTTCAATACCTATTCCTTTTTGTGGTGGAACAACTTCTAAGGAGAACAAAGTTTTTCCATTTGCTTTTTTTATGTGTTCTGTTATCTTCATTTTAATTTTAATTACCTAAAATTTCATTAGTTTTTATAAATCCAATCTGTTATTAAGGTGTTAGATTCTCCGCATCTATCATAATCATCCACTGAAAAGGTTAATTTAAATCTATATTTTCTTTCATTAGCCTTTTCAAAGAATTTGTTGCTTTGCAGTACGTCAAAATCAGATTTAATGTCTATATCATAAATGTATGTTTGACCTGGTCTAAGATTTATGGCTTTATTGTGGTAAGTAAAACAATCAATATCTTTTTTCGGTATATGAGCAGCTTCAAAAGTCTTAGTTCTTTCATTATAAAATTCTAATTTTTCTAATCTCATATTACAAAAAATAAGCTCTTTACTTATTTTTAAAGATTTTTCGTCATTGTTTCTAATCAATAACTTAAACTTCCCTGTTTGTTTTAAATTTTCCGAATTTACAGCCGTCGTATAATTACATTTCTGCCCAAAAGCAAAAATGGCTACCATTAAAAATAAAATAAGGGTTAGCTTTTTCATACTTATATTCCATCTGCTAAGTTAGGAGACAGCCACTTCTTGGCCTCCTGCAAAGAAATTCCTTTTCTCTCCGAATAATCTTTTAACTGATCTTCTGTAATTTTTCCTACTCCGAAGTATTTAGCATGCGGACTTCCGAAATAATATCCGGACACAGCTGCAGTTGGGAACATAGCTAAACTTTCAGTAAGATAAACGCCTATCTTTTCTTCTACTTTTAAAAGATTCCAGATCGTGTTCTTTTCCAAATGGTCAGGACAAGCCGGATATCCCGGTGCCGGACGGATTCCTTTATATTTCTCTGCAATCAGTTCTTCGTTGCTTAATTCTTCCTGAACGGCATATCCCCAATATTCTGTTCTTACTTTTTTATGTAAAAATTCTGCATAGGCTTCTGCAAAACGGTCTGCAAGAGCTTTTACCATGATGGCATTGTAATCATCATTGGCTTTTTCATATTCTTCTGCCAACTCATCAGTTCCAAATCCTGTGGTAACACAAAAAGCACCTACATAATCTGTTTTTCCTGAGCTTTGTGGAGCGATAAAATCACTTAATGCCAGGTAATCTTTTCCTTTTGATCTTTGAGCTTGCTGCCTTAAAGTTAGGAATTTAGCCTGCTCTTTATTATTTTCGTCAAAAATCAGAATATCATCAGTTTCATTGGAGTTTGCTTTGAAGATTCCAAAGATTGCTTTTGCCGTTAATAATTTTTCATCCAGAATTCTATTTAAAATAACCTGAGCATCTTTGAATAATTCCTTCGCCTGTACTCCTACCACCTCATCTTCTAAGATATTCGGATATTTCCCGTGAAGGTCCCAACTTCTGAAAAATGGTGACCAGTCTATAAAAGGTAAGAGCTCTCTCAAATCCTGATTTTCGATTACGGATATACCTAAATTATTCGGTGTGAAAATTTCTTCATTTTCCCAATCTATTTTGAAGTGATTTTCCCTTGCTTCTCCAATAGATACATAATCTTTATCCACCTGTCTGTTCAGGAACTTCTCTCTGAAATCTGAATAATCATTCTTCAAATCGGAAACATATTCTTTATTTCTGTCTCCTAGTAATGAGCTCACCACGTTTACTGCTCTTGAGGCATCATTAACGTGAACGACTGCATTTTTATATTTTAAATCGATTTTCACTGCAGTATGTGCTTTTGAAGTAGTGGCACCACCGATCAATAGAGGAAAATCTAAGTTCTGTCTTTCTAATTCTGATGCGATGTACACCATTTCGTCCAGACTTGGTGTAATCAATCCGCTTAATCCAATAACATCAACTTTCTCTTCAATCGCAGTCTGAATAATCTTTTCCGCAGGAACCATCACGCCCAGATCAACGATTTCGTAATTATTACAGCCCAATACGACGCTTACAATATTTTTACCGATATCATGAACATCTCCTTTTACGGTGGCCATTAATATTTTTCCGTTGGCAGGTTTTGAGCCATCTTTTTCAGCTTCAATATAAGGTTGTAAATAAGCCACTGCTTTTTTCATTACTCTTGCTGATTTTACTACCTGTGGCAAGAACATTTTCCCGCTTCCGAATAAGTCTCCTACGACTCCCATTCCCGTCATTAAATTGACTTCAATAACGTGGAGTGGTCTTTCTGCCAGTTTTCTTGCTTCTTCTACATCTTCTTCAATAAAACGATCAATTCCTTTTACCAGAGCATAGGTAATTCTTTCTTGTAATGGGTTGTTTCTCCATTCCAAGTCTTCAGTTTTTTCTTTTTTGACTGATTTATGTTTTTCGGAATAATCAAGAAGTCTTTCTGTAGCATCTTCTCTTCTGTCAAGGATTACGTCTTCTACAAGTTCCAGTAATTCCTTATTTATTTCATCGTAAACTTCCAGCATCGCAGGGTTTACAATACCGATATTCATTCCGGCCTGAATCGCGTGATAAAGGAACACAGAGTGCATTGCTTCTCTTACGGTATCATTTCCACGGAATGAGAAAGAAACGTTACTCACTCCCCCACTTACGGATGCATACGGAAGGTTTTGTCTTACCCAACGTGTAGCTTCAATAAAATCGATGGCATTTTTTCTGTGCTCATCCATTCCTGTAGCTACCGGGAAGATATTTAAGTCGAAAATGATATCTTCTGCCGGGAATCCGATCTGATTCACCAAAATATCATAAGACCGTTTTGAGATTTCGATTCTTCGTTCAAGATTGTCAGCCTGCCCTACCTCATCAAATGCCATTACAATAACTGCAGCTCCGTATCTTTTGATGGCTTTGGCGTGTTTGATAAATTCTGTTTCTCCTTCTTTTAAACTGATGGAGTTCACCACACATTTTCCCTGAGCCACCTGAAGTCCGGCTTCAAGAATCTCCCATTTAGAGGAGTCTACCATAATTGGAATTCTTGCAATATCCGGTTCGGAAGCGATAAGATTCAGGAATTTGATCATGGATGCTTTTCCATCGATTAATCCGTCATCAAAATTTACATCTAAAATCTGTGCTCCTCCTTCTACCTGATGGCGGGCAATATCTAATGCTTCAGAGAATTTTTCCTCTTTGATTAGTCTTAAAAATTTTTTAGAACCGGCAACATTGGTTCTTTCACCAACATTGATGAAATTACTCTCCGGTGTTATGATAAGGGGCTCAAGGCCTGATAATCTTAAATATTTCATCTATTTTATTCTTCTAAAATATAGTAGGCATTATTGGCATTCTGTCTCAATAAGTCCCTATGTTTAGCTAAAGCATTGAACAGTGGAAATCTTTTATAAGCTAAACCATGATCTTTAGCAAAATCTTCTATTTCCTCTGTAATCTCATTGTAATACATATAGCTGTAGTTTGGAAATAAATGATGGGCGACATGGAAATTAAAATTCCCCAATACATTTCTCACAAACCAATTATTTTCTTTTAAATCATTAGTGACTTCAAATTGGTGACGAAGCCAGCTGAATGGAAGTCCGCTATCCTTATTCAGTCTTGGGAAGGCATTATCAGGAAGTGGATGTAAAGGCAATAAAACAAATAATGCAAAAATGCTTGCCGAAATCACCTGTAAAAACCAAGCTCCTAAAGCTAAACCGATTGATACTTTAAAGAACATAACAGGAACTACAATCTGATAAAAAAAGTAAAACAGCTTATAGCTCACCATTTTTAATTTTTCAATAACAGGTATTCTTCCCTGCGTTTTTAAAATAACCCTTTCTTTATCAAAAAAGTCTCTGAAGTCTCTTATAAACATCCAATTGAACAAATACAACGGATATACTAAGAAGAAAAACTTATGCTGATACTTCTGAACTCCTTTTGCTTTAATCCAAGGAACTATTAACAATAAACCACTCTGTTCAATATCCGTATCCCATCCGTCAACATTAGGGTAAGCGTGATGACTTGCGATATGTCTTTTTTTCCAGATATAGGAATTAGCTCCTATGAAATCAAAAATGTGTAAAACAATCCAGTTCAGTCTTTTACTTTTATAAATGTTATTATGAGCGGCTTCATGAATTAAATTTAAATAAATCAACACCAGGAAAATTCCCATAAAAACAAAACTCAATATGTAAACCCAATGTTTCTCTGCATTAAAAACTGCGAAGAAATATAGACCAACATAGATCAACGGTAGAATAACAGCCTTGATCTGAATGTAAATATCTCTGTTCTCAGAAATCGCCTCTACACGTTGGTTCACTTTCTTTCTTAATTCATTAAACAATTTGGCATCGTCTGAATCTTTCAAGTAACTCGGCTTTTCCATTACATTAAATTTTGTGGTTTATTTAAAGATAATATTTATAATCCAGCCTACATTCTTGATTTTAATTAAAAAAATCTATCTAATCACACAAATTCTTTCAATTTCCTTGGCTCATATCTTTCTACCAGCTCAGCAATCGCTTTGATATGTTCGGGAGTTGTACCACAGCATCCACCAATAATATTAATCAATCCCTTTTCTGCATATTCCTTGATCTGTCTCGCCATATCTTCCGGGGTCTCATCATATTTTCCAAAGGCATTAGGCAATCCTGCATTTGGATATGCTGAGACATAAAATTCTGAATTATGAGCTAATGTTTCAAGATAAGGTGTCAACTGATCAGCTCCTAGTGCACAATTGAAACCTACGCTTAATAAGTTTAGGTGGGAAACTGAGATCAGAAATGCTTCTGCAGTCTGCCCGCTCAATGTTCTTCCTGAAGCATCCGTGATTGTCCCTGAAACCATGATTGGTATTTTAATTCCCCTTTCATCCTGAATTTCATCAATAGCGAATAAAGCTGCCTTAGCATTTAATGTATCAAAGATGGTTTCCACCAAAAGAATGTCTGAACCACCGTCTAATAATGCTTCACATTGTTGTTTGTAAGCAACTCTCAATTCTTCGAACGTAATGGCTCTGTAACCTGGATCATTCACATCCGGACTTAAACTTGCCGTTCTGTTCGTTGGACCAATAGATCCTGCTACGAATCTTGGCTTAGCCGGATTTTTGGCAGTATATTCATCACAAACTTTTCTGGCAATCTTTGCTGACTCATAATTTAGATCATATACCAAATCTTCCATATGATAATCTGCCATGGCGATTGTAGTTCCTGAAAAAGTATTGGTTTCAATAATATCTGCTCCTGCCTCTAAATACTTTTTATGAACTTCTTCAATGGCATGAGGCTGTGTCAAAGAAAGCAGATCATTATTTCCTTTTACCGGATGTTCCCAGCCTTTGAAACGCTCTCCACGGTAGTCTTCTTCTTCGAACTTGTATCGTTGAAGCATTGTTCCCATCGCACCATCCAGGACGAGGATACGTTCTTTTAGGGCTTTGTTTAGTGATTCTATATTTGTCATAGTCTTATGTTGATGAGGATGATAGGGTTTGATAGGACTTCGTTCTATCTTGGGGTTAAATCGCCCCTGTGGGGCTCTTTGGGGTTAATCTAAGGCTTGCTTTAGGTCTGCGATGATGTCGTCTACGTTTTCTAAGCCTACTGAGCAACGAACTAATCCTGCTGTAATTCCTACTTCATTTCTTTCTTCGTCTGACAGTTTGGAGTGCGTTGTAGATGCCGGATGGGTAACAATCGTTCTTGTATCACCTAAATTAGCAGAAAGTGAGCACATTTGTATCTTGTCTAAAAACTTTCTACCACCTTCTATTCCGCCTTTAATTTCAAAAGCAACAATATTCCCTCCAAGCTTCATTTGCTTTTTGGCGACTTCATAATTTGGATGGGATTTCAGGAATGGATATTTTACCAATTCTACATTAGGATGGTTTTCCAAAAACTCAGCTACCTTCAATGCATTTTCACAGTGTTTTTCCACACGGATTGCTAAAGTTTCCAAGCTTTTTGATAATACCCATGCATTAAAAGGGGACAATGCAGGTCCTGTATTTCTTGCGAAAAGATAGATTTCTCTGATCAGGTCTGCTTTTCCTACGGCTATTCCTCCTAAAACTCTTCCCTGCCCATCAATCAACTTCGTTGCAGAGTGTACAACAACATCTGCACCATATTTGATAGGTTGTTGAAGATAAGGTGTTGCAAAGCAGTTATCTACAATAAAAATAAGGTTATGTTTTTTCGCTATTTGTCCGAAAAACTCAAGATCCAGGATTTCAATGGCCGGATTTGTAGGCGTTTCAAGGTATAAGATCTTTGTATTCGGTTTAATATATTGTTCCACATTCTCAGCATCTTCGGCTTTGAAGTAAGTGGTTTCAATATTCCATTTCGGGAAATATTTGGTAAACAAAGTATGAGTAGAGCCAAAAACCGACTGACAGCTTACAATGTGATCTCCTGCACTTAATAATGCGGCAAATGTTGAATAGATGGCTGCCATTCCTGTTGCAAATGCGTAGCCAGCTTCTGCTCCTTCCATTTTTGCAATCTTCTCCGTAAATTCACTTACGTTCGGATTGGAGAAACGGCTGTATAGGTTCTTAGGTTTTTCTTCAGCAAAGCTTGCTCTCATATCTTCAGCATCCTGAAAAATAAAACTGGAAGTAAGATATAGTGGTGTGGAATGCTCATCAAACTGAGATCTCTCCGTTTGGGTTCTTATTGCTGATGTTTCGAAATTTTCCATATAGTTTTAATTGATGTACAATGTATCTTTATGATGTTTTTACCAATGTTTAATGACGATGCGTTTATTTTAAATGGGTATATTTATATATAAATGCCGTGTGATTATTATATTTGGTTGTTTGATAGAATTTTATTCTATCCTGGTCTAAATCATCCCTTCGGGATTAGTATCATTTGATACATTGTTGATTTATTTTGTACGATTATTTTGTTTCACTTAGTCTTAAAATATCACCGAATACTCCTCTTGCGGTTACCTGTGCTCCGGCTCCGGCTCCCATGATTACGATTGGATTTTCACCATAACTTTCTGTGTAGATCTCAAAGATGGAATCTGAACCTTTCAGCTGTCCTAATGCTGAACTTCCCGGTACGGAAACCAGTTTTACATCAAGCTGTCCTTTTTCTTCCTGTAAATTTCCGTGAAGATCTCCTACATAACGTAATACGTGACCAGGCTCCTGACTTTCTTTGATCTTTTGGTATTCTGCATCCAGTTCTTCTAATCTTGAAAGGAATTCTGATTTTGAAACCGATAATAAGTTTTCCGGAACCAGGTTTTGAATGTTTATATCTTCAAATTCATTGATTAGGTCTAATTCTCTGGCTAAAATCAATAGTTTTCTTGCTACGTCATTTCCTGAAAGATCTTCTCTTGGGTCTGGTTCTGTGTAACCTTTCTCTAAAGCTTCATTCACGATTGTTGAGAATGTATCATCTCTCAAAGAAAAATTATTGAAAACATAGCTCAATGTTCCGGAGAACACTCCTTTAATCCTTGTGATATTTTCTCCTGAAAGATGCAGCAACTTAATTGTATCAATCAACGGTAAACCAGCCCCCACATTGGTTTCATAGAGATAACGTCTATTATTTTTATTCAACGTATATCTTAGTTTACGGTATTCTTCAATAGGAAGTGTGTTGAAAATTTTATTAGAAGAAACCAGATCGAACCCGTTTTCTGCCAAAGCATGATAATTTTTAACAAAATCCTTACTTGCCGTATTATCTACAACAATAAGGTTCTCCAATTGATTTTCGTTAGAAAAATTGATCAATTCTTCAACATTAGAAGGATTTTCTGCTGTTAAAACCTCATCATTCCAATTGGTATCAAATCCTTTTTTGTTAAAGGCTATTTTCTGTGAATTGGCTACTGCAACTACTTTAAGGTCTATTTTTTTACGTCTTTTAATTTCTTCCGAAGATTCAAGAACCTGTTCTATTAATGTTTTTCCTACATTACCATGCCCTATAATTGCTAAATGAACGGTTTTTGGCTTCTTAAAGATTTCAGATTCTATGATGTTCTTTGTCTTTTCATCTTGTGAAGATGTCACTACTATATTCACTCTGTTTTCACCGGCAACCTGATTTAAAAGCAATGGGAAAACATTATTTCTGGCTAGTTCTGCAAAAACTTTATTAAAATCTTCTGCTACAAAACCAATAACAGAAACATTGTTGATACTGTATATCTGAGAAACTTTTCCTGATCTTCTTTCTGCTTCAAATTCATCGATAAGACAAGCTACTGCTTTTTCCGCATCATTTTCATGAACCAAAATAGAAATTCCATTTTCTATAGCTTGTTGAGAAATTACCCCTACACTGATACGCGCTAAAGTAAGCGCTTTAAAAATTCGTCCATCAATCCCGATTTCACCTAAGAAATCTTCTCCTTCAAATTTAACGATTGATCTATTTTTCAAAAATTTTATTTCGTTAGCATTTTTCATGACTCTATAAAATGTTTTTTATGATATTATTTAATTGTTGATATTCCATTAGGAAGGCATCATGCCCGTGTATAGATTGGATCTCGTGATAAGAAACATTATCCTTTTTCTTCTGTAAGTTTTCAAAGCACATTCGGATTTCAGAAGCGGGAAAGAATAAATCTGTATCAACGGAGATCATGTGCATTCGTGCCTCTATTTTCTCCAGGACAGATTCTTCAGTGTTAATGTTCATCAGCAGATGATTCATCAGTCTGTATGCCTTTAAACTAAATCTCTCGTTTAATGCATTACCGTGATAAACCAACCAGTCTTCTGACTCCAGGCGTTGTTTTTCCTGATTGTATGTATTTTGAAATCTGTCATTGAGTGACTGTGGAGTTCTGTAACACAACATGGCATGAATTCTTGCTTTTTGTAATGGCTTATCTGATGAATTCAATAAAAATTTCTGAACCAAACATTGTGCATGCAGCCAATCATGAGTTCTGTAATCACAAGCTATCGGAATAAAAATCTCTGCAAGCTTGGGTTGTTTGGCCAGCATCTCCCAAGCGATTCCTCCACCTAAAGAACCTCCAATAATGGCATATATATTTTGAATATGTAAAGCTTCCAATCCTTCCAGGAATATATTGGCAATATCTGAAGGAGTAAAGTCTTCATAATTTTCAATTAAAGTATCATCGTAACCGTTTCCGGGAATATTGAAACACAGAACTGTGTATTTTTTGGTATCGATCACCTGACTCTCACCAATCAATTGTTTCCACCAACCTTTGTCTCCGGATACGTTAGAATTTCCGGTAAGTGCATGATTGATCAAAATGATTGGAGCTGTAAACAAGTCTTTCCCGAAAAGCTCATAGCTTAACGAGATATGATATTCCTTTTGAGAATTTGTCTGATACGAAAGATTAATATAGTTTAGTTCTGTTTTCAATTCTATTATTTTAATACAATTGAAAATGCCACAGGAAATGGCTGAAAAGAACTTCAGTGAGTTATCTGTCCAAAATTATTTGGTAGAACGTAGCACCTTCTCTGCTTGCGCAAAGGGTTGCTAAGGTTTCATAGGGTCTAATCCCTCAACCTTTCTTGATAACATTTTCAATATTTGAATGAACGAATGGTGCAAAGGTAGTTCTTTTCTTTTAATTTCAAAAAAAAATTAATTTAATATTTAAAAAATACCGTAAACACAAGTATTTCAGAGCCATATTAAAAATTCTTCAGATGAAAAAAATTGGAATTACTTTTCAAAAAAACTAACTTCGTATAGAAAAATGATGATATATGACCGCCGAAAAACAAAGATTACAAGATACCAAATGGAAAAACTGGGGACCTTATGTAAGCAACCGGCAGTGGGGAAATGTACGTGAAGACTACAGTCCGAACGGAAATGCCTGGAACTATACCAATCACAATAATGCAGAAAGCTATGCTTACCGATGGGGAGAAGAAGGTATAGCCGGTATTTCTGATGTAAAACAGCTCTTCTGTTTTGCCTTTTCATTCTGGAATAAGAAAGATAAAATGATAAAAGAACGATTCTTCGGATTGAGTAACCCTCAGGGAAATCATGGTGAAGATATCAAAGAAATCTTTTATTATCTGGACAATACACCTACTCATAGTTATATGAAAATGGTGTATAAATATCCGATCAATGAGTTTCCTTACGATGAACTTCTTATCGAAAACGGTAGACGCAGTAAGCAGGAACCTGAGTATGAAATTTTTGATACCGGAATTTTTGACAATGATGAATATTTTGATATTTTCATTGAATATTGTAAAGCCGATCACAATGATATTTTAACCAGAATAACAATCTGCAACCGTAGTCAACACGATGCTCCTATTGTTGTAATCCCAACTATGTGGTTCAGAAATAACTGGAAATGGGGATATAATACTTATAAAGGAGAAATGAATGCTTCCCAAGATGGAAGTATCAATATAGGACATGATAGCATTTCCATTAAGAAGCTCTATGCGAGAAACAGAAATGCAACCAGTGTGTTCTGTGATAACGAAACCAATACACAGAAACTTTACGGAACTCCTCAGGTTGAAAATACTTATTATAAAGATGGTATCAATGATTTTATTATCCATCAAAGCAATACGGTGAATCCTGAAAAAAGAGGGACTAAAGCTTCTTTCCTGATTGATGAGCTTATCGGAGCAGGACAATCCAAGACTTTTGAATTCAGATTATGTCCGGACGAGACTGACGATCCTTTTGCTCAGTTTGATGATATCTTTACGATCAGAATAGCGGAAGCCGAGGAATTTTACAATGAAATTCAAAACGACCCCATTAATGAAGATGAAAAGAATGTCCAAAGACAAGCTTTCGCCGGACTTCTTTGGAATAAACAATTCTATCATTACAATATAGGCAAATGGCTGAAGGGGGATCCTAATTTTGAAGCCCCAAGAAATTTTAATGATTATGTAAGAAATACAGAGTGGAACCATCTTCACAATAAAGATATTATTTCAATGCCCGATAAATGGGAATATCCATGGTATGCTACCTGGGATCTGGCTTTTCATTGCGTTCCATTATCCATCATTGATGCGGAGTTTGCGAAAGGGCAATTGCTTTTATTGACCAAAGAATGGTATATGCATCCCAATGGGCAGCTTCCGGCTTATGAATGGAATATGAGTGATGTAAATCCACCGGTACATGCATGGTCTTGCTTCCGGGTTTTTAAAATTGATGAAAAAAATAATGGAAACCCCGATCTCTTATTCCTTGAAAAAGTTTTCCAAAAGCTCCTTCTTAATTTTACCTGGTGGGTCAACCGAAAGGATAAGAATGGAAAGAATATTTTCGGAGGCGGATTTCTTGGACTTGATAATATTGGTGCATTTGACCGAAATATGGTTTTAAAAGACGGCCAACATCTTGAACAGGCAGACGGCACAAGCTGGATGGCAATGTATGCTCTCAACATGATGCGAATTGCCATGGAACTGGCTCAATATTATCAGGTATATGAAGATATGGCTATCAAGTTTTTTGAGCATTATCTTTATATCGCGGAAGCAATGGAAAACCTGGGTGAAGGGACGAAAGGTCTATGGAATGAAGAAGACGGATTTTTCTATGACGTTCTTCAGCTTGGAAATGGAGATAGTGTATCCTTAAGACTAAGAAGTATCGTGGGATTAATTCCTTTATTCGCTGTAGAAATTGTTGATCATAGATTATTAGAAAAGATGCCGAATTTTCAGGCCAGAATGGAATGGATCTTAAAAAATAAGCCGGAACTCACAAAACTTGTTTCCCATTGGGATGAAGAAGGACAGGGCAGAAAACACCTTATGAGTATTCTTCGAAAAAACAGATTGACAAAAGTGTTGAACAGAATGCTGGATGAAAAGGAGTTTTTAAGCTCTTATGGAATCCGTGCCATGTCTAAAGTATATGAGGAAAATCCGTTTGTATTTTCTGTGCATGGTACAGAAAACATGGTATACTATACTCCTGCGGAAAGCGACAGCAGAATGTTTGGGGGAAACAGTAATTGGCGTGGGCCGATTTGGTTCCCTATTAATTTTCTGATTGTGGAAAGTTTACAACGTTTTCACTACTATTACGGAAATAGTCTGAAGGTGGAATTTCCGACCGGAAGCGGTGATAAGAAAAACCTTGATGAAGTGGCCCAAAACATCAGCAAAAGGCTTTGTTCGATATTTTTAAAGGACGAACACGGACAACGGGCTTTTAATGGAGGTAATCCAAAGTTCAATTATGATGAACATTTCAGAGATTATATCACCTTCTTTGAATATTTCCATGGGGATAATGGACGTGGTGTTGGAGCTTCTCATCAAACGGGATGGACGGCTACAGTGGCTAAATTGATAAAACCAAGACTTACCTTCTAATGAACAATGAGTAATAGGTAATGAGTAATAAAAAAGCCGGATATTTCATCCGGTTTCTTTTTTGTACACTATATTTTTGCCACTAATACACGAATAAGATAATTGATGCTTAAAAATTATGTATCTAAATTCTTTACTACATCAACTTTATAAAATTAAAATTATTCGTGAATTCGTGGCAAAATAAAAAATGAGGCGTAAAAGCCTCATGTATCGTTTTAAATTTTTTCTCCGTTAACGAATACTTCGTATCCGATTTCTACGTTAGGTTCTAACGTTTTGGATACTGAACAATATTTTTCAAAAGACAATTCCGCTGCTTTTAATGCTTTCTTAGGGTCAATTTCTCCTTCTAAGAGGAATTTTACTTTAATAGATTTAAAAGGTTTTGCATCATCTACCTGAACTCTCTCTCCTTCTACTTCCGCCTGGAAGTTTTTAATATCCTGACGTTGTTTCTTTAAAATGGAAACTACATCAATTCCGCTACATCCTGCGACTGCCATCAATACGCTTTCCATTGGAGATACACCTTTTGCTCCAGGCTGTGATGTGTTATCCAAAAGGATAGAATTTCCCTGAGAATTGGTACATTCAAATAAAAAATCGTCGTTTATTCTGTTAAGTGTTATTTTCATTATTGCTTATTGCTTATTGCTTATTGCTTATTGCTTATTGCTTATTACAAAATTATAAAATTCCTCTTGCTTTTATCTCTAAATATTTATTGATAACATCGATATTTAAATTTTCCGGAAGTGTATACACTGTATAAATACCATATTTACGAAGTTCCTGAATAATGAGTTTCTTTTCAAATTCAAATTTTTCAGAAATAATCTCATCATAAATTTCCTGCATATTTTCAGGGTTCTTGTGAATCAAAGTCTGCAATTCTGAATTTTTGAAAAAAACGACCACTAATAAATGGTTTTTGGCGATTCCTCGAAGATATTTTAACTGACGATTCAACCCATCCAATGTTTCAAAATTGGTAAAAAGTAAAATTAAACTCCTTTGATTGATAGAATATTTTACATCCTGATATAATCGGTTAAAATCACTTTCAAAAAAATCTGTTTTAATATTATAAAGGGCCTCAGATATTTTCTTTAATTGTCCTGATTTATTGTCTGCAGCAATTTTATTTTCGGCTTTTTTGGAAAAAGTCATCATCCCAGCTCTATCTCCTTTCCTTAAAATAATGTGAGACAAAGCCATTGTTGCATTGATGGAATAATCCAATAAACTTAATCCGTTAAAAGGCATTTTCATGGTTCTTCCTTTATCAATCAACATAAAAATACGCTGTGATTTTTCGTCTTGAAACTGGTTTACCATCAGACGATTGGTTTTGGAAGTTGCTTTCCAGTTGATTGTCCTGATATCATCTCCGGGAACATAGTCTTTGATTTGTTCAAATTCCATGGTATGACCCAATTTTCTCACTTTCTTGATACCACCTAACAAAAATTCACTTTGTAAAGCCATCAACTCATATTTTCTGAGATGGATAAAAGATGGATAAGCAGCCAGCATGGCATCTTTCTGAAAATTATATCTTTTGGAAACAAACCCTAAAGGTGATGAGGCATAAATATTCATGCTTCCGAAATGATACTCACCTCTTTCTTTAGGTTCTAATGAATATTGAAAAAATGTATTTGCTCCGGAATTAATTTGTTTTTCAATTAAAAAATCTCTCTTTTGAAATTGAAAAGGGATTTCATCAATAATTTTAGTCGTGATTTTAAAGTTGTAATTATTTTTAATATCAATCTTTACAAAATTTTCATCACCATTGGAAAGCTTTTCCGGCAGTATTCTTTGGGCCTGCAATGCATTTTTTTGGTTGAACAACAACAGGTAATCCACCATTACTGCAAGGAAACAGATCAACAGGACGATATGGGCACCCCACATCATCCCCGGAAAGAAAAATGCCAGAACATACAGTATTCCCACTCCGATGAGTGCAAAAAAGAAACGTGTATTGATGTATAAGTTTTTCATTATTTAGGTTGCAGGTTGCAGATTATAGGTTTTAGTTTATGTGGATGCTTATTAGCTTTTCATAATCATTATTATTGTAGGGAATTAATAAGTCCGTTCAACATTTTAGATATTCCTATAATCCTTTCATTTAGTTTTAAATAATCATCTTCATTTAAAAACCCAAGATTTTTTGAAATTATTAATTGTGTTTCCACTTCTGCACAACTGCCTCTTGCTATTTTTAAAAACTGTAAATAATCCGGTTTACTCCTTCTCGAGTTTCCCTCAGCAATATTAGAAGGTATAGAAACAGCAGACTTTCTTATTTGTGATATTAACCCGTAGATTTCGGTTTTGGGAAAAGTTTTAGTAATCCTATACATTTCAGTAACAAAATCAATCGATTTCTGCCAAACTAAAAGCTCTTTAAAATTTGCCATATATAATAATTCTGTAACTTTTTAAACATTCACTCACTATCAGCTGCTACCTGTTACCTGCTACCTATCATCTACTACCTATTAAACCTATCTCGGGATCTCTATTCCTTCTAAGATTTGACGGATAATTTCATCAGCGGTAAGTCCCTCCATTTCTCTTTCCGGAGAAACAATTACTCTATGTCTTAAAACAGCATAACTAGCTTCTTTAATATCTTCCGGTGTCACGAAGTCCCTTCCTCTCAATGCAGCAAATGCTTTTGATGCTGTAAGAAGGGCAAGTGAAGCTCTCGGAGATGCTCCCAGATATAAGAATTGATTTTCTCTGGTATTGATGATTATTTTCGCAATATATTCCATCAATTGAGACTCTACGATGATCTCTTTTACTAAATGTTGATAATTTTTTAGTTGTTCTGCCGTAATCACGCGGTTTACAACTTCAGTTTTATCTTCTTTCTTGCTTTCATGTTGATTTTTAATAATCGAAATCTCCTGCTCAAGGTTAGGATATCCTACATTAATCTTGAATAAGAAGCGATCCAATTGAGCTTCAGGAAGTCTATAAGTCCCCTCATGTTCTATTGGGTTTTGGGTAGCTACCACCAAAAACGGTTCTTCCATAATATATCGGATACCATCCATTGTGATTTGCCTTTCTTCCATTACTTCAAACAGGGCAGCCTGAGTTTTTGCCGGCGACCTGTTGATCTCATCGATTAATATAAAGTTGGAAAAAATAGGTCCTTTCTTAAATTCAAATTCTGAGTTTTTCACACTGAAAACAGAGGTTCCTAAAATATCGGAAGGCATAAGATCCGGCGTAAACTGAATTCTGCTGAAGCCTACATCAATGGTTTTAGCCAATAACTTTGCCGTAATGGTTTTCGCAACTCCCGGAACGCCTTCAATCAAAACATGACCGTTTGATAACAGGGCTGCCAATAGATGTTCTATCATATTCTCCTGTCCTACGATGACTTTAGCGATTTCAGATTTTACTTTATCTAAACTTGCACGAAGTTCGATCATATCTATCCTCGACTGAAATTGTTCTTCTTGTTTATTTTGGTTATCGAAGTTTTCCATATTTTTTTGTTTTTTTGATAGGACAAAGTCCTATCTTGGGTTAAATCGTCCCTTCGGGACTCTTTTGTTTCTTTATTTTAATATTTCATCCAGCAATGTATTGATCCTTGCAAGATCTTCTTTCATTACACTCGCATAAGGATCTTGTGCTTTTTTAATCAATACAATTGCTTCATTAATCGTGTCTATTGATTTTCCGGTCTTCAATTGTAGCTTTTTAGCAAATTCTGTATCTAAATTTTGGGTATCAATCAGTAAATCAATTCTTACTTTACTCAAAAAATATTGAGCTTTTTTAGCCATCATATCATGAAAATCACCTTCCTGGAGGTAAAGATTTCCAATACTTTTTACAAAATCTACGGATGTATTTCTCAATGGTTCTACAATAGGAACTATTCTTTGTTTTCTTTTTGCATTAAAGAAAATGAATAGTATCAGTCCTCCCAGAAAGACCCACCATGCATATTTTAAAGCCGGCTTCGATAATATAAATCTCATAAAGAAGCGTGAAGCATGACTGTTATTTTCAACAAACCAAATTGTTTCACGATCCTGAAGATAAGAAAAAACATCCTGTGCATATTTCACATTTCCAGGCTTCAGTAAGTAATAATTGGTAAGAAAAAGTGGCTCACTGTGAACATAAATATTTCCTTTTCCAAACTTTATTTTGATAAAGTTGGCCTGATCCGTATTCTTTTTTTCCACTGTTTTCCCTAATATCTCAACCTTTGGTTTGATAAAGGAGAATCCTCTACCTGATGGAAATTTGTCTAATATAATAAAATCATTTTCATACTTTTTGTCTGTAAATTTCAAGACATTCTCCTCTTCGAAAGAAATATCGGAATCATAATATCCAATGCTGTCTGAAACTTCCTTTGGCATACGGCTTACCATTAGCATGGCATCAGAACCTTTGGAAACCTGATCTAAAATCTTTTTCCACGATTCTTTATCAATATCGCTTTCAATAACGATGATATTATGAAGACCTTTTTTATGTTGATTATAATATTCGTAGGGAGCCTGTTCTATTTTCTTCAGATTATTTTTAAAAAGATTTTTCGCTTCATTATCAAAGACAAACAACCCGAAGGGAGATTTTTCATGAGGATCAAAGTTTTTGCGCCAATCTGTGGTTTCTTTTTTATTAACTTCAAGCAATGCCAAAATAACCATCACAACGATGAAAATTACAGCATATATTTTGAAAGTTTTATTCATGGTTAATTTTATTATGGT
Source organism: Chryseobacterium sp. PMSZPI (assembly GCF_002835665.1). Lineage (GTDB taxonomy): Bacteria > Bacteroidota > Bacteroidia > Flavobacteriales > Weeksellaceae > Chryseobacterium. Next base: position 23,130 of record NZ_PIZV01000014.1, read on the forward strand.
TTAAATGACTGGTATTGAGTTTTAAATTTCTGATAACTCTGCTCTTCTATATTGAATTCTCCGTACCAGACATAATCGAAGATGTAAGATAAATTAGTAAACTCATTTTTAAGATGGACAACCTTTAGCTCAGCAGCATAATCTTTATTTGTCTTTTCCGGGTTCCAGTTGATCAGTTTTTTATCACTTAATTTTTTAAGGATAAATAAAAACTGATAACGAACTGCGGAACGATAATCTCCTGCATTCTCAAACTTGGCAATACTTTCGGGAAAATTGATTTCATGGATATTTTCATGCAGTTCTTCTACATTCAGATCCAGTTTTTTATTCTTTTTACCAAAAATAAAACTTCCATCTTTCCCCATTATATATTTAATGACAAAATAAAGCAGAAAACCTACCAGAATAATGGCAAAAAGACGAACAAGAATCACTGTAAATTCACCGGATTTCTTAAAGACTGTTTCACCAAAAATACTTTGTAAGACCTGATCTATTTTTCTCAGCAATTTTTGCCAAAAAGATTCTCTTGGCTTTGATACTGTGTAATCGAATTCATTACCTTTATATCTCGACGGAATATTTTCCTTAAATTCTTTTGGATATACCCTATTTTCTGAAACCGGGTTTTTCATCAATACAGAATCTGCACGGAGCATATTCCGGTAATGTCCGGTATTCAAAGAGTCCAAATAATTATCCACAGGAGCCTGATCTTGAGCATGGATCAATCCCCAAGAAAACAAAAACAGTAATAAAAAAAGAGTTTTATTCATTGATCCCGATCGTGTCTATTTCTTCCAATTCAACTTTTTGGTGAAGGTCTGTTCTGCTGTCATAATACATCAACCCTGCATTCACATACATCAGATTTGCCAGAAAGAATGAAAACAACATTGAAACCCCATAGAATATAAAAAATACTATTCCTAATGCTCCTGTAAAAGGGTTCTCTTCAAAATTTCCATCCGGAGTAGAAGTTAGAATTGATCCATAAGAAAATAACATAGGTAAGATTGTAAAAACAGAACTTGCAATATAAATAATAATAAACATCACAAATGCTGCTCCCCAATATTTCCAATATGGCGATTTTTCTCCACCGTTCGGATAAGAAAACTGAGATCGTATAGAATAGCTCAGACTTTCAAAAAAGCCTCTACCGGAGTTAAAATAATCATACATCAAAAATGTAGTCACATTAAATATAGTAGGATAAACAAGCAAAACCAGGAAAAGTCCTATAATAATAAATATTAAGATATAAGAAAACCCTACAATAAACAGCGTTAATGGCATCATAATAAAAAGCATCCCCAGACACAGTTTTCCGATTCTTCCTGCGTTTGTCTTAAAGTCACCTAAAATTTCGTCAGTTTTCACCTTTTCTGCTCCTTGTGCAATTCTTTTAAGGTAGAATACCGGGTACAAATAATTAATGATAGCCAATACAACAAAAAGTAAAAATGTAAGCAACCCTACCACGATCAACATTCCTGCATTATCTGAGAAATATTGCTCAAAGTAATACGTTTCTCCTCCTAAATTAGATCCAAACAGCTGGGAGAAAAACTCTCTATATCCAAAAAATAAAACTGCCACCATTAAAATTAGCAGTAAGCCGTTGATCAGTATATAGTTCTTAAAGTAATTTTTACCATATAGCTTGAAAAAATTAAAGCTATCACTGATAAAAGTTCCGAAATCTCTTTTTTTATAAAATTGTATCATTGATGTGGTTATTCATTTTTTTATTGACAATCGACGGGTATACAAAATAGTAAAACCCAATCACCATAAGTGAGCCGACAATAATGAATAAATTCAGTATTAACGGCATTTTTAATGCATGTCTTGTTACATATCCTTCAATAATTCCTGCACAAATCGTAAAAGGAATGGTACTTAAAAATATTTTAAAAGAATCTTTAAATCCCTTTTTAAAAGAATTAAATCTTGAAAATGTTCTTGGAAACAGAATAGAAGCTCCCAAAATTAATCCGCACATCGCCTCTACTACCATCGCAAAAATCTCAAAAACTCCATGGAGCCAGATTCCTCTTGCACTGTCTTTCAGGGCACCATAATCATAGAAGAAATATTGAAATGATCCCAACATAACACTATTCGAAAGCAGCGCAAATAAAGTTCCGACACCTCCTATAATTCCATAAATATAGAGTTTTGCTCCTACCTGGATATTATTAAAAATAATCCCTATCGTTGTTCCCCAAGTGGTCCCACTTTGATATATGCCCACTGCATTATTATTTTTAATATTTTCAATGGTTTCATTGACGTAACTTTCCCCTAAAATAATATTGGCAAAATCTTTGTCATAAATGGCAGAAAGCACTCCTATTGAAGTAAACAAAATAAAAAAGAGAAACGCATACATCAAATACCGTCTATACTGGTAAACCAGCAAGGGGACTTCTGTCTTGAAAAAATAAACCAATTTATTTTCTTCTACTCTTTTTGTTTTGTAAATCTTTTGAAAGATCTGGGCAGAAAGATGGTTTAGATATACCGTAGTATTACTTTTAGGATAATAAGTCTGGGCAAAAGAAAGATCATTGATCAGGTTTATATACAATGAGGACAGGTCATCAGGATTTTTTTTAACTTTCCCTTGAATAACCTGTTCAATTCCCAACCATTTTTCTTTATTTTGTTTAATGAAATAAACTTCTCTCATAATTATTAAGGCTAAAATAATAAAAAATATGTCTCAAATTGCGATAAATACTTCACAAAATGTAAATATTAACTTTAATATTGCCAGCGTAGGGGAAAGAATGCTTGCATTTATCATCGACCTCCTTATAAGGGTCGCTTACGTCATTATTGTACTTTATCTGTTTTTTAATATTTTTAATTTGGGATATCTAATGGATGGCCTGGATCAATGGTCTGTCATGGCGATATATATTATCCTTACATTCCCAACCTATATTTACCCTGTAGTTTTGGAAAGCTTGATGGAAGGGCAAACTCCGGGAAAAAAACTCATGAAAATAAAAGTGGTAAAGATTGATGGATATCAGGCCAGTTTTGGAGATTATTTGATTCGTTGGGTATTCAGATTGATAGATGTTTCTTTTGCAGGTGTGGTCGCTTTAATTTCAATGATTGTATCTAAAAACAATCAGCGTTTGGGAGATATTGCCTCAGGAACCGCTGTTATCTCTTTGAAAAATAATATTAACATTTCTCACACAATTTTAGAAAACATCCATGAAGATTATATTCCGTCCTTCCCACAGGTTATTGCTCTAAGTGATAATGATATGAGAATCATTAAAGACAATTATACTAAAGCTTTGAAGGTAGATGACCGACAAATCATCAGCAAACTTTCCGATAAAATCAAAGGTATTCTGAAACTTGAAATAGACCCTACCAAAATGACGGAAAGGCAATTTATCAGTGTCATTATTAAAGATTATAACTATTACACGGGAAGAGAGTAATTCAATGTAACCATCCAGTAATTTAACAATGTAACAATTACTTCATATTATCTGATTTTATCATAACATTGTATAGCTTTCTGTTTCAACGGATTTTTGCTCCAGTCTTCCCATTGGCATGTATATGGATCATAGCCACATTTTAATGGTTTAGAAGTATCCAAACCAGCTTTATTGATATGAGTCCGTTCCGTGTAGGCTCTGCAATCTGTACAGATGTAACGGAATTCACAGTCTTTACATACTTCCACATAATCTTTAGTAAGATTCCAGTATTTCTTAAAATTCTTTTTTTTCAAGACATTTTCTAGACTGACACTATAAATATTTCCAAAGCTTTCCTGCATTAAAGGGCAATTTTTTATGTTACCATTCCTATCAATTCCAATTTTTTTATACAAACAAGAATTATGATTAATTGCCTCCATGATTTTTGGAAGATTAGTATTGAAATATTTCATATCAACTTTTCCACAAGAAGATATTTTCAAGTCCTCCTTAGTGAAGCTTACCATAAATCTTGATCTATTATTTACTTTAAAAGGATTTTTTTTACATCCATAAAAAACCAAATTGCATATTCTGGAAGTTATTTTATCAAGCTCCTCGATACAATCCGGATTAATATCAAAATGAAAAGGAGAATATATTTCAATATTTTCCAATGGTGTATTTTTAAAGAGTTCATCAATCTCTAAAAATTCTTTAAATGAAAAGTTTATTTCAGAATAGATGACCAAATGTCTTACTTCTAAACTTACTATAGACTGCTGTATTTTATAAAGGATATCTATATTTTCAAGCTCTATAAACAAGTCGGAAATTTTATTGTAATCATAGTGTTCATATGACAGCTGGGGGAAACTTCGATCCCAATCACTTTCTGTGATAAAACCATATTCATTAATCAACAAAAAATCTATATATTCCCAAGCTATTTTCTGAGATTCGATATCATAATTTTGAAGAATATTTTCAATAGAATGAATTTTCAAACTTTCTATAAAATCATATAATTCCAAGGAAAACAGCTCTGAAATATTTCTCTGTAAATCTGAGAGAAGTATTCTATTGACTCCCTTAGTAACTAATATATTTGAAAATAAATTAAAGTATTTCATAAAAGCCTAACCAAAGATTTTATAGGTTTTTCTTTCATATAAAAATCTGTCCCGTATTTCTTACATTCTATATAATATATAATCTCGGAACTTTTAATGAGTCCTTCTCTTTTCTTTATTGTTTCCACATATTTGAATGTAAGAGGAAGTTTATTTTTTTCATTGATAAAATTCTTCATTAAAATCAAAATATAATTGTTAAATGTTATAAATATTCAGCTATTTCTCTATCTAAAAAGTAATTACAGATTCTGGATACATTTAAGAATTGCCCAACCGGATTTACTTCAAGAAAATAAAATTTGTTATCTTTTTTTATAAAATCAATAGATCCACAATTGGGATCTAAAGACGTCATCAGTTGATGGATTTTTTCTTCAATATTATCCGGAAGTTTATAAGGTACATTTCTATTAGGCTTTTTATCATTATATTTTCTGTAATCTACTTTTGTTTGTTGATCCTTTTGCGAAAAAATAGCCATAGACCAACATTTACCATTCAGATAAAAGGCCCTGATTTCAAAATCTTTATCTATTTTTTCCTGAAAAAATGAAATAAAAAATTCATCCGTTCTATACTTATCTATGACTGCAGTATACATCACCCCATATATATCTTCACTTATATTTTCCAATGTAGGATTTCCGGCAATAGGCTTTACTATTGATTGTCCCAAATGTATATGGTTCGTGTTCTCAGCAAGATAATAAGAAGGGACATCCAATCCTAAATTTTCTGCTTTCTTAAGGACAAGCAATTTATTCACATGGCAATTGCTTTGCTTATTGATATATTTTTTGGATTCAAGCATTTTAATGACATAATCTTCCAGCCAATGTTGATGCTCACTCATATGCATATCGACAGAAGGATTTTCGTATTGTAGTCTTTTGAACTTTAGCCCACCTCTTCTATACCAAACACTCTCAATTTCATCAATAAAAAAACTATTTTTTGAACTCTCGATATAAATCCTCTTTTCTTTTGTTTTAATTTCAAAAACTTCATCCTCATTCACACGTATGAATTTTTTATCCATAACAAAAAGCCATTTAATGACTTCATCCGTTGTAGCTTCTTTATTTTTAGATATAATGAGTATCATTTCAGTAATTTTAAAATCTTTTTATGGCAATATTTGAGAAAATATCATTTTTCATTTTTCAATAACTCCCATATTGGTTTTGAAGAATCTTTTATAATAAGATTGGTATGTTTTAAACTTGGTAAGCCAATACTTTTCCTGTTTCGGTTTATTTTTGCAGAATCAGTTGATACATTTGGATTAAACCTATATATTCCCTCTTTATCTGCAAGAAAAGCCGGATTATCAACCATCAAGGTATAATCACGGGGTGGGCAGTCTCCAGACTGTACATACCCATACAGTTTTGTCCTTATCTGAGGGTAATATTCTTTTGTCTCATTCATATGGGTAAGAAAGGTGGTCATGGCAAAAAATGTATCATTAGGTCCCATAATTCCCATTTTTTGCGGAGTAGGATAACCATATTTCTGGAATGTCCAGAGAAGAAGTCTTGCATTCTTCATTACATTCTTCTGTGCCAAGGCTGTATCAAGTGGCCTTCTCCCTTCCTGGTCCCTTCTCATAGCCACTGTAAAAGAGTCTATGAGCATCTGGTTCAGATTTTTTTTCCAATCCGAAATTCTCTCTTTTACGTCAACACTATCTAATTTATATTTATCAAAAAGAGGAAAATATAATTTATAATAATCTCCATATGGAGCAATTAAAGGAATCAATTTTTTAAGATTTTTCTTTCCTCCGAAATCAACATTATAATGATCTGCCAAAATAAGATAAGTTTCATATTCTCGCAGACGTTCTTGATTTCTTGGCTCAAATTCTTCAAAAAGCTTTTTATATTTTTCTATTGCCAGCTTTGGATTATGTGCTATTCTATATATGCTATCAATTTCATTAACCTTTTGATAATATGCAATATAATTCTTTTTTTTACAAGCCGTAAAAAAAATAGAAATTGTAATTATAACGAAGAATGGCCTACAGATGGAGATATATTTATTCATCATATCTAGTAATTATTTATCATACAAAATAAGGAGGATTAAATCCTCCTTTAATTCTTGTTAATAAGGGTCTGTAGATACAGCACTTCCTACTGAAAGCCGGCGTGAGTACTTCCAAGTTCCTTCTACTGCATCAGTATAATAATCCACATCATATACAGGACCGTCAGGACCATTGTACCCCGATGATGCACTTCTACTACTTGCTGCCCCTCCTGAAATAGCTTGTAAATTTTTTAATCTTTTGTTTTCTAAAGAAGAGAAATCCCCCTTCATTCCATTTAATTTTTTCATAATAATTTTTTTAAATTGTTTTGTGTTACTATTAACATCATAAATATATCTAACAATCATGAAATAATTTTACAAATTTTATGTGATTTTTATGTGAATTTCTGTCCATAAAATATCTTTATATCCCTTATGAAAATCTGTATATAAGTTGCTATATAAAACGAATATTTTTCTATTCACAAGGGGTTCCATAAGATCAGAACCTTACAGATTATTAAAAAACCTTTGACGTTTAAACTGCTTTTATATCCATCCCAGCACATAAAATCATATATTTGTATCTACATAAAAACATCACAATGATCAAAAACCGACTCATCAAAGCCCGTAAGGCTAAAGAACAAACACAGGAAAGCATGGCAAAAATTCTGCATATGACACAGTCACAATACCAAAGAAGAGAAAAAGGAGAAATTAAGATTTCAGACGAAGAATGGGAACGCATAGCAAAAGCATTGGATACTCCTGTAGAAGATATAAAAGAGGATGACCAAGCCAATATTCATCAGGTAAATAATTACGACAATTATTCTGGCAATTATTCCGCAAGTAATAATTACTTTTATAACATTCCAGATTTCCTTCTTCAAAACCAACAAGAATACATTAACCTTCTGAAACAAGAAATAGAAGAACTTAAAGAACGTATCAAGATCCTGGAACAAAATAACTAGTAATCTATCTATCAATGAAATTTGAAAACAATAAATCCGGTAACGGTGGAGTTCTTACGCTGAATAACGAAATTAAAGAAATAGGAAGACTTACTTATACTATTTTTCCGGAAGATCATAAATTGATCATTTCTTTCGTTTTGGTACATCCTGAGTTTGAAGGCAGAGGAATGGGGAAATTTCTGGTAGAGGAAGCCATCAAATTTGCAAGAGAAAACAATTGGAAAGTATATCCTCACTGTTCATATGCAAGATCGGTAATGATGAGAATGAGTGATGTGGAGGATGTTTTTTTAAAGAATTAAAACTTCATTCAATAAAATATCTTCAATATCATTCGGGTAATCAACTTTTAGATGATAATCGGATGCCACCCATTCCATAATTTCCTGGAGATGTAAAACTTTAGAATTGGGAATCCCCATTTTATCTAAAGCACAAGCATTGCATTCCTGTTCGTACTGATTATGAATTGGAATTACAAACAACTTTTTATCCATAAAAAGTGCTTCTGCCGGAGTTTCAAAACCTGCATTGCATAAAATTCCTTCACAGCCCTCAAAATATTTCAGATACTGGCTTTCGTCAATAGGAAATACTTCTACATTTTTTATTTTAACGTGTACTTTACTATACTTCGAGAAGATCTTCCATTCTACCGGAACCTTTCTTAAAACCTTAATAATATTTTCATCAGCAAAACTGGGAAGATAAACGAGATAGTAACCTTGTTTGTAGGGGTTCAGATTTCTAATTTTTTTCCTGATAACAGGTTTTTTGATCTGAGGATGATAATTTTCAAAATGAAAACCTATTTTTCTTTCACTGGGAACGTAATATTTTAAAATCATTTCTCCAAGAAAGTCTTTCTTTTGAGGTTTGGGCGTTTCAGGAAAGCTCATCGATGCCTGATGGCTAAGTTCTATCATTGGTAAGCCTTTCAGTTTGGAAGCCCATCCTGTTAAAGGTTCATAGTCATTGATGATTAAGTCATATTGGGAGAGCTCCATTTCCTTTATCGTTTTAACCGCATTCAGAAATTTATTCTCTGTAAACGTTTTACGATAGGATAAACCGCCTGTTTTATTATAAAGAAGGGAAATGCCTCTGTATTGGAAATTAATGTCAAAATCAGCCTTTAATTGCGATTGATGACCACTTATCAATGTATCTACCGAAGCATGCCTTTTGAGAATAGGAATAATCTCCTGTGCCCTTGCTACATGTCCGTTTCCGGTACCTTGAAATGCGTACAGGACCTTCATTTAAGAAAAATTAGTTACGATTTTTAAAAGATCAGAGTTATCCATTTCCTGAATTTCCTCCACTTCATCATCTTTTAGCAGATGCTTATGCTCATCATAGTAAAAAATTTTCCATTCTTTATCGTTGTATTCTAACGCTGATAAATTTTCAATCCAGTCACCGGAATTCAGATATGTACAAGAACCTTTCTTATTCACAACTTCTCGAATTTGTGGTTGATGAATATGTCCGCAAACAACATAGTCATAATGATTATCAATAGCCAGTTCGGAGGCTGTCAGCTCAAAGTCACCGATGTACTTTACCGCTTTTTTCACATTATTTTTTATTTTTTTTGAAAATGAATATTTCTCTTTACCCATTTTCTCCAAAAACCAATTAACAACATTATTGATAATAATTAAAAGATCATATCCTTTCCCACCAAGTTTGGCTATCCATTTAGAATGTTGAACGGATGCGTCGAAAACATCTCCATGAAAGATCCAGGTTTTCTTTTGATCAATATCCAGACAAATTTTATTACAAACTTTAAGCTTGCCGAGCTCAAAATCAGTAAACTTACGGAACATCTCATCATGATTACCTGTAATATAATACACTTCCGTATTTTTAGTAGCCAGTGAGATAATCTTCTTGATCACTTTTAAATGAGGTTTAGGGAAGTAAGACTTTTTGAACTGCCAGATATCAATAATATCTCCATTCAAAACTAAAGTTTCAGGCTGGATGGAATTGAGATATCTCAGTAATTCTTTAGCCTTACATCCATAAGTTCCCAAATGAACATCCGATATGACAACTAATTCAACGTTTCTTTTCATCCGTATATTTTCAGCTTTTTAAAATTTGCCGGACGGAATGCCTTTATTTTTCCAGTATTAAAAAACATCAGGCATTTCATCGTTTTATACAAAGAAACTAATTGAAAGTTAACTGTATATGAATGCTATATTATTTTTTATAAAGAGTTCATAAGCTCTTCTGTGATTTCCATATTGTGGTAAACGTTTTGAACATCATCGTCCTCTTCGAAACGTTCAAGCATTTTCATATTTGCTTTGAATTGTTCTTCGTTTACTTCTTTGGTATTGTTTGGAATTCTTTGTAATTCCGCACTCTTAGCTTCAATACCCAGGTCGTCTAATTTGTGAGATAAAGATCCGAAATCTTCAAAAGCAGTAGTAATCATTACTTCTTCTTCATCTTTTTCTACATCTTCTGCTCCACCATCGATCATTTCCATTTCAAAATCATCCCAATCCATTTTGATTTGAGCTAAATCGATAGTAAAAATTCCTTTTCTATCAAAGATGAAAGCAAGTTCACCATTTTTCCCAAGGTTCCCATCAAACTTATTGAAAACAGCCCTTACGTTGGCTACAGTTCTTGTTGTGTTGTTTGTAGTACATTCCACAAAGAAAGCAACACCACCTTGTCCGTATCCTTCATAAGTGATTTCTTCATAGTTTTCTGCATCAGCACCACTAGCTTTTTTAATGGCTCTTTCTACGTTATCCTTAGGCATGTTGGCCCCTTTGGCGTTTTGGATACATCTTCTTAAAGCCGGGTTGGATTCCGGATCCGGCCCTCCTGCTTTTACTGCTAATGCAATATCTTTTCCTATTTTAGAGAATGTCTTGGCCATTTTATCCCATCTGGCCATTTTAGAAGCTTTTCTATATTCAAATGCTCTTCCCATTTTATTTTTAAAATTTTCAACAAAATTACTTAAAAGTCAACAAAAAAAAAATACCTCCAAAAAAATTGGAGGTATTCATTATTTAGAAAAATTAATTATTTTTTCTTTTTAGCTGGAGCTTTTTTCTTAGCTGGAGCTTTACCTTTCTTCACTACAGTCTTCTTCACTACTACGTCTAGATCAGATTTCTTAAGTGCATCCCAAGCAGCACCGTTTACAGCTTCTACAACTACTTTTCTGTCTACCATTCTTTCAGCGTCAGTTGCTTTAGCAGGAACTTTAGCGTCTCTAGAACCAACACCTGTAGATTTTAACTGCATACCGTTAACTCCTCTAGCTTCAAGAGCAGCAACAACTGAAGCAGCTCTTTCTCTTGAAAGTTTCAAGTTGTAAGCAGCAGCACCTTTAGCATCTGTGTGACCAGTTACTAAGAATGTACCATCGTTAGATTCTTTGATAACTTTAGCAGCATCATCTAACTTAGTATTAGATTCAGGTCTGATTGTAGCTTTGTTGAAGTTGAACAAGATACCTTTAAGAGCACCTGTAGCTTCATCAGCGATCACGTCTTTTGGTTTAGGACATCCGTTGTATTTAGCAAGACCTGGAACTGTAGGACAAGCATCATCTTTATCTAAGATACCGTCACCATCTGTATCTGGCCAAGGACAACCGTTGTTTTCTTTTGGACCTGCTACTGTAGGACAAGCATCATCTTTGTCGATAACACCGTCACCATCTGTATCTGGCCAAGGACAACCGTTGTTTTCAACTGGACCAGCTACGTCTGGACATTGATCGTCTTTATCTGGAACTCCGTCACCGTCTGTATCAGGACATCCTTGGAATTCTGGTAAACCTGGTGTATCTGGACAAAGGTCATCTTTATCTAGGATACCATCCTTATCTCTATCTCTGTTTCCGAATCTAAATAAGATAGATGCAGAAGCTTGCCAGAAGTTAGCAACTGTAGATTTGTCACCTGGAGTTGACACATAATCTCCTTGAACACCAAGACCGAAGTTCTTAGTTACCCAGAAGTTAGCACCAGCACCAGTAGCTACTGTAAAGAAGTTAGCTTTACCGTTTTCATTACCATCCTTACCGTTTGGTACAGATTCGATTGGATTACCATTAGTATCTACAGCTGTTCTTGGGAAAGAAAGTGCAGTATAGTCATGTCTTAGGTAGTTAGCACCAACTCTTAAATATGGATCAAACCAAGATTCTTCGTTCCATAAAAGACCTGCAGCGTGAGCCTGGAAACCAAGACCTGTCATTAGGAAAAATTCTTTCCCCATGTTGAATTTTTTGTTTTCAACATTTCCAACAGAAGTTTGCCAGTCAATAACTAAACCTTTTCCAACGTTTCTAGCAACTGTTAACTTAGATAATGGAGGCGTAATAGAGAAATTGTTCACATTGAACATTCTCTTTGTTAAATTTTGAGCAGAGAACGTATTACTCGTCTTAGTTCTTGCCGCTATATGGTTTTCTGCGTGAGCACCAACTCCGATTAACCACGGATTGTTGGTAGTCTGTGCGAAAACAGTAGAGGCAACGGTAAGCGCCAATGCTGAAATTCCTAATTTTAGATTTTTCATAGAATTAAATGATTAAATAATTGATAATGCAAAATAAATATAATTTTTCTTTATACACAAAGTTTTTCAAATGATTTTTAACTTTTCTTTAATATTCTGTCCAGGTTCCGTTTATTTTCTCTATCTTTTATCGCCTCTCTTTTATCGAAAAGCTTTTTCCCTCTACCCAGCGCTATCAGCACCTTTGCCTTACCTCTATCTGTGATATATAACTTTAAAGGGATAATAGTGTTTCCGGCATCCTTTAACTTTTTTTCAAGTTTCTGCAATTCTTTTTTGTGCAACAGCAATTTCCGTTCCCTTTTTGTTTTGTGATTGTAAAAAGTTCCCAATTTATACTCATCAATCATCATGTTGATGATGTATAATTCCCCATCAATAAACTGACAGAACGATTCTGTAATGGATGCCTTGGAAGAGCGTAAAGATTTTATTTCCGTACCTGTTAAAACCATTCCGGCTTCATATTCTTCAAGAATTTCATATTCAAAGCGGGCTCTTCTATTTAATATATTAACTGTTTTCTCAATCTTCATCATTTTAAAATTTCGTTAATGAAATATATAAAAAATACCATACATTTAAAAACTTGACTATTATATTATTACAAAATACCCAAATTCTTTTTGTATTTTTGCGCCAAATTTACAAAACTATATGTTAACAGTATCTAACTTATCTTTACAATTCGGGAAAAGAGTTCTTTTTGACGAGGTAAATATTATGTTTACCAAAGGAAACTGCTACGGGATCATCGGAGCAAACGGTGCGGGAAAGTCTACATTCCTTAAAATATTAACAGGAAAGCAGGATCCAACAACAGGTAACGTATCTCTGGAACCAGGGAAAAGAATGTCAGTTTTGGAGCAGGATCACTTTGCTTACGATCAGTATACTGTCCTTGAAGCAGTTTTGAGAGGAAACAAAAAATTATTTGAGATAAAAGAGGAAATGGATGCGTTATACGCAAAAGAAGATTTCTCTGATGAAGACGGTATTAAGGCTGGTGAACTAGGTGTACTTTATGATGAAATGGGTGGATGGACTGCAGAATCTGATGCACAAACCATGCTTTCAAACGTAGGAATTACAGAAGATATGCACTGGCAATTGATGGGGGAACTTGAGAACAAGGACAAAGTAAAGGTTCTTTTGGCTCAGGCACTTTTCGGAAACCCGGATGTATTGATTCTGGATGAGCCTACCAACGACCTTGACATTGATACCATCTCCTGGTTAGAAGACTTCCTTGCTGACTATGAGAATACGGTAATCGTGGTTTCTCACGACCGTCACTTCTTGGATACAGTCTGTACTCACATTGGTGACTTGGATTATTCTAAACTGAACCTTTATACGGGGAACTACTCTTTCTGGTATCAGGCATCTCAATTAGCAACAAGACAAAGAGCTCAGGCAAACAAAAAAGCTGAAGAGAAGAAAAAAGAACTTCAGGACTTCATCGCAAGATTCAGCTCCAACGTGGCTAAAGCAAAACAAGCTACAGCCAGAAAGAAAATGATTGATAAATTGAACATCGATGATATCAAACCATCTTCAAGAAGATATCCGGCTATTATTTTCGAAATGGAAAGAGAAGCAGGAGATCAGATTCTGGATGTAAAAGGTCTTGAAAAAACTAAAGACGGTGAACTTTTATTCTCAAATATTGATTTAAATCTTAAAAAAGGAGATAAAGTAGCTGTACTTTCAAAAAACTCTTTAGCAATCACAGAATTCTTTGAAATTTTAGCGGGTAATGTACCGGCAGACAAAGGAACATTTGCCTGGGGAGTTACAACGACTCAGTCTCATATGCCTTTGGATAACACAAGTTTCTTCCAGGAAGATCAAAGCTTGGTTGACTGGCTGAGACAATTCACTAAAAACGATGAAGAGCGCCATGAAGAATTTGTAAGAGGATTCTTAGGAAGAATGCTTTTCTCGGGTGATGAGGCATTGAAATCTTGTAAAGTACTTTCCGGAGGTGAAAAAATGAGATGTATGTTCAGTAGAATGATGCTTCAGAAAGCAAATATTCTTTTATTAGATGAACCTACCAATCACTTAGACCTTGAAAGTATCACAACTTTGAACAACTCTTTGTCTAACTTTAAAGGAAATATTTTGTTGGCTTCTCATGACCACGAAATGCTTCAAACGGTTTGTAACAGAATCATTGAATTGACACCTAAAGGAATCATCGATAGAGAAATGACTTACGATGAATATCTTGCTGACAAAAAAGTAAAAGAATTAAGAGAACAAATGTATTCTTAATCTTATCACTAAACATAAAAACACCTCAAAGAAGTTTCTTTGAGGTGTTTTCGTTTAAACAATAAATTAAATAATTATTTTGTCAATTTCGTTGTTGGAATAGAAACAGTTCCCGGATCTTTCCACAATCCATCTTTCTCTGCTCTTTTCTTAATTGCCTGCGCTCTTTTTTCGCTATCCGGATGAGAATTGAACATTTTCTCAAAACCTGATTGGTGACTTCCTTCTGAAAGTAAAGCGAGTTTCCTGAACGCCGTATAAGCTCCTACAACATCATACTTATTCGCTTTCATGAAATCATATGAATAGGTATCAGCTTCAGATTCTTGCTTTTTACTGTGAGAAGCATCGATAAAAGCATTAGCCATTTTCCCGATTTGGCTCTCATTAAGAGTTGCCACAGCAGAAGAGGCTGATGAAGCTGCGTCAAGTGCTGCAGCCTTC
>NZ_PIZV01000015.1 GCF_002835665.1 Chryseobacterium sp. PMSZPI
GAGTCATCAACATTGTGATGAAAAAGAATAAAAATAATGGCTATAATGGCACGATAAAAATGCAAAATGAGCATGGTTATTACAACAACCCTTCTGCCGGAGCCTCATTCAATTTCAGACAAAACAAATGGTCCGGAAATTCTAACTTCAGAACGGGAACCTGGACTGAGAGACAAAAATATTCTTTATCCAATGGTGATCCAACGTTTAGAAATGAATCTTATGGTTTCAATAATGATCCTAATACAAATTTCAGCGGAGGATTCAATCTTGATTATGAGATTAATAAAAAACAAAGTCTTGGATTTTCTTATAATATGAGATATAATAAGAGTTTCAACTCTGTTTTAGATATCACCAACTGGCAGAATGGTATTTTAACAAACAGGACAATTAATAATGAGGATGCACAAACAAGAAATCATTCTTTTAATTTAAACTATGAAATAAAAACTGATTCTTTGGGCAGCAAGCTGACTTCTAATGCTTCTTATTTGTGGTTCAACAGAGATAAAGTAAGCTTCAATGAAAGTTTCCCTTTGACAAATGATACCATTAATAAATATTCTGCACTGCATCAATCTGTACCTCAAATCATCAATAACTACGCAGCTAATATCGATTATCTGAAAAAAACGGCTAAGGGGGCAACATGGTTAATGGGAATCAGTTACAATCATACAAATACTGATAATGATACAAAGCAGGATAAACTTGTAAAGGGCGAATTTGTCATTGATCCTAATCAAACCAACCACTTTATCTACAAGGAAAATATTTTGGGACTTTACATCAACTATGAAAGAAAACTGACTGAGAAGTTATCCGGAAAAATCGGAGCTCGTTATGAAATGACCAGAAGCACCGGAGATATTGTAGATAAAACAGGATTTGAAAGAAACTACAACAATCTCCTTCCTTATCTGAATTTAAATTATGCCATCAATTCTGATCATAATCTTAGCTATACTTTCTCCAGCAGAATCAGAAGACCTAGATTTTGGGAATTAAATCCATCAAGAACTTATTTTACCCCGACTAATTACACTCAGAACAACCCATTTATTTTAGCCGCCAAATATTATAATCAGGAACTGAATTATATGTACAAGAATGCATTCTATGCTAATCTAAGTTTTACGATGGTAGAGGATGCTATGGCTACGGATCTGATTCCGTTGCAAGGAACAGTAACTGCTCCTAAGAAAGATGGTGATGGTAATATTATTCATGATATTAAGGGTAATCCAATTATGGAAACCACCAAGTTTCTAAGATATATAAGAACCAATTATGGAAAGAGCAGAGAACTTGGTTTAACTCTTGGGATGAACAAATCCTGGTTCAAAGACATCTGGACAACAAATTATTCTGTCAATCTAGGATATATAAGTTTCAAAGGTGCTGTACTGGAGGACCCTACTTCGATGCCTGTTCCGGGAGAGACCGAAGTTATTGATCCCTACATCATTGATGTTAAAAATTATAATATGTCTGCTACTTTTAATAATATAATTCGACTTTCTTCCAAAAAAGACTGGTTTCTGGGTGTCAATTATTTCTTCGCCAGTAAAACTGCAATGGAAGCCGGTACAATAGGAGTAAGACAAAGTTTCGACATCAGTCTTAAAAAAATTATCGGTGACTGGACTATTGTAGCAGAGGTAAATGATTTATTTAATCAAAGTTATTATCGGGTTGAAGGGGTACAACCTAACGGAAGCTACAATAATATTACCAATTTCTATTATCCAAGATTATTGAATATAGGAGTTACCTACAACTTCGGGAATCAGAAACTGAAAAAAGCAAGGGAAATAAAATCAGCGAATGATGCTGTAAAATCAAGAACCTAATAACTATAAAAAACTTATAGCATTTAACCACTCTAAAAAGAACAAACATGAAACGTATAATATTGTCTCTCGTATTATTATCCGGAACTTTAGCCTTAGCTCAGGAAAAGAAATCCGACACGACAAAAACAAAAAGTATAGAAGGGGTTACCATTACCAAACAAGTCTTTAAAAAACAAAGTGACCGTTTTGTATATGATGTTGCCGCATCTCCAGTTGCAAAAGGAAATACAACTTTTGACCTTTTAAAACAAACTCCATTATTATCTTCAACAGATGATAAAACATTGAAAATTGCAGGAAAAAACAATGCAGTCATCTACATCAATGGAAGAAAAACGAATATGGATGCTGAATCTCTCGCCCAGTTCCTGAAAAATACACCTGCTGAAAATATTCAGAAAATTGAAGTCATCACGGTTCCCGGAAGTGAATATCAAGTGGAATCTTCGGATGGAATCATCAATATTATTTTAAAGAAAAAAATGAGTGATGGTCTTAGCGGTAATATGAGGTTTTCGAATACTCAAAATAAATATAATGCAAGCCAGGCCAGTTTCTCTGCCAATTATAGAAAAGATAAGCTTGGAATCAGTGCCAACCTTAGTGGAGGTGAGAGTATTTTTGCACAAACTTATACGTTAAAAAATGGGAACGATAGAGCTTTCAATGTTTCTACAGGAGAAATTGATAATCCCAATAAAAATATCGGAGGTTATCTGAATATCGATTATCAATTAACAGACAACAGTAATCTGGCATTGTCCTGGAATACCTGGGCCAACAAAGGTTATAATTCAACCGCAGACTTGTTCAATACGATTACTGATGAAAGCGTTACAACTTATAGCTGGTCTAAAAATAAAAAGAATACGAGATCTTACAACAACTCAGTAAATTTGAACTATGAGTTAAAAACAGATTCTTTGGGAAGCAAATTAAATGTAAATGCGGCTTATTTGAACTACAGAAAATTCCAATTTATTGACAACCAAAACTACATTTCAAATGTAAACGGGGAAATAGGGAAAAGAACTTCACAAGTATTTCAGGACTTACCTCAGCTTATCAACAATTTTTCCGGAATGGTGGATTATATCCAGAAATTTAAAAATGATCTGACGATTTCAGTAGGGGGAAATTATAACAAAACAAAAACAGACAACGATACTAAAAATGACACCTACATTTTCGGATCGAAACCATCATTCACATCTGCTCCAAATCATTTTATATATGATGAGAATATATATGGTTTTTATGCCACTGCCGAAAAGAAATTTTCGGATAAGTTTTCCGGAAAAATAGGCGCGAGATATGAGATAACGAATAGCCTGGGAACTTCCGATAATGCTCCTACCGTTGAACTTCAGAGAATAAAAAGGAATTATAATAACTTCCTGCCATACGCAAGTTTCAACTACGCCATTAATGATAAAAATAATATCTCTTATTCTTTTTCAAGCAGAATGATGAGACCTACTTTCTGGCAGATCAATCCGGTAAAGAGTATTCTGACCAGCAACAATTATACACAGAATAATCCATTTGTGAAGGCATCTTCAATGTACAATCAGGAACTAACGTATATGTATAAAAATTCTTACTTTCTGATTTTGAATCATACTTATTTTAAGGATGTTATTACTCAAGTTCCTTTGCAAGGGTATCCTGTTTCTCCTGATGGCACGACAAAAACGGTGAATGAATTAAGATACATCAGTACCAATTTTGGAAATAAGCAGGAAATGTCTGCAATGGTAGGGATTCAAAAATCATTGTTTAAACAATATTGGACAACAAACTTTAATATCGGTTTTCAGCATAATATCAACAATGGAAGTCTGGGAGTGGATCCGACTACAGGAGATAGGTTTAAAAATGAGAATGGTGATTTTGTTGAATATATAAATAATCGAAAATCTACAAGTCTTTTGATCCAAACCAATAATACCATCCGCCTTGATAAAAACAAAACATGGTTCCTCGGTGTTAATTTTTTCTACATAGACAAACAACAGGTTGATTTAGGGTTGATAAAAAGTTTAGCAAGCTTAGACCTTAGCATAAAGAAAAATTGGAACGACTGGACTTTTGCACTAAATCTAAATGATGTTTTAAAAACAAATATCGTGGAGATAGAAGATTATCAATCGAATGGCAACTACAATTATATACACCAAAACTCACATCCGAGAAGTATTGCCGTAAGTCTTACTTATAATTTTGGAAACCAGAAAGTGAAAAAAGTAAGAGATATTGAAGGGGCTTCAGATGCCATCAAAAGCAGAACAAAATAAGGATTATCATTCTTCATATTCAATCAAATTATTTTTTATCAAACCTGTTGATTTGTCAATGGGTTTTTTATCTTTAATACTATGAAAAAAATGACCTTTTTTTTTGTATTTATCTGCCTTCTCTTGACAAGTTGTAAAGAGAAAAAAATCAACCTGGGTCAAAATGCAAACTTTACTCTAGAAGAAAACATTTCCTATGGTATTCATCCGGAGCAGGTCATGGATCTTTATATTCCACAGAAAAACCCAAATGGAAAAAAAGAGGTTTTTATGATTATTCATGGAGGTGGATGGCGTGCCGGAAATAAATCACAACTCACTTTCTTTACGCTTTCCCTGATGAAAAAGTTTCCCAGTCATATTTTTGTGAACATCAATTACAGGCTTGCCTCAGAAACAAATTATGCTTTACCCGACCAGATGTATGATATTAAAGATGTATCGGCTTTTTTAGAAAAAAAACTACATTATTCTCCTAAATTCATTTTGCTTGGCAACAGCGCCGGTGGGCATTTATCTATGCTATATGCTTATCAGTTTGATCCTTTGAAAAATGTCAAAGCTGTTATTAATATAGTCGGTCCAGCAGACCTTACGGATGCCAGTTTCAAAAGGTATCAGGATTACTCTTTCGTGGAAAGAAAGCTTGTAAATCCCCAAGCTCCTAAATCAGGAATCTCACGTATACATTTTGGTAATCCTGTCCAATGGATAAAGAAATCTTCCCCTCCCACCCTTTCTTATTACGGGAAGACTGATCGTGTTATTCCTTCCACACAAGCAAAAATCCTTGACTCTGCACTTACCCAAAATAATGTCATACATGAAACTTATACCTTCAATGGAGGTCACCTGGATTGGGATAAAGAACCCAACAATATATTTCTGATTGATAAAGTTGAAACATTTCTAAAACGGGTTGATAAAAAATAACACACTCTGACAACTCAAAGTGTGTTACAAAAAATATTTTATTTTATTTATTCAGACTTAACAATATCCGTTCTTTCTGACATTCCGTTAGCATTGAAGGCCTCAATCTGAAAATAATAAGCGTCTGTTCTGTCTGCACCGGTAAAGAAGTATTCATTTTTTCCATAAACCATAATACTTCCGTATAATTTCTCCGGTGATTTTCCCCAATAGATTACATAGCCATCTGCTTCAGGATTCTGTTGCCATTTCATCCAAATGCTTCTTCTTTCACCATATTTTTTAGGATCAGCTCTTAATGGGACAAAGCCTTCTACTTTCTTAGGCTTCTCTCCTGCTCCTTTTCCAAATACTCTGAAACCACTCAATGCAAATTTTCCGGTAGGCATTTTCAGGTTTTCCATTTTAAGGAATCTTGCTGTCGCAGGTTTTTCAAGTTCAATATAGTCATGAGGGACATCTTTTGTGTTCTTGCTTTTATCAACAATCACCTTCCATTTTTTACCATCATCTGAACCGAATATCTTATACTGGTGCATTTTTCCTAAGGTTTTTCCCATGAACTCGGCATCCTGATCTGCATAATTGATCTGAATGGCATTGATTGTTGAGACCTCTCCAAGGTCCGTTTGAAACCACTCGCCTGAGTTTCCGGTCTTTGCACTCCAGTAGGTTTTAATATCTTCGTCTACAGCAAAATTAGACTGATAACTTCCTAATGTAGAGGAAACCTGAACGGGCTTATTATAATTCAGCAACATCCATCCGGCAAAAAGACCTTTTGTAAAATCTTTTCCTTGGGCATATTGTGGAAGATAAGTAGGATAATCTCCGTATGCTGTATTACAATACATCACATCATCTTTATCAAACCCGGCCGGCCAGATCCCAAGTCTCCTTTCAAAATTATTTTTAGTGGAAATAAAAATGGTTGAAATATGCCACCAATTTTTGTAATTATCTTCAAAAGTGGCTCCATGTCCCGCTCCTCTTGCAAATCCTCCCGGCTTATAAGAAAACGGATTGTGCTGCTGATATTCGAAGCCTTCTAAAGGACTTTTACTAACGTATACTCCGTCCGAATATCCACTAAACTCTGTAGCCGGAGCACCATATTGCATATAATATTTACCGTTATGTTTCGTCATCCAGGCTCCTTCAACAAAAGGCTGAAGAAAAACATTATCATTATATTCTCCAAATCTTTCCCAGCCATGATCTTCCGGTTTCAGCCTAAGGATAGGTTTTACGAAACCTTCTGACTGGAGGGTTTTCATCTTCACTTCGGTTCCTAATAACGGCCATTCATTACTGGATCCCCAATAGAGATAGAGTTTATTTTTATCTTCATCATAATGAAATGCCGGATCCCAGGCTCCTACCTTTAAAGTGTCTACCGCAATCTTCCAATCATCTTTGGTAGGATCTGTACTTTTCCAGATGGGAAAATCCTGTTCCCAGGTAGAACCAAAAACATAAAGGGTATCTTTCATTGCCCAAACTGCCGGAGCATTGAGATCGTGAATATATTTTTTATCCCGGAGAAACTTTCTTTTTACAAATTTCCAGTCCAGCATATCATCACTGTACCAATATCCTTCCTGGTTGGTAGAAAAAAGAAAAAGCTTATTTTTAAAATTTACAATTACCGGATCAGCTGTAGCACGGTGTTTTCCTTGTTTAGAAAAGATCTCAAAGGGAGTGTAACCATAATCAATATTAATGGGATTACAGAACGTCTTCTGTTGCCCTCCTACTAATATTCCCAGGAACATTATCCATAATAAAAAGTATTGCCGCATCTTCATATTTTTTACATTAAAGGCAAAGTTACTTAACTTTTTTCTGTTTCTTTATGTGAATACCATATAGAAATCTTTTAAACCCTTAATGAAAAAAAAATCTGACCCTGTTTCCAAAGTCAGAAGAATATATATGATAATGATTTAATTATTTTTTGGGCAGGAAAACCTCAGCAAGCATGCATCTTGCACTTCCTCCACCATTAACTTCAATCGTATTAAGATCTGAATAAATAATCTCACAGTATTTCTCAATAGCTGCTACTTGTTCAGGGGTTAAAGATTGATATGCTGTCTGGCTCATAACAAGAAATTTCTCTCCATTATTATTCTGAACCTGAAGCATATTACCGGCAAACTGCTGCATCTGTTCTTCAGAAATCTCAATAATTTCTTTCCCCGAACTTTTGATTGTTTCAACAACCTTTTCTCTTTCAAGTTCGTCATCAATACAATCAAGACATATTACTACGAATTTGTCGGCTACACACATCATAACATTGGTATGATAGATAGGAAGCCTCTCTGTACCCACCGTCTGATAAGAATGGAATACAACCGGAGTAAAACCATATTTTGTACAGAATTCTCTGAATAATTTCTCATCCAGTCTCAAAGAAACTGAACCGTAAGCGATCTTATTATCATGATCGAAAATCATGCTTCCAGTACCTTCAAGGAAATGCCCCTGAGTTTCGGAAAAAGACCAGTCATCAATTTCAGCAACTTCAAAACCCTGGTTCTCGATGCTTTCAATAATATCTTCTCTTCTCTCTACTCTTCTGTTTGAGGCGAACATCGGATATAAAACGACTTTCCCGTCTTTATGGAAGCTTACCCAGTTATTGGGAAAAATAGAATCCGGAGTATGTGGATCCAGTGTATCTTTTATAGTAATAACATTGATTCCTTTACCTCGTAATTTTCCAACAAAAGTGTTGAATTCGGCCAAAGCTTTTGACTGAATATCGGAACCTGTTTGTTCTACCTGAAAATAATTGTTTTCCGCAGTTTCTGCGTTGTAACCGAATGCAATCGGTTCTATCATTAATACTGTATCTGTTGTTTGCATTTCTTTTAAGTTTGAGGGTGTTAGTCTATGAGGGTTTGAGAATTGTCAGTATGCTTTATCAATTCTTCTATTCGATATCTAATGAAGAAAATGAACACCATTTTTCTGACTGATTAATCATATTCACTAACATCCCTATTATTTGGTTATACTGATTATGCAAATTGTTAAATTGCTCTTTATTTATATAGTTACAAGCATTGGCAAACTGACACCAGGTTTGTGTTTCCCTTGCCTCACCTTCAGAGTCTGTAAGTTTAGCGATAAAAGATTTTTCATATCTCCTTTTTCCCCAAGCTTCACTTACATTAGCTGTTACAGATCTTGATGATCTACGTATCTGGTCTGTAAGAGAATAGAGTTCTTCTTTTGGGAAAGTCTTCGAGAGCTCGTAAATTTGCTGTGCAACCTCAAAAGATTTTTGATACACTTTTAGATCCTGATGAAATTTAATCGTTGACATAATTATTTATTTAAGATTAAAAAATCGCACTAAAACTCTCTCACTCTAAAACTCTCCTACCCTACTCAACTACTCTCTCACAAGTGGCATTGTAGAGCATCTCAACAATCCTCCCATCTTAGAAATTTCTCTGTAAGGGATTTCTTCTACGGTCATTCCCCATTCATTTCTCAAGTGGTCGTTCATTCTGGTGAATGCCTTATCTGAAACCACTACATCCGGAGAAATTGAAAAAATATTCGGGAACATTTCAAACATTTCATCATCATTGATGTGGAAACAGTTTTCTTCACCAAAAATATCGATGATTAAACGATAGTCGCTTTCATCCACAAATCCGTTTTTATAAATAATACATTTATCTTCTCCTATCGGATTAAAGGTACAATCTAAATGCAAGATTCCTTCAAACGGAATTTTATCGTTTTTCTTCAGTTCAAGATCTATGATTCTTTTCTTTGGAAAATATTCTTTTAATATTTCAATAGCGTACTCGTTGGTTCTCGCTGTTTTATAATTTCTGTAATCTTCACTAAAGCATGTTCCGATAAAAAGAAAATCATTCCATACAATGACATCTCCTCCTTCTATGTGTGCTGTTTCCGGAAGATTGATAATTTTTCTCCAAGCTACTTTTTCAAAAACACTTTTATATGCTTCCTGCTCATCCGCTCTGTCTGCGATTACATTTGAAATAATCATTTTATCATCAATAACAAAAGCTACATCTCTCGAAAAAACCTGATTATAATCTTCAATAATGCTTGGGCGCAGTACTTCAACGCCATACTTTTTTAAAACTGCTTCAAAAGCGTTCATTTCATTGATAACATCCTCTTCTTTAGGATAAATGTTGTGTTCGATTGAGTAATATGACTTAGCGTCATAACTTTCCTCTAGCGTGGGAACCGGCCCCAGCGAATTAGGCTGGCCTAAAACTACTGACTTCAGCCTTCCCGTTTCGTTTTTAATGTTTAGTCTCATAAAGATTTATGCAATACTACAAATATAAGTAAAGGTCTCTACCTATAAAACTTTTGCATTATTTTATCTATGAAATTTAGTTCCATCACTGAACACTCTACAGCAAAATTTCCCTTCTATCGGATCAATTGCAGATACCGCTTGTGAAAATATCTACAACCTACTATATTTCATCTACATAAAAACAAAAAAACAGATATTATTATAATTTAATTTCCTATATTAGTGATATAATTTTGCAAGATTATAAAAAATTAAAATTCAACTATTAACATCAAAACAACAAAATCATGAACAAGAACAATCCAGTGTTAAAACATGCACAAAAATTAGGAAGAGACCAACAAAAAACAGTAGTAGGCGGAATAGGAATCTCAGCAGGCAAAAGATGTTGCGAATGGGATCCGTCCGGAAAATGTCTTATCTATACTTGTGATAGATGTGTTTGTCCATAAAGATATTATAACCTGCTTTTTCAAGCAGGTTTTATTTTACCTCATCTTTCATCTCAACATAATATCTCTTATATTGATGTTACAGCTGATTAGTATTCTCTAAAAGCAATAACCCACACATGAATTATCTATTAATTCTTATTTATTTTTAAAATAAATTCATATATTAGTGATATAATTTTAAAAAAATTACAATCAAAACTTAACTATTAACATCAAAAACAACAAAATCATGAACAAGAACAAGCCGGTGCTTAAAAACGCACAAAAATTAAGGAGAGATCAACAAAAATCAATTAACGGAGGAGGCATAAACAGACCGCCCGATTACTGCTGCGAGTGGAATGAAGATGGTAGCTGCAGAATCTGGACATGCGGAGACTGCGTTTGCCCATAAAAATATTCAACCTGCTTTTTTAAGCAGGTTTTATTTTTTCAGATTTCCATTACGAAAACAATGTATTCTACTTTATTTTCAGTATAATTTCCTTTTTCAATTAAATAAATCACACAAAAAACAAGACATCACATAATAATTTTCGTTATCATTTTACAAAAAAAAGTTAACATAATAAATTTATTCCTATATTAGGGATATAATTTTCGCGAAATTATAAATCAGAACAATTTATTATTAACACACCAAAAACAAAATTATGAACACAAAAAAAGCAGTGCTAAAGAATGCACAAAAACTAGGTAGAGATCAACAAAAAGCAATCAAAGGAGGAGGAAATTCCTCACGGTACTGTTGCGAATGGGTTAATGGTCACTGTACACAGTGGGAAGATAATGAAGAAAGTTGCCCGGAAGTTTACTCTGAAGAAGAGGAGTAATAAAATTTTGGCCGTAAAAAAAGTAAAATAAGATTAAAATTTATAAGTAAGCCTGCTTTTTTAAGTAGGTTTTCTTTTATCTGATTCTGTTTTCTTCATCAGTCTTTTGGATTTCCTTCACCTGAAATTTTGAGTTCCCGAAATTATAGCTCGCCGAAATAAATAGTTTACTGCTATCCCACCAATGGGTAAAGCGATTATCCATGATTTGTTTATGCCTAAACTCCAAACTTTGGTCATAAGAATCAAAAATATTATTGTAGCCGATTTTTGTGTTCAGTTTATTTTTCAGCCAGGATTTCTGAACTGAAAGATCTACTGCATAACGAGGTTTAATGATATAAAGGCTATTCCCGGTTTGAGATTCATAATTGGCAAATAGATTAACAGTATATCCTTTCGGTAATGAGAAAGTCTGATTTAATCTGATTTCATAATTGTATATACCCAATGTAAATACCTCACCGAGGTACGGTCTGAATTCATAGTTATAGTATCCGGCAAATTGAGTAGTTATATTCCACCATCGGGTAAGTTTTATCGGAAAGCTTGTTTCAAGACTCGCAAATTTTCTGTAAGGGAGATTTGTTCCAAGATATTCCAATACATTTGTTTCCGGATTATACAGAGGATATCTGGTCATTACATCTTTTTCTTTTCCGATGGTAAAGCTTGTAATCCAGCTTTTGTAACGATAGGTTAGTTTGATCTGACTGGTAAAAGAAGGTAGTAGATAGGGATTTCCAATCCAATAATTCAATGGACTGAAATAAAACCGAAATGGATTAAGCTGTGAGAAAACCGGTCTGGTTATTCTCCTACTGTATGAAAGTGATAACTCACTAGATTTATTGAAAGCATAGTTTGCACTGAAAGACGGTAACCATTCGAGGTAATTTCTGGTAACAACTGAATCCACAGTAATTGCATTCGAAATACTATTCGTATTTTCAAGTCTCATCCCTGCATTAATTTGCAATAGGCTAAACTTTTGTCTGTAAGCCAAGTAGCCTGCCCATATTTTTTCTTTATAAGAATATAAATTACTTCTTGCAGGATCAAATATAAACTGATTACCCACCGACAATGTATCATACCTGATATTGTTATGAGTATCTGAATGACTATATTTAATTCCTGCCTCAATATCCGCATTTCCAATTTTCTGAGAAATATCGATCTGAGCTGTATAAATATCAATTTTATTAACGAGATCAGATCTCCAATGGGATAAAAGATCATTTGTAGCAATATCTCTATTGATAAAATCATCCTTCTGGTTATTTCTAACACCAAGATAGTTACCAAGAAAATTGAATGTAAAGGTCTTGCCTTGGAAAGAATACTCTGTTGTTATTCCATAATTATCCTGTTTATAATGGGTAGGACTTTCATTTGCTGTATTAAAAACCAATTGAGATTCACTTTTATCTGTCGTATATAAAGATCCGGTGCGGAAACGATCATTCGCACGAAAATTACTTCTTACATTTATCCCGAATCTATTTTTATCATTCAATTTGAAATCAGCTCCTGCCTGAATATTATACACCTTTCCCGCATCTTCCTGGTAAGTATTTGTTCTCATAACATTAGTGTTAGCCAATCGTTGTAAAGCGTGATAACGATAAGTAGAAATACCATCATTATACCCCATTTGCAGAGTATAAACTACTTTCTCTGTATTATGAGAAAGATTTAAAGCATTTTCTCTGTAATTAAATTTATTGGCATATATAACGCCGGTATAGCTACCTCTCCAACCGATATTGGTATTCTCTTTTAATTTAATATCAATAATACCTTTAAATTCTGCATCATATTTTGAAGAAGGGTTGGTATTCACCTCTATAGATTCCACCATTTCAGGAGATAGGGATCTTAAATAGGATTGTAATTCCTGACTGCTCATCACGATAGGTTTTCCGTTAATAAAAATGGCAGGAGTAATTCTTCCTCCTATAAAAATACCATCTTCCTGATCGATAGTAACCCCCGGAGTCTTTCTCAATACTTCAAGAAGATTCGTGGATGTTCTAAAATTCTTATTCCCGGAAACTGTCATGACCACATTACCTTCATTCATTTTTATACTCCGCTGTACAGATTGAATAATAACTTCTGAAATATTTGTTGTAGCAGGTTTTAATCCTTTTAAAGAATCTGACACTTGTGCTGTTTCTTGTGCTTTTCCAAAAATGGTCAGAAATAACAGAAATAACAAGAACCATAATTTGATCATCATAATTTTATATTTTATGAGACCAAAAGTATTGGCTTAGAATAAAAATGAGGTTTTGAAATGTAAATTCCGCAGTACGAAATTATAAATTTGAACTCTGAAACTCTGGTTCAATAACGGTTTGCGATTGTTTATACAAAAGCGGAGTTGTGTTTTTAATTTTCTTAAATGTTGAAAAGAAGGTAGATTTAGAATTGAATCCTACTTCATATCCAATCTCTTCAATTTTTAAATAGGATCCGCTTTCAATCTTTTCACAAGCTTCATCAATTCTGTATTCATTAATATAGGTGGCAAAACTTTTACCTAGGTTATCATTCAATAGCTGGGAAAGCTGATGTGCTGGCATATTCATTCTGGAAGCCAAATCGCCTAGTTTCAAATTAGGATTTTTATACAACTCTTCCGAGATCATTAATCTTTCCAATTTTAAAGAAAAACTATCGGCCTGCTCTCCGGAAATTTTCTTATTGGAATATTTATTAGGTTCTTTTGTTGATATCTGATGATACTTTTTGTTGAATAAAATGAGAAAGTTGATATACAATACAAATGAAAATACAAGACTTCCCCCTGCACAATAAATCTGTATCCAACCTGTAGAAATCAACTGATATGTCAAAAAGATAATTACATTACTGAATAGGACCGGAAAGACAAATGGACTGGAGCTTTTGCTATTCTGTTTTGAAAAAATATAAAATTGATAAACAGACAGAATGATAAATATTGACCAAACCGTATAAATAAAAGTTCCGAAATAATGATTCCAAGTAACGGGAAAAACTAAATAAAGTAAACCAACAGCTCCTAAAATAAGCGTTAATATTCCGAACCATTTACGACAGCTTTTTAAATCGAACATCTCCTGTTGAAAGGAAGATTTTATATAATAGTATAAAGCAGGTCCTACAAAAAATAAGCCCGAAAGCCCCATATGCGGAATAATTCTTGGCCAATCCGGATAAAAATAAATACATACGGAAATGCCAACTCTTATACTCAACATCAATAAAAGCAGTCCAAGGAAAAAATCCGGAAGGTATTTCAGTTTTTTAACAAACAACAGGTAAATCCCCAATAAAAGCCCATTGAAAGCTCCTACTGCACTAAAGAAAAATAACATCTGTTGTCCGAAAGTCATGGTGTATTTATTTTAGTTTTAACAAAAATCTTGTAAGCAAGGTCTATTTCTTCATTATAAGAGAAATTTTAATAGGTTTCACCAATAAACATTGACTATTTGATTAAAATTCCATCAGAGTAAATTTACTAAATTATTGAATTGAATTTCAAATAGATAAACATTTTTTAGATTTTGGCTAAAGCCAGTGGTTTTTTTTCTTTATCCGTTAACGGGCTATCCTTCGCTACGCTCAGGATCCGTTCCTATTGATATTAATTTATCAAGGTATTAAATTAATCTCACGCAGATTTTTCAGATCTCCCAGATGTTTGTGGATAACTCATTCGTATTGTATAAATTGGTGTTATTTGTGAAGAGCATTAGTGAAATTTGTGTTTAAAGTCTCCCACAGATGGCACAGATTTTCACAGATGCTGAATTTATTTTTCAGAAGCAGCCAACATACAATTGCTTTCATAAATTCCAGGGCTAATCTCATTACCTATTATTCATTACTTATTACTCATATCCTAGCCCCATAGAAACGGTTACCCCGCAGCAGGGGTTGGAGAGTATAGGCGCGAGGAGTATGAGTGGATAGCGGGAACCAGCTCCTCATATAAAAACAAAAAATCCCAAAGCAAGCCTTGGGATTTTGATATGGTATAAGCAAATATTATCTGCTTGCGATATCGATATAGTTTCTTTGTTGAGCACCTTGGTAAACCTGTCTTGGTCTTCCGATTGGGTCTCCTTTTAATCTCATTTCTTTCCACTGAGAGATCCATCCCGGCAATCTTCCTAAAGCGAACATTACAGTGAACATTTCTGTAGGAATTCCTAATGCTCTGTAGATGATACCTGAATAGAAGTCTACGTTTGGATATAGTTTTCTTTCTACGAAGTATTCGTCCTCAAGTGCTACTCTTTCTAACTGCATTGCAATGTCTAGAGCTTTATCCTGGATACCTAATGCCTTAAGGATATCATCAGCAGCTTTTTTGATAATTTTCGCTCTTGGGTCGAAGTTTTTGTAAACTCTGTGTCCGAATCCCATTAGACGGAAGCTATCTCCTTTATCTTTAGCTTTAGCAACATATTTAGATACGTCACCACCGTCTTTTTCGATAAGCTCAAGCATTTCGATTACCGCCTGGTTAGCACCACCGTGAAGTGGTCCCCAAAGTGCAGATACCCCAGCAGAGATAGAAGCGAAAAGACCTGTGTGAGCAGAACCTACCATTCTTACTGTAGAAGTAGAACAGTTTTGCTCGTGGTCAGCGTGAAGGATTAATAATTTATCTAATGCATTTACAACTACCGGATCGATTTCGAAATCTGCGTTTGGTAATCTGAATGCCATTTTGTAGAAGTTCTCTACGTAGTTTAGGTTGTTATCACCGTGGTTTAATGGTAAACCTTGAGTTTTTCTGTAAGTCCAAGCACAAAGGTGAGAGAATTTAGCGATCATTAGCTCAGCAGCATGATCCATTTCTTCTTTAGAGTTTACATTAACGGCTTTTGGGTTGAAAGCTGTCAAAGCAGACGTTAGAGAAGATAAAACTCCCATAGGGTGAGCAGAACGAGGAAAAACATCAATGATCTTTTTCATCTCATCTGCAATGAAGTTATATTTTTTAATGTTGTTGTCGAAAGAAGTAAACTGATCCTGAGTAGGTAATTCTCCATGTAATAAAAGATACATTACTTCTGTGAAGTTAGATTTCTCAGCGATTTGCTCGATTGGATAACCTCTGTAGAATAATTCTCCTTTATCTCCGTCTAAGTAAGTGATGTCGCTAATAGTAGCTCCTGTATTTTTGTAACCTAAATCCAGAGTGATTAAACCTGTCTGGTCTCTTAATTTTGAAATATCAATCCCTCTGTCTCCGATAGTACTATCCACGATTGGATATTCATATGAATTACCGTCGTAATTCAATATTACTTTGTTGTCTGACATTATTTATTTATTTTTTTTAAATATACCACTTTCCATAAAATACGGCAAACAAAAATTATCGCTTGCCGTTATTTATAAATTCGATTATCTTTTAATTTTGAATGCTTCTAAACCTGGGAAAATTGCAGTTTCACCAAGAGCTTCTTCAATTCTCAACAATTGGTTGTATTTTGCCATTCTGTCTGATCTTGAAGCTGAACCAGTTTTGATCTGTCCGCAGTTCATTGCTACTGCTAAATCAGCAATGGTAGAATCTTCAGTTTCTCCTGATCTGTGTGACATTACTGAAGTGAACTTATTGTTCTGAGCCATCTGTACTGCTGCCATTGTTTCAGAAAGGGAACCAATCTGGTTTACTTTTACAAGGATTGAGTTCGCAATTCCTTCTTTTACTCCTCTTGATAATCTGTCAACGTTTGTTACAAATAAATCATCACCTACCAACTGTACTCTGTCACCAATTTTATCAGTTAACATTTTCCATCCTTCCCAGTCATCTTCCTGCATACCGTCTTCGATAGAAATGATCGGATATTTGTTAGCTAATTCAGCAAGGTAAGAAACCTGTTCTTCTCTAGATCTGTGAGCCCCTTTGTCTCCTTCGAATTTTCTGTAATCGTAAGTTCCGTCTTTGTAGAATTCTGAAGCAGCACAGTCTAATGCCAACATAATATCATCACCTGGCTTATATCCTGCTTTTTCGATCGCCTGAAGTAAAGTATCCAAAGCATCTTCAGTTCCATTGAACGTTGGAGCAAAACCACCCTCATCTCCTACTGCAGTAGAAAGACCTCTTCCTTTAAGGATTGATTTAAGGTTATGGAAAATTTCAGTTCCTTTTCTTAATGCGTGAGAGAAAGAATCTGCTTTTACCGGCATAATCATGAATTCCTGGAATGCGATAGGTGCATCTGAGTGAGATCCACCGTTGATTACGTTCATCATTGGAACAGGAAGCGTATTAGCATTTACTCCTCCTACATATTTATAAAGCGGCATACCCAATTCTGCAGCTGCAGCTCTTGCTACTGCCAAAGAAACTCCAAGGATAGCATTAGCACCTAGATTTCCTTTGTTAGGTGTACCATCAAGATCAATCATGATCTGGTCGATATAGTTTTGTTCAAAAACCGGCTGACCTACTAAATTTTCTGCAATTACTTCTTTTACATTTTCAACAGCTTTCAAAACTCCTTTTCCCTGGTATTCTGAACCTCCGTCACGTAATTCTACGGCTTCGTGCTCTCCTGTAGATGCTCCGGAAGGAACAGCTGCACGCCCCATCGCACCGTTTTCTGTAAATACATCCACTTCAATGGTAGGATTACCTCTGGAATCTAAAATTTGTCTTGCTTCTATGTAAGAAATTGCACTCATTTTTTATTTTTTTTAGTTTATACAAATTTAATCAAAATTTAACTTTTAGGGGTATTTCAGCTGATCTTTTTGAAATAATTCGAAGTTAAATTTTAGTTAATGTAAAAGCGATCATCATGTCGTTATAATCTCCATAAATAAAAGGACCTCATTATTTAATAAGCTCATCTAAAACAGGATGATCAATACTATGGATTGAATTTTTATTTTCATAAAGTTGCTCCAGGATCTGGATCTTGTTTTTTCCTTTTTTCAACCAGACACCCGGAACATATAAAGTAAGTTGTGGCCCTACTTTACTCCAATATCGGCCTATGTTTTTACCATTGATGAAAACAATCCCTTTTCCAAACTCTTTCATATCTAAAAATGTATCTCCGGTTTCACTGAGATTGAATTCTGCTTCTTGAATTACAGGGGAATGATAGGGAATATCTTTTCGTGTATAAATATGTGTTGGAAATTGGTCGAAAGGTAAAGGATACATCTCCCAGTTTCCCGAAATTTCAGATCCATTTATTGTTACAGGGCTAATAATCCCTTTCAAATTGTGAACAATCTCTGATCCGTAATTGATCCGCCCCATATTTTCCACCAAAATATCCAATCGATCTCCTGTTTTAATATCAAGGTCAAGATTATATTTTTTGTTGACCCTGTTCAATTCTCCTTTCCAAATTCCATTAACATATATATTACCATAATCTCTTAATCCTTTTATTTCAAGCACTCCTTTTTGGTCTTTATCAAATTTTCTTCTGTACAAAACATAGCCATGTCCAATATTGAGATCTTCAAACGTCAATGGTTGATTATTTATCATTGGGTTTTGCTGATCGATAATATCAAATAGGCTGTTTATTTTTGAGAATTTAATTTCCGGAATCGTTATAATATTGATCGGTTTTGGAACCTCAGGAAGCTTTTCTGCGTGTACTTTTTGAAAGACATCTCTTAACGCCTTATATTTTGAAGTAGCCTGCCCGGACTCACTAATCGGAGCATCATAATCATAGCTTGTAAGATCCGGCTGAATATCGTGGTTTTTATCATAATTGGCCCCACTTGTAAATCCAAAATTGGTTCCGCCATGAATCATATAATAATTAAAAGAAACTCCATTTCGTAAATATAATTCTGTTTGTTTTACGACATCATCCGTGGAAACCTTTACAAATGGTTCGGCCCAATGATCCAGCCATCCCGGATAATATTCCGCTACCATATAAGGGCCTTTTCCTCCGTTATACTCATTGATACTTTTCTTTAAAACATCGATATCACTTTCGCCATTTGCTGTGGGTAAAGCACCATCAATGGACCCTCCCTTAAAAAGTGAGCTGCCATCTGATGTAAATAGTGGAACTGAAATCCCGGCTTTCAAAAGCATATCTTTTATTTTATGGCTATATTTTCTATGTTCCTCCAGAGGAATATCTTTTCTTTGTGCCACATACGAACCAAATTCATTTTCTGCCTGAACCATAATTATTGGCCCTCCATGATTAATTTGTAATGGTACAATTTGTTTTGCCAGTTGACTTATATATTTCTCACATTCTTCCAAAAAGGCTTTATTATCTCTTCTTATTTCCAGGTTTTTATTCTTTTGCAACCACCATGGATATCCGCCAAATTCCCATTCTGCACAAACATATGGTCCTGGACGAATAATCACATACAGTCCTACTTCCTGAGCTGTTTTTATAAATTTTTTCAAATCCTTTTCTCCTGAGAAGTTCCATTTTCCGGGAGCTTCTTCATGGTAATTCCAAAAGACATAGGTAGTAACGGTATTTAATCCCATAGCTTTCATCATTTGCAATCGCTGTTTCCAATATTCCGATGGAACTCTTGGATAATGCATTTCTCCGGAATAGATGGTAAAAGGTTGGGCATTTAATAAAAAATGACCATTTTTGATTTGAAAGTTTCCTTTCTGAGAAAACATCAAATTACAGGAGGAAATAAAAAGTATTATGTACAAATATTTGCTGAGATTTTTCATATTGTAAGGCATGATTTTTGTAAAATTAAAGAATAAAAATTATATTGAATATCAAATAAAATAATCATGAAAAAAGGTCTCTTAGTACTTGGTACGATACTTACATTATCTGTGATCAGCTGTAAAAAAACTGAAAGCGGAAATACAGGTATTATAAAAACAGACAGCTCAGAAACAGTTGTCACAAATAATAACGGAAAAATTGATTCTGCAACTGAGAGTTCTTCTATAGTAGATGTCAATGGTAAACGATATGAAAAAACAGATTTCGTTTATAAGGCAACAGATGGTACATTGGTAAAAGTAGTTTTCAAAAATGATCCTAAAGAAAGTACGGTGGCCATTACCAGCAATAAAAAGACCTTTACATTACCCAAAGCGGAAACTAAAGGAGACGAAACAGTCTATAAGAAGGATGATATGACTGCAAGAGTAAAAGGTGATAGTCTACATCTTGAACAAGGTGATAATATCATTGAATTGAAAAGAACTAAAATCTAGAAATATGAGACCACCCGTTTTGGGTGGTTTTTTGTAAATAACAATAGCTGATTATTTATTCCGCTGATTTTGTTAATAAGAAAAAGATACTCCTTAAGTAAAACTTTCTGGTATTTGAAATGCATTCTTTCATGGTTATCAAGAAAGCCGTTGTTCAAAACCATGATGAGTTAAATCAAAATAATCTTAACATATTACTTTTACAATAATATAGGAAAATATACTTAAGGAAATTGTAATTAAAGTTTCATGCGGCCTAACCTCCATTCTAATCAGCATAGTCAATCCATCATTTTATTTCACATAATAGATCAGAAAAACTCATAAACCTTCGTTTCTATAACCCGGTTACTATGATCAGCAATAACAATAGTCGGTTGATGTTCATCTGCTTCATTTTGATCAAAATAAGCAAAGCTCAAAACATGAATGATATCTCCCTTATTAAAAAGCTTTGAAGCGGCACCGTTTACTGTCACTTCGTCTTCGCTTTTATTTTGTACCGCATAGGTGATAATACGATTTCCGTTGGTTTTGTTATTAACGTAAACAAGTTCAAAATGCTTAATCCCTGCCGCTTCTATTAAAGCCTTAGGAAGAGAAATACTTCCGGGATATTCTAAGCTACTCTCAGTAACAACAAGTTGTTGAATTTTAGATTTTAGAATTTGTAATAACATGATGTTTATTTTTTATAAGACTAATTTGAAAACCAAATCCGCAAGATTCTTTCATTAATCATTTTTGACGATTTAAAATTTTCAGTAATGTCAATTTAATTTTAAG
Source organism: Chryseobacterium sp. PMSZPI (assembly GCF_002835665.1). Classification (GTDB taxonomy): domain Bacteria; phylum Bacteroidota; class Bacteroidia; order Flavobacteriales; family Weeksellaceae; genus Chryseobacterium. Next base: position 20,705 of record NZ_PIZV01000015.1, read on the forward strand.
TCAATTTCAATTGTTTTCACAACAATGTGACTATTATTAATTCAAAAATAAAAAGGAAACTTAACATAATTATAAAATCTATTTGTATTTTTATTGCGATTATATGCAAATAAATGTAATAAAACACAATTATTTGCACATAACAACACAAGGAATTAAAATTTATAACCTAAAACTATGATAAAATTCAAATTATTAGAAGCCCGGAAAAGGAGAAAGTATACCCAGGAATATATGGCTGCGGCATTATATATGGACATATCTAATTATAGCAGACGAGAAAATGGGCAAATTAAGATCAACCGTAAAGAATGGCAGAGGCTAGCTGAAGTGCTGACAATACCTCTCGAACAAATCTATGAATCGGATGACGAAGGCTTTTTAAAGGATCAAACAATGGATAACCATACCTTTGGCAACAATAGCAGCCAAAATATTTCAGAACTTCAGAAGTCTATTGAAAAACTTGTGTTGGAAATGGATAAATTAAAAGAAGAAATACATCATCTGAAATCCCGGAATAGATATTAAGCAATAGTAGCTAAGAAGTTATCTAATCATAAAAAAACCATCCGAAATTCGGATGGTTTTCAATTTATATCTGAATGAATATTATTCTTCAGTTTTTTCTTCAGTAGTGTCAGCTTTAGCTTCTTCTACTTTCTCTTCTACTGCAGGAGCTTCAGCAACTACAGCTTCAGCTTTTTTAGGTGCAGCAGTTGATCTTCTGCTTCTTCTTGTAGCTTTTTTCTCTTCAGCATTAGGGTTGTAAAGCTCGTTGAAATCTACTAATTCGATAAGAGCAGTATCAGCAGCATCACCTGGTCTGAATCCTGTCTTGATGATTCTTGTATAACCACCGTTTCTTTCAGCGATTTTAGGAGCTACAGTTCTGAATAATTCAGCAACCGCAAATTTATTTTGAAGGTAAGAGAATACTACTCTTCTGTTGTGTGTAGTATCTTCTTTTGCTTTTGTTAATAGAGGCTCAACATATACTCTTAAAGCCTTAGCTTTAGCAACAGTAGTGTTGATTCTTTTATGCTCAATTAGAGAACAAGCCATATTAGAAAGTAAAGCACTTCTGTGAGAAGCTGTTCTTCCTAAGTGATTGAATTTTTTACCGTGTCTCATTATTAATTATTTATCAGCGTCTAACTTATATTTTGCAACGTCGAAACCGAAGTTAAGACCTTTTGAATGCACTAATTCTTCTAGTTCTGTCAAAGATTTTTTACCAAAATTTCTGAATTTCATCAAATCAGACTTACTGTAAGAAACCAATTCTCCAAGAGTTTCTACTTCAGCTGCTTTTAGACAGTTAAGGGCTCTTACAGAAAGATCCATATCTGCTAATTTAGACTTAAGAAGTTGTCTTGTGTGAAGAGTTTCTTCATCGTACTGGATAGATGCTTTTACGGCTTCAGTTTCAAGTGTGATTCTCTCATCAGAGAATAGCATGAAGTGATAAATTAATATCTTAGAAGCTTCTGTTAAAGCATTCTGAGGGCTGATAGACCCGTCAGTTTCTATATCTAATACAAGTTTTTCGTAGTCTGTTTTTTGCTCTACACGATAATTTTCAATGCTATATTGAACTTTCTTAATTGGCGTGAAAATAGAGTCAATAGCAATAGTACCTACCGGTGCATTGTTTGACTTATTCTGTTCTGAAGGAACATAACCTCTACCTTTTTCAATATTGAAGGTAATTTCGAAAGTTACATCAGTATTTAGGTTACAAATCACTAAATCCGGGTTTAATACCTCGAATCCGTTGATCGATTTTCCTAAATCACCAGCAGTAATAATCGTTTGACCTGAAACTTTAGCAACCACCTGCTCATTAGCCTGTCCTTCTGCTGAAGCTTTTAATCTTACCTGCTTTAGGTTAAGAATAATTTCGGTAACGTCTTCGATTACTCCTGGAATAGTTGAAAATTCGTGCTCTACACCTTCTATTTTGATAGATGAAATAGCGTATCCTTCCAGAGAAGAAAGCAACACTCTTCTCAAAGCATTACCGATTGTAAGCCCGAAACCTGGTTCTAAAGGTCTGAATTCAAATTGACCTTTAAATTCATCAGAGTTAAGTAAAATTACTTTATCGGGTTTTATGAATTGTAAAATTGCCATATTATTGGGTTGAGCAAAAATTTGATTAAAAAATTATTTAGAGTAAAGTTCGACGATAAGTTGTTCCTTAATGTCCTCCGGAATTTGGATTCTTTCAGGAGCAGAAACGAAAGTACCTTCTTTCTTCTCATCGTTGAATTGTAACCACTCATAGTTTGACTTAGAAGCCAATGCATTGGTAACAACTTCAAGAGACTTAGACTTTTCTCTTACAGCGATTACATCACCAGCTTTTACCAAGTAAGATGGAATGTTAAGAATTTCTCCGTTCACAGTAATGTGTCTGTGAGAAACTAATTGTCTTGCAGCAGATCTTGTTTTAGCAAAACCTAATCTGTACACTACGTTATCCAATCTTGATTCACAAAGTTGTAATAGAACTTCCCCTGTTACACCTTTACTTCTGTGTGCTTTTTCGAATAAGTTAGCAAACTGTCTTTCTAAAATACCGTAAGTATATTTAGCTTTTTGCTTTTCAGCTAACTGAACTGCGTATTCAGATTTTTTAGCACCTCTTCTTTTGTTAGGACCGTGTTGTCCTGGCGGTTGGTTCTTTCTTTTTTCGAAGTTTTTATCATCTCCGTAGATTGCAGCACCAAACTTTCTAGCAATCTTAGTTTTAGGTCCAATATATCTTGCCATAATGGGTAAATTCTAAAAATTAAACTCTTCTTCTTTTTGGTGGTCTACATCCGTTGTGTGGCATAGGTGTCACATCAACGATTTCGCTAACTTCAATTCCTGAATTGTGGATAGATCTGATTGCAGATTCTCTACCTGCACCAGGTCCTTTCACAAACACCTTTACTCTTCTTAAACCAGCTTCGTGAGCTACAGCAGAGCAATTTTCAGCTGCCATCTGAGCAGCAAATGGAGTATTCTTTTTAGAACCTCTGAATCCCATTTTACCGGCAGAAGCCCAAGAGATAACCTCTCCGTTTTTATTTGTTAAAGAAATGATGATGTTATTGAAAGAAGCTTGAATATGCGCTTCACCAATAGCTTCAACTTTTACTTTTCTTTTTTTAACTACTTTAGTTTGTTTTGCCATAATTCCTAACGATTATTTACTAGCTTTTTTCTTGTTAGCAACAGTTTTTCTCTTCCCTTTACGTGTTCTAGAGTTGTTTTTCGTTCTCTGGCCTCTTAAAGGTAATCCAAGTCTGTGACGTATTCCTCGTTGGCATCCTATGTCCATCAATCTCTTGATGTTCAATTGCACTTCAGATCTCAATTCTCCTTCTACTTTAACGTTTTCAGAGATATATGTTCTGATTGCAGCCAATTCATCGTCATTCCATTCGTTGACTTTCTTGTCTTCGCTGATACCGGCAGCTTTAAGGATTTCAGAAGAAGTACTTCTTCCTACTCCATAGATGTAAGTTAAACCGATAACACCTCTTTTGTTTTTTGGTAAATCAATACCTGCAATTCTCGCCATAATTTAATGTTAACCTTGTCTTTGTTTAAATTTTGGGTTCTTCTTGTTGATTACAAATAGTACACCTTTTCTGCGTACAATCTTGCAATCAGCGCTTCTTTTTTTAATTGATGCTCTTACTTTCATTTTGATAGTATTTATTTTTTACAAATGCCAAATGGAAAGTGTATTCCATTTGGCTAATTGTTTTAATATCTAAATGTGATTCTCCCTTTTGTTAAATCGTAGGGAGACATTTCTAGTTTTACCTTATCACCAGGTAAAAGTTTAATATAGTGCATTCGCATTTTACCAGAAATATGAGCGATAAGAATATGCCCATTTTCTAGTTCTACACGGAACTGAGCGTTCGAAAGTGCTTCCGTTATAACGCCGTCTTGTTCAATATGTTTTTGTTTTGCCATAAATTAATATCCAGTCGTTCTAGACAGTTTAGATTGCATTAAACCATCATAGTGATGGTTCAGCAGATATGTATTAATCTGTTGAACTGTATCTAAAATTACACCCACCATAATCAACAATGATGTTCCCCCGAAAAATAGGGCAAATGCATCTGTCTGAACAAAGCTTCCATGCACAATTGCTGGAAGGACTGCAAAGATAGATAAAAAAATTGCACCTGGCAAGGTAATTTTTGATAAAATATCATCTAAATAATCAGCTGTCTCTTTCCCGGGTCTTACTTTCGGTACTAAACCACCATTTCTCTTCAAATCATCAGCCATTTGGTTTACCGGAATTGTAATTGCAGTATAGAAGAACGAGAAGATAATAATTAATAGCGCAAACAATACATTGTACTGCCAGCTAAAAACATTCTTGAAACCAGCAAGAAAAGTGTTAGACTCATCGAATTTCGTTAATAATCCTGGTACGAACATCAATGCCTGAGCAAAGATAATCGGCATTACACCAGCAGCATTTACTTTCAATGGGATCCATTGTCTTGCACCCTGCATAAGATTTCTGTTTACACCTCCTCTTGCTTGAGCTCTGCTTACATACTGAATTGGAATTTTTCTAACAGCTACTGATAAGATTACTGCTAAAAGAACTACCAACATCCAGAATAATACTTCAATAAGGATCATGATAGATCCCATTCCTCCTTTTCCGTTCTGCACGGCCATCTCCTGAACGAATGCCTCAGGTAATCTTGAAAGGATCCCCACCATAATAAGGATAGAGATACCATTTCCGATTCCCTTATCGGTAATCTTTTCACCTAACCACATTGCAAACACTGAACCACCTACAAGTATCACAATACTTGGTAACCAGAACATGATTGAATTTGGTTCTACAAAATATGCAGACTGGAATTGAGCATATGGTAAGAATAATTGAGTAATAGAAGTTAAGTAAGAAGGTGCCTGTACCAGACAAACCCCGATCGTTAACCATCTTGTAATTTGGTTCAATGTATTTCTACCTGACTCTCCATCTTTCTGAAGCTTCTGAAGATAAGGAATAGCCATCCCCATCAACTGAACAATAATAGAAGCAGAAATATAAGGCATGATTCCTAACGCCATTACGGAAGCGTGGCTGAAAGCTCCCCCCGTAAACGACGAAAGCAAGCCAAGGAGACCTGCTCCTTGCTTGTTACCGCCTTGATTTTTATAATGCTCTAAGAGATCTCCCACCTCTGCAAGGTTAATTGCGGGAAGTGAGATATAAGATGCGAATCTATACACAAGGATAATACCTAAAGTAAAGAGAATTTTATCTCTAAGTTCTTTAAGACTCCAAATATTTTTAAGTGTTTGTATAAATTCTTTCATTAGTAAGTATTATAAGGTAATTGCTTTTCCACCTGCCTTAGCAATAAGCTCTTCAGCAGATTTAGTGAATTTGTCAGCAGAGATTGAAACCGCAGATTTCAATTCTCCTCTACCCATAATTTTCACTAATTCGTTTTTAGAAACGATACCGTTTGCTACTAAAACTTCTTTCGTGATCTCTCCAGTGATGGATTTGTTCTCGATTAAAGTTTGGATAGTATCAAGGTTCACTCCTCTAAACTCTTTTCTGTTTACGTTTTTGAAACCGAATTTAGGTAATCTTCTTTGAAGAGGCATCTGTCCACCTTCGAAACCGATTTTCTGAGAATAACCAGCTCTAGATTTCTGACCTTTGTGACCTTTTGTTGAAGTACCTCCTTTTCCAGTACCCTGTCCTCTACCAATTCTCTTTGAATTGAAAGTAGAACCTGCAGCTGGTTTTATGTTATTTAAATTCATTTTTTTTATTGATTTAAAGATTAATAATTTAAAGGTTAAAAAAATTCCGACTAATATAGAAAGAATATTTTAATCTTTTAATCTTTGAATTTTTTAATTATTTCTGAACTTCAAGTAAATGACTAACTGCAGCTATCATTCCTAAGATAGAAGGAGTAGCTTCATGTTCTACAACTTGGTGAAGTTTCTTTAATCCTAATGCTTCAAGCGTTCTCTTTTGGGTTTTTGTTCTACCAATAGCGCTTCTTACTTGCTTTACTTTAATTGTTGCCATTGTTTTAATTATTAACCGTTAAACACTTTACTTAGAGAAACTCCTCTCATTCTAGCGATCTCTTCAGGTCTTCTGATGTCTAATAACGCTTTGAAAGTAGCTTTCACCACGTTGTGAGGGTTAGAAGATCCTTTAGATTTTGAAAGGATATCGTGAATACCAGCAGATTCCAATACCGCTCTTACCGCACCACCGGCGATAAGTCCTGTACCGTGAGAAGCAGGTCTTAAGAAGATATCTGCACCACCATATCTAGCAGAAGTTTGGTGAGGAATAGTGTGGTTCATTACAGGAACTTTCACAAGGTTTTTCTTAGCGTCTTCAACTGCTTTAGCAATTGCAGAAGCAACCTCTTTAGATTTTCCTAAACCGAAACCGATAACACCATCTTCATTTCCTACTACAACGATAGCAGAAAATCCGAAAGCTCTACCTCCTTTAGTTACTTTTGTTACTCTGTTAACAGCTACGAGACGATCTTTTAATTCTAATCCTCCCGGTTTTACTCTTTCTATATTATCTAGTCCTAACATATTTTCCGAAATTTAATGATTAGAATTTAAGTCCACCTTCTCTCGCACCATCAGCTAGAGCTTTTACTCTACCGTGGTATACGAAACCGTTTCTGTCAAATACAATACTTTCGATTCCTGCAGCGATAGCTTTAGCAGCAATAGCTTTACCAACAGCAGCAGAAACTTCAGTTTTAGTACCTTTAGCGTCTACACCTTTCTCTCTAGAAGAAGCTGATACTAAAGTTTTACCATTTTTATCGTCGATTAACTGAGCGTAAATTTCCTTATTACTTTTGTATACAGATAATCTTGGCAATTCAGAAGAACCAGAGATTTTCCCTCTTACTCTTCTTTTGATTCTTATTCTTTTTTCTAATTTACTTAATGCCATAATACTTATAATTTATTAAGCAGATTTACCAGCTTTACGTCTAACATTTTCACCAACGAATCTTACACCTTTTCCTTTGTATGGCTCAGGCTTTCTGAAAGAACGGATCTTTGCAGTAACCATTCCTAGAAGTTGCTTGTCATGAGACGTTAAAGTAATAATTGGGTTTTTACCTTTTTCAGTCAATGTATCAACTTTTACTTCACTTGGAAGTTCTAATACGATACCGTGAGAGAATCCTAAAGCTAACTCAAGCTTTTGACCTGCGTGAGATGCTCTGTATCCTACCCCTACTAGTTCTAGTTTCTTTTCGAAACCTTCTGAAACACCAACAATCATGTTGTTGATTAACGCTCTGTATAAACCGTGAAGCGCTTTGTGTTGTTTAGAATCAGATGGTCTGTTTACGTTAAGCTCACCATCTTTTTGTTCTAAAGTAATTCCTGCTGTAAGCTCCTGAGAAAGTTCTCCTTTAGCTCCTTTTACAGTTACTACACCGTTATTTTCAGTGATTGTAACTCCAGCTGGAATTGTTATAATTGCTTTACCAATTCTTGACATTTTCCTCTGATTAAAAATTAATAAACATAGCAGATTACTTCACCGCCTACTTTCTCTTCTCTAGCTTTCTTATCAGTCATTACTCCTTTTGAAGTAGAGATGATAGCTATACCCAAACCGTTTAGTACTCTTGGAAGTTCAGCTGAACCTTTGTACTGTCTCAAACCTGGTCTAGAAGCTCTCTGAATAGACTTGATAGCCGGTTTGCTGGTTTGCTTATCATACTTTAAAGCGATTTTGATCAAACCTTGAACAGCGCTATCCTCAAACTTGTAGTTTAAGATATAACCTTGATCAAATAAGATCTTAGTAATCTCCTTTTTGATTTTCGATGCAGGAATTTCCACCACTTTGTGGCCTGCGCTTTGTGCGTTCCTTACTCTTGTTAGGAAATCTGAAATTGGATCTGTTACCATTTTTCTTTTATAAATTATTGGTTAAAGAACAATCAGTTTTGCAAAGACTTGAAGAGTAAAATATCAGACTTCAGAAATCTTCGGTCTGATATTGTTATCTTTAGTATCTGAACAACTTAATTGTCCCGATTTTAATTAGTAATTATTACCAACTAGCTTTTCTTACACCAGGGATAAGACCGTTGTTTGCCATTTCTCTGAAAGTTACTCTGGAAATACCGAACGTTCTCATATATCCTCTTGGTCTACCTGTTAGTTTACATCTGTTGTGTAATCTTACAGGAGAAGCATTTTTAGGCAATTTTTGAAGTCCTTCGTAATCACCTGCTTCTTTAAGAGCTTGTCTTTTAGCAGCGTATTTAGCAACTAGTGCTTCTCTTTTGCGCTCACGCGCTTTCATTGATTCTTTAGCCATTTCTTAGTTCTTTTTAAATGGTAAACCGAAGTGAGTTAATAATGCTTTAGCTTCTTTATCTGTCTTCGCAGTAGTAACGAAAGTGATGTCCATCCCTTGGATTTTTTTCACTTTGTCGATTACGATTTCAGGGAAGATAATCTGCTCAGTAATACCTAAGTTGTAGTTACCTCTACCATCGAAACCATCAGCTTTGATACCAGAGAAATCTCTGATACGTGGCAAAGCAGAAGAAGTAAGTCTATCTAAAAACTCATACATTCTTTGAGCTCTCAATGTTACTTTAGCACCTACAGGCATTCCTTTTCTCAATTTGAATGCAGCTTCGTCTTTCTTAGAGATCGTACCTACTGCTTTCTGACCTGTGATGTTTGTTAACTCTTCTACAGCATAATCAATAATTTTCTTATCTGCAGTAGCATCTCCTAAACCTTGTGATACAACGATTTTCTCTAATTTAGGTACTTGCATGATTGACTTATACCCGAATTCTTCCATCATTGCAGGAACAATCGTTTCTTTATATGCTTTTTTGGGTCTTGCTATAAATTCCATGTGTTAATTCAAATTATAAAGTTTCACCCGTTTTTTTGTTGATTCTTACTTTCTTATCTCCTTCGATTTTGTAACCGATTTTGATAGCTTTTCCGTCTTTACCAACTAAAGCTACGTTTGAGATATGAATAGAAGCTTCTCTTTCAACGATTCCTCCTTGAGGGTTAGAAGCTGAAGGCTTAACGTGTTTTTTGATGATGTTAAGTCCCGCAACAATTACTCTAGGGTCTCTTCCTTCTTTCTTGATCACTTCAATAACTTCACCAGTCTTACCTTTGATATCTTTCTTACCAGTAGTAATGATTACGTTATCTCCTCTTTTTATTTTTAACTTTGACATTTCTTTAAAAAATTTTAAAAATTAAAGTACTTCAGGAGCTAATGAAATGATTTTCATATATTCTTTGTCTCTCAACTCACGAGCAACCGGTCCGAAAACACGAGTTCCTCTCATTTCTCCCGCTGCGTTTAGTAATACACAAGCATTGTCGTCGAATTTGATGTATGAACCATCTTTTCTTCTTACTGCTTTTTTAGTTCTTACTACTACAGCTTTAGATACCTGACCTTTTTTAGCGTTTCCTGATGGTGTAGAATCTTTGATCGTAACAACGATTTTATCACCAACTGAAGCATATCTTCTTCTGGTTCCTCCCAGAACTCTGATAACTAGTACTTCTTTTGCACCTGTATTATCAGCAACTTTTAATCTTGATTCTGTTTGTAACATTATTACTTAGCTTTTTCAATGATTCTTACTAATCTCCATCTCTTGCTCTTACTCAAAGGTCTAGTTTCAGAAATTAAAACTGTATCCCCTTCGTTGCACTCATTGTTCTCGTCGTGTGCAGTATATTTTTTCGTTTTCAAAACGAATTTACCGTACATCGGGTGCTTTACTCTTGTAGTTTCACTAACAACAATAGTTTTTTCCATTTTATTGCTGGAAACCACTCCGATTCTTTCTTTTCTTAAATTTCTATCCATTGTAAAATGAAATTATTGTTTGTTAGTTAACTCAGTGTTTAGTCTTGCGATTGTTCTTCTCAAATCTTTGATTTGAATCGGGTTTTCAATTGGGCTGATTGCATGAGCCAATTTCAATTTAGAATATTGAGCTTTTGCTTCAGCTAATTGAGCTTGAATATCACCCGCGCTTAAATTTTTAATATCAGCATTTTTCATTGTATTCAAAGATTATAGAGGTTTAACAAAATCGTTAGCAACGATGAATTTAGTAACTACTGGTAATTTTTGTGCCGCAAGTCTAAGAGCTTCTTTCGCTACTTCGTAAGGAACACCTCCTACTTCGAACATAATTTTACCTGGCTTTACTACAGCTACCCAATATTCAACAGCACCTTTACCTTTACCCATACGTACTTCCGCTGGTTTTTTAGTAATTGGCTTGTCTGGGAAGATTTTGATCCATAGTTGACCTTCTCTCTTCATATATCTTGTCGCAGCGATACGAGCCGCTTCAATTTGTCTTGCAGTGATCCAAGCTCCTTCCGTTGCTTTGATCCCAAAAGTTCCGTATGCAAGTTGACTACCTCTTTGGGCATTCCCCTTCATCTTCATCTTGTGAACTCTACGGAATTTGGTTCTTTTTGGTTGTAACATAATTTCTAAATTTTAGATTTTAGATTTTAGATTTTAGATTTTTTTTAATTTTAAAAAAGTAACGGTAATTTAAAATTCAAAATTTCTAATCTAAAATTTTAATTATTATTGTTATTGTTGTTGTTTTTTCTAGGTCTTCTGTTGTCTCTGTCTCCTCCTCTGTTTCCTCTGTCTGACTGACCTCCTTTTTTCTGTTGTCCCACTAGTGGAGAAAGTTCTCTTTTACCGTAAACTTCACCTTTCATGATCCAAACTTTTACACCTAGTCTACCGTAAGTAGTGTGAGCTTCTGCCCAGTGGTAATCGATATCAGCTCTGAAAGTTGACAATGGAATTCTTCCTTCTTTGAAAGATTCTGATCTTGCCATTTCAGCTCCGTTCAATCTACCAGAGATCTGAACTTTGATACCTTCAGCACCCATTCTCATAGTACTTGCCATTGCCATTTTAACAGCTCTTCTGTAAGAAATTCTGTTTTCAATTTGCTTAGAAATACTATCAGCAACTAGTACAGCATCTAATTCAGGTCTTTTGATTTCGAAAATGTTGATTTGAATATCCTTACCTGTAAGTTTCTTCAATTCTTCTTTCAATTTATCAACTTCCTGACCTCCTTTACCGATGATAAGTCCCGGTCTAGCAGTAGTAATTGTAACTGTTACTAATTTAAGTGTTCTTTCAATAAAGATTTTTGAAATACCACCTTTAGATAATCTAGCCTCAAGGTATCTTCTGATTTTGTAGTCTTCAGCGATTCTGTCTCCATAATCGTTTCCACCAAACCAGTTAGAATCCCATCCTCTGATGATACCTAATCTATTACCAATTGGATTTGTCTTCTGTCCCATACCTTGATTAATTTTCTTTATTACCTAAGATTAATGTAACGTGGTTAGATCTTTTTCTGATTCTATACCCTCTTCCTTGTGGAGCTGGTCTTAGTCTCTTCAATTGTCTTGCACTATCCACGAAGATTTCTTTAACGATAAGGTTAGCTTCTTCGATATCCGCACCTTCGTTTTTAGTCTGCCAGTTTGCCATAGCAGAAAGAAGTAATTTCTCTAATTTGTTAGATGCTTCTTTTTTAGAATATTTAAGGATATAAAGAGCTTTATCTACCTGCTCTCCTCTAATGATATCAGCAACTAATCTCATTTTTCTTGGAGAAGACGGGCAATTATTTAATGAAGCTTTTACAACGTCTTTGTTAGCTTCTTTTCTTGCGATTGAACTATCTTGTTTTCTTGATCCCATGATTATCTGCTTCCTTTGTTTTTGTTACCACCATGACCTCTGAAAGATCTTGTTGGAGAAAATTCGCCTAACTTGTGACCAACCATGTTTTCTGTAACGTAAACTGGGATAAAAGATTTCCCGTTGTGTACAGCAATAGTTTGTCCTACGAAGTCCGGAGAGATCATCGATGCTCTAGACCAAGTTTTGATAACTGTCTTCTTACCAGACTCTATATTTGCCTGAACCTTCTTATCTAAAGTATGATGAATGAACGGTCCTTTCTTAAGTGATCTTGCCATAATTATTTTCTTTTAGATACGATGTAACGGTTAGACACTTTGTTTTTCTTTCTAGTTTTGTAACCTTTAGCCGGTTTACCGTTTCTAGATCTTGGGTGACCTCCAGAAGAACGTCCTTCACCACCTCCCATTGGGTGATCAACCGGGTTCATTACAACCGCTCTTGTTCTTGGTCTTCTACCTAACCATCTGCTTCTACCAGCCTTACCTGATACAGTTAATTGGTGATCTGAGTTGGAAACTGATCCAATCATTGCATAACATTCAGTAAGGATCATTCTTGATTCTCCTGAAGGCAATTTGATGATTGCATATTTACCATCTCTAGAAGTTAATTGAGCTGAAGAACCAGCACTTCTTGCTAAAATAGCACCTTGACCAGGTTTCATTTCAACACAAGAAATAACAGTACCTAAAGGAATGTTTTTCAACTTCATTGCGTTACCTACATTTGGTTCTACGCTATCACCAGAAATTACTTTCTGATCAACTTTGATACCGTTTGGAGCGATGATATATCTCTTCTCTCCATCTGCGTACTCTAATAAAGCGATAAATGCAGTTCTGTTTGGATCGTACTCTACAGATTTTACAGTTGCTTCAACGTTTGCTTTGTTTCTTTTGAAGTCAATAATTCTGTATTTCTTTTTGTGTCCACCTCCGGTGTAACGCATGGTCATTTTACCTGTTTGGTTACGTCCACCTGACTTTTTAATACCAACTGTTAGAGATTTCTCTGGTTTGTTGGTAGTAATTTCCTCAAAATTGTTTACAATTCTGAATCTCTGTCCCGGGGTGATAGGTTTTAATTTTCTAACAGACATTACTATTATTTATAATTAATAATTAATTTACAGCAAAAATATCGATAACCTCACCTTCAGCAAGTTTGATTACCGCTTTTTTCAATTTGTTTGTCTTTCCTACTTGAAGACCTTTTTTAGTGTATTTTGAAGAAACCTTCGGAGCATAAATCATTGTGTTAACGTCTGCTACTTTTACACCGTAAGCTGCTTCAACAGCCTTTTTGATCTCGATCTTATTCGCCTTAGGGTTTACTAAGAAAGAATAAGTACCTCTTAAATCTGTAAGGTAGTTAGCCTTTTCTGAAATAACTGGTTTAATAATAACTGACATGACTTATTTCTTTAAATTTTCCTGGAATTTTTCAACTGCACCTTCGAAGAAAATAATCTCACCAGCGTTTACTAAATCGTAAGAACTGATCTCGTTGAAGTTCATTACTTTAGCTTTAGGTAAGTTTCTTGAAGATAAATACACATTCTTGTTAGCTTCAGGAAGAACGAATAAAGATTTTTTACCGTTAAGTTCCAATGCATTCAATACATTGATGAAATCTTTAGTCTTAGGAGCAGCAAAGCTCATATCTTCTAAAACTTTAATGCTGTTGTCTCTCATTTTTTGAGATAAAACAGATTTTTTAGCTAATCTCTTAAGAGCTTTGTTCAATTTGAATCTGTAGTCTCTTGGTTTTGGTCCGAATACTCTACCTCCACCTCTGAATACTGGAGATTTGATATCACCATATCTAGCAGATCCTGATCCTTTTTGCTTCTTAAGCTTTTTAGTAGAAGCAGTAATTTCGCTTCTTTCTTTTGCTTTATGAGTACCTTGTCTTTGAGCAGCAAGATACTGTTTAACTTCTAAGTAAACCGCGTGCTGATTTGGCTCAATTCCGAATACTGTTTCGTCTAGAGTTACTTTTCTTCCGGTCTCTTTTCCTGATGTATTTAATACTACTAGTTCCATTTTCTGATAATTACATAAGAATTTTTAGCTCCCGGAACAGCACCTTTTACTACTAAAAGATTTTGTTCTTGATCAACTTTTAACACTTGAAGGTTTTGAACAGTTACCTGCTTACCTCCCATTCTTCCAGCCATTCTCATCCCTTTGAATACTCTTGAAGGGTCTGAACCAGCACCGATAGAACCTGGAGCTCTAAGTCTGTTGTGCTGACCATGAGTTGCCTGCATTACACCTCCAAATCCGTGTCTTTTAACAACACCCTGGAAGCCTTTACCTTTTGAAGTTCCTGTTACATCAACATATTCACCTTCAGCGAATAAATCAACTTTTACTTCTTCTCCTACTTTTACTTCATCAACGAACTCTCTGTAGAATTCCACTAATTTAGCTTTAGGAGCAGAACCAGCCTTTTTAAAATGACCAGCTAACGCTTTACCAACGTTCTTCTCACTCTTGTCATCGAAACCTAATTGAACAGCTTTATAACCGTCTTTTTCTAAGGTTCTGACCTGTAAAACCGAGCATGGACCAGCTTGGATAACTGTACAAGGAATGTTTTTTCCTTCTTCGTTAAACAAAGATGTCATACCGATTTTTTTACCAATAATACCTGACATTGTTTATATTATAATAAAATTTATCCTTTATTTATCACCATTTTTCGGAAGTCTGAAGTAATTTCTACTTTTGATATAGGCATACTACGCCCCTAAAATGAGTGTGCAAATCTACGAATAATTTTGTAACTGACAAATGTTTTGATTAAAATATTTTGATTTTTAATCATTTAGCAACGACAACCAAAAAAAACAGTCAAAACTCTGACATGATTCTTTGAAATCTGAAAGAAAATCATTACTACATTTTTTTTAAGAACAAGATTTTCATATTTTTTCAAACTTATCTTAATTGGATAAAAAAAACCACTTATTATATAAGCAGTCTCTTTTCTATAATTATTTAAAATAAGGATTAATTGACAATAACGTTCACCCCTACTTCTTCAAGCTTTTCAATATCCTCATTAAGGATCCCTTTGTCCGTAATCAGATAATCTATTTTATCCAGGGAAGCAATTTTACCAAATCCTTTCTTATTGAGTTTGGAAGAATCCGCAAGAATAACGGTCTGATCTGCGCATTCAATCATTACCTGATTCAAATGAGCCTCTGCCGCATTGGAAGTACTGATTCCGAATTCCGGATCAATTCCATCCACCCCCAGAAAAAGCTTATTGCAAGAAAATTGTTTCAAAATCCCTTCAGAAATAGATCCAACTATAGAAGTAGAACTTTTTCTGACCTCTCCTCCTAATTGAATAATATTGATATTAGGATTATTACACAATTCAATAGCTACTCTTAAAGAAGATGTCAAAACAGTAAGCGGGCCAAAATTCACCAACATTCTTGCAAGATAATGCATCGTGGTTCCCGATGCCAGAATAATGCAATCGTTTTCCTGAATCAAAGACAATGCTGCTTTTGCAATCGCTTGCTTGGCCTCCACATTAATATTTTCTTTCTCACCTACGTTTTTCTCATAAGCATATCTCACCTGCTTACTTGCTCCTCCATGATTACGAAAAAGAAGCCCCAGACTTTCAAGATAGTTCAAATCCTTTCGGATCGTAACCGAAGATACATTGAACTTTTCACACAAATC
>NZ_PIZV01000016.1 GCF_002835665.1 Chryseobacterium sp. PMSZPI
TGAACGAGAACATGGCCTTTTTCATCCAACTCCTTTAATATTTCATCATGCCTTGGGATTAGCTTCTCCATTTTATTCGTTTCTTCAAAATTACCGTTTTTTTTTAACATATTGAAATTTCATTTATTTTCTTTTTGCTTTCATTTTTAATTTATATATTTGAAAACGAAACATAAACGAAACATTTATGAAACGAAACGAAGAACTCAATAAGTTAACCAATGTAAAAGAATGGGACTTTATTGTCATAGGAGGAGGAGCCAGTGGTTTAGGTTCAGCATTAGACGCAGTAAGCAGAGGATTCAAAACATTATTACTTGAATCTCATGATTTTGCAAAAGCAACATCCAGCAGAAGCACCAAATTGGTACATGGTGGAGTAAGATATCTTGCACAAGGAGATGTCGGTTTGGTAAAAGAAGCATTAAAAGAAAGAGGTTTACTGGCTAAAAACGCAGCACACATTGTAAAAAACCAGTCTTTCATTATTCCTAATTATACTTGGTGGGGAGGAATCTACTATAAAATCGGGCTGTCTGTTTATGATTTCCTTGCAGGAAAACTGAGTTTGGGTAAAACCAAATACATCAGCAAATCGAAAACCGTTGAAAAGCTTCCTACTATTGAACAAAACCATTTGATGAGTGGAGTTGTTTACCAGGACGGACAGTTTGACGATGCCAGATTAGCCATTAACTTAACTCAAACCATTATTGAAAAAGGAGGCAGTGCTATCAATTATATGAAGGTAGTAGGTCTTTTAAAAAATGATTCGGATAAAATTATTGGAGTTACTGCTGAGGATCAATTCACTCAACAAAAGTATCAGATTCATGGAAATGTTGTCATCAATGCAACGGGGGTATTCACCAATGACATTCTCAACATGAACAATCCTAAACATGGTAAGCTGGTTGTTCCAAGCCAGGGAATTCACTTAGTGCTTGATAAATCATTTCTAAAAAGCGATGATGCGATCATGATACCAAAAACTTCAGACGGCAGAGTTCTATTTGTTGTTCCATGGCACGACAGAGCATTGGTAGGGACCACAGACACACTATTGGAAACCGAAAGCTTTGAGCCACGCGCTTTAGAGGAAGAAATCAATTTTGTTTTAAATACGGCAAGACAGTATTTAGCGAAAAAACCAACCCGTGAAGATGTAAAATCTGTTTTCGCAGGACTTCGTCCTCTTGCTGCCCCTAAAGACGGAAGCAAAAGCACCAAAGAAGTTTCCAGAAGCCACAAAGTTATAACTTCAGATACAGGATTGGTTTCTATTATTGGAGGAAAATGGACAACCTACCGAAAAATGGCTGAAGATACCGTTGACGAAGCTATGAAAGTTCACAGATTAGGAAATGCAGCTTCTAAAACGGAACACCTCTCTATCCATGGGAATGTAAAACCTGAACAGGTAGACAGAACCAATCATTTATATGTTTACGGATCCGACATTCCGGCAATAAAAGCTTTACAAGAGAGCAATCCTCGTTATGCACAAAAAATTCACCCTGATCACCCCTTTACTGTTGCGGAAGTGGTATGGGCTGTAAGACAAGAAATGGCTGAAACAATTGAGGATATTTTAGCAAGAAGAGTTCGCCTGTTATTTTTAGATGCAAGAGCAGCTATTGACAGCGCTCATCATGTGGCAAGAATTATTGCTGAGGAAAAAGGATACACTGAAGAGTGGGCACAGCAACAAGAAAATGAATTCATTGAATTAGCAAAAGGATATTTATTAACTCCTTATTCTCCTAAAGTTACTAACCTAAATTAACACTAGTATATGAATGAAAAACTAATTCTCGCTTTAGATCAGGGGACAACTTCCTCCAGAGCGATTCTATTCAATCACAGTGGAGAAATGAAATATGTTTCTCAGAAAAGCTTCGAACAGATCTTCCCTACTCCGGGATGGGTAGAACATGATCCTAATGAAATCTGGTCATCTCAGATTTCCGTAGCAGCAGAAATTATTGCCAAGGCAGGTATTTCCGGATTGGAGGTAGCCGCTATCGGTATTACAAACCAACGTGAAACAACGATAGTTTGGGACAAAGAAACGGGTGAACCTATCTATAATGCTATTGTATGGCAAGACCGTAGAACATCAAAATATTGTGATGAGCTGAAAGAACAGGGACATGCGGAAACAATCAAAGCAAAAACAGGATTGGTACTTGATGCTTACTTCTCTGCTACCAAACTAAAATGGATCCTTGACAATGTAAAAGGAGCAAGAGAAAAAGCAGAAGCCGGGAAATTATGTTTCGGAACTGTTGATACATGGCTTGTCTGGAAATTAACCCGTGGTAAAATGTTTATCACCGACGTATCCAACGCCAGCAGAACCATGCTCTTAAACATTCATACTTTGGAATGGGATAACGATTTATTAGAATTATTTAATATCCCTAAAGCTATACTTCCTGAAGTAAAACAAAGTAGCGAAGTGTATGGAGAAACAGCAACGACCTTATTCTCCACTAAAATTCCAATTGCAGGAATTGCGGGGGATCAACAAGCTGCTTTATTCGGACAAATGTGTACTTCTCCGGGAATGGTAAAAAACACATACGGAACAGGATGTTTCTTATTAATGAATACAGGAAAAGAAGCAGTATCATCTAAAAACAATCTCCTTACAACTGTTGCCTGGAAAATCAACGGAGAGGTGAACTATGCTTTAGAAGGAAGTGTATTTGTCGGAGGCGCAGCTATTCAATGGTTAAGAGATGGCCTTAAGCTAATCGATTCTTCAGATCAAGTGAATGAACTAGCATCATCTGTTAGTGATAACGGAGGTGTTTATTTTGTTCCGGCTCTTACAGGCTTAGGAGCCCCTTACTGGGATCAGTATGCACGTGGAACAATTGTAGGCATCACTCGTGGTACTACGGACGGACATGTTGCCAGAGCTACATTGGAAGGAATTGCTTTCCAGGTTTATGACATTGTAAAAGCTATGGAAGCTGATTCAGGAAGAGCGAGCCTTGAGTTAAGAGTAGACGGAGGGGCCTCTGCAAGTGATTTGCTGATGCAGATTCAATCCGATTTATTCAGCTTTAAAATTACAAGACCAAAAACTCTGGAAACAACTGCATTAGGAGCTGCTTATCTTGCAGGTCTTGCTGTAGGCTACTGGAAAAATATAGATGAAATACAAGCCCAATGGATTGTAGATAAAGATTTCCATCCTCAATTGGAAAAGGAAAAAGTTGACAAAATGATCTCCTCTTGGAAAAGAGCGGTATCACGTGCTCAAAGCTGGATCGAAGATTAATTCCCTCACCTTAAAAACTAACATATGACTCCATTTATCGCAGAAGTAATCGGAACGATGCTTCTTATATTATTAGGCAACGGTGTTGTAGCCAATGTTGTCTTAAAAGATACCAAAGGGAATAATTCCGGATGGATTGTAATTACTACCGCATGGGCATTAGCCGTATTCGTTGGTGTTACTGTTGCAGGGCCAGTAAGTGGTGCCCACTTAAACCCTGCCGTAACAATTGGTCTGGCTACTGCCGGAAAATTTTCATGGGATCTGGTTCCTTCTTATATTGCAGCTCAAATGATCGGAGGAATGCTGGGTGCTTTTCTCGTATGGCTTTTTCATAAAGATCATTTTGCTATCACAGAAGATGAAGGTGCCAAATTAGCTTGCTTCAGTACAGGACCGGCTATCAGAAAAACTTCATCTAACCTTATCAGTGAAATTATAGGAACCTTTGTACTTGTGTTTACTATTTTTTATTTTGCTAACCCAAGTATTTCTTTACAAGCTGATCCTACCGCAAAAGTAGGTTTAGGCTCTGTGGGAGCGATTCCGGTTACCTTCCTTGTATGGGTAATAGGATTATCTCTAGGAGGAACTACAGGATATGCTATTAACCCTGCCAGAGACCTTGCTCCAAGAATCATGCATGCTATCCTTCCCGTAAAAGGAAGTAGTGATTGGAGCTACGCGTGGATTCCGGTAGTAGGACCTGTTATAGGAGCCATTATTGCTGCTGTTTTATATGGATTTTTAAAATAAGCCAAATGATGAAAAAAATCTTAAAGGGAATCTTCCTATTAGCATTAGGTACAGGAAGATTGCTTTCCCAAGAAAGCACAGAAACTAAAAGTGGCAGGCTTGATTTTACAGCCAATATTCAAAACAACCACTTATGGAGAGGATTGATCATCACCGATAAGCCTGTCGTAATGGGAAACCTTTCCTATGCGTTGGATGCGGAAAAGAAATGGAAAGTAGGTATTTGGGGCGCATCGGCTCTTGCAGATGATAAAGATAACACCCATTACAAAGAGATCAATTACTATGTTCAATATTCTGACGGACGTTTTTATATTGGGTTATGGGATCTTTATAATTCTAGGAATATCAATACTGCCGTGGCAGCCGATGACATTTTCAGTTATTCACAGAGAAGAACGGCTCACATTATTGATTTAAGAACCAACTATACTTTTGGGCCTTCATTCCCGATTAATATTGAAGCAGATATTATGCTTTACGGAGGTGCCAATGCAGGAGAAGTTATTCTGGAACCGGATGGAAGCTATAAGAAAAACAGGTACTCCACCTACATCCAGGCAAGCTATCCTGTCATTAAGGACCAAAAAGTAAATCTCGACGCTTTTGTAGGTGCCGGTTTTGCTCTTAACGATAAAACCTTCCTCTATGGAAATGGAAAAAATAGCTTTGATATTGTGAACATCGGTTTAAAAGCAGGAAAAGTAATCAAAATAACTGATCATTACAGCCTTCCTGTTTCTATGATGGCTATATGGAATCCATCTAATAAGTATGCGAGAATTCAACTTGCTGCAACAGTTTTTTAATGTGATCTTTTACTAAATTATATCAAACCACTCCTTTCGAGTGGTTTTTTCGTGTGTGAAAAAAAACACCTTGTTAAATCTTTTGATTTACCCCCCTCGGAAGTGGTTATACAATTGTTAGGTTTTGTCGGGGAGTAAGTTTAAAATTATAAAATTAATACCCAAATAAGAATCACCGGGATTTTACGGTTTAATGTTTGGGGAAATATTTTTACTTTTGGCAAATAAATTATGCTTACCACAGTATGAAAATACTAAAGATTTTATGGGTTTTCTTTTTTATTGCTTCTTGCACTAAAAAAGAAGATCATCCTTATACTTTTTATTATTGGAAGACCAGCCTAAAGTTGGAGCAAGAAGAAAAAAAAGTATTAGAACAAGCTCCCGTACCTTATTTATATACGAGATTTTTTGATGTTGATAAAGTAAATGATCAGTTTCAGCCGATTGCTGTAATTACAAAAGATAAAAGTTTTCAGACCAATAAACAGATTGTCCCAACGGTATTCATTACCAATAGGTCCCTATTAAACATTTCCGGCGAGGGTATTAAGTTTCTCGCAGCAAGCATTCATCATTTAATTCAAAAGAAAACAGAAGAATATCATTTAAAAACCAATAATGAAATTCAGATCGACTGCGACTGGACTGCCGGAACACGAGATGATTACTTCAAATTTCTGAAGGAGCTTAAAAAGGTCTCAGGAAAAGAAATTACTTGTACTCTCCGCCTTCACCAGGTTAAAGATAAAAAACAAACAGGAATACCTCCTGTGGAAAAGGTCTACCTGATGTGCTATTCCACTTCATCTCCACTGGAAAAATCGGATAAAAATTCAATTCTGGATGTCAATGTTCTAAAGAGCTATCTTTCGAAAATGGAAGATTATCCTATCAAAAATATTGAAGTAGCATTACCTATTTATTCATGGGGAATCGTGACTAATCACCTGGAGAAACATAAACTGATTAATGCATTATCAAAAAAAGACCTGGAAAATCCAAATTTTAAAAAAATTTCGGATCATGAAGTTCAAATTTTGAAAGATGGATTCTATTTTGGAAACTATCTGAATAAAGGCTTTACAATAAAGGTGGAAGAAATATCTGATGAACAGATTCAGGATGTTGTTTCTTTTTTACAGAAAAAAATACCTCATTTTAATATTATATATTATCAATTAGATAGTAAATTTGTATTGGACCGAAATTTTTAAATATTTCACAGACAGTGGCAGAACAATTTTAAATATAAAATATTCCTGTCAAGACTGAATTACAAATCATTATAAAAACTAAAAACACTACACATCTCTTATGAAAAAGTATATTCTTTCACTTGCTGTGGTATCTCTTTTCTATACGAAATCCGATGCCTGTGCATGGTCGGATCCTGATTATGATTATTTCAATCTTTTTACACAAAGCATTATTAAGGATAAAGCTTATCTTCCTTTTCTACACACCTACTCAACCAGATTCTATGGCGGATATAATCCCTCATTGATTCCGGATGATAATATTGAAACATGGAGAAAATTCTTTAATAATCAGCTCACTTATTCAGAGACGGCAAATCTTGTCTATAAAATGAGTATGAGCGATCTGAACGCTTTTAAGAATGGCAACCCGACCCATCCACTTTTATTAAAATTAGGAACGGGTTCTTATCAGAAATATAAAGAAGGAATTGATTACTTAATTGAGGCAAAATATCTGGAACCTTATATGAGCATCAATTATGTTGAAAGCGAAAATTCATTTTATTATGACAGAGATGCCAACAGAAAGAATGCGACAGCACTTGATTATGATAAAACGATCGCAGCTTTAACTTCGTTATACAACGCAGCCAAAAATCCTGAAATCAAACAACGTTACGGATATCAGCTGGTACGTTTGAATCATTATACAAGAAATTACGATTCTGCAGTAAAAGCTTTCAATACTTATGTTGCTCCGATTAAATTGAAAAGTACTGTTTACTTCATGGCTTTGGATCAGCTGGCAGGAGCTCAAAGAGGAATGGAGATGAACAGTGATGCCAACTGGAACTTCTTTCAGGTATTTATGAACACTAAAGATAGGAAGGAATCAGCATTTGTTTCTATGAAACTATCTGACACGGCATCTTTCAGCAACATCTTGAAAAGAGCAAATACCAATGAGGAAAAAAATATGGCTTATTTCCTTTTGGGATATGAAGACTTCAATAATCCAATTCCGACTATGGAAAAGATGTATGACATCAATCCGGATTCTGAAATTCTAAAAGTAATGGCAGCAAGAAGCATCAACGAACTGGAAAGAAGTTATCTTCCAATTTATTATTATACTTCAGATGCCGCCAATAATATTTATACACAAAGAGGAAAAGCAGATACTAATGTCTCTTCTTCAAAAGATGTAAAGGCAGGTAGTGCTCCCGAGGTAAGAGAAGAGAAGCTTTCTTTCTGGCAAAAAATCGTAAGATTCTTCAAAAATCTTTTTGGAGATTCCAAATCTGATAAAACGGGTGATGCCAATAAAGCAGACCTAAGTGATGATGAGTTATTAAACAACCCAAACAGGATTCCGTTTTATACTACCGGATACGGGTATGATGAAAAGATGAAAGATTATCTGGACGATCTGGAAAAATTCACCGAAAAAACTAAAGAGAAATCTAAAGATGAATATTGGCAAATTGCCAATGCTTATCTTAAATTCCTAAAAAAAGACTACAAGGGCAGCACTGAAATTCTAAACGAAATCAAAACAAGTAATCCCGAATATCTGGAAGAAATCAAAAGAATGAAAGTGTTGAACGATATTGTTTCCCAACCTAAAATTGATGCTGCTTATGAAGATCGCCTGATGAAAGATTATGCAGAATATTTTGTAGAAAAACCGGTAAAGAAAGATACTGCCACCACAGACAATTTCGATTATTATGGCGAAGTTCCTTCTACTGCTGATTTCCTTAAAGATGTTTTGGCCAATCGTTATTTCCTTCAGGGAGAAGACGGAAAATCTTTCCTGATGAATAACAAACTTTCTGATCTTCAATACAATCCAAACTCCAGTTTGGTAAAGAGTGTTGAAGACTTCTATAGAAAATCAAACAAAACTCAATTTGAGCAACAAATCATTGCTAAAAATATGGACAGCGTAGGTAATATCGATGCATTCTTCAATACGATCTACGGAGACAGAGCCATGAGACTGGCTGATTTTGAAAAGGCAAAATCTTATTATGTAAAAGCAAAAGGTTTTGCAGGCATTCCAAGACAAAATTATGATTGGACAGAGAAAGAAGGTCAAAAGATCACCCAAAAACAATATGCTCCTGCTGAATATGATGGTTATAAAAACATTTCCAATCTTGTTTTCGGACATAACGTTTGGGAAAGCTATCAAAGTCCGGATACCGAAAGTATGAAAGCTGAAAATTATTCCGACTTCCCATTCATCAAAAATACCATGAATAAATTGGAACTTGCAGAAGCTTTAATCCAACTTAAAAAGATAGGAAACGGTACTGATGAAAAAGCATCCAGAGCCAACCAACTTATCGGAAATTTATTATACAATACTTCTATTTTAGGGTATTACCGACAATTGTTCGTGATGGATATTGATAACACCAATGGGGGAAAGTATAACTTCTGGAATACAGACAGAGCCAATCCTTATATGTATTATTATAAAAATTTCCTAGATACTTCTTATATCGAACCGGATAATTTTGACTTATCAATCAATTATTATCAAAAAGCCCTTAAGCTTTCAAATAACAAAGAGGATAAAGCCAGAATTTTATTCCAGATGGCCAGTGCTGAACAGGGTAAATATTACCAGTATGAAGCGAAAAATCAGGGGAATTTTGATTACTCTGATCCAAAATGGTCCGAGAAAGAAGAGGCTCATCAAAAGGAAATGAACACCCTCAGAAATCAGAAATACAGAACATATTTTGCTCAGCTGAAAAGTCAGTATTCTGATACCGAAGCAGCCAAAGACCTCATGGGAAGCTGTAGCTATTTCAGCTATTTTATGAGATAAAATTATTCATAAAAAAACCTCTGATGACTCAGAGGTTTTTTATTTTGGGTTTTAAGCTCGATTATTTTTTAACAAATTTAGTAGTCATATTAATTTCATTACCAGTGATTGTTATAAGATAAACTCCTTTTACTAAGGTGCTCACATTAATTTTACCATCTCCTATTTTTCCTTTTGAAATCAACTGTCCGGGACTATTGAAGATTTCATAAGATGATTCCGGTGATACATTCAGCACATTTACGATATCATCTACAGGATTTGGATAGATCTGAACTGATTTTGGACTCTCAATTTTAGCAACTAATGGCGCTGTTCCACTTACCACTGCTTTATTTACGGCATAAAAAACATTTCCAATTGCTGATACTCTAATGTAGATCGTCTTACCGGATAAAGTTCCAGGAATAAAAACATTTGCTGTACCACTATTAGGAACTGATGCCGCCAAATTATTCCATGTTGTTCCATTATCTGTGGTATAATCAATTTTAACATTCGCGACATTATATGGAGATGCTGTTGTTCCGGAAACAGTCCATGCTATCGTTGAAGTTGCATTTGGTGTTAATGAAGTGGTATTTACGGTAAAAGCATTGGCAGATCCAACTACAACTTTTTGGGTTGCATAAGCAGTTTGTGTCTGTCCATTTGCTTTATTATCTCTTACCGTTACGCGGAAGTTGGTTGTTCTTGCCACTGTTGAAGCCGCCTCAAAATCATTCGTATTTTTCACAGCTCCACCTAAAACCGTTGATAATTTAGGGAAATATCTTGTAGGACTACTCGTTGGAGACCATGATCTGAAATTGGCTCCTGAGGTTGTAGTTCCAATATTTGTTTTTGTTATTCCCCCAGAAAGACTACTTGTATCCACCTGCTCCCAACAATATGTCAAAGCATCACCATCCGGATCTGTAGCAGAAGCAGTCAATACGAATGGTGTAGATTTAGGAATTGTATACGTTGTATTCATTGCTGTAACAACCGGAGGATTATTTGTAATAGGAGTTTCTACATCAACCGTTACCGCTGCCAGATTTGCTTGAACCTGATCAATACTGACTGTATGAAAATAAGGATCTGAATGAGGCTGAACCGACATTGTTCCCCAAAGCCCTGCATATCCCATGATAGTACTTCCTGTACCTGGTTCAACATAAGTATTTGAAGTACCTCCCTCGGATCTACTAAAGGTATGATTATCTCCAAGCTGGTGTCCCATTTCATGAGCTACAAAATCTATATCAAAATTATCTCCCATTGGTATAGCATCTGCCGGGGAAGTGTACCCACTACCCTTATACCTATTTGGAGAAATATAGGCATAGTAAGTTCCTGCACTATTTTTACAGTCACTATTAGCTGCACTAATAGATGTTGTAGACGTGTTATTACTTCCAATACAACCTATACATCCTGCATTACCACCACCACCTGTGGCACCAAAAAGATGTCCAATATCAAAATCAGCATTAGTAGCGCCATAAGTACCACCATTCAACACTCCCATCAACTCATTATTCCACCTACACATATAATCTGAATTACTATAAGGATCTGTGGATGCATTTGTAAAGATAAGGTTAGGAGCACTTATCATATTAAGATGGAGATTAAACTCTTTTTCAAACACTCCGTTTACTCTTGATAAAGTAGCATTCATCTGAGTAAGTGCACCGGCTGTACCACCGAAATAAGTAGTATACTCTCCGGTAACAGACAATGCTAACCTAAGAGTATGATAGGTTCTATTGTTTGATCTGGCTGTTTCTCCGGCATTCATCAGCTTCTTAAGTCTATCAACAGATTCTTTATCTTCTTTAGTACTGCAGGCAAAAGCATGTCCGCTTTTGCTGGTTTTTCCATGTACAGAGTAATAAGATTTATCTGCCGTTGCCGGTTCTATAAATTCATATTTACCATTGCTACCAATTATCATTGATTGGAAATCGTTGGGAGCAACACTAAAGCGAATATATTTTGAAGGATCATCAACTCCTACCCCGGCATAAGATCCAAGTTGATATTCATTGGCTAATTTTTCATCCAGAACGGGAAAGCTATTGACCATAAATCGCTCAATTTTCCCTCCTGAAGTCGGAATATTGATGCTAACAGCCGAACCTTCACCCACTTTCTGGGCTCTTAATAACTGAGTTCTTATTTGATTAATATCGAGCTTGTAGTAAAAAGAATCTTCGCTCTCTTTTAGAATTTTTTGTTTTGGGACATCTTGAGTCCATTGTGCACTTACCGTTGCGGCCATAACCAACAATGGTAAACAAAATAATTTTCGTTTCATTTGAATAATTTTTAAACAACAAATTTACAATCATGCTATTAAAAACAAATAAAAAATGCAAAAATGTTATAAAATCATCAATAAAACATTAAATTCAATCATGAAAATTAAAAAAAATCTACAATTTAACTTATTTGAAGAAAAATTTAAATAAAATTGTTATTTTTCATTTTGTCCTTGCTTCTGTAACCATTCTTCATGTCTTTTTTTAAAGAACTCGTACTTATAGTCCTGGTTTCTTTGAGCTGCATCAATAGAATGAGAAGTATGAATATCTGCATCCTTTTTAGAAAATTGAGCAAGATTTTCATAGTAACAATGTAACTGATCCAGTTCTGCTTCTGTAAGGTCCTCAATATCTACTATTCTATTGCTTGCTTTTTCATGAGCTGCAATAATCTCATTCAGCTTAATTTGTATTGCTTTTGAATCTTTATTCTGAGCTTTTTGAATCAGGAAAACCATAAGAAAGGTAATAATGGTGGTTCCGGTATTAATCACAAGCTGCCAGGTTTCTGAATAATTAAAGAACGGGCCTGTGACTGCCCATGCTATTACAATAAACATTGCTCCAAGAAATGCAAATTGACTTCCAGTAAACTTTACCGCCCAGTTTGAAAATTTTTCAAAAAAATTATTATTCCTATGGCTCATAGCATTTATTTTTCTACTAATAAATGTATAAAATTAACTTCAATTTAAAGATATAAAACTAAAAATGAGGTATATAAAATTCATATAAGGCATTCCCATTCACTTACACAAAGCTACTTATCTCATTATTGATTCCTCATTGATAACTGTTACATTTCCTCCTTGCTTTCCTGTAGAGATTTTTTAAACAAAGCCTTTATAGGGTATTCAAAAAAAAACATTAAGACAGTGTTACCGCCTTAATGTTTCCAAAATTAAAATTGATATGAATAAATTAAAAAAAGTTAATATGAGAGTAATTTGTTGATTAGAATTTATAGTTTACCTGTACTGCAAAGTTTCTAGGTTGGATCTGATCAATATACCCTCCTCTGAAGTAAGAACTATACCCTACTGCATTGAAAATATTGTTGAAGAATACTCTTACCCCAACACCATTTTTGAGCGTATATCCTGCTTGTGCATCTACTGTAGTATAATCAGGCATATCGAAAGGTTTATCACCAGCTCTTACACTGTTGATATGATTGGCCATAGATGTTTGCTTACTATATTCATCTACCGGACGTTTTCCAACATAATAAACTCCTGCTCCAATATCTAAACCATCTAAAATACCCATATTGAATTTATAGTTTAACCATGCATTAGCAGTATGCTTTGGTGCATTCATTGGTCTTGATCCATCCATATAAGCAGGACTATTCTGGTATTGAGCATCTAAGTAAGCCCATCCTGACATCACCTGAAGGTTTGGTAAAATTCTTCCAATAAGTTCTACTTCTACTCCTTTTCTTCTCAGGTTACCCGCTAATCCATAAAGATTATTATTATTTGCATCTTTTATTGGAGTATAGTTTTCACCTAAAATCTGGAATGATAAATTTTGTGTATTAATATCAAACCAAGTAACATTGAATCTTAAACGCTCATTAAACCAATCTGATTTAATTCCCGCCTCCCATTGTTTTGTATTTGATGGCCCAACAAACCCACCTGCTTGCAATATATTATTTGATGATCTTAAAGAAGTTGTTGTTGTATATGATCCGAACAGATTAATATTTTCAATTGGTGAAAGAATTAGCCCAAAAGAAGGATTCCACGCATCAACTATCTGATTGCCAGAACCATTCAATCTGCTATATCTGATTCCTAAATGTGCTTTCACATATTTACCAATAGACATTACATCCTGTGCCATTGCTCCTATAGTCGGAGTCATCACAATATTAGAACGTCCTTTGTTTTCATAGATAACATTTACAGGAAGTGTATTAGGAATCCCTCCATTTACTACATCTATAATATCAAGAGGATTAGCCGCAAAATCTACCATTTTATCACCAATTTTCTCTTTTCTTGGTCTTGCTGTAATTAGATTTTCCCTTGAGATCGAGTTTTTGTATGCATTATAGGTAACAGAAGATGTTTCTGATTCTCTCCAGTCAAATCCAACTTGGAAAGTATGATTGATAAAACCTGTTTTTACGTTTTCACCAATGAAGTCTAATTGTAAAACTCTGTTGATGTCCAATGATTCGGATTTACCGATTGTACGCTGTCTGATATTATAATCTGTTCCGCCTGTTGGTAACGATATTGATGAAGCCTCACTATCAGAATTGCTTACAGAGTTTACAAAAGCGGCTCTTACTTTCAACTTATCATTAAGCTTACGAATAGCAGTAGTTGCAAAATTATAAGTTTCTGTTATTGCATAGTCAGAAGTATATCCTAAGAACTTCCCTTTAGGCATATGATAAAGTGCTTCTACATCTCCGGGAGCCGTATTGATAGTTCCTCTATCCGGTGTTCTTCTATCATGCAAATAATCCATCTCCACATTGATGTATGTTTTATCATCCGGACGGAATGCCACTGATGGATTTACGTAAATTCTTTCTCCTTTTACATGACTTCTAAATGAATTGTTATTCTGATAAGCTCCGTTGAATCTCACCGCTACTTTTCCTTCAGAATCCAAGACTCTCTGGAAGTCTACTGTTGGTCTGTAAAAATCCCAGCTTCCGTAACGGAATCCAACATTAGTCTGGTCAATAAATTGAGGTCTTTTAGTTACTACGTTGATAACACCACCTGCAGACCCTAAACCATTTCCAATTCCTTGGCTTACTGCGGCAGAACCTTTAATAACCTGGATACTTTCTACCCCTTGCATATCGGTCATCATTCCTGCAGTACGGAAGTCAGAATCCATCTGAACTCCATTCTTTAATACGGGAACTCCACGGTATCCTCTGATGGACATACTTTCACTTCCTCCTCCATAACTGGAGAATAAAGTTACACCAGGTACATTTTTAGCTACATCAGTAACGGTAAGTGCTCCTAATTCTTCGATTGCTTTATGAGAGATTACAGAAATACTTTGGATCTGGTCTCTGGTTTTTAGTGGCAATCTTGTAATTGCTTCCAGGCCTTCCGGTTGTTTTTTTCTGTCACCAAATAGTTCTACTTCTTCAATTTTTTTATGTTTAATTGAATCATTCACTTTCTGTGCATTTGCAAGAACCCCACCCAATAACAGCAGAGAAAAGGATACTACTTTATTCATTTAATGATTTTTTGCAAATTTATTGTTTTTATTAATTCTAAATAAACAATATAAACTGACATATGTCACCCGCAAAAGACTAATCAATATCAGATTCCAAAGTGTTATTTAGAAACATTCAAAATAAAACAACGTATTAACAAGATGAATAGCTATACCACTTCAAACCCAGTTTATGGTTACGGATCATTAAATTAAAAAAAAAGTTTCACCATTTTAACCTTCTATTTGAAATATTCCGACACTTTTTATGGCAAAAAAAAATCCGTTCCTAAAAAGGAACGGATTCTATAATCATTGCAAAGTATGCAAATTATCACACTTTAATTTCAACGTCAACTCCTGAAGGAAGTTCTAATTTCATTAGAGCATCAACAGTTTTAGAAGAAGAAGAGTAGATATCCATTAGTCTCTTGTGAGCTGATAATTGGAACTGCTCTCTTGCTTTCTTGTTTACGTGCGGAGATCTCAACACTGTGAAGATTCTCTTATTCGTTGGCAATGGAATTGGACCGTTTACAACAGCACCAGTAGCCTTTACCGTTTTTACGATTTTCTCAGCAGACTTGTCTACCAAGTTGTAATCGTAAGATTTTAGTTTTATTCTGATTCTTTGTGACATTTCTTTAATTTAAAAATTAACCTTTTGCTTTAGCTATGATTTCTTCAGCAACGTTTTGTGGAGTAGCTTGGTACTTCTCTAATTCCATAGAAGAAGTAGCTCTTCCTGATGAAAGTGTTCTTAGAGTAGTTACATATCCAAACATTTCAGAAAGTGGAACAGAACCTTTGATTACAACAGCTCCATTTTTCTCTTCCTGACCACTGATAGTACCTCTTCTCTTGTTAAGGTCACCAATGATGTTACCCATGTATTCTTCCGGAGTTACAACTTCCAGTTTCATAATAGGCTCCATAATTACTGGCTTAGCAGCACGTCCCGCTTCTTTAAATCCTAATTTAGCAGCCATTTCAAATGAAAGAGCATCAGAATCCACTGCGTGGAAAGATCCATCTTTAAGAGTAACTTTAATACCTTCAACTTCGAAACCAGCCAATGGACCGTTCTTCATTGCAGCTTTAAATCCTTTTTCAATTGCAGGAACGAATTCTCTAGGAACGTTACCACCTTTGATCTCATTGATGAATTCTAAACCAACTTTACCTTCGTCTGCAGGTCCTAGTTCAAATACAATGTCAGCGAATTTACCTTTACCACCAGATTGTTTTTTGTAAACTTCTCTGTGTTGAGCAACTCTCGTTAAGTTTTCTTTGTACTCTACCTGAGGTTGTCCTTGGTTTACTTCAACCTTGAATTCTCTCTTCATACGGTCTACAATGATATCTAAGTGAAGCTCACCCATACCAGAGATGATCGTTTGTCCAGAAGCCTCGTCGGTTCTTACCGTAAACGTTGGATCTTCTTCAGCCAATTTAGCTAGAGCGTTACCCATTTTATCCTGGTCAGCTTTAGTTTTAGGCTCAACAGCGATACCGATTACCGGATCAGGGAAAACCATAGATTCAAGAATGATCGGGTTTTTCTCATCACACATCGTATCACCAGTTTTGATAGACTTGAATCCTACCGCTGCACCAATATCACCAGCTTCAATATATTCTACCGGGTTTTGCTTGTTAGCGTGCATCTGATAGATTCTAGAGATTCTTTCTTTATCTCCTGAACGAGTGTTCAAGATATAAGAACCAGCATC
Organism: Chryseobacterium sp. PMSZPI; assembly: GCF_002835665.1. Lineage (GTDB taxonomy): Bacteria > Bacteroidota > Bacteroidia > Flavobacteriales > Weeksellaceae > Chryseobacterium. The sequence continues at coordinate 16,154 of NZ_PIZV01000016.1, forward strand.
TAGTCTTCCAGAGTATGCTCTGAAGAATGCTAATCTTCCTACGAACGGGTCAGTAGCAATCTTAAATGCCAGAGCAGAGAAAGGCTCATCTACAGATGGCTTTCTTGTAATTTCAGCGTCTGTTCTTGGATCAGTACCTTTGATATCATCTTTATCCAATGGAGAAGGTAAGTATTTACATACTGCATCCAACATAAACTGTACTCCTTTATTCTTGAATGAAGAACCACAAGTCATTGGGATAATAGATAAATCGATAGTAGCAGCTCTCAATGCAGCATTGATTTCTTCTTCTGTAATTGAATCCGGATCTTCGAAGAATTTCTCCATCAAAGTTTCGTCATACTCAGAAACAGCTTCTACTAATTTCTCTCTATATTCAAGAACTTCATCTTTCATGTCTTCAGGAATTGGAACTACCTCGAAAGTAGCACCTTGCCCAGCTTCATCCCAGATGATCGCTCTGTTTTTAATTAAGTCAACAACACCTTTGAAATCTTCTTCAGCACCGATTGGTAAAACGATTGGAACTGCGTTAGATCCTAACATTTCTTTAACCTGGTTTACCACGTTAAGGAAGTCAGCACCTTGTCTATCCATTTTGTTTACGAATCCCATTCTAGCAACTTTGTAGTTGTCAGCAAGTCTCCAGTTTGTTTCAGACTGAGGCTCTACTCCATCTACTGCTGAGAATAAGAATACCAATCCATCTAATACTCTTAAAGATCTGTTTACTTCTACAGTGAAGTCAACGTGTCCCGGTGTATCGATGATGTTGAAGTGGTAAGGTTTAGTATCTGCAACAGGTTTTCCTTGATCTGTTGGAAAGTTCCAAGAACAAGTAGTTGCAGCAGAAGTAATAGTAATACCTCTTTCTGCTTCCTGCTCCATCCAGTCCATTGTAGAAGCACCATCGTGAACCTCTCCAATTTTGTGGTTTACACCTGTATAAAATAAAATCCTTTCTGTAGTGGTAGTCTTACCCGCATCAATGTGAGCAGCAATACCAATATTTCTTGTAAATTTAAGATCTCTACCCATTTCAGATTAGAATTTAAAGTGTGAAAACGCTTTGTTAGCTTCCGCCATTTTGTGAGTATCAGTTTTCTTTTTGAAAGCTGCACCTTCTTCTCTTGAAGCAGCTACAACTTCATTAGCTAATTTCAAAGCCATAGACTTATCATTTCTCTTTTTAGAGTAGCTAATTAACCATTTCATTGCCATAGAAATTTTTCTATCAGCTCTGATTGGCATAGGAATCTGGAAGTTAGCTCCACCTACTCTTCTAGAACGTACTTCTACGTGAGGCATAACGTTTGTTAATGCATCTTTCCAGATTTCAAGGGCTGTTTTCTCAGTTTCTCCTTTTTTAGTTTCTACGATATCTAATGCATCATAGAAAATTTTGAATGCGATAGACTTCTTACCGTCTAGCATTAAGTTGTTTACGAATCTCGTTACCAATTGATCATTAAATTTCGGATCTGGTAACAACGGTCTTTTTTTCGCTTTTGTCTTTCTCATTGCTTCTGTACCTTATTTAATGATTATTTTTTCTTTCCTTTTGCAGGAGCTGCAGCAGCTTGTCCTGGTTTAGGTCTCTTAGCTCCGTACTTAGATCTTCTCTGAGTTCTTCCATTTACACCAGCGGTGTCTAATGCACCTCTTACGATGTGGTAACGTACTCCCGGTAGGTCTTTCACCCTTCCGCCTCTAACCAATACTATCGAGTGCTCTTGAAGATTATGTCCTTCGCCCGGGATATAGGCGTTAACTTCTTTACCGTTAGAAAGTCTTACCCTTGCTACTTTTCTAAGTGCAGAGTTAGGTTTCTTAGGTGTAGTAGTATATACTCTCGTACATACTCCACGTCTTTGTGGACAAGAATCAAGGGCAGCCGATTTGCTCTTCTTGGCAAGCGTGGCTCTTCCTTTTCTTACTAATTGTTGAATAGTAGGCATTTAATTGCTTTTTATTTTAGGCTGCAAAAATAGTAATATTTTTTTAATTGACAAGCAGTTATGTATTTTTATTTATTTCAAAAATATTTTTTTCGTTTTTCATAACAATAAAAAACCTCCATGATTTTTATGATTTTTAATCATTTTTAGATCATGGAGGTTTGTTTCAATTTTTTTATTATTATTTAAAAATATCTTTTATTACTTTTCCTTTTCCATATTGTAAAGGCATTCCCAAAAGCTCTGCTATAGTACTGGTAATATCGATTTGTTCGTAATTTCCAGTATTAATGGTTGTATTCTTTTTAAAATCGGGCCCCATTGCAAAAAACTCAATATGTCTGCATCCTTCACAATCATCTCCGTGATTTTTAAAACCTCCTTTAGCATCCAGATGTCTGCCATGGTCATTAGAAACAATTAATGTTGTTTTATCTTTATATGCCGGAAGCGATTGAATATAATCCCAGATTTCTTTTATTGAAGCATCTGTTGTTTTTATAGCTTTTATATATTCATTCCAATTGTTAGCGTGTCCGTAAGAATCCACATCTTTAAGATTGATTACGATAATATTCGGGCTATATTCTTTCATCACTTTTTTCGTATTGGTCATGGTAATAGCATCATCACGATAATCTGAACCGTTTCCACTCACCCCACAATCGGTGCTGGGCTGGAACTTTCCTTTCCAATCTGCCAGTTTACAATCATTCAATACTTCCAATTTATCTTTAGAAGCAATAACCCAGGCTTTTGTTTTGTTGGCTCCGGTAAATTTTAACCACTGTTGCATCACAGATGGAAATCCTGGTAATTCAGTTCCATCGTTTTTGATACTTTCATACACTCCTGAACACATAGCACTATGTCCCGGATTTGTGTTAGTAGTCCCATTATTTCTGAAATTACTGATAAATACTCCCTGGCTTAAAAGATTTACCCTATTAGGGATATTCTCTTTGTTGGGAGCTTCCCATGTTTCGGAAATACGAGGACCATCAACAACTAATAGTACAACATTTTTTGTTTGGTACTTTTCTGTCGGATTTGTGTTGGTTTGTGCGTCCGTATCATTGTTACTACATGAAAATAATAAAAATGATAAGACAAAATACAAGAAGATCTTTTTCATAGATTTATTTATTTGTGGATTTCGGATGCAAAACTAGAAAACATCGCTTCAACATCCATTAACAAATTGTTATCTATTCCTTAAGAATTCAACAACAGGAGAATAATTGTTTCATTATAAAAGATCAAACAAGAGTCATTATGCCACCCATTAAGAAGATGATGAAATAAAAAATGACCAAGTGAATATTAAATATCATTTTGGCCATTTTTTATCTTGGTTAACTCGCTCTGCATTTTGAGCTAAAATCACCGAATTTCGGAGCAAGAAAGTCTGGGAAATGGGTTGGAAGCTGGAAGAAAGAAGCGGGAAGCCACTTTCAGTTGTAAAGATCAACAGCCTATTACATCATTAATTTTTGGCTCAAGATCTATAAAAAAGATGAATCGTTATTCTTTATGATCTTCATCACTTCCAGCTTCCAGCTCCCGGCTTCAAATCCACTTTACTCCAAGCTGCCGTTAAAATATCAAAATGCAGAACGGGTCTTAGGTATTTATTTCAGGTCATTACAAAATTTTATTCTAGAATTTTAACCTTAACATTTTTATTCCAATTGAACTTTTTTATATTTTGTATTAAGGATTCGCGACTACCGGGATCTATAGAATAAATAAACAAGTTGGTTTGAGCAAGAACAACATTCTCTTCATTTAATTCAAGATAAGCCACTTTTTTCCAGCTTTTAGGAGCCCTGCAATCCAACCATTCATCATAAGCTATGGCCAATTCATATTTATTATCTCCGGAGTATCGGGCCAGAAAATCATAAAATACATCACCCGGCTTTTTAGTTTTTATTCTATAAGGAACCACATTATTAGAACCAAGCCCCATAAAATCCAGTAAATGAATATCCGTAAAGTAGCAAATAGCTCCAATATCGTTCGCAACTACTTTCGAGTCATTATAATATTTCTTCAGAAATCTTGCAGACTGTATTTGCTGTTCATAAATATTAGTAGTACCTCCCGTTATCATAATATGTCCATATACAGACTTATTGATGAGCAATAATAAATTTATAATCAATAAGCTTCCTGCTATCTTTTCTGATCTGAATGACGAAACCGGATTGGTAAAAAACACCTTCACTCTTGGAATAAAAATCATTGCAAAAGCCATTAAAAGATAAGCCTCATAGCGATAAATCTCAAGCAATCGGCTAAACATGCAGTGCATGAAAAAAGCAAAGATCCACACCACAGGCAGGAAATTGTTTAGGATAATCTTCTGAAAGTTTTCTTTCTTTTTATAATCTTTAAAAATAAAGAACAAACATGCCAGCAAAGGGAATAATCCTATTTTATAAAATTTTCTATTGGCAATTACCCTATCAAAAAAGAGTTCAATAAGCTGTTTAAAAATATTACCCGAAAAATCCAATAAAGGTCCTTTTAGTATAACCGAATTGGGAAGAAAGTATCCACTGTTGGAATAATTAAAGTATCCAAAGATAAGAATGGGGACAAACCCCAGAACAAGTACCAGCGCAGCCTCTTTAATTTTTTTGATCAATAAGAATACGAAAGCAAATGACAGAAAGTAAAACATGCTTTCAAATCTCACCAACCCTAGCAGTAATATAGTAAAGTAAAAGCCATAAGCATCAAATCCAATTTTAAAATTGTTTTGATACCATTTTTGAAAATAATAGATATTCACTGCAATTACAAAAACCTGTAAAACATGCTCCATACCGGACATCACCTGCACATGCAATACTGCCGTGAAAAGACTAAATAAACTTGCCATGATAATTGATCTGTTATCCGGCAAAAACAATGAATAATACTTACTAAGGAAAAAAATAAGTAATCCGGATATAGCCAAATTAAAAATCAGTAGTATGAGAGCATGATCTCCAAAAACAGAGATTAAAGCACTTATAATCAATGTAAAAACGGGAGAGGAAGAAGTTGACGACAAAGCATATTTTGTAATTCCCCAAACTCCATTTATTGCAAAATGTTTAGCAACTGCCAAATGAATATAAGCATCATCCAGAATATAGGTAAAATAATTCTCTGTACTGGACAACATTATCAAGATATAAATAAAACATATCCCGAAAAATATCGCAGCAGTCGTTAAAAAGCTTCTCATCATTTTGCAATATTAATACTTCCAAACCATTTTAAAAAATTTTCTAATAGTTATCATCTATTAATAATCAAGGGTCTTCGGCACAATATTTCATAACTTTGTATATAGATAAAAAAGTAACTAAAAAATAAACATATACATATGAAAAATGCAAGTATTATAGGCCTTAAAGAAGCCGACTGCAAGAAAATAGCAGAAAAATTAAATGTACTTTTAGCTAATTACTCCGTATTTTATCAAAACACAAGAGGATCTCACTGGAATATCAAAGGAGATCAGTTTTTTACCCTTCATCCAAAATTTGAAGAGCTATATAATAGTTTAGTTTTAAAAATCGATGAAATTGCTGAAAGGATCCTAACGTTAGGAGCAACTCCGGCACACAATTATTCAGATTATTTAAAAGTCGCTACCATCAAAGAAAGTAAAGAAGTAAGTGATGGTACAAAAAGCGTTGAACAAATTTTAAGTTCATTCAAGGTAGTGCTTGATCTTCAAAGAGAGCTTTTAGATATTACCGACGAAGCCGGTGATGAAGGTACAAACTCTCAGATGAGCGACTATATTACAGAACAGGAAAAAGAAGTTTGGATGTATAATTCGTATTTGGGAAAATAAGTCCGTAAAAGCATTGAAATATTTCAAAAAAATCGTCTTACATTTAGGCGATTTTTATTTTTAATTCTTATATTTGCGTTAAAATTACACATATTATGAATGACGTACGATTGAACTCTATTCTAGATAATGACTTTTATAAAATAACCATGCAGAATGCGGTGGTAAAATTATTTCCAAGCTCTATTGTAAAATATGAATTTATCAACAGAGGGAAACACCACTTTCCGGAAGGTTTTGATGTTGCTTTGAAAGAAGCCGTAAATAAGATGGCCGAACTCAAACTCACCAAAGATGAGAAAAAGTTCATGGCAAGAACTTGCCCATACATAGACCTTCCCTACCTGGATTTCCTGGAAGGTTATCATTATGATCCATCCGAAGTAAAAATTCATCAGGAAGGTGGAGACCTTTCTGTAATTGTTGAAGGGCTTTGGTACAGAACTATTCTTTGGGAGGTCCCGTTATTGGCTTTGATCAGTGAGCTTCATTATGAGATGAACCATATGGAAAGAGATTCTAATGAAGTAGTCATGAGCAAAACGATTGAAAAAGCAGATTCATTAGGCAGACTTGGAGTAACTTTTGCAGAATTTGGTACCCGAAGAAGACATTCCTATAAGGTTCAGAATTTGGTAATGGAAGCTTTAACACAGAAAAAAGATTCAACATTTATCGGAAGTTCAAACGTCCATTTTGCAATGAAATATGGAGTAAAGCCTATCGGTACCCACGCTCACGAATGGTTTATGTTCCATGCTGCAGAATATGGATTTAAAATGGCCAATGAACTGGCTTTGGAGCATTGGGTAGATGTTTATAGAGGCGATCTGGGAGTGGCTCTTTCTGATACTTACACCACTGATGTTTTCTTCCAGCAGTTTGACAAAAAGTTTGCAAAACTTTTCGACGGTGTTCGCCATGACAGTGGTGATGCTCTGGAATTTGCAGACAAAACTATTGCCCACTATCAAAACAATGGCATCAATCCTATGTTTAAATACATTATTTTCTCAGATGCCTTAAACCTTGAAAAAGTGGAAGAAATTACCAATTACTGTAGAGGAAAAATAGGAATCTCTTTTGGAATAGGAACTAATCTTACCAACGATGTTGGATTAAAGCCAATGAACATCGTAATGAAACTCATCGGCGTACAAGCTCCTAATAAAGAATGGATCCCAACAGTAAAACTATCTGATGAACATGGTAAATATACAGGAGATCCTAAAATGATTGAATTGGCAAAAGAATTTTTAAGAATAAAAGAATAAACATTATAAAAGTAAAGTGAGTCACATAGGCTCACTTTTTAAATTTATCACATAAAGAAAATTATAATGTAATAGTAGCTGTCACTTTCTTCCGAATTTTTGATGGGCATTTGCAAATTGTCCGGCTGATAATGCGGCTAAAATAGATATTTCTCCAGCCAAACAAAGAGCGACACATATTTCGGCAAATCTTACAGCTTTTCCTTCTCCATAACAACCCATCATGGATAAACATTCTTTCTGAGTAGGAAGAGAAGTACCTCCACCAATGGTCCCTACAATCATATTCGGCATCGTAATAGAACAATAGAGATCATTATTATCGGTCAATTCCATCCTGGTAATAGCAGTACATGCTTCAGAAACACAGGCCACGTCTTGCCCACAAGCAATGAATAGTGCTGCTAGAGCATTAGCAGGATGCATTCCAGTGCTCAAGGCGCCGGATTTAATACATCCGTTAGTAAAACTAGTGGCAGTACGAGCCATCAGCTCTGGGGTAGTTTGTAAGACAGATTGTACAATTTCTTTTTTTAATACAATTTCCGCAGTTATTTTTTTTCCTCTTACCCTTGTTAGCACTAAACCTGTTCCTTTTTTATCTCCGGACATATTACTGTCTATGACCCAGTGCACAGGTTTTACCGGGCAAAATTCAATAATATACTTACAGATTTGATTGGTACAAATAGTCACCATATTTTGTCCTGAGGCATCACCTGTTGTATATTCAAATCTTATTACTAATTCATTGCCATCGATATTGATCCCTAAATCTGATAAATTTGCAAAACGGCTTGTAGCATTCGTAATCTCTATAAACGTTTGTTTATGATGTAAAATCCAATTAACAAACCTGCCCAACTCAATTATATTGTTAAATTTAAACAATGGACATCTCTGAACCCCCTCTTGCAGACATACAACTGTCATAAGACCAGATTCCCTGCATGCTTTCATTCCTCTACTGTAAGAAGCTAGTAAAGTACCTTCCGTGGTAGCCATAGGAATATAAAAAGAACCCCGTGCCGTAGTTCCATTAATGACTAATGGGCCTGCAATCCCAACAGGGATCTGTGCCATGCCTATAAAATTTTCAATATTTCCTTTTAAAAGATTATGATCAGCAAATACTTTCTTTCCTGAAATATAATCTGTTGAAGTATTTAATTTTTGATTAATAAATGCCAGACGAGTTTGCTGCCCTTCTAATGTATAAGGATCTTCCGTCGGGATTTTTCCAAAATTGAAATCATATTCGAAATGAGATTGGTAAGATTCTAATTCGTCAATTGATAACTGATCAATATCATCATATTTAGCAAAATCTATTTTGTTTTTAAGTTGTGGCATCATGGTAATAGTTATTTAATAATATAAATATAATCAAAATACAACTATCTATCAAACAAACAAATACCATAAAAAAGCCAGGATCTTCCTCACGGATCCCGGCTAAACATAATGAACAATAATATTAAAGACTATGTGTCTCCCTATATTTTTTACGATATGCATAATGGAAAATGATCGGCAGTATTGTAAATGACAACAGCATACAAATAATCAACCCGCCTACAATCATAATCGCCAAAGGCTTTTGAATTTCTGAACCCATCCCATTGGATATTGCTGCCGGGAATAGCCCCATAGAACCCATTAGAGCAATCATTACTACCGGACGAATTCTGCTTCGTACGCCTTCTGAAATAGCTTGTTTAAGAGGCATTCTATTTTGCAGATTTTCTTTCATCACCCCTATAAGAACGATACCGTCAATGGTGGCAACCCCGAATAGAATAATAAAACCAATTCCTGCAGAGATTCCAAAAATAGTTCCTGTAAACCAAAGTGATATAAAGCCCCCAATAAATGCAAATGCCAGTGTAATAGAAGAAATTAAAGTATCTTTTACATTCCCGAAATTAAAATATAATAACATCAGAATAAGTACCAGAGAAACAGGAACAACCATTGCCAATTGTCTTGCTGCTCTTTCTTTACTTTCAAATTCTCCGGCCCAGGTCATTTTATTACTTTTGGGAATCTTTACTTCTTTTTCTACCTTAGCTTTTGCTTCAGCAATGGTACTTCCCAAATCACGTCCCTCAATATTAAATCCGACTCCGATATACCTACTGTTTCCTTCACGATATATAAAGGACGGTCCTGTATGATAATCAATGGTGGCAATTTCTTTTAATGGTACTTTTTTATTATCCTGAGTAGGGATCAAAATATTTCCCATTTTCTCCGGTGTATCACGGTATTGCTTTTCGAACCTTAGCATGACATCAAATATTCTTTCCTGTTCGTAAAATTTAGTAGCCGCCTGTCCTCCAATCGTCATTTCAATAACGGCCTGTGCATCCGCTGTAGAAATTCCATATTTGGCCATTTTGGAATCATGGAGTTGTATTCTTAGTTCAGGAAGTCCGATATTTTTAAAAACATTTACATCAGCAATTCCCGGAACCGTTCTGATGGAATTAGCCACCTTGTTTGCATAATTTTCAAGTTCGAATAAATCGTTTCCAAAGATTTTGATAACCAATGGTGCCTTTACTCCGGCAACATATTCTTCCACATTATCCTGGATCGGCTGACTGAATCCGAAATTGATACCAGGATATTTTTCCAACGAAACCCTCATTTCTTCCAATAATTCTTCTTTCGATATTTTTTTCTTCCATTCATTTTCAGGTTTCAGCTGAATATTAAATTCTATATTAAAAAAGCCTGTTGGATCCGTCCCGTCATTAGGCCTACCTGTTTGGGTCATCACAAACTTCACTTCATCATACTTCATTAAGATCTCTTTCATCTCTTTAGTCAGTCTTACCGATTCGTCCAGGTTGACACTATTGGGAAGAGTAGCACGCACATAAATCGCACCTTCATTCAACTTTGGTAAAAACTCAGAGCCATAGTTAGAAAATTTCCAACCACAAATAGCCAGTAAAGCAACGAATCCTACTATAAATCCTTTTTTATGACGATCACTGAATTCATAAATTCTGTAGATATTAACTCTAAAAAATTTTGAAATAAAGTTTTCTTTTTCCTCTATATTTTTAGTTAATAAAAGTTTACACATCGCCGGGACATAAGTCAAACTTAAAATCAAAGACCCTAATAATGCATATCCTAATGTAAATGCCAGAGGGGAGAACATTTTTCCTTCAACTTTCTGAAAAGAGAAAATAGGCATCAACGCAACAATAAGGATCAATAAAGCAAAGAAAATATAACTTGTCACACTTCCTGCGCTTCTCTTGATAATCCCCAACTTGGAAATTTTATTAAACCTTCGCAATCCAATTTTCTTGGCCCGATGTTCAAGGGCGACAAATACATGCTCTACGATCACTAATGTCCCTTCTAACAGCAATCCAAAATCCAATGCACCCATCGAAATCAAATTGGCCGGCAGTCCTTGAATTTTCAACATAATAATCGCAAAAAGGAAAGCCAAAGGAATGACCGATGCTACAATAAATGTAGTTCTCCAATTGTATAAGAATATAAATACAATAATAGAAACAAGAATTACTCCTTCAACCAAATTTTTAGATACGGTATGAACAGTAGTATTCACCAATTCTGTACGATCAATAATCGGGACAATCTGAACATCCCCGGGTAATTCTCCCCCGTTCAGTTCTTCTATTCTGTCTTTCAGCCTGGCAATAACTTCACTTGGATTCTCACCACGAAGCATGATAATAATTCCTTCTACAACATCATTCTCTTTATTATATCCTACTTGCCCCAGTCTTGGTTTGGCAGAAACTTTTACTTCCGCCACATGTTTTACTAAAATAGGAGTAGACCCTTTTACTTCAATCTTGATATTCTCAATATCCTCTTTACTTTCCAACAAACCGATGCCTCGTACTACATATGCCTGATCTCCTTTTGCCACTACATCTCCTCCTACATTTATGTTACTTTTCGAAACAGCTTCATATACATCTAATGGAGACAGGTCATAATTATGTAGTTCTGTAGGATTGATTTTAATTTCATAAATCTTTTCTTCACCTCCAAAACTCACTACATCTGCTACTCCGGGAACTGCCAGCAACTCTCTTTCAATCACCCAATCCTGGATAGCCGTTACTTCTTTTATCGGTAATTTACTTTTAATAATATACCTATAAATCTCTCCTGTAGCCCCTGAAGGAGGCTCTATGCTGTATTCTGCACCATTGGGAAGATTTACATTTCCTAGTTTATTGGAAGCATATTGCTGTGCATAAAAGTCATTAACATGATCATCAAAAATCACCGTAACCACCGACAACCCGAATAGAGAAATAGACCTTACCGATGTTTTATTCGGAATAGCGTTCATTTCTTTTGAAATTGGGAGTGTGACAAATTTTTCTATTTCCTCAGCACTTCTCCCCGGCCATTGGGTAATCACCCTCACCCTTGTATTGGTAACATCCGGAAATGCCTCAATAGGAGTATGTATATAAGAGTAGATTCCTCCGGCCAGCAAAAGGAAGGTCCCCAAAAGAACAATCAATGAATTCTTTAAAGAGAAGGAAACTATATTCTGTACAAACTTTCGCATTACTTCGTAGAATTATTTAATTGGTTTTTCAGGTTTTCGTAAATAAGCAACCCGTTGGAAGCAATGACATTTTCTCCTTGCTTTAAATTTCCTTCCACATAAATATATTGGCTATTGGAAGCAACTTCCGTTACCGGCCTGATCTCCAATTCACAGTCTTTCTTATATACAACCACATAGCTTTGGTTATTGTCAAAAATCAATGCCTTAGCAGGAATTGCCAGAGCGCTTTTATTTTGTGCATTAATAGGCAAAACAATATCTGCGGACATCCCCGGTCTTAGTTTCATTCCATTATTATCCATAATGATTTTAGCCTTTAATACCCTTTCATTTTCATTAAAGACTTGGGAAATATTGTTTATTTTCCCTGAAAAGCTTTCATCCGGATAAGCCAATGTTTTTACAACTACCGGCTGATCAACATATACATTCCTCATGTTGGTAGCATATACATTAGCCATTACCCAAACTTTATCCAGGTTGGAAATAGTAAAAAGCTGGTCTCCTCCGGCAGTAACAGGCATTCCTTTGGAGATATTCTTTGAAATGACATAACCATCCGCAGGAGCTTTAATCTGAATTGTACTACTTCCCGCCGAATACAACTGCATATTTTTTTGAGTCTTAGAAATATTGGATTGTAAAATAGCAACGTCTGATTTAGCCTCCTGCAAATCTTTTTGAGAAGCAATATCATCTTTATACATCGCTTCTACAGAGGCAAGTTTTCTTTTAGCTACAGCTAATTGAGCCTGTGAAGTTTGCGTATCATCTTGCATTTCATTAACAGCCGTACTCTTTACACTTGCCAGAACCTGTCCTTTTCTTACATAATCTCCCAAAGAAAAATAGGTATCTATGACAACTCCGTCCACAAGGCTTACAAAAGGAACAGTTTTGTCGGAATTGCTTTCAACCTCTCCGGTTAATGTGATACTTTCCTGTACGGGAAGCATATCTACTCTAACCAGCTTAAGGTCTTTTTTAAGGTCTTTACTAATACAGTAACTTTTTTCTTCTTCATGCTCCTGTTTTTTATCTTTGCAACCTGTAAGGGCAACCAAGGCAGATAGATAAAATACTGTAATGTATTGGGTAGTGTTTATTTTCATATGTAGATATTATAAATCTTGTCCTACAACATATTGCAGGTTTTCGTAGTATTGATTAAGTTCTTTTTTAGTATCCAGTATGATCATTTTATTGCTGATGTACGTATCCAGAAAATCCATAAACTCCAACATACTGATATTCCTTAGCCTAAAGTTTTTCTCATGACTTACCAATAATCCATCTAATGTAGATTCATAGCTGTCGTCAATTTCTTCGGAAACTTTTTGTGTACGGATATAATTTCTAAAAACAGAAACAATTTCATTCTCAGATTTCAATGTATTCTTGCGGGTTTCAAGTTTCATTTTTTCAATTTCGAGTTTTGCTTCCTGGATATTTCCTTTGTTGCGATCGAAAATCGGAAGATCAACCGAAACTCCTACTCCAATGAAATCTTTCATAATGTTTCCTCCCCTGTCATACCCTATGGAAACAGCAACGTCCGGTGTCTTCATTGCATTTTGTATTTCCAGATTTTTCTCGGCATGTTTTTCCTTATTTTTTGAAATCAAAATATCGGGTCGGTTTTCTTTAGCTTTTTCCAACCATTGAGATAATTCAACTTCTGAAAGTTGCTTCTCCGGCATAGTAAAAGAATCTGAAACAACGAGATAAGAATGGGACGGAATCATCAGTAAAGCTTTCAGCTCCACCTGCTGGTCTTCAATTTCCTGTTTCAACGAAATCAGTTTTTTCTTGAATTCAATTTCCTGCGCTTTTAAGCGGACGTACTCCGCTTTACTGATATTTCCTAGGTTTAATTGGTTTTGAAAGGACTTTGTTAATTTTTCAATGGAAGAAATCTGATTTTGATATATTTTTTGCTGTTCCTGATTGTACAGGATTTCAGTCATTGCATTTCTTAGCGTTTTTTTAAGCTCACGCAAAACCTCCTGCAGTTCATATTTCTCCCCTTCCACTTCAATCTTCTGGAGCTCAATATTTTTCCTTCTCTTACCTGCAGTCTGAATCACCTGTTCAATTTCGGCAGCAACCTGACTGGTTTTCCCCCAGTTTCCGATAAGTGCAGGCTGATCTTCTATATCGTAGGTCCTCCATAGATTAATTTCATTGACTGTCAATTTAGGATTCGGCCAATATTTAGCCTGAAGTGTTCTGGCTTCAGCTTGAGAGATTTCTAATTTCTGAGCTATAAGATCAAGGTTTTTAGCCAAAAACATAGCTTCCGCATCTTTCCTACTTAGAGTTAAAGTATCAGAAATTTGCGCACAAAAGAAACTGAAAAAATGAATATAAAATAAAGTAAAAATAATCTTCTTCAAGGTCTCATATTTTAAGACCACAAAGCTATTTTTCTAATATTAGACTCAATTTCGAGTAGAATTAAAATTCAATTAGTTTAATATTAGAGTTTGATTAGAATAGGTTGGGATATATTTTTAATTCTCGCAAATGAGGGAGATTAAGCAGGTTTTTTAAACACAAATTGCACAAATACTTTTCACAAATAACACTATTATTCTACTTGAAAAGCCTATCCATGAACATCTGTGGAAATCTGAATAATCTGTGGGAAATTATAAACCAGAAGGAAAAGCAAGCATAACACTCGTACCAACATTTACTGTAGAATCAATTTTCATTTTGATATTATGATTATCAAAAATACTTTTGGATAATGATAACCCAATTCCGCTTCCTTTAATATTGTCAACATTTTTACCCCGGTAAAAAGTTTCAGAAACTTTCAGAAGATCTTCAGGAGATATTCCCTTTCCCTGATCTCTTACTTCAATGTTTAAATATTGATTTTTTTCCAACAACGTAATGACTACGGGATGATCGTGGGAATATTTAATAGCATTCTCCACAATATTGTACAAAGCCAGGTAGAGCAATGTCTCATTTCCGGGAAACTCTAATAATCCAGGTTTTGTAACCTGCAAATCTATTTTAAGCGAAGAGTTTTTTTCTTTAGCTCTGGGTTCTAATTTTTCATAAATTTTCCAGATCAGCTCGTCCATTCTTACCGGCTTGTGAGATGCTTCAAGCTTAGTCATTCCCGACATCAGCAAAAGATTATTAAGAATACTTTCAATTTCATAGACATTTTCCAATGATTCTTTAGCTACAGTCCGGTATTCTTCAGGAGTACGATCTTTTTGGGCAAAAACTTCAAGATTCCCTGAGATAGCAGCCAATGGAGTTTTAAACTCATGAGAAACATAATTGATAAAATTCTGTTGTAAAAGTACATTTTCTGAAATCCTTCCCAATAACTTGTTATAAGATTTGATCAGCTCTTCAATTTCATCGTTGGTATTGGTAGAAGTAATCGCTGTAGAAATATTGCTATAATCTACACTATTGATGCGTTCTACCACATTTGAAATAGGCTTATATACAATCTTAGAAAGGTATCGGCTCAAAAAATAAATTGCCAATAATCCAATAATCAGTACAGAAAACATGATAATGGAGAGCCTCAGAATTTGTGAACGGAACGAATCATTAGGAGATTTGACAAACACTACAAAATCACCCTGATTATCAGGATAAAAAATTCCGTAGTAGAATTGATTATCAGACATAAACTCTGTCCCTTTATTATTTCTGGCTGCTTTTAAATGAAAAGGTTTGATATTTTCATCATTCAAATTCTGTCCGAAAGTCACTTCATTGTTCTGATTATAAACCGCAACTCTGTTATTTTGAATCAAATGATTATACTCTTTTTTGATCTGAGCATGTCTGTCTTTTGGAAGCTCATCTTTTTCCAGATAGTAAATTGCAGAAATAAGTGCCGTGTTCCTTAATTTTTCAAAATAAGAAATTTTAGTACTATCATAATAAGCAAAAAATATCACCAGAAATGTGATGATAGAAACAATTCCAAACGATAAGCTCGAAATAAGAGTAAATCTGTTCCTTAATGTCATTTTAGTCTTTAATCAGATATCCTGTTCCTTTTACTGTGTGGATAATTTTCTGGTCAGATTCATCAATTTTATTACGGACGTAAGATATATATACGTCCACTACATTCGTACTATTGTCAAAATCAATTCCCCAAACATTTTGCAATATCTGGGTTCGGCTTAATACTTTATTTTTATTTTCCATTAAAAAAGTAAAAAGCTTGTATTCTGTAGGAGAAAATTCAATATCCTTACTATTTTGGGATACTTTATGAAGGTGAGTATCAATCGTAATACCACCACATGTTAAGAACTGATCTTCTTTTTGATAAGTTAATTTATTTCGTCTTGTAAGGGCTTTGATTCTTGAAATAAGTTCTTCAAAATGGAATGGTTTAGATAAATAATCATCTGCACCCAGATCCAACATTTTGATTTTATCATCCGGACTATTTAAAGCACTCAATACAATAATCGGAGTATAATTCCCTTTAAATCGTATAATCTGGGTAAGTTGCATCCCATCCAATCCGGGAAGCATAATATCCATTAAGATAATATCAAAATCATATGAATTAAGAAATTCACGTGCTTTTTCTCCCGAATCTGCAAGCGTCATGCTATACCCTGCTTCGGAAAGCCCCTTCATCAAAAAGTTACTAATTCTTTGATCATCTTCTACCAACAAAATATTCATCCGTTTCTGAAATTTCCTATAAATATAAGTATTCTAATTCAGAAAGGGAATCACAAGCGAGAAGCTGATTTTTTCACCACTTTTTCCGGAGCCCTCGGAACTCTTGTCCAACTTATGCCCTTTTTTCATAATTTTGGAAGATGGAGATGATATATTTAATTATTGGATGTATTGCAGGCGGAGTACTGGGTGCAGTTATTTTATATTTTGCGTTGAAATCCTCAATGGTTTCAAGAAGTTCTTATGATGAATTAAATACTTTATACATAAAAAGTAATTCGGACTTTGCAAATGCCAATCAAAAAATCCAAGAGCTCAACCAGGAAGTTCACAAAGAAAAAGAACAAAATCTTCTACATCAGGATTTATTGAACGATCTTAAAAATGAATTTGCCAAAATCTCTGCTGAATATTCTTCGTTGAATACTCAGTTCCAGGAATTGAAACAACTCAATTTTAAACAAACCAATTATATTGAAACACTAATTACAGAGAAACAGGATATTTTTGCTAAAAATTCAGAGCTTTCCGCAAAAAATGACAGCCTTCAACAATCCTTGGAGACTCAAAAAGAAGAAATCACAAAAATCCAGGAAGAATCTAAACTGCAGTTTGAAAATTTAGCCAATAAGATTTTAGAAGAGAAAACAGAAAAGTTTACTACTTTAAATCAAAATAATCTCAAAAATATACTGGAACCTTTTCAAGAGAAAATTGCCGACTTAAAAAACAAGGTTAATGAAGCGTATGAAAAAGAAAATAAGGAACGTTTCTCATTGGCTGAAAAAGTAAAAGAACTTGCAGAATTGAACCAACAAATTTCTGATGATGCAAAAAAATTAACCAGAGCTTTAAAAGGCGAAAGCAAAACTCAGGGAAATTGGGGCGAAATGATTCTGGAAAGCATCCTTGAAAAATCAGGATTAGTAAAAGGAAGAGAATATTTCCTCGAACATGAGCTACGCGATGAGGACAACAATGCCCTATTTTCCGAATTTTCAGGTAAAAAAATGCGTCCGGATGCCGTTGTAAAATATCCGGATGAAAGAAATGTGATTATTGATTCTAAAGTTTCGTTGACAGCATTTACAGAATTGGTAGACGAAACGGACGCTGATGTATACGCCATCAAACTCAACCAGCATTTGGGTTCTATTAAAAATCATATTACCCAATTGAGTCAGAAAGCCTATGATGATTATGGAAAATCATTAGACTTTGTTATGATGTTCATCCCAAGTGAACCAGCTTATATCGCAGCAATGCAGGCTGACCAAAATCTTTGGAATTACGCCTATGAAAGAAGGATTCTATTACTAAACCCAAGTAATCTTATTACTTCTCTTAAATTGATTGCAGATCTCTGGAAGCGCGAATATCAAAACAGAAACTCTATGGAAATAGCGGAACGCGGTGCCAAACTCTATGACAAATTTGTAGGATTTGTGGAAAATCTGGAAAAAGTAGGAAGAAACCTGGATCAGGCTAAAAACGTATACAATGATGCCTATAAACAACTTCACACCGGAAATGACAATCTAATTATTCAAACTCAAAAACTGAAATCATTAGGTATCAAAAATAAAAAAGATTTACCTCAGAGCCTTGTCGACAATAGCAATATCATAGATTCATCCGAAAACTAAACCTTATGAAAAAGATATACATTACCCTTATTTTGAGCATCATTCTCTTTATTGTATCTCTTTTTTTTACCGCAGTCTATATAAGTAATAATAAAGGAGAAATGCCGGCCATAGATTGTTTTCTCTTAGGTTGGGCAGAATCAGATGGTGGTTTTTTCGTTTGGCTGGCCAATCCACTACTCTTTATTTCGGCTATTGCTTTATTAATGCAACAAGTAAAAGTGTCAACTGTACTGAGTTTACTTGCAGTCTGTCTATCTTTATCTTATCTGTTTTTTGGAGAAATAACGGTTGATGAAGCAGGACATCAATATCCTATACTTTCTTATGGACTGGGATATTATCTTTGGGTCGCAAGTTGTCTTACTCTGTTTATTGGAAATATTATCATACTAAAGCCCCTCGGAAAACAGACAGATAAAACCATTTAAAAAAAATTACTACGAAATTCTTTTTTCCATAAGTTCTCTATTTCGGAGCACCCGAAGAAATGATTATATGCTCAATCATAAATTTTGCATAATTTTGCGGCATGTTGATAGAAAGTTTTCAAAACGATAAAATAAAACATGTCACTAAGCTTCTTACTGACAACAGATTCCGTAAAAAATCAAAAGTATTTGTTGTTGAAGGACAACAGGAAAACGAAAGAGCAGTCCAATATCATTTTGAACCTTTAGAATATTTTATTTGTGAAAATATATTTAAAGGAAAAACTCCTGATGGAAAGATTCATTATGTAAGCGATAAGGTTTATGAAAAAATAGCTTATCGAGGAAGCTCAGAAGGGATTATCGGAATATACAATGCTAAAGAGGTCCCTCTTTCCTCCTTTGCTCCAAAAGATAATTCTACAGTAATTATTGTAGAAGGAGTAGAAAAACCGGGTAACCTTGGTGCTATTTTAAGAAGTTGTGAAGCATTTGGCATTGATGCTCTTATTGTTGCCGATGGAAAAACGGATTTTTATAATCCGAATGTGATCAGATCCAGTGTAGGATGTCTTTTCGGGATGGAAGTATATCAAGCTGAGAATGAAGAAACCCTGGAATTCCTTCAGAAAAACAAATTCAATATCTATACAACGCTTATGGATGAGAGAGCAGAACATCTTTACAAAAGAGATTTTACCCAGCGTTCTGCGGTATTATTTGGCACTGAACATTCAGGGTTGAGTGATTTCTGGATAGGAAAAGGCATAAACACATTAATTCCTATGGCAGGAAGCATAGACTCTTTGAACCTGAGTAATGCAGTTGCCATTACCTGCTATGAATCTTTAAAACAAAAGAAAGGATAAGTTATCAGTATTTCGGATACAAGAGCAAAAGTTGTGGGGCTTGGAATATTTAGATCCGTTTAATTTTTAAATTTCGCGCAAAGGATTTCTATTATCCGGTATTGTATTTTAGAGAGCAAAGCCTGAATCAATTGTATTGATTCTTTCTAAGCATACGCCTATCTACATCGCTTTATCAGCGACTTTTGTCACTTTCTTAGCTCTCTTATCAATAATGAATTGAATCTTGTCTATGCGTTGAAATAAAATTTCAATATAAAGCATAAAAAAACCGTTTCACTGGGTGAAACGGTTCCTTTATTTTTAAGCTAAGCTAAAATTATTTTTTAGCAGCGTCTTTTGCAGCATCTTTAGCAGCATCAGCAGCTCCTTTAGCAGCATCAGCAGCTCCTTTAGCAGCGTCAGCAGCACCTTTAGCAGCATCTTTAGCAACTTCAGCACCAGCAGCAGTTGTAGCAGCAGCAGCATCTTTAGCAGCACCTACAGCAGTAGTAGCAGCAGAATCAACAACTTTAGCAGCAGAATCAACTACAACAGCAGCAGAATCAGCAGTAACAGCAGCTGAATCAGTAGCTCCTTCAGTAGCAGTAGCTTCAGTTTTTTTACAAGCAACTAGAGAGATTGCAGCGATAGCAGCTACGAATAATGACTTTTTCATAATAAATTAAATTTAATTTTGTTAATATTGTTTTATAAAATTTTCTTCTGTTCTGTTATTTGAACAAGACAAAGGTAGAGCAGTTAGAAAATTTGTTTATGAAAAATAATTGTAATACCTTTGTAAAATAGTTTTACAAAAAAACATAACTGATAATCAATAATTTAATTATTTTTTAAAAAATTGACAGATTTAGATCTATTACACTTTGAACAGCTAAAAAAGGATGTCCAAGGTCAATATTTAAAAGAATACACTCCTTCCTTTGATGATATTTCAAAATGGAAGGGAATCGATATTATATATTTCCAGGAAGACCTTCGCAAAAAAGCCAAAGGAAACATCAGCGAAAAATCATTTTATACCTATTTCAAAACTTCACCGGTTACTAAATTACCGAGGATCGACATGCTCAATTTACTGAGTATTTATGCGGGATATGATTCTTGGTATGATTTCAAAAAGCAACATCTTTTTGCCGGAGAATTACTACAGGAAAATGAAAATTTAGAAGATGAAGATATTCAGGAATTAGAAAAAATCGTTGCCGAGTCTCCTGAGCTTCAAAAAAATGAAATTCAACCTGAAAAAGCTGAAAACAACACCCTCGAAAATACAGATTTACAAAAATCAATCACTGAAAATCAACCGGTTAATAAAACAGCACCTACAATAAATGATATTGAAATTTCAACGACATCGCCTAAGAAAAACTTCTTCAAAAAAAATGCCTGGGCACTTGTTACTTCGGTTTTAATCGCCATAACCGGACTATTAGGTTTTAAAGATGTTCTTTTTTCTAAAACATATAAATATTGTTTCACAGATAAAGACCGTGGAGTTTCAGTCATTAATACTTTAGAAATACGCGTTATTAAGCAAAACGAATCACCCCTTCTCTATAAAATAAAACCGGGAGAATGTTTTTATTATTCCACAAAGGATAAGAATATAAAGATGCAGATCAATGCTCCTTTCTATGAATATCTGGAAGTAAACAGAAACCTTGAAAATGCCCCGGAGGAAGAAATGATTGAATTAAAACCGGATGACTATAAAATGGCGGTTAATTATTTCTCCGTAAAAGATGCCAACGGAAATCCGGAACTTTTAAAACAAAAAAGAAATCAACTGGAAAACCTGATCAGCAATAATGCTGTAATATATCAGGTATATGACAATAACACCTATGGTATAGAAAGACTAGACAAACAAAAGTATATCACCTTAGTAACCACTCCTACAACCTCATTGAAAAACCTGAGCGTTATAGAAATGAAAAAAGATAAAGGAAAGATTATATCCATCAAATTTAAAATTGCCTCCACAGATGAAAAGAATAAATAACTTTTTAATTTTCACCATGCTTCTTCTAGCATTTGTTGCCTGCAATAATAAAAAGACAGAAGTAAGTGATCTTGACAAACTAAGAAACAGCAATAACGCAAAAAGCTATCCTGCAGTACAAATGGATAGCATGCAGGCAATAAACTCCATTACAAAACAAAAAGTTCAGGAACTTCTGGACCTGTCCACCTTATACCTTTCCGGAAATAGAAATACGGAAATAGACACTGTAATCTACTCTCAGATGCAAAGTTACTTCCATAAACCCGATTCATTAACTTTCAAAAGGCTATTCAAAGAATTGGACAGTATGAAAGTAAAATCAGTGAAAGTAAACAACCTGAATGTCTATAAAGAGTTTTATAAAAAAGATACGTTGGATTATGCCAAATTCAACGTGGAATACTTTGACAATAAAAACAAGTCTTTAGGAAGCTTTGAGAAAAACGCACAGTACATCTTACTTTCGACTCCTAAGTTTAAGAAAGAATTT
Source organism: Chryseobacterium sp. PMSZPI (assembly GCF_002835665.1). Lineage (GTDB taxonomy): Bacteria > Bacteroidota > Bacteroidia > Flavobacteriales > Weeksellaceae > Chryseobacterium. Next base: position 37,966 of record NZ_PIZV01000016.1, read on the forward strand.
AAGTTTTACTTTTTAGATTTTTATTCCAAGCCATTAAAGAAAGACAGCACCTTGGTTGGCGTAATTAAATAGTCTAACGGGATATCATTTTCCCAGACATCATCGATATATTCTTCGGGGTCAAAATAATTGACTCCGATTTTTTTTGTATCTGATGAAAGACTTTGAAAAAGTGCGTCATAAAATCCTTTTCCATATCCTACCCTATTTCCTTTTGGATCACAATACAGCAAAGGGGTAATAACATATTGGAAGTAATTTTCACCGGAATCTTCATTGGAAACCGGCTCTGAAATCCCCCAACTATTTGTTGCAAAAACAGTATCTTCAAATATTTCAATATTGATAAGCTGATCTGACACAACTTTAGGCACAAAAACACGAATATTTTGCTCCAAAAAATACTGAATAAGAACTTGTGTATTGACCTCATTAAACTTCTCTATAGGTACAAAAACATGTATTTTTTGCCCCTTTTCAGGCTTAAAGTAAGCTACAAAATGATCGAAAATATTTTGAGATAACAAGAAAGCCTCATCACGTGACAAGGCTTTTCTTTTTTGTAGATATTTTTTTCTAAGCTCGGCTTTCAACATACTTATTATGCGTTTTCAGCGTGCGAGATTTTATATAATTTATCCGATAAACGAACTCTGAATGGAAGTTCAAAAGTAATTTGATCTCCTATTTTTGCAACTTCACAAGGACCACCGTTCGCATACATTTCAGTAATTGTAATTTCCTGCTCACCTGTTGTAGGACCTGAAATTAATACTTTATCCCCAATAGAAAGTTCTTTATTTTCAATTAAAAACTGTGCAATCTTAGATTTTGAATAGTAATGTTCAGCTTTTCCGATCAACACTTTTTTAACAGATATCTTTTGACGAATATTTTTAGTTTCAGCTTTTGTTTTTGTAGCTTGTGCTAAAGGCTGTGTTGATAAATCACCTGAGTGTTTAAACTTCAAAGCATCAGATTTCCCTTTTCTGAAAACCTTATTTCCAACCTGTAAACCTTTTCTAAGTTTCACCTGTTCTTCCCAAGGTAAATGTATTGTTTCTAAACATTCGGTAGAACAGCAGTTTTCCATAGCTGCTTTACATTCATCACATTGGATAAACAATAGATGGCAAGCATCGTTAGCACAGTTTGTATGGTTGTCGCACGGTTTACCACATTGGTGGCATTGCGAAATGATATCATCCGTAATTCGTTCTCCTAATCGATGGTCAAATACAAAGTTTTTACCAATAAATTTACTCTGGATACCTTCTTCTTTTATCTGACGGGTGTATTCAATAATCCCTCCTTCTAATTGGAAAACATTTTTAAAACCTTGATGTTTAAAGTAGGCACTGGCTTTTTCACAACGAATTCCACCCGTGCAATACATCAACAGATTTTTATCTTCTTTAAAATCCTGTAATTGGTCATTAATGATTGGTAAACTTTCTCTAAAGTTTTCTACATCCGGAGTAATTGCTCCTTCAAAATGCCCAACTTCACTTTCGTAGTGATTTCTAAAATCAACAACAATGGTATTAGGATCATCAAGCATATCATTAAACTCTTGAGCTTTAAGATGAACCCCTTTATTGGTAACATCAAAAGTATCATCGTTCAAACCATCAGCAACAATTTTATTTCTGACTTTTATCGTCAACTTTAAAAAAGAGTGATTGTCTTGTTCAACCGCTACATTCAAACGAATGCCTTTCATGAAATCATAAGCTTCAAGCGTATCACGGAAAGCCTCAAATTGATCAGCAGGAACACTCATTTGAGCATTAATTCCTTCGTGAGCAACATAAATACGGCCGAGTGCATCAAGAGCATTCCAGGCTATAAATAAATCGTCGCGAAATTTTTTGGGATCTTCAATTTTGGCATACGCATAGAAAGACAACGTAAGGCGTTCCTTACCAGCTTCATCAATAAGTTGAGCTCTTTCTTCTGCGCTTAAGGTGTTATACAGTTGCATGCTATAAACGTTTTAAGTGAGAAAAATATTTTTGCAAAGATAGACATTTTTAAATTAAGTATATTTATGACTGGATTAACAAGCATAAATTGATGAGTGACAGATGGCATTTTTATATTGTATGCTTATAACATATATTATCATTTCTGTCATATTTTCTTTAATAAATTTTTAAGTTTTGTTAATCCTGACATTAACAATTATCACATAAGATATAAAATGACATAATAGCCGTTAAATTTTAGTTAAAATTGAAACATAGCATAGTAATTGCTTACTTATTTAACATTAAATTTGTTTACTCAAAAACATAAAAAGAAAACTAATTAATAAACAACAAAGAAAGATATACAATGAAGAGTACTTTAAAAAAACTATTACCATTTGCAGTAGTAGGGGTTATCTCAGGAGCTACTACCGTTGGAGCAATACAATATTTCGGACACGGTTCCAACAGTGGAGATCAATCTTATTTCACAACATCAGCACCTACAGCAACATTTGCAGGTATGAATACAGGAGCAACAGGTGATGATTTTGTAAAGGCAGCCAAAACGACAGTTCCGGCTGTAGTTACCATTAAGAATTATCAAAGCAGAACATCAAACAGAGCATCTGAACAAGATCTGTTCGACTATTTCTTCGGAGATCCATTTGGAGGAGGCAGAGGCCAGCAAAGGCAGAAGCAACAACAAGCTCCGGACAATATGCCTTCAGGGATGGGATCCGGAGTAATCATCTCTCCTGACGGTTATATCATCTCGAATAACCACGTAGTGGCCGGGGCCAATAAACTAGAAGTAGTATTAAGCAACAAGAAATCATATATCGCCACTTTAGTAGGAACTGATCCTAACACGGATATCTCTTTATTAAAGATTGAAGAAAAAGGGCTTCCTTACTTAAACTTTGCCAACTCAGACAATATTGAAGTAGGACAATGGGTATTGGCAGTAGGAAATCCACTGGGATTGAATTCTACAGTAACAGCAGGTATCGTTTCTGCTAAGGGAAGAGGAATCGGAATTTTAGGAGGACAGGGAAAAGCAACGAATCCAATTGAAAGCTTTATTCAGACGGATGCAGCAATTAACCCGGGGAACTCAGGAGGTGCATTAGTAAACACCAATGGAGACTTGATCGGTATCAACTCTGCAATCCAGTCTACCACAGGATATTATCAAGGATATGGATTTGCTGTACCTTCTAATTTGGCAAGAAAAATTGTTGAAGACATCAAGAAATTCGGTATCGTGCAAAGAGGTTTCTTAGGCGTTCAGTCTTTAGATCTTTCTAACGATCAGCAAGTTGCAATGTACAACCAAAAGTTCAAAACCAATATTAAATCCGGTTCCGGAGTATATGTTACAGGTTTTGGGGACAATAGTGGCGCAGAAGATGCAGGTCTTAAAAAAGGTGATATCATTACCAAAATAGACAATTATGATATTTCAGATTTCGCTGATCTTTCCATGTCTATCGGAAGCAAACGTCCCGGAGATAAAGTACAGGTATTCTATTCAAGAAACGGTAAAGAAGGAAGTACGACAGTTACCCTTAGAGACCAAAAAGGAGGCACTTCTACCAGAACAAAAGCAGATCTTAGCGTTACTGAAAAAATCGGTGCTGAGTTTGAACCATTAAGTGAAAGATTTAAAACAGACTATGGATTAACAAGTGGTGTAACGACTAAAAATGTAGCAGAAGGAAGTGAAATGGCAAAAATAGGAATCGTTGACAATTACATCATTGTTGAAATCAATGGAAAGCCTGTAAATTCACAAAAGGATATCGAGAGAATCCTGGATAAATACCAAGGTAATGTACAAGTGAAGTTTGTGGATGAATACGGAAGAATTTATACTAAAGGATTTAAAATGCCTTAATAAAAAACAAACAATAGTTTGTTTCATATCAACAAAAAACGCTGTAGAGAATTTCTACAGCGTTTTTTATTTATTTGGGTTTATTCATTTTTTCAACGATTCTTTTTTTCTTATTCCGCTCATAAATCACTTCTACAATCTTACCCCCGATCCAGGAAAACGGAAAGAAAGTAAGGAAAATAGAAATCTTATAAAATGTCGGGTGATAAGGAAATATAATCACATCCAACATCGCAATAAAAAGCATGATGAATCCGATAAGAATAGCATAAGCCACTTTTGCATATTTCACGATAATTGCCGTAGCAACACCTCCTATTGTCGTTCCTAATCCTGAAATAAACAATAGAAAGCCAAAGAAAGCCTTATCATTCTTCATGCTGAAAAGAAACCTTTGCCAATGCTCAAACGGAGCAAAAGCTTCAAAGGTTACCCATTGCGGAAATGCTCTTATACCAAGAGTAATGATAAGCCCTGTTATAGCAAGACCCACCAACACCGCAAATGTATTTCTTATAAAATTCATTAATCCTGATGTGCAATCATAGAAATTTCGATATCCACATTTTTAGGCAGACAAGAAACCTGTACTGTCTCACGTGCCGGAAAGCTTTCTGCATCCAGATAAGAAGCATAAATATCGTTCATCACTGCAAAATCATCCATATTCTTAAGGAAGATCGTAGCTTTTACAACATTTTTAAAAGTCATTCCTGCTTCTGTTAAGATAGCTTCAAGGTTTTTCATTACCTGATGTGTTTCTTTTTCGATTCCCTCTACCAGTTTACCAGTTGCAGGATCTACAGGAATCTGTCCGGAGATATACAAAACTCCATTGGCCATATTAGCTTGTGAATAAGGCCCGATTGCTGCAGGTGCATTAACTGTGTTGATTATTTGTTTCATATGTGGGTATTTATTTTTTATAAAGTCATATGCCATCGCCATTTAAAGTACATATTTGTTTACTAAACAATTTCATTAATGACAATTTCAATAGAATTTATTTTGGTTGCAAATATAAAATTTATATTCTCAAATGCCAATCTGATATTAGAAAGGTGCATTAGGCTGAGTGAAACTTCTGTCTTTATACTTCAATGCATCACTTAAGATATTGGCTTTTATCCCGATAAAGAAGTCATATACTTTATACTGTCCGAAAGGAACCCAGTTGAAATTGATGGTAAAACTTCGTTGATCCCTTGAAAAACCAATCCTTGTATAAGCCAATTGTTTAGTCACCAAGTCATAGTGAGTACTTCCGTTGATATTCCAATAAGGAGTTAGCTTTATACTTCCATCAAGACCAAGCGATGCGATTTTAGAACCAAATCTGCTCAGACCTTTTGTATATGCATAGTTGGCATTAATGTTCAACGTCCAGGCCTGATCAAAATGAGCATAATGATCATCATCGAAATAATAATTTTCATTTCGGACTTCCCCTTTCGAAGAATACTTTTTAGCATAATCCTTTTTTTCTCCGAAAACTTCGCTGCTTAAAGGATAAGACAATTGTACATTAAACCCTTGTACACTAAAACCTCCAAATTGTTCTGTTCTGATCCCGGTATCCTGTCCCGGAACAAAAACAATTTTATAAGGATCTATGGTAAGACTTGTATTAACATTAAGTTTGTTATTAAAGAAAGAAGATTGCCCATTAATAGAAAGCACCGACCAAGGGTGATCTTTAGCTGCAAAGTTATAGTTTCCTGCAAGGCTTAAGGATTCAAAAATCTTGATCTTCTTCACTCCGGTAGAGTCTTTTTTAGACTTTACTTTCATTTCGATATTATTCCCGATATTAAATCCTAAGGCACCCACCATTCCACTGGTAGGGCTTCCTATGATTCCTTTTTCAAAAATGGAATAAGGAGTAAGTGCCCCATTCGCGTTATAGTAATTTTTATAATAGCCAAAATTAGGACTTGAGAAATCCGGAGAATAGGTAAATCCAATACTCGGAGTCATCATATGCCTTACTGCTTCTACAACCGAACCTTTTTTAAACTTCATCATACCGTATAATGTAGTCTGAAGACTGGTTGTTGCAGAGAATGTGGAATATCCTGTAAAATTTTTCTGGATTTCATCTACAGTAACAGCCTTAACAGGATCATAGTATCTGTTTAATGATTTCGTCGTTAGAGCATTATCAATATTTGCACTTAAGCTGAATGTAAAATATTTAGCCAAAGTAGTATTGGTTGCCAAAGCAATATTGTTTTTAAGCCCTGTCTGCATTTTGTCCCACATCGATTTGGTAAACAATTCATTTTGTTGCGAATTGACATAATTTGTAAGGTTCAATCCTGTATTTACCGTAATATTTTCAATAAGTCCCTGTCTTACTCCGGTTTTTGATTTAAATAAATAGAACTGATTGATCGCTACGTTCATCTGTGGAAGACGCAAATCCGTTAATCCGGTAGCAAAATTCTGTGAATAAGACGCCGTTCCCGTAATCGTTACCGGAAGCTTAAGAAATCTCTTGGTAAGGGTTACCGTTGAATTCTGCTGTGTATTCAACACATTCTGGTTGAAAATATAATTATTATTAAGTGGATTGTTATAAAACTTTGTACTCACAATATCCACAGAAGCGCTGAAGGTAAGGAACGGATTGGCTTTCGTATCCTGTGAGTGGGTCCAGGAAATTCTATATGTACTATTTTTGGTATAATCATCCAGTCCTTTAATCCCTCTTACCATTGTTCCAATATCCGCTGTAAAGTTCCCTGAATATCGGTACTTTTTCTGATAGTTCATTTGTGGTCTTAGGTTCCAGCTTCCTTTTGTATAAATATCAGCAAGTACTTTAAGGTCAAAATGCTCTCCTATTGGCTGATAATATCCTATCCCGTTAAGAAAGAAACCTACATCCTCCCTTTCTCCAAAACTTGGAATCAAAATACCAGCAGCTCTTTTATCTGAAAACGGAAGAATCGCAAATGGTAAATAAAGAGGTGTGGGAACCTTCTCTATAAACATCTGAATAGGACCTGTAACAATCTGTGATTTCTTCTTGGTTTTAATAAGCTTGATATTATAAGCTCTCATAAAATAATCCGCAGCTGTATCTTTTTTCTTTATAAAATAATCATCGGTTGTATAGTCCGCTTTTCTCATAGCATACACCGAATCATTGTATTTTTTCGTTTTTTGAGCAATAATCACCCCTTCACTTTCCTCTGTTCTGGCATTAAAAGCGATCGCCTGTTTTGTTTTAGTATTGTAACTAAACTGATTGGTCTCGTATTTTTTACCGGCCTGCGTTGTAATAACAGGCTCAATAATTTTTCCTAAAGAGTCTTGTTTACCTCTGGCATAGATCAGGTTTTTGTTATCATCAATAGAAATATAATCTGCATCAATCTGCATATCCTGATATTTTACCTGTGCATTTTTATTAAGGAATGTCATCTTTTTAGGGATGTCTCTTCTTTGATCATCGGCTTTTGTACGAAGAACATCATCCAAAGCTTCTTTTTTTGCAACAATGGTATCCTTTTTGGAAATAGTATCATTAACCGCATTTTTAGGCAATTTTTCAGGAGTTTTCTGTGCTAAAAAATTGTTAAAAATTAGGATAATTAAAATTTGTAATATATTTTTGAAGACGGTTTTGGCCAATTTTATTATATATAATTAAGGCCCAAAATTAATATAATTTTTATAACTGTAAGATGCACAAACAAAATTTTAAAATAATTTTATCATTTCTCCTTATCCTTATCAGCAACTTTATTTTCGCTCAAAAGAAATTTACTATCGTTCTGGATGCAGGACACGGAGGAAGTGATCATGGGGCCAACAGGACCTATTCAGACATTGGAAGAGTGGCTGAAAAAGACGTTACACTTGCCATTACGTTAAAGGTTGGGGCAATGCTTGAAAAAAACAGAGATTTCAAAGTAATATACACCCGTAAGATCGATGAATATCCATCATTATCGGACAGAACGAATCTGGCCAACAGAAGTAAGGCAGACTTATTCGTTTCTATTCACTGTAACTCTTCAGCAAGACCTACAGCTTATGGCACGGAAACCTATGTACAAGGACCCAACCAGAACAACGAAAATCTGGAGGTAGCCAAAAGAGAAAATGATGTAATCTTTCTTGATGAAAAAGATAGACAGACTTTCGGTTCTTATAATCCTGACTCTCCTGAGTCTTTAATAGCTTTAAAACTTCAGCAGAGTAAATATTTGGAATCAAGTCTCCTTCTGGGCGGTCTGGTAGAAGATAATTTTGTGAATAAAGACAAAAGATTTTCCAGAGGGGTGTTTCAGAAAAACCTTCACGTACTTCGTATGAATGCCATGCCATCTGTACTGATCGAAACCGGATTCATCAATCATCCTGAGGAAAGTCATTATATCGCTTCTGAAAAAGGACAAAGTGAAATTGCAGAAAGTATTTATAATGCAATCATAGACTATAAGAAAGCTATAGACAGAAAAACAGGAGGATCTTTCGCGATGAAAAAACCGGAGCCTGAGAAACCGGCTGAAGTAGCTCTGAAGAATGATTTCAGAATATTATTGATGAGTTCTCCTACCAAGTACAATGAAAATGATCCGGCATTAAAAGGATTAAACTATGTCCTTACTCTCAAAGAAAACGGACAATACAAATATTATTATGCTGTAACGAATATGGCTTCCGTAAGAGATATCAATCTTAAAACCGCTAAGGATGCAGGATTCAAAAATGCTTTTGCCGTAGGTTTTATGCCTAACCAAAAAATAAGCATGGGATATTATACGATAGAAGTATATGCCGGTGAAAAACTAAACGGTAATTCGTACATCTTACAAAACCTGAAAGATATAGAAAGAAACAAAGATAGCGGTGTATTCTATTATACCTATGGAAAGGTTTATACCCTGGAAGATGCTGTAAAGCTCCAAAAAGACCTTGAAGGTAAGGGCATAAAAAACACGGTAATACAAAAAGTATATAAATAATTTAAAAAAATAATTTTGAAGTTTCGCAGGTAATTATTACTTTTGCAACCTCAAAATTTGGCCTATTCGTCTAGTGGTCAGGACTCAAGATTTTCATTCTTGCAACAGGGGTTCGATTCCCCTATAGGCTACTTACAAACCTTTAACTATCCTTGAATAGTTAAAGGTTTTTTATTTTATATTATTTAACGGATCAGGTGCAAAAGTTGGGTTAATTTGAAGAGAAAAATGAGTTATCTTTTTACTACCCTAAACTTACATTGAAGTTTTATTTAGATGCAAAGACAAGATATAATTCATTATTGATAAGGGAGCCAAGAGTATAAAGGTCGCTGATAAAGCGATGTAGATAGGCATACGCTTAGAAAGAATCAATACAATTGATTCAGTCTTTTTTCTAAAATATAACACGGATAATAAAAATCCTTTACATGAAATTTTAAAATTAAACAGATTTAAATATTCTAAGCCTTACAACTCTTGCTTCAAAATCTCCTGCGAGTTCGAGACAAATATGTCCGGTAAAAGGGTTGAAGCTGGAAGTTATTTTCAGTTGTAATGACTGACAGCTTATGGCAACATTAACTTTTGCCTTAAGATCAATAAAAAAAGATGAATCGTTATTCGTTATAATTTACTTCCAGCTTTCAGGCTTCAAAACATACTCTGAACTGACACTAAAATATCAAAATGCACAACGGGATTTTATATTATCTGACTTTATTTCTCAATTTCTTCGAACCAGATACACCTTCAGAATCTCTAGACTTGGAAACATTCTCAAATTAGAAATAAAATTGGCAAAATACACTGTATTGATATACTGAGTTTTATTAAAAAAAACATTTTACTTTTATTCTAAAAAGACATTTCATTAACATTATATATCACAAAAGCCTTATATTTGCAAAAATTTTAGCCATAATTGCTGATACAAATATGGTGACACTGATGAAAAATATTATTGATAAATCATTGTATAAGATGATTTTCGAACCATCAAATTTTATATCATGCCGGATTTAAAAATACAAGAAGCTAAATTGCTTTTTAAGAAAATCCACTCTAACCCAAAAAGTTATGATTTAAAGATCAATGAAGACGGGATTGTAGGCAAAGATGATAAAATCAGTTTCAGACTTTACAGGACTGGAGAAAGGGTTGCTTTTGAAGTGACAATAGATGAACTTACTTTCACCAATACGACTGGAGAATGGAACAACGCATTGATCATGTTAGGAAACACGATCAAAAAAATAGAGAAAGAACAAGAAAATTTTAAAATAGAACAGGCAATAGATAAGCTTAGAAAGTACCTTTCAGAAGAAAATTAAAAATTTTCAAAATAAATTTGGTAGTTTAAAAAAAAGTTTATAGTTTTGCACTCACATTTAAACGATATGGCAAATCATAAATCAGCGTTAAAGAGAATTAGACAAAACGAAGCTAGAAGACTTCGTAACAGATACTACCACAAGACTGCAAGAACTGCAATGAAAGTCTTGAGAAGTGAAGAAGATAAAGCTGCTGCAACAGAGCAACTGCCAAAAGTTATCGCTTTATTGGATAAATTAGCTAAGAAAAATATTATCCACAAAAACAAAGCGGCTAACTTAAAAAGTAAATTAACTAAGCACGTTAATAAATTAGCGTAAAAGTATAGCTGGCCCGTTCGTCTATCGGTTAGGACCTCAGATTTTCATTCTGGTAAGAGGGGTTCGATTCCCCTACGGGCTACTTAGTTTTAAAAAACCACTGACATTTTTACGGTGGTTTTTTTAAAACAAAAGTTGAAAAGCTATACCTTAACAAACATCTAACCGGCCCGTTCGTCTATCGGTTAGGACCTCAGATTTTCATTCTGGTAAGAGGGGTTCGATTCCCCTACGGGCTACAAAGAGAAGACTTTCATTAGATCTTCTCTTTTTTGCTTTATAATTTACATCATATTTTCTTTTAGGTTAAATACCACACATTCGTACTTCTAATTTATAATGAGATACACCTGCTTTTATGGATCAAGCGCAAAAGTTGTGGGGCTTAGAATATTTAGATCTGTTTAATTTTAAAATGTAACGCAAAGGATTTTGGATCAGTCTCAAAAGTTGGGGAGGTTGGAATATTTATACCTATATCATTTAAATGTAACGCAAAGTTTTCAGTATTCTTGCGAATTATTTTAGGGAAGCAAAGATTGGAATCAACTTCATTGATTCTTTCTAAGCGTGTGCATATCCATACAGCTTCATCAGCGACTTTGTCGCTTTCTTAGCCTCCTCATCAATAAGGAATCGCTCTTGTCTTTGCGTTTTGTAAAACTACAGAATACATCTTAGGGGCGTAAAGGACAGAACATTTTTTCTCTTCAGATAACCTAACTTTTTGCCTAGTCCACAAGTTTTGCGCCTGATCCAGGATTTCTATTATCAGGTGTTGTATTTTAGGAAGCAAAGGCTGAATCAATTGTATTGATTCTTTCTAAGCGTACGCATATCTACATCGCTTCATCAGCGACTTTTGTCGCTTTCTTAGCTCCCTTATCAATAATGAATTGAATCTTATCTTTGCGTTGAAATTAAATTTCAATATAAAGCCTAGAGAAGTAAAAAGATAATTCATTTTTTTTCTTCAGATTAACTAATTTTTTACCTAGCCCACAACTTTGGGACTGATCCCTTTTTATCATTAGAAGTTATTCTTAAGGCTGGAATAGAAAGTAGCAATCATAGCCATTATAAATATCACCAAAAAAGGAAATATTTCTTTTCTCTTTTTATATTAATGCTTAAATTTGGCTTAGCTAAAAATTAATAACATGAAATTTAATTTACTTTTGAGATGTAGATTCTTATTCAATACTACATTCACCGCTATTCTTTTACCATTTGCCAACTACTCAGTTTTTTGTCAAAACAGAATTATATTTAAATGAATCTCAGGAAAGGAGCAATCAATAAACTCCGTTAAATAAAAATTAATAATTCATATTTAAAAAAGTAGAATTATTACCATTTTACAAAAAAATAAAATAAATTTATCAACATAATCATTTTATGTGTAGATTTACAAAAAAAACTAAAACCAAAATTTCACCATATGAAAACTAATTTATTAGCGAGCCAATTCACAAGAAAAACTATTCTATTGGCCTTATCATTGTTCTTCATGAACAATTTATCTGCACAACTGCTTAACAAATTTTATGCAACCAGCCAAAGTAACCAGGTTGTGGGCATTTGTTTGGGATGCGGTGTCCTGAATCCGGAGTATGCCGTGGATAATTATGACGTTACCTACTCCACTCTACAAGTTTCAGTAGGACTTATTGCAAGAACCGAACAGACTTTGATTTTCGACAAAACCAATATCGCTGCTGATACGAATAAACTTATTATTGGTTTTGGTACAGATAAAACAATGTTGGCAGCACAGATTGCTACGAGTGTCACTATAGAAACTTTTAATGGAGGTGTTTCTAATAACGATTATCAAACCCTTAATTCTAGTAACCTTAATCTTGGGGGAACTGATCCAAGCAGAGGAGAAATTGAAATCACGATGAACAAACCTTTTGATCGTGTTAAAGTAAATCTTAACGGAGGGCTGCTTAGTCTAAATGCTGCACTTAGACTCTATTATGCTTACCAATACAAAGATCCGCATATCACCTTTAAAGCTAACAGCACAGATGGTCAGATCACTCTTGATGGGAAAATTCCTTTTGAAGGATCAGAAGTTAGCTTAATCAACACATTCGGAAGAGAAGTATATCATGGTACATTAAAATCCAACACTTTTGAATCAAGACAACCTGAAGGCATCTATATCCTGAAGGTACAGACAAAAGAAGGTAAAATCTATTCTAATAAAATTATTATTAAATAAACTATCAACAAAAAACCGGCAAACTTTTAAGTTTGCCGGTTTTTTTATTCCTTATATTCTAAAAAAACAAAATAAAAATTCCATAAAAATAAATACACTGACTTGTACTCTTATGGAAAACTGAAGATAAAAAGTCTTACGCGTAAGGTCATTTTAACAAGATAATTATTTAATTCAAGACAAGCCTTAAAGCCTGTCTTTTTACATTTCTCTATTAACGAATGGAATACGATATAAAAAGAATGTAATAAATAAAATATTCACTTATTATTGACATATGATTCACTTTAATTATTTAATTTTGGGCTAATATTAACCTTATATTGCTGCATATGACAGTATCTTTACTACATATTCCCCCAGTAATGATTTATATAATCGAGGAGTTTAACCTGTTTTTAAATTTCCCAATTTCGATCACTTCTTTTATTAAATATATAACCCCCAATATTTTAATTATATGAAAAATTTATTTAACAGCATTCAAAGAGCTGTATTGACAGTCATGATATTTTTAACGAATATTTTTTGTTATGCTCAGCTAGGCAAAACCTATGCGAGTAGTGAGACCCATCAGGTTTCGGGTCCTTGTTTGAGTTGCTCCATAGTAGATGCACAAAATGCCGTAGGAAGTGATGAAAACAATTACGCTGCTTTAAAGATTCCCATTGGTCTTTTTGCCAGTATTGATCAAACCCTTATTTTCTCAGAGCTTGCCCCTAATTTCAGAAAGGTAACTATTGGAATCGGCACTGTGAATACCCCTGTTACATCGTTACCATTAGGAAAAATATCGATAGAAACTTTTAATGGAAATATTTCCAATAATGACGCCACGGTATTAGACAATACAATGGTAAAAACCGATGATCCTAATTCAATAAGAGGAACCATTGAGTTTAACCCTTCAAAACGTTTTGACCGAATCAAGATTTCACTTAGCAGCGGATTACTTAATATGGGTGAAGAACTCAGAATTTATTATACCCATCATCTTCCTGCTCCGTTTACTTCATGTGGAAACCCTCCGCTTGATCCGTTTTCATATTATCCATTTGAAGGAGACATTAAAGATAAAATAATCGGGCATGATCTTTCATCATATCCTGCTGCTCAATTTTCAAGCGGTATATGTGGAACTTCCCTTAAAGCACCATCTGCATATGTTCGTCTCGAAACTCCTACTATAGGGAAAACAGCATTATTAAACAATGGGGCAACCATTTCATTTTGGGCAAAATTAAACACAGTAAGTACTACCATATCTTATATTGCGGTATCAGATTTTCAAGATGCCAGATTATTGATATCTAATTTTGATAACACAGTGTATTTAACTCAACTTAATGGAACTCAACATATCCAAAGTAGTATTACCGCCGATACATACAAACATTATTTATTAACTTTCTCTCCAAATACCGATAATACAACACTTACAGTAAAACTATATATTAATGGAGTATCGGTAGGCCAAATAGACAATTGGAAAACTCCTAAAAACGATGGTACCCTGGTATTCAATATGCAAAATTCGAATATTGATGAAATAATTGCTTACAACAGAGAATTGAATAACACTGAAATTACCCAACTGGTGCAATCTTACAATATTCCAACAAGTCTAACTACTCAAAAAATGGCAATAGCTGATGAAAGCCTCACCATTGCTTCTAATCCAACCCGTGGTCCAATCACACTCGGTGGGAATATCCCATTAACAGATGCAGAAATTTCCATTGCTAATACTTCAGGAAAGGAAGTATACCGTTCAAAGTTCCAAACGAAGACTTTTGAACTGCCGGCGACATTACCGGGAGGAATTTATATTTTTAACCTGAAAACAAAAGAAGGGAAAATGTATTCCAGCAAAATAATTTTGACAAGATAATACACCTTATGAATTATTACATCTAAGACAGGCAAACAAGCCTGTCTTTTTATTTTAATAAAACATAATCTATTATTTTAATAACAAATAATGTAAATCATAATTATTTTATATTAAATTTACATACAATTCATTATTATTTATTAATTTTGACTATTCAGTAAACTACCTCTGTGAAAAGGCATTCATCTTTAGAAAAATTGCCATTTCAAGAGGAATTCAAAGCATTGTACCGGCATACCGTTAAGGGGGAATTGTATATATACACTTATACCCAACCTTACCTTCTTTTTCATCGTTAAATACAACCCAAACAAATATTTATTTTATGAAAAATTTATTCTTGGGCCAATATGCTGTAAAAAAAACAGTATTGGTCACATTGCTATTACTAGTCAACGTTTTATACCAGGCACAACTTGGAAAAACCTACGCAACCAGCCAAACCAACCAGATTTACGGAACTTGTGTTCTTTGTTCGGTTCAAAATCCACAAAACGCAGTAGGAAACAATGAAACGGATTACACTACGTTTAATTTACCTTTAGGTCTCGACGGTGCCAGGATTGAGCAGACATTCACATTTCCATTAGCGCCTGCTTATAGGAAAATATCTATTGGTGTTGGTACTGCTAACACCCCATTATCAGCCAACCGAGAAATCTATGTTGAAACTTTTAGAGGGAATACATCCAATGGAGACAGAAAAAGAGTAGATAATACCATGTTAAAAATATCCCCTAGTGATAACAGAAAAGGAACTATTGAATTTACCACTAATAAACAGTTTGATAAAGTAAATATTTCCATACACAGCGGACTGCTTGGACTTAATTTAGGCAATGAATTTAGAGTATATTATATTCATCATCTTCCCACACAGTTTAGCACATGTAGCAATAATCTGCCTCTTGATCCATATGCTTACTATTCTTTTGATGGTGATATGAGTGATAGAATAAGAGAGTTGAATATTATAACTGCAGGCAATACATTTTCAAATCAATCAAAATGCGGGCAAGCTATCACAGATACAGAAATAACTCTCCCACAAATAATATCATCACACAATCTTATTATTTCATTTTGGACACGATTTAACGAGAACACAAGTGTTTTATCTTTCACCGATACCAATATTGGACTTGGTAGTCTAGATATTAGTCCAAAAACAATCGGCTTTCGTGATTTACCCCTCTACGGAGTACCTACTTCCCTCACTCTTGGTGAATACCACCATTACGTAATAGAATATAACGATCTGGGACAAAATAAGATAGATATATCTATTGCTATAGACGGCACTCAACGTATCTCCAATGTGATAGAGAAAAGCTTCATATATCCAGGCCCAAGCCCTATAAGGATCAATATTGATTCATCAACACAAGTGGATGAGCTTCTTTTGTATGATCGAAAGCTTACTATTGACGAGCTACACGAATTATTAGGATTACCAGAATCATACAGAGTTCCAACAAATTTTACTATCCCACAAGCTCCATTAACAAATGAAATATTCACTGTATCGCCTAACCCTACCACAGGTCAAATCACTCTAGATGGGGATATTCAATTTACAAATTCAGACATTTCTATTACCAATACTTTTGGAAAAGAAGTGTACCGTTCAAAGTTCCAAACGAAGACTTTTGAACTGCCGGCGACATTACCGGGAGGAATTTATATTCTTAATCTGAAAACAAAAGATGGAAAAGTCTTTTCAAACAAAATTATTCTAACTAGATAAATCGTATTAAAAACAATCAATAGAAGGCAGACTTATGAGTCTGTCTTTTTTTATTTTTAATAAATTAAAAGTCAATATTTTATAAACAAATAACCTTACCAATAAAACATTTCACATATAATTGACATATAATTTCCTTTTATATTGTAAATTTGCTCAACACAATAACCAATTGCATTATTTTACATTTATATGAAAAACCAGCTATTCTCACTTTCCCTCATGAAACAAGCATCTGAAAAAGTTTTAATCGAAAATAGCAATACTTCTCAATAGCCTATTTTATCAAATAAAGGCATCATTCCACACCATAAAACATCCAACTTAAATATTAATTATATGAAAAATTTATTTTTTTCCAAAAATACTGTGCAGAAAACAGTATTGACGACCTTATTTCTAACGAGCGCTTTATACTATGCGCAGCTTGAAGAAACCTATGCAAAAGACCAATCCTACAAGATTAGCGGGCTTTGCCTTCTCTGTGGTATAGATAACCCGAATAATATGTTAGGAAGTAATGAAAACGATTTTGCCACTCTAAGGATTCCTATAGGAATCAATGCCAGCATTGAGCAAAGCATAAGCTTCCCGGAGCTTACACCTAATTTCAGAAAAGTAAGTATTGGTATAGAAACTCCTAATATCTCAATAAAAAAACAGGCAGAAAGACAAATTTTCGTTGAATCATTCAATGACAACACATCAAATAATGACAAAACAAGAGTAAGTACAAGTATGCTAAAGCCAGGTTCCAACCCTCAAAAGGGAATCATTGAATTTATACCGGCAAAACGTTTCAACCGAATTGTTCTTACTGTATACGGTGCTCCCATTGAACTGGGATTAGGAAAGGATATCAGAATACAGTATGTTCATCATCTTCCTACACAATTTACAACCAATGGTAACCCACCGCTTGATCCATTAGCTTATTATCCCTTCGATGGAAACCTGGATGATAAAATGAAAGGATTAGACTTTACATCACCTATTAAAAACTTTCATTTCTCAAGCTATGGTAACTATGGACTGGCTGCTACTTCATCAGAAATTACAGCTCCCGAAATGACCTCAGCGGATGAAACTACCTTATCATTTTGGGCTCGTGCTGATAAAGGTAAATCCGTCCAATTCAAGAATTACAATCATGAAGATATTGATATTCTTGTCACAGACAATAAAATATCAATTAAACAAGACGGAGAAACTAAATCCTCTTCCGTTAGTACCAACCAATATAATCATTATGCAATACTATATAAGGAAGGAAAAGATGATGTAACAACATACGTCTACATCAATGGTACGTATAGTTTCATAAAAAATTGGAAAAGAAAAACAACAACACAACCCATGCAAATTAACATATCAGGAGGATTGGATGCTGCATTATTGGATGATGTAATTATATATAACAGAACTCTTACTAACAATGAAATTGCAAAATTAGCAGATCCTTTCGCTATTCCATCAGGCCGCATATCACAAAAAACAACCTTAGCCAGCGAAGTATTCACGGTATCTCCTAATCCTACCACAGGACAAATCACTCTAGATGGGGATATTCAATTTACAGATTCAGATATTTCTATTACCAATACTTTTGGAAAAGAAGTGTACCGTTCAAAATACCAATCTAAAATGTTTGAACTACCGGCTACATTACCGGGAGGAATTTATATTCTTAATCTGAAAACAAAAGAAGGGAAAGGTTATTCTCAGAAGGTTATTCTTAGAAGATAAAAATAAATAACTTTCAATACATACAAAACAAACAAGGCAGGTTATTTATGATAACCTGCCTGTTTTAAAAACATTCCTTTTTTAATAAAGATAAGCGCTTTTTACTCTTACACCATCTTTAAGTATTCTAAGGAATGATATAATTTGTACTGGTATTGGTTTGAGCATATTGTACTGCCCAAGCTATAGCATTTGCATAAAGGAATCCCATATATGAAGTGGTTGTATCAGCCCAAGGTTTTGTTTGAGGAGCTCCTGCCGCATTCATTCCTATTGGGAAGATCTGAGTTCTGACATCCGTAGCACTTCCTCCAAGCCATCCGGAGTCTCCCATATACACAAATCCTAATGAATTATGTTTAAACATTAATGGGGTACTTGCATCATTAAATCTGTTAGCAAGAACAGTCACATTAGATGGCAATCCTGATTTTGTGTAGAATGAAGTATCAGCATAATCGGAACCGATTAGTTTCCCTCTGATATCTCCAAAAGGACCATTTAATAACGGATCATTCACGTTCGTCAACTGATCATATTTGGAACCTGCAATTCTAGTCATCGTAGTACCACTTCCACCACAAATCGCATTGATCAACTTAGGTGTCTGAGTATAATTATATTCTTCCGAATACATCAATACTCCTTTTTTGTTTTGTACAAAATCATTTAATATTGCAATAGAAGCATCATTAGGAACATATGAATATCCTATAATGATAATATCAATATTGTTATTATTAATAAGGTTTTTCAACGCCACCCCTTGTGAAACACCACCAGCAACAATATTGAATCCATTGGTAGGGAAAGTTCCGTTTTGTCCGAAGTTTTGTGAAGATGTAAGAATAGCTCTTGAAGCATAAGTATTATTATCCACAGGAGCATACCATGGCTCTGCAGTAATTCCTAATACATTCATTTTTCTAAATGTTTGACCTCCTACTGTTACACTAAACGTACAAGACTGACCTCCGATATTCACCGTAAAATTAGCAACTCCTGATGCAGAAGGTGTTCCACTGATAGAAAGACTGATGCTTCCGTTTCCGTTCAGTGTCCCTGCAGGAGCTGTTGCGGTAAGTCCGGTTACTCCTGTAGAAGCAATAGAAATAGCTCCATAAGCCTGTCCGGTTGCGTTGGTATATTTGATTACTTTAGTACCATTAGAAGCAGTACCTGCTGTAAAGGTTCCTGTAAGAGCTCCACTGGAGCAATCTAAACTATACCCTGGTGTTGGGCCACATTGATCACATAAACAATTTGACCAACCTGTAGATTTGAATACTCTTACACAACTTAATGTAGAATCATACATAATGGTGCCTATTGCCACATTACCCCCCATCGGATTGATAAGATTTTTCGGATCTGCATTGGTAGGAAGGACCAACCCCATATTATTGGTAGTTTCTTTATTGATGTCTAAAGCACCTCTAGGATTGGCTGTCCCCATCCCCACCTGGGAAAAGACAATATTCACAAAGAATATCATCATTAATAAATAATTTTTTCTTTTCATTACTTAATGTTTTTGGCAAAAGTATATTTTTCACTTTCCTATTTCCAAAAAACCGCCTACACCATATATACCTCAAACGCCATACATATTTTAAAACACTAAGCGACGTACCTACAACAACCACTCAAAAACTCTTTATTTAAAGCAGCTACAAGAACCTCACATTATCAATATTCTTTTCTTTAAAAGTATATTTCCACTATTTCCATGCGTTTATTTTGAAAAATAAAATCCATTTTTATCTTTAAGACATCTAATTATTTTCTAGAAAATGACTTAGTTTGAATACAAATTGATACAAAAAATAAGGCACATTGAGGTATAATTATTTTCATCAATACATTATTTTAATAAAAAAATTGCGAATACAATTTTACTGTTATCGAGTAAATTAAAGTCTGGTTATAAAAATCCGAGGCAGATAAAATCTGCCTCGGATATATCAGTCAAATCTTTGTTTTTTTATAGTGCAAAATAAAATTAGATCGGTTGCGAATAAACTTCTAATGGTTTATTGCATCATCCATGCAACTGCATTAGCATATAATATACTATTGTATACTGTACTTCCTGCTTTTGGTCCTGTTCCGAAGTTCATTTTTGGAATTGGTTTACCGGATGCATCAACACCTGCAGGATAAGATCCTGTTGAAGTATTATTAGCTGCTCCCAGAGGGAAACCTCCGTCACCCCAGAAGAATAGTTTATATGACTTATGAACAAATCCAACAATCTGACCATTATTTGTAGATAAGATATCCACGTTAGAACTATTCATATTAGGGTTCGTATAAGAACTGGCATCATCATTATCATCTCCTACCAATAATCCTCTTGCATCTCCAAATGGTCCATTAAGAATTGGATGATTCACGTTGTTGATATTTTTAATAAAATTAGTTCCTGTAGCAGCAGTAGCAGTTGTTGTACCTCCGAATATTTGATTTAATAATTGGTTAGGCTGTGTCTGCTGAAGGAAGATCATTGCTCTACCTCCTTTATCCAAATAATCTTTAAGAGCAATAGCGTCAGCCACTGTAGAAGTATAATCCCATGTGAAAATAATCATATATGGATTATAAAGTGCAATATTCACAGCCAGCTTATCTTGAGCTACTCCTACAGTTTTGATATCGAATCCCTGAGACGGTACTGTTCCATTAGGCCCGAAGTTACTTGGCGACTGTAAGATCGTGGTTGGTGCTGTTGTATTTCCTGGGTTAGGAGTATACATTCCACCTCCTAAAGACAGGATTGTTCTTTTAGGAATTACTCCTGCGCTTACATTTACTGAGAAACTACATGATTGTCCTGCAATATTTACTGCAAAGAATGCCATACCGGAGGCAGACGGAGTTCCTGTAATAGTAAGGGATACACTTCCGCTACCATTTACTAATGTTCCTGCCGGTGCACTAGCTGTCAATCCACTTACTCCTGTAGAAGCAACTGAGATGGCATTGTAAGGCTGCCCGGTAGCATTCGTATAGTTTATCACTTTTGTTCCGTTACTTAATGTATTAGCAGTAAACGTTCCGGAAACACTTCCTCCTGAACAATCTAATGCAAAACCGGGATTGGTATTACATTGATCACATAAGCAATTTGACCACCCTGAAGGCTTAAATACTCTTACACAGCTTAAGGTAGAATCGTACATAATTGTTCCAATTGCTACATTACCTCCTTTCGGATTAACCATATTTTTAGGATCTGCATTGGTAGGAAGTACCAACCCCATATTATTGGTTGTTTCTTTATTAATGTCTAAAGCACCTCTGGGGTTAGCCGTTCCTATACCTACTTGGGAAAACAAGATATTCGCGAAGAATATCATTAGTAATAAATAATTTTTCATTTGTTGTTGATTTTTCAGCAAAATTATCTTCAACATCCCCATTATACCAAAAAAATACATACGTCATACATACATCAGTTTTCCATATTTATACTGCTTCAAGACTCTACATAGCTTCTACAAATTCATTAAACACAAGTTTAACTTAACATAATGATAGTTTTTTATTTCAACTACTCATAGCACAAAAGTTTATAGATTTTCTTCTAAAAAACAATTTTAACAAATAAAATTTTCCTGTCATATAGACTCTTTTTACAGATTCTCATATTCTGTTTACATAGTTCAATTGTATCAAATTTGAGATTCTTTAGTAAAAAGAGACAGTCATTTTATATAAAATGACTTAGTATTTATAGAAATAGGTCAAAAATCATAATATTTTTCATATAAATCGTTTTTTTTAGATTAAATAAAAAGCCCCGACCTAACAGTCGGGGCAAAATGAAACAAAATTAGCTATGTTAAAAATTAATTTTTAATCAGCTTTTGTTGATAAACTGCTTTATCAGTTACTGCTTTTATAATATACATACCTTTTGGAAGCATATTTACATTGATTTGCCCGTTATTCAATTGAACATTGATGAATTTACCGGAAGCATCATAAATAGAAACATTTATTACTTTCTCCTGAGTTTTAATGTAAAGAACATCGGTAACCGGATTTGGGTAAATACTAAATTCAAGTTTTTTAACGTCTACTGTTGTCAAGGTAGAAGCAATACTGTTTACAGTAAGTGTTTTTTCTACAACTTTACCATTAGAATTAAAACTAATCACGATATCAGCCGTACCGGTAGCAAGCGGTGTGAGTATAAGCTCATCATTAACGTTAATCGTTGCAGACACTACAGATGAGTTATTATTTGATTTTACAGTCTTTACAATGGCAGCAATAGCGTTATCATCATCAGAAATGATTGTTTTCAAGTCGATCGTAGTAACATTTGTGGCTGTCACTTGTGATGGGAAAGCCGAACTTATTACCGGAGCGGTATTATCAGGGAATACAGCCAGCGACGGGAACCAATAATAATCTATTAATGTTTTAGTATCTGTAAGATTACCATTGCTGTCAAATGTGTGGATCCAGTTTTTTTGAAAATGTGCACCATATCCGCTTTCTGTTGTATTTAAAATCAATGCTCCTGTAACTGGGTTCACCCGCAAAGCAGCACCATAAGGAATTTGTTTGTACGTGCTCGTTTGCCCCGGAATGGTGATAAAATTTTCATTAAAAGCTTTAGTTGTTACATCAAATTTAACAATTTGCTTTCCGGGATCCCAGCCACTTCCTGCTTTGATCCAGTATAAAACATTTTCCGTATTACTGGCTGTAAAGCTTCCGGCATTCCATGCTCCCCATGAATCTGAATATTGGGTGGTTGGAATATTATAAGATTGAGTAGCAAAAGTTGTTGGGTGAATATTTATAAGAGTCTGATCCTGAATTGCCCAAATACTTCCGTCTTTAGCCTGAACAATAGAATTGAAAGATCCAGCAATAGTGTGGATCAGTGTATCCGATTTTGGATCGATAATCAAAATTCCTTCACTTTGTTTCACTGCAAATACATATTGTGAGCTACGGATCATATTTCCAATCTGCCCTGAGTATTGCCCTCCTCCACTGGTTGCTGTTCCGGCGATAACGCTACCTACTTGCAGATTATCAATATCAAACAAATAGACTCCATTGGAAGTTCCAATATATCCTTTATGCTCGTTCACTCCTAAGAATGATCTCCCATCTGCCCCTCCAATAGTATTGAAGGTAGCAATTTTTTGCATCGTTTGAGCATTGGCTACAACCAATCTTCCTCCAGGGGTGTATTGTGTATCTCCACCATCAGCAGCTTGTTTTGAAACAAAATAAAATTTATCTCCATAGATAGTTCCAAACTGAGTGGTTGCTCCAAAAGCATGGTTATTATTCACCGTACTATATACACGGTAGTCAATCTGTCCGTTATTTCCGATGAAGTTTACAGAACCATTCGTATGTCCAAACCATTCTTCATTCACCATGAAAAAACCGTCCGTAAAGTTTGTTGTCTTCGCTGTATTTGTTTTTTTGGTCAGATTCATCAGACCGGCAGCAGAAACATAAGGAGAGACTGGAGTCATTGTAGAAGAAATTGGAACAGAATTGAATGAAGGATTGAAGTTCCATGCATCCCAAGAACCATTTTGTAACACACGTGAGGAAGCTCCAACACTAGAATACCCAAAGTTAGGATTGGATGGATTTTTCACCCAATAAGACCAATATCCTTTGGACATCCAACCAGACTCCCAGTGATCATTAGCATCTACAGCGGTATAATCATCAAAATTATAAGCGGATGTATTGACAATACCATTTACCGGATACAAAGGAGAGGCGGTATTTCCATTGTAATATAATGCATTAGCGTTCTGTCCGTCCAGATCAAAGCCAAATCCTCCAATGGCCGTACCTTGTGGTGTACCTTGATACATTAAAGTTAAGAATCTATGATCCGCCTTCGCAATAGCTTTCACCATATCTTCTCCTGTAGCATTTCCATCCCATCTGAATCCCCATACCAAGGCATCCGGATTTTTGCTGTCATTCCATTGTATAACCAGAGCAGCCTGGTTAGATCCAGTTCCTACCCAATACCGGATATCGGAAAAATTGATAGTAGCGGTGGATGCTGCCACCTTAAGCTGGCTTGTCGTTTTCCCCGGAATATCATTTCTGAGGACACCTTGTACTTTGATCTGTGCATTTGTGAAAAATGCGAACAGAAAAAGGACAATCAAAAGATAAAACTTTCTCATTTTTATTAATTTAAATATATTATTTGTTGAATTTTATTTAAAATGCAGATCATAAGCTCCCGCTACTTCGGTAGAAACTTCACCTACCCAACCTGCTTCCTGGTTTATTCCTGTATATACTTTCACAAAATCGATTCCGGGTAGTCTAACGTATTTTCCATTTCGGTCAACAGCCCAGGAAATATCGATATTGGATGCTTCATCTGTATTGGGAACATTATCAGCATATCCAAATTCGTATGATTTTCCTACCCAATAAGAACCTGTTCCGCTTTGATCGTAATAATTATTTTTAAGTCTCGTTCCGGTAAAACTGTAAGAAGCTTCTGAGAGCCACAAGGGATAATAACTTTGTGAGTGGAAGATATTCTTTGTTTTAAATCCATTATTTCCAAGGTTATCTTGCCATTTGATATATTCTGTATCAATTTGCCAGCCTTCATTTCCGGGAACGGGGGATTTGCTTTCATTGGGTTTAAAGTACGTTATGCTATAATTTTTTATGGTAGTGTTTTTAAAATACTCACTTCCAGCTATTTCATACCACTCATTATCGTCCGGCTTTCCATTTTTATTTTTGTCATAAGCTAC
Source organism: Chryseobacterium sp. PMSZPI (assembly GCF_002835665.1). GTDB lineage: Bacteria > Bacteroidota > Bacteroidia > Flavobacteriales > Weeksellaceae > Chryseobacterium. The sequence goes on from NZ_PIZV01000016.1 coordinate 62,866, forward strand.
CATAATGATTCCCGGCTCACAGTTTCCGGAACGGGGATCATTGGCTGCATTTCCAAAAAATGCATTTCCAAGAATTTTAAAATCCCTCCCTTCAAAGTTTGGAATGGTATGATCAAAACCAAAAACAACATATCCACCAAATCCGCCAAGACTCACTGCATATGAGTTTGGTCCAATCAGAGATTTTTTTGCTCTCTGAAGCATATCGGCAGCAGTATTTCCAGTTTCAAATAAAGGAGTATCATTAATGAATTGGCCTACAGCAGGACGAAATTCCAACACTTCAGCAATATATTTACTGTAAGGACTGAGTTCTTTGGTTACAATAATTTTTGAATGATAGATACTTTCATTGCCTTTGTTGATAATTTTCAATGTTAAAGGATAGACAGTTGAAGTAGCACTGATAAACTCCAGCTCCGAATTTTTAGAAATAATGGAATCGTTGATACTCCATGTAATATCTCCTGATGCGTGGGTAGGTATGCTTAATACATTAAGTCTGTCAATTTCATAGGAATCTTCCAATCCATTAAAAACAGAATCTTCCTCATCCATTTCATTGTGTTTACAAGCTACCACTCCTACAAGAAGGCATGATAATATCCCGATTTTTAAGTAGTTAATATATTTCATGTCTGTTAGTTTTATGATTTATATAAAAAAGTGAAATGAGCCGGAATGTTCCCACCTTCAGTTTTCCATTTGAAATGTCCATTTTTATCAAAACAATACACAAAGCCCATGGATACATAGTTTCCGGCATCTGTGATGTAGATATCTTCTGTAATGGGATTTACAGCAATTCCGTATGGTGTTTTGATGATGGATTCATACTGCTGATCAATAATTTTGGTGGAAATAATTTCTTCCGTTTTTACATCGATGATTCCGAATGTTTTTTTATTGGTGTGTGTATTGTAATTGAATTCATTTCCATAGAAATAGAGTTTATCATTTACTATAGTCATTTCACTTACAGCCAGATGAAAATCTTTTTTTACTTTGCCTGTCGCCGCATCAATCAGGAATAAACTAGAAGGTACTGTATAATAATCTCCCCGGGAGCTTACGTAAAGATCTCCGTAATTGTCTTTTTTAAGGCGATGAAGATTGATGGCAACATTTAGCTTTTTTATTTCTGTAAAACTATTCAGATCAATCACTGAGATGGTTTTATCATAGTTTGGAGCCATATATCCTCCTGAATTGGTTACAAAAAGCCGATCTCCTACAATTTCTAATTCTTCCGGCTGATATCCTACTGTTGCTTCCCGTTTTATAGAGAGTGATGCTGTATCTATTTCAACTACTTTTCCTTTAGGCGCCAAAGGATTAATATCTACAGGACCTGCATAGCTGCTAGCATAGGCATTTCCATCTTTAAAGGTTAAATATCTGCAGTTTTGCAACGGAATCGAAGTAATACGTTTGGCTGTCTTTGCATCCAGGATTTCAATTTTATTGGATACGTTTACAACAATATAGAGCTTCCCTCCATAGATTTTGATATCATTTCCGACATCTCCCAATTCTTTTACTACTGAAGGATTTATTTCCGCATAAATATTCCTGTAATAGGTTCCTTTGGTATAATCGAAGAAATCCAATGTACATTTATTACTTCCCATATTTCCTTCATTCAAGACATAGAATCCTTTTATCGCTGTATTTTCCGGAGGAGCAAGGTTTTCTACAACTTCTTTAGGGATGATCACCTCATCGGTACGGCAAGCGATAAAGAGAATGAATACAGAAATTAGCAGGCAAAAGTTGAGTTTTCTCATAATGTGAAATTTAAAATGAGTTTAAAATTTCTCCCCGGCATAGGAAAGTTGATAACAACATCATAATATTGATTAAAAATATTGTTCATCTCGAGGCCTACCTTAAACTGGTGATTACCCCAGTTAAATTTCTTCTGAACAGATAAATCATGAGTGTACCATGGTTGGATATAATTGTAAGGAATATTATCCTGATTCACGTCATAGCGTTCCCCAACATAAATTGTACTATAATTGAAACTCCAGTTTTTATAATCTGCCATCATCACAAAAGATCCGCTGTGCCACGGCGTATAGGGAATCTGATCTCCATAGAAACTATCTGCAGGGTTGGTAATATCTTTGGCTCTTTGATAAGTGTAAGCAAGCAATGGTCTTAGCTTTACATTCCCCAGCATCATTTCTGCCTGAACATTAACATCTGCTCCTACAATTTCTACCATTCCTAAATTCATCATCAGCCAACGGAACATACTTCCATTAGGAGCAGCAATGATTTTATCTTCTACTTTATTATAATATCCATCTACTTTAGCATAGAAAGATTTAAAAAAAGAGTTGTTATATTTTTTCTGATAGGTAAAGCCAAGATCATACTGGTTGGTAAACTCCGGTTTCAATAAAGTATTCCCAATACTGGTGTAATACAAATCATTAAATGTCGGAAGTCTGAAAATTCTTTTATAGAAAGCTCTAAGAGTAAGTTCTGGAACAGCTACAGGTTGGTAGCTCATAAATACGGCCGGTGTCCATTCACTTCTGTCTTCAGGTCTTTTATTTCTTTTTACTTCTTCAAAAGTAAAGGTTCCCAAAACACTTCCCATCAATTTGAATCTGTTCCATTGGTAAGTTGTAGCCAATGCCACTAATGAGGTATATCGGGTAGGAAAAGAAAATCTGTACAATCCTTCGGCATCCAGATTATTATATTGAAAGTCATAATTTAAACTGACATCCCAATTGGTATTTATTGAATATAAATTAGAAGAAGAAACATAAACTTCTCTCTGAATATAAACATTATCCGAAGGTTTAAGATATTGTGATTTTACGGTATCCAAAAAACGTGTATAATCATAAGCAAATTTTGCTTTCAACTGTGTTTCAAACTTTGGAAAGAGCTTTTTCCTGAAGTTGGCCTGAACAAAATAATTTTCATCAAACATTCTGGATCCTCTTGCATTAAAGCGGCCATTAACTATAGATCCGGGCATCCCTCTATTTGAAATATACCCATAGCCTCGAAGGTTCCAGCTTCCGTTATTTAAAGTCCCATTCACTGAAGTTTCAAAGCGTTTTGCCGTAATATCGGAATCTTTTCTTTTGGCAATCGTATCATAAGCAGTAGTGCCGTTCGGATATTTTTTTGCATAACGAAATTTGTAAATCCCATCACTTTGTAAAAATTCTGCACTGAAACTCGCAGAAATCTTTGGCGATATTTTTTGTTCTAACCGGAACGATGGATTGAAAAGATCTATGGAGGCACTTTTTGCCCTTATTACAAGATTGGTCTTTCTGTTTCCTGTAAATACGGGAATTTTTGGTTGTAAATAAATGGAACCTGATGAACCAAAATCTTTTGCAGACTGAAATATTTCACTTTTCTGACCATTGTATAACGAAATTTCCTCCAGGTCATCCAAAGAATATCTTCCCAGATCAACAAGACCGTTCTGTGCATTCCCCAATTGAATACCATCATAAAATACACCTACGTGCTGGCTTCCCAGACTTCGGATATTAATGGTTTTCAATCCCCCTATTCCCCCATAATCCTTAATTTGAACTCCGGAAAAATATCGCAGGGCATCTGCTACGGAATGGCTGTTGAGCCTTTCAAGTTCTTCTCCTTGTAGGGTCTGCGCCGGAAGGATTTCTTTAAAACTCTTTTTATAAATATTAACAGCTTTAATAGTTTCTTCCTTAATGCTGTCTTTTTTCCTGGTTTGGGAAAACAAGAATGGAGATGTTAACACTAATATTGTGAAAACAACTTTGCGGAGTT
>NZ_PIZV01000017.1 GCF_002835665.1 Chryseobacterium sp. PMSZPI
CACAAACCGAAGTCTATTTCAAATATGACGAAGCCGGAAATCAGAGATACAGAGGAACTAATGCCCTAGCCAAAAAAACTGAAGAGGCTATTCTGAAAGAAACGAAATTACAAGAACAGGCTAAAACAGCTGTTATTACTCAACAGGCTCCTGCCATCGATGAAAAAGCATTTTGGAAACAGATCAGATTATATCCTGTTCCGGTAAATGACTATCTAACGATTGACTGGACAGAAGAAGTGGATAGCTTAATAGAATCTGTTTCACTCTACCAACATAGTACCGTTCATTGGAAGTTTCAACAGCAAAACGCACCCGGGTTGAATCGTCAGGTTAAGATTAACATGACCGGATATGATTGGGGTGTTTATATTCTGCGTTTTACGTTGAAGGACGGAAGAGTCTTTGGTAGAAATGTTACCAAAAGATAGAAGATAAGGAAGGAAATTTAAAGATTGAAGCATTGAAAGATTTAATTAAAACATATTCTTCTACAACCTATCAACGACCATTCATCAATTATCATTTAAATAACTAATACAAATATGAAAATAGTTTCACCCTTTTTACTGTCCCTGTTTTCAGTGATGGGCTTTTCGCAAACTGTACTGTATCAGCCAGAAACTACTTCCCGTACCGTTCAGGATCCGCAGGCGGTTATCCTTGCACAGGGCTTTATAGCCAAATCAACTACATCTAATCCTTTTATAGCTAAACCGGGACCTGCTACAGAAAATGCAGGAGGAGGTCCTGTAGATTCCAATGCAGGAGCTAACAATCCAAGTGGTACCTCTGCGCCGGCAGGACAAAGTTTTCATGACACAAAAGGAAATATAACTGTCAATGGAACCGGGCAGTTGCAGTTTACATTCCCTATTGCATTGCCTCCTGGAGTGAAAAGTGTTGCTCCTCAAGTAAATCTTATGTATACCAGTGGTTCAGGAAACGGAATTGCCGGATATGGCTGGAGCATTTCAGGTATTACCTCTATTTCAAGAGCCGGAAAAACAATTGATAAAGATGCAGAAACTAAAGGTGCTCAATTAGATTATTCGGATCGTTATAGCTTTAATGGTCAAAGATTAATTTTAAAATCAGGAGAATATGGTAAGGATGGAGCACAATATGTAACGGAGAAATATTCTAATGTCAAAATAAAATCCGTCGGATCTATAACTGGCCAAAGTTGGCAAGGGCCTGAATATTGGGAGGTGACTTTTGAGGATGGATCACAAGCATGGTACGGAGGAATTACATCGGGACCTAATAGTGCCAGAACTCCTATCGAATACAATATTGTAAAATGGAGAGATAGTAAAGGTAATTATATTATTTATGACTATTTACAAACAGGTATTTCAAATGTGGCTATAATTTCAAGCATCCAATGGGGAGGAAATGAGACTCTGAATACACCTCATTTTAACAAAATAGATTTTAGCTATATTAATAGAAGTTTAACCGAGGATTCTTATGTAGGAGGTACCCGTTTCTTACAAACTCGATTATTGTCTGAAGTTAAAGTCACTTCAAGCGGAAATCTATTTAAACGATATGCAATTAATTATCTAAAAAATGGAACAAATTATGAGGTCGTTGATAAAATAACTGAGTATAATACGGATAACAATGCGGCTAATCCGGTAGCTTTTACTTACCCAACTCCTACCCAACCTGTTTTAGAATTTTCAAACAATAATGTAGATAGCTTTGAAAATGTAAAGCTGACAGGTGATTTTAACGGTGATGGATATTTGGATTTCTCACTGAATAATGGTGTAGTGAAGCTTGGAGGGCTCAATAATACCTTTACGGATATTTCCACAGGTAAAACTTTTACTGCAGAAGCTAAAGTTGTTAATACTTTGTTGGATGAAGAAGGACAGGTTCATAATGGAAATGGAATTGTTCAATACGAAGCAGGTAAAGTAGTTGGTTATATCTTCAGAAACAATGCTTTTGTAAAAGTATTTGAAAAGGTCGTATATGATGAATCACAATGTACACAAAGTACAACTGACCCCCACCCTGCAGGCTGTCAAATGTTATCCCCTATATTTAATGAAGGTGATCTTAATGGAGATGGCATAACAGATATATTTTTAACATTAAGGCAAGAACGTTGTCGCTGGGTTCCGGACCCTAACTGTAGCGATAAAAGTGCTGGCGATATTGTTAACCGTCCACCTCCATGTACAATACTTGATTGTAATACCTATACAGTAGGAAATTTTATTATTGACTTAAAGAATGTAAATAACCCTGTCTCTACCTACACTATTGACTCCGGGATTAATGAAAGTTCTTATTATAAACAACAATATCTGGATGTAGATGGAGATAGGAAAGTAGATATTATAGATGTCTCCAATACTGCTTATACTGTGTTTGAGTTTATAAAAACGGCTCCTAATCAGTATCTTAAAAAAATAAAATTCACAGGTAATTTAGCTGAAACAAAAGCACCGGAATCTATTGTGTTATTCGGAGACTTCAACGGTGACGGGAACCTTGACTTTACAATTCCTATTACAGATAATAAGGAAAAAGATAATTGGAGATTTTATACGGGTACCGGAAAAGGTTTTTCCAATATCTTAAAAACAGACTTTTTGAAATATAGAAAACCTGATGACTATCAAAACAGTAATTACCCTACTTTTAATATTTACAGGAATTTTTATACCACCTCAGATATTAATAAAGATGGTAAATCAGATATTGTACATATCAATTCTTATAACAAAGCCGGTCAGGTAAATTCAAGTGGACAAATACTTAACCGATACTTTGGCTATAGTATCGCCGCTTATACCGCTAATGGAGCAGCAACAAATGGAAGTCCCGATTTCTATACCAGTTATAATTATGGAGGATATAATTATATAACCGGTACCAGTGAATTTGCTTTATTCTCACCGATCACTTCACAGGTAAAAGTCAACAACAACTATTATGATGTATTATTATTCTGGAAAGAAAGAATGCATAAGCTTAAATCTCCCTCTCCTGTCGGAAAGTTATCACAAATACAAGCCATTACTCAGGGAGGGATTACTACATCAGCAGATTATCTGGAGGTAATTCCGGATAATACCGCTACCCCTAGCTTTTACCAAAAAGTAAAAAAAGAGTATTACCCTTACTTTTCTTTAAATAGAGCAGACCAATCCTATGCAGTATCTCAGCTTAGACAGGAAGGCAAAAAACAGGATTTTCGCTACAGAGGAATGATAGGACATTTACAGGGCAAAGGGATGATGGGATATCATCAGTCTGCCCGCAGTTCATGGTATGCTGATGGCTTTGAAAATACTAAGATCTGGTCAGGAATAGAAATTGATCCTCTTTTTGATGGAGCTCCGGTAAAAGAATGGAGTATCAGGACTAACAATGAAAACAACATTTTTCCTGCAGATATTTCTGAGAACAATTCCGTTTTATTGAGTTTTAAATCTACTATATATGATACCTATAAATTGTTAAACGGACAGGTGGTAAACACGCCTGTTTCTGATGCCGACAAACCGAAAGTGGTAACGGCTATCGTTCCAAAAAGTACTAAAACAAAAGACTTCCTGAGTGGTATAATAACAAACAGCTCCATCATTTACGGAGACTATTATCTTCCAAAACAAACTGTTACCAATGTAAATAATGGTTATGCTGTAACTACTTCTGATTTTGAATACATTCATAACATATCAGCAGCAGGTTCTGATTATTATGTAGGGCGCCCAAAAAACAAAACAGAAAAACTGCAAGCCTATGGTGACACAAAATCCACCAAAGAGGAATATGTCTATGAAAACAATTTGTTAAAAACCTTAAAAAACTGGAATCGTGATAATACAGGATATTTGCTTGAAACCTATAATTATGACGGTTTCGGAAATATAAACCAGAAGGTAGTCAGTAATAGTGTAGACTCACAAATCCAAACAAGTGGAGCCTTGTATGACTCTAAAGGAAGATTTGTTGTAAAGAAAACAGATAATCTGGGATTGGAAACCAATATGATCTACAATGACTTGGGGCAGCTTGAAAACCAAACAGATGCTTTAGGTAATATACTTATCAATACTTATGATCGTTGGGGCAAGTTGCTGACTTCTAAAACCAATTTAGGAGGTACAACTACTTATCAGTATGAAAGGGATAATAACTCCAATATCATTATTACCCAGAATGATCCTGATGGAGATATTTCAAAAAAATATACCAATAAATTAGGACAAGATTATAAAACTTCCTCTAAAGCATTGGGGCAAGGACAATGGATATCTAAAGAAACCCAATATGACGTTCTGGGGAGAAAAGTTAAGGAATCTGAGCCCTATTTTGAATGGCAGACTGCCAATCAGTGGAATGCCATTGCTTATGATGATTCCGTATTTCCGACTAAAATAACGGCTACTGCATTTAACGGAAAACAAATGGAAACTTCTGTTTCCGGTTTAACCACCACTGTGAAAGAATTAAACGGCTATGGAAGAACCACATCTAAAACTACCGATGCTTTAGGAAATGTAGTTTCTACAACAGATAAAGGAGGAACCATACAATTCTCTTATAATGCCGCCGGTCAACAGACCAAAGCACAATATGCCGAAAATATGGTCACCACAAAATATGATGAATGGGGAAGAAAATCAGAATTTAATGATCCTTCAAACGGATTATACAAATACGAATATGATGGGTTCGGTCAGATCAAAAAAACAATCAGCCCAAAAGGAACAAAGGAATATACCTATAACAATCTTGGGCAGCTTATTTCTCAGAAAGAAGTTTCTACCATTGATGTTGGAAAGGCTACCAATAAGATGATTACCTTTACTTATGACGAGAAAGGAAGAATTACTTCAAAATCCGGAACGTCCAAAGGGAAAGCTTATAGTTCTACTATAACATACGACCCTCAGGGAAGGGTTATTTCTACTTCGGAAAGCAGCAATGATAAATATTTCATAAAAAAAGGAATCACTTATGACGATAAAGCGAGAGTTATTTCTTATGAAAAGCAATTATATTCTTCCGGAGCCCTTACAAAAGTAACGGTTGAAAATGCTTACAATGAATGGAACGGAGATTTATACCAGGTAAAAGATAAAAATTCAGGAAAAATTTTATCTGAAATCAAAGAAACCAACCAGAGAGGACAGATTCTTAAAGCTAAATTAGGAGCAGTTGACATTACAAACCTCTATGACGACTCCAATGGCTTTTTAACAAGTATAAATCATTCTTCTCAAGTTAAACAGGATCTTTTACAGGTAACCTATTCTTTCGATGCTGTTAAAAATGAATTAAGAAGCAGAAGAACAGGTGGAGACTTTAATATTACAGAAGTATTTGAGTATGATAACAACAATAGATTGGTAAAATGGACTCATCCTGTAACAGGTCAGTATAATTCCAATATTTATGATGTAAAGGGAAGAATTCTTGAGAATGACCAGGTTGGAAAAATTAAATTTGAAAACTCAGCTAAGATTTACCAACCAACGGGAATGACCCTTAATGCTGTGGGAACACAAAATTATAATAATAACCTGATTCAAAGCGTTATCTATAACGAAAATAATGATCCGGTATTTATTGATGGAGAAAAAGGTGACGTTGCTTTCCAGTATGGATTAACAGCAATGAGGCAAAAAGTTTCTTTCGGAGGTAATTTTGATCCTGAACAGGAAGGTAAGTTTACAAGGTTCTACAGTGAAGACGGAAGCTTTGAAGTGACTAAAGACAATGTAACAGGTAAAGAAAAACATACCATTTATATTGGTGGAACGCCATATGAGAGTAATATCGTATATTTAAAAAATTATGATGAGACCAATGCTTCTTATAAATTCCTACATAAGGATTATCTGGGCAGTATTCTTGCCATCAGTGATGAAGCCGGAAATAAATTGGAACAACGACATTTTGATGCGTGGGGTAACTTCACCCATCTTCAGATAGGAAACGGACCAATACTTACGGATAAAAATAGCATTGATAATGCTTCATTACTAGTAGACAGAGGCTATACAGGTCATGAGCATTTTGCGGAGGTAGGAATTATCCATATGAATGGAAGATTATATGATCCATTACTCAGAAGATTTTTAAATGCAGATGAGAACATTCAGGAGCCATATAATACTCAAAATTATAATAAATATGGCTATGTTCTCAATAATCCATTGATGTTTAGTGATCCAAATGGAGAATTATTCCAATTTGCATTCCTTGCAGCGATGGGAGCTTTTTGGGGAACGGTTATGACTGGGGCAATCATTTCTTCTGCCATTGCTACGTTCTTATACCTTGCAAAAGCATATTTGACGAAAAGTTTCAGTGTGGGTGGATTCTTTAAAGCTGTTACCATCGGATCCATTACCGGGGCTGTATCAGCAGGCCTCGGGCAGGTATTCAGTGCCGGATCTTTGATTGCAAGTATTGGTAACGGAGTATTATCCGGAGCAGGAGCTTCTGCCGTACAAGCCTTAGCCAGCGGAACAAACTTCCTTAAAGGAATTACGCAAGGCGCAGTAATTGGAGGTGCAATGGGAGCAATTAGTTGGGGAATTGGAAAATTATTTTCAAATAATGGTAGTCAAGATGTATTACAGGCAAATGCAGAAGGAAAATTCAGCTATGACGGGCAAAAATTTAGCAGTCAAGAAGAATTGATCGAGTACATCAATAAGAATAATGGAAATGTGGAAGTCATTATGAAAAAGCTTAAAATTTCAAAAATAGAATTAGTATCAGAAACTAATTTGCCTAGTGCCGGTGACGATAAACACATATTGAAATACAAAAATGGATTTATGGCTGAATATCAAACGGATGCTTTAGGTAATTCTATTGAAGGAACAAAAACTACTATGCTTGCAAAAACTGTTAAATCTGGAGATTATTCTGCTCTATATGTATCTCCAGGGCTAAAAGGAGTACATGTAGATGGACATTATTTAGCAAAAAGTATTATCAATCATGAATTTATACACAGTTATCATTATATGAAAGGGCTAAGCTTTGAAACTTATTTGGAAAGGTCGGCATGGTCATACAACTATTCATATGCCAGATTTCATGGACTAAATGTTGATTCATTTGTTAGAAATCTCTCCAGATTTGGAGGATTTAATATTCCTAATGCTTACAGATGGAGCACTGCCGGTCTCGAAAAATTTATAAAATTATATTAGAATGAAAATCTTTTTAGCAATACCTTTAATTATATCATTGACTTGTTCAATCTTATTTTCTTGTGAAAAAAAAGAAATATTAAGTGAAGATATTAAGATTTTAAACCAAAATAGAAATCTTTCTACTGTTAATGGAACTGATATTTATACAACTAGTCTTATGATGGAGCCTGATACCTCTGACACCCTTAGGTTTAAACTAACAGATAAGGATTGGGCTGTTTTAAGAAAAAGTTTTGATAAGAATAAAATCTATCTTATTAATAATAATACCAAGATAGGTCAGAGAGCAAATTCTATTGAACCAGGTGATACTATTATAATTAAAACCAATAAAAGATCCCTATCAATACATTATCGCTATTTTCTTGATGAAAAAGAGAATATTGACACTGTAAAAACTAAAAGTTTCAAAAACTTTATGCACACTTTTGATTCTTTAGTATATTATCGATCTAGGGGGAAATAATTTTTTCACCATAAATAATTTCTAAATTTAGGCTATCTCAATTATGAGGTAGCCTTTTTAATAATAATCTACAAAAAAAGACATTTATCAAAATAAAAACCACCGCAAAAGCAGTGGCTTAAAAATCAAATCTAAACTATGAACTGTATATTATAAATTCGGATTATTCTCGAACTCTTTCTGTGGAATACTAAATAAATAATAATTGCTGTTCGGAACAAAAGCTGTTTTATTAGGGAAAGCAAAAATAGAATGCCCTCTTCCATCTACTGTTTTCACTGTTCCGTCCGGTGTTGTTATCTGGACCTTTATTGGCTTGCCATCAGCACCTACAAACGGTTTTCTCACTACAGTTCCTTGCGTTCTGATAATATCGGAAAGAGCAAAACCTTCTCCAAACAATTCTTTTCTTCTTTCAATTAAAATTTCTTGTATAACATCATTCTGAGCTAAAGAACCACTATAAACATTAGCTTTTCTTGCCGTCTTTAATTGATTTAAAACAGTTACAGCCTGGGATACATTTCCATTTCTTGCCTCTGCTTCGGCTTCAATAAGATACATTTCCGCAGCTCTCATATAAACAATGTCTCCAATAAGAGTTGGTTTAAATCTAAACTTGGCATATCTCAACAATCCTTCCCTACCTTTAAGGCCATCCCATGAGAATAACTGGCTTCTGATATCGTTAGAATCAAATAAATTTTTAAAATAAGGATCAGCCATAAAACTGTAGTAATAACTTCCTGATGAAGATACATCCAGATAATGAAAAGCATAACTTTCACCTGATTGTTCCTGAGTTTGACCATGTCCCCAAATCCATTCTACATTGTTGATATCATTAAATCCATCTTTATATTTTTCCGCCGCCATCAAAGGATAACCTTCTCTTGCAGTTTTTGCAGCTGCAGAAGCTTTACTCCACTCGCCTATATTTAAATATGTTCTCGCTAAAAGCCCATTAACAACTGCATGATTGATTTTATCCTTATTATTTCTATCATAATCTTTCAATAAGTTATCAGCATCTGTAAGATCACTTTTAACCAAAGTATAAATATCCTCCAGACTTGCTCTCTTCTTTGCCGGAGTATTAATGGTTGAAGGTTCCGTATAAATAGGAGCTGTTAAAGCTGTTTTATCCTTAAAATAACTAAACTGATAAAAGCTGGCAATATTCAGATAACAGAATGCGCGCAATGCCTTTGCCTGCCCTTTTACCTGATTCTTTTTTTCCTGACTTCCTTCCGTTCCATCAATTTTTGCGATAACATTGTTCATATTATTAATCGTAGAATAAAACAGGGACCAGATAAACAGAGGACGACCAGCCGTATTATTAGCCATTTCCGAGAACTGATAGGTAGAAGAAAAACCATATTTATTAGTAAGAACAGCTACATCACTTCCCATAGCATCACTAGCTCTTAATACCGTTGAATATCCTATATTGGCATAGGTTGTTCCTTCATCATTAAATTTTGCCCAGGTTCCGTTAACTACAGTTTCTGCACTTTCTGCCGTCTTAAAAACCTCAACCTGGTTCGCCTGATCTGTAGGAGCTGTATTCAACTCATTTTCACAACTTGTAAGTGACCACAACCCGATAAGACCAAAAGATAAATATTTTAATTTTTTCATTGTTTCAATTTTAAAAGTTAAAGAGTTGCCTGAAGACCAAAAGTGATTGTTCTCATCGCTGGATATCTATAATAAGTCGTTCCGTCCAACGCCTGCTCAGGATCCATTCCTTTATGTTTATAGAATGTCAGAAGATTCTCTGCCTGAATATAAATCCTGAATTTTTTAAGACCTATTTTTTCAAAATAATCTGAAGGAAGTGTATATCCTAAACTTACATTTTTAAGTCTTGCATACGTTCCCGAATATAAAAATCTCGAAGAATTACCCGTCCAGTTAGTTAATGTAGTAGTCAATGCGGGAACATCTGTATAACGATTTTCCGGGGTCCATCTATTCAGCATTTCAGCACTCCATGCACGACCTCCGGAGTTTCCGCTATGCATGATTGAAGTATAATCCGTATCCAATACCTTCCCTCCGATTTTAAAGGTCAACAATCCGGAAAAATCAAAGTTTTTATAGCTAATACTTGTACTGATACCACCGGTTAATTTAGGCAATGCGGAACCTTGTAATGTTCTTACTGCTTTTCCAAACTCAGACGTTGTTCCTTCTACCGTATTTCCGCTAGCATCTGTAGTATAAGTTTTCCATAATGGGTTTCCGTTATTAGGATCTACTCCTGCCCATTCAGCAATGTAGAAATCATACACAGAACCTCCTTCTCTTAATAATTTAGTTCCTGATACAATAGAACCTTTAGGTAGTTTGGTGATCGTATTGTTTAACGTACTCAGGTTAATATCTAAGTTCCACTGAAAATCATTAGTCTTAATTGGTGTTGTAAACAATGAAAACTCAAAACCTGTATTTTTAATTGTCCCAATATTAGCAGGAAAATCATTGATCCCTAATGATGGCGCTACCGGCATATTGAACAAAAGGTCCTGGCTTTTTCGCTGAAAATATTCGATATTTCCTTTAACTCTATTATTAAGAATTGCAAACTCCAGCCCTACATTCATATTAAGGTTTGTTTCCCACTTCAAATTCTCTGTCAATGCTTTTTCAAGAACAGTTCCCGGTTCACCAAGATTATTATAAAACCTATACAATTCCTGATAAGCATAATAAAGTGGTGTTTTATTCTGTTGCAATAATTTATCATTTCCCTGGCCACCGTAACTTGCACGAAGCGTTAATTGATTAAAGAAATTTAGGTTTTTAATAAACTCTTCATTCGAAATTTTCCAGGATCCTCCTACAGACCAGAATTTTCCCCATCTGTTTCCCGGTGAAAATCTTGAAGAACCATCTGCCCTTCCTGAAGCCGATAGGAAATAGGTATTATTAAAATCATATTCTACTTTCCCAAGAAAACTTAAAAGGCTCACCTTATCACTGTTCCCACTGAAACTACCCAATAATGCAGCAGCATCAGGTTCATAATAATACGGCAATGAAAACTGAGTTCTCGTTCCTGAGATAGTTTGATAATCATATTTATAAAATTCCTGTCCTCCCAACACATTAAAGTGATGTTTTCCAAACTTCTTGTCAAACGTCAAAATATTACTCGTAGTATAAGATAAGGTTCTGCTATTAGACCTAGTTACCGAACCATTAGTTTCACTTCCTTGTCCAATCAATGGATTGGAATAATAATGACCATTATAATTAACTAAATCAACTGAAAAGCTTGATCGGAATTTCAACTCAGGTAAGAAAGTAAAATCTAAAAACCCTTTCCCTGAGAAGTTATCCTCTTTATTTTCATTCTTATCCAGTGGTAAAGTTGCAGCAGGATTTTCATTCTGCAAAGCACTGGTTGGTCTGTATTTACCAAAATCGTAAATTCTGTTTCCGGCGGCATCTAACACATAAGATCCATCATCATTCCTTTCATAATATGGATAAAAAGAAGGAACAATTCTTGCAGCCTGGATAATATTACTTGATTTCGAATCCGAAGATTGCGGAGCTTGCTGAATACTGTTCGTATAGCTTAAATTCACACCAACATTCAACCATTTTTTCACTTCAGAATTCAACTTTAATCTGGTATTATATCTTTTAAATCCAGATTCAATTGCCATTCCCTTATCGTCCAGATACCCTAATGAAAAGAAATAGCTGCTTTTATCACTTCCCCCACTGATATCCAGGTCCACTTGATTTCTGGAAGCTATCCTTTGTAAAATATCTCTCCAATCATCATTCCATAAAGCTTTTGCACCTGGTAATAGTTTTCCGTCTGTACCTATAGGTTTAGGGTAAGCAGCACCATAAGGATTAATTGACAAGCCGGCGCCCGACGTAAGGTTATCCGTTGCCATTTGTGCTGCCTGCTGCGCAGAAATCTGCCCGGATTGATATCCATTTCTCATAGCTTCCCAGTACAATTGGAAATACTGATCCGTATTAACCTGCTCGTAATCTTTTACAGCTCTGCTGGAAAACCCCTGACTGATATTAAAGTTAATTCTTGCCTCCCCTTTTTTACCGGACTTCGTTGTAATAATAATAATTCCGTTAGCCCCTCTCGAACCATACAGTGCACTTGCGGTTGCATCCTTTAATACACTGATGGATTCAATATCGTTTGGACTTATTGAATTAATATTTCCGTCAAAAGGAATTCCATCCACAACATATAGTGGATCACTGGAAGCACTTATCGACCCAATTCCCCTGATTCGAATAGTAGAAGTTGCCCCTGGTTGACCGGAAGAACTTGTCACCTGAATTCCGGGAACCTGTCCTTCTAACGCTTTAGTAATATTGGTTACCGGTCTATTGTTAATCTTATCACTGGAAATCGTAGATACAGAACCGGTATAACTCGTTCTTTTTGCCTTTCCATAAGCAACTACTACGACTTCATCAATTTCCTTTTCTTTGAGTGTATCTTTTTTAGATTTTGAATTCTGTCCACTTACACTGGTAATTCCTAAAAAAAATGCAGCAACTGGCGGAATCCAAATTTTATAGCTAATTAAATTTTTACCAATCATAATCAATTTTATTTATCACATATTAAAATTTTGCCCTTTGCAGAAAAATCAGCAAAGGGCATCGATAATCACGATATACAAAATGCTTATTTTTCCTTTAAAGGCTGAATGTAACACCTTGCATAATAGCAGGTTGTCAAGATATCACAGGGTCAGTTCCCTCCATCTTTCTTTATAAGCCGATCGAAATATGTTTGCAAAGCTATAAATATTTAGTCTACAAAACAAGTAGACTTATGTTATTTCATGATAATTTTTGAAAATTTATCATAAGTTTTTATTAAAAATCACCCAGTACAAGGTGTTATAAAAATTATCACTTCATCAAACATGACAAATATCATTGAAAATTACGCAAAATAAAATACGTTTTATTAAACAAAAAAAATGGCACTTTTGTGCCATTCAATCAAATACAATCAATTATCAAATACGATCACTCACACTCATGGAAAAATAGTTTCTTCCATTTTGCGAGAGAATTCCTGCTAATATTAAATTGACGTGCAACCTGAGTATTATTACGCCCACTCTTCTTTTGATATTCTAAGATTTCCATAATTGCAGACTTATCATAAGACTTATGCTTCTGGCTAAGTTGAATAGAATTACTTTCTTTTAAACCAAAAACCATTTGGTTTAACTTAATAACATCTAATGTGGAAAATTCCTTTTTTTCTAAAAGCCCTTGACAGGTATCCAATTTATCAGGGTGTTTCATTAAAATAATGTCTGTATAGATCTTTTTGTAGTTTGGCTGTTTATTATTCATTCCTTTTTTAATTATGAATTCAACTCTTGAATTTGTTCATGCTAACATGTCACACTTTTCTATATTTATCCATCCATTTATAAAGGGTAGTCTTTGGAATACCATACTCATCAATGATTTGAAATTTGGATTTCTGACCTGTATCAATCAATTCCAGAATAAAATCAATCAACTCTTTTGTATAGATATTCTTTCGAAATTGCGGAAGAGAAGATTGCTTCTTTTGGGGTACAACATTATAATGTTGACTGCCCTGAGGAGCAAAAATAATCAGATGCTGAGTATAAATTCTGAAAAAATCATACTCTAAAAGCTTACTCCATTTGAGAAGAATATCTGTATCCAGGCTCTGTTGTTGATACATTTTATAAATTTCAATTTCAGTTGTATTTAAAAATTTACAAATGCGGGGTATGGTAACTTCTAGTTCATCAACCCTTCTGCTAATACAATTTCCAACATGGATACTCTTAATGTCAAACTTCATATTTCAAGGGAGTTTAACAATTCTACATTTTTCAATAATTTTTTCATCATGCGTTTGTTTTATTAAAAATTTAAGCCTTTATTCAAAAGATGAATAAAAAGTACCAATGCCTACTTGGGATCAAGCCATTGCAAAGGCAATGGCTGTAAGTAAATTGTGTCTTATTCATCTAAGAATAACTTTTAAAATTAATAACATGTTTTCCTAAAACTCAGGACATGTTATTGTATATAAGGACATTTGTGTTGTTAATTTCAATAAGAAAAATAAAAAATATTAAAAGTGTATTTCAATCTAAGGCTTTCATTAATCTTCTTTTAAAAAAAATATCATCATTGTTTTGTATGCTTTTTTAATATTTTCACTAAATTTCCGTTTGAAAAAAGAAAATATTACACACCAAAAAACACCAGTTAATGCACCCAATAAAATTGAAAGCTCATTGATTTAGTTTTTATTTTTTGTTCATTACCATCTTACACAGCAAAGCTATATCATAAAAGAATATAAAAGTAAAGAGGTATGAATGAAAATCCAGAAATTAGCTCAAAGAAAATAATAAACTGAATAACAACCTGTTACAAAAATGATTTATTAAAAATCATTGTTACACCCATACAACATTAATTTTAGATGACTGCATTGGATACTAAAAACGAAGAAATAGAGAAGATAAAACTTGAATTGATGGACAGATACATTATTCTTATGACGTCTATCTTAATAATTTATTTTCTTCTTTTCACTTTTTAT
Organism: Chryseobacterium sp. PMSZPI; assembly: GCF_002835665.1. Classification (GTDB taxonomy): domain Bacteria; phylum Bacteroidota; class Bacteroidia; order Flavobacteriales; family Weeksellaceae; genus Chryseobacterium. The sequence continues at coordinate 14,285 of NZ_PIZV01000017.1, forward strand.
ATCAAGTATGAAATGATGTCTTGGTATCTCGCTATGGGGATAAGTCTATTAGCGATTTGGTATCCTATTATTCGAAAAAAATATCCTGCTAATCAATTAGTAAAATCGTACCTGATACTTGCACCAATCTATAATTTTTATATTATGCTTGCCTATTGGAATAATTCAGTTGCAGGATTTTGCTGGTTATTGCCTATACCCTTAGGAGCATATATTTTCTTTTCTAAAAGAACAATTGTAGGATTTACCATCTATACTTTAGCGACGATTCTCATCGCAATTATTGTAGGTAATACTTTTAATTTTAATTTTCCCGAACATACTCAGAAAGAGGTTATGTATACGGATATTCTCTTATTTGTTTCAAATTTTCTGGTCATTACTTTATTAATTTATTATAAGGATAAATTAAAAAGACAAGAACTTATTTATCAAATCAGAGATAAAATAAATAATACAGAGAATGTGGAGAATATAAATGACTCCAAAGTTTCCTCGGACAGCATTATTATAGATATAGAAGGCATGGAAAAACTGTTTGAAAAAATAGAAACAGCAATGAAGCAGGACATGCTTTTTAAAGACATCAAATTCAACCTCTCAAAGCTAAGTGTAGTTTTAGATATCAATAGTTCTTATATTTCTAAAGCAATTCGTTATAAAGGCTACTCTAATTTTAATACTTATCTTAATATCTATAGAATAAACTATATAAAAAAGCTGTTCACAGAAATTGATTTTCAAAAAACTACTCTAATGTATGTCTATACGGAAGCCGGCTTTTCTAATCAATCTACTTTTAATAGAGTTTTTAAACAAATAGAAGGAATTACTCCTTCTGAATACATACAACAGAACTTAAAAATTGACAACACTCAAGATCTATAGAAAATATTTATCTTTGGGTAAATTCTTTATATGAAAGTTTTAATTATCAACGGACCTAATCTCAATCTTTTAGGAACCCGAGAGCCAGAAATTTACGGTACAGTTTCCATGGAAACTTATTTGGAAAACTTAAAATCTGAATTTCATTCCCATGAATTAAAATATTACCAATCCAATATCGAGGGAGAAATTATCAACAGACTTCAGGAAGATGATTTTGATGCTGTGGTTATTAATCCTGGAGCTTTTACCCATTATTCTTACGCTATTGCTGACTGTTTAAAAAATATTCAGAAACCGAAAATTGAAGTTCATATCAGCAATATTTATAAAAGAGAAGAATTCAGACAAAAATCGGTTACAGCAGCCAACACTGATGCCGTATTATCCGGATTTGGTATGGATGGATACCGATTGGCTATCCTGAGCTTAAAGTAAATCAATGATTAATTTTTTGCTCGCAGATTAAGCAGATCTCAATGTTAAAAGCTTATATATTTATAACGTAATTATCTGTAAAATCAGCTTGATCCGCGAGAGGTAAAATAAAAAAGGCTCATCAATGATGAGCCTTTCAATTTGTATAATATCCTATTAGATAGTTTGTTCTTGTAATTGAGGACCTGAAGCAATTAATCTCTTACCTTCTTCAGTATCACAATACTGCTCAAAGTTTTTGATGTATCTCGAAGCAAGGTCTTTTGCTTTCTCTTCCCATTCTGAAGCATTTTCGTAAGTATCTCTAGGATCTAGAATACCTGTAGAAACGTTCGGAAGTTCAGTAGGAATTTCAAGATTCATAATTGGAACCTGCGTTTTAGGAGCGTTGTCAATAGAACCATCGATAATTGCATCGATAATTGCTCTTGTATCCTTTAAAGAAATTCTCTTTCCGGTACCATTCCAACCTGTGTTTACTAAATAAGCTTTAGCACCATATTCTTTCATTTTACCAATCAATGTTTTAGAGTACATTGTTGGGTGTAGTGTAAGGAATGCTTCACCGAATGCCGGAGAGAAAGATGGCTGAGGCTCAGTAATTCCTCTTTCAGTTCCTGCTAATTTAGATGTATAACCACAAAGGAAGTGGTATTGAGCCTGATCTTCGTTCAGGATAGAAACCGGAGGAAGTACCCCGAATGCATCAGCTGAAAGATAAACGATCTTTTTAGCATGACCAGCTTTAGATGGTAATACAATTTTGTTGATATGATAAATTGGATAAGAAACCCTTGTATTTTCAGTGATAGATCCGTCTGTATAATCTGCTACTCCATTGTTGATTACAACGTTTTCAAGAAGTGCATCTCTCTTGATTGCAGCGAAGATATCTGGTTCTTTTTCTTCCGATAAGTCAATAACTTTAGCATAACATCCTCCTTCATAATTGAAAACTCCGTTGTTATCCCAACCGTGCTCATCATCACCGATCAAGTATCTTTTAGGGTCTGCAGACAAAGTTGTTTTTCCTGTTCCTGAAAGGCCAAAGAATAAAGCGACATCACCTTTTTCTCCTACGTTAGCAGAACAGTGCATTGACGCCATACCTTTTAATGGAAGGTAATAGTTCATCATAGCAAACATTCCTTTTTTCATTTCGCCTCCATACCAAGTACCACCAATGATCTGTAGCTTTTCAGTAAGGTTGAACATAATAAAGTTTTCAGAATTCAATCCTTGAGCCTCCCAGTTAGGGTTTGTTGTTTTAGAACCGTTGATTACTGTGAAATCCGGCTCTCCAAAGTTTTCAAGCTCATAATGAGAAGGACGAATGAACATATTAGTAACAAAATGCGCCTGCCATGCTACTTCAACGATAAATCTTACTTTAAGTCTCGTATCTGCATTCGTTCCGCAGAATGTATCTACTACATAAATCTTTTTAGATTTAGCAAGCTGGTTCAGCACTAGTTCTTTACAAGACCCGAAAATTTCTGCAGTGGTAGGTAAGTTTACTTTACCATCCCAGAAAATTGTATCTCTTGTAACATCATCCTGAACAATATATCTGTCTTTAGGTGAACGACCTGTGAAAATTCCTGTTTTTACTGATACCGCGCCCGATTCCGTAAGTTCTGCTTTCTCAAACCCCTGATTTTCAGGAGAAACTTCAGCCTGGTATAATGCTTCATATGAAGGATTATACACGACTTCATAGTTTCCTTTAATCCCTAATTTCTCTAAATCCTGGATGATTTTAGTGTTTTTCATTTTACTTATATTTTCTATTTCTTTATTGACTTCAACAAAAATAATATTAATTATTTGTTAAAGACGGTTTAAATATACTGATATAAGTCAGAATGACAAATAAAAAAACAGGTTTATAAAATATTGATTATAAATCAATTATATCAGACCATTCAAAAACAGTTGTAAAACCTTTCTCCCAAAAATAGTCTTTAAAGCCCCCAAATTTGGCACTCATTACAAAATCTCCACCCCAAGCTCCTAAGCTTTTGATAAAAGAAGGGCAATTTGAGAATATTTTTTCTTTAACTGTAGGAATTTCAATGAAATGGGATATTTTTTGCTCATGAATCATCATTAATTCAGAAAATTTTTCCAATTCATTGCATAATAAAATTTTCTTTGTGATATCTGAAAATTCATCAATCAATTCCGGTGACTTCTTTTTCGATTTATAAAGATTGATTCCTTCCCTACTATCCTGCTTTTGATTGAGATGAATAAAAATCAATTCATTTTTAAAAGAAGGATTAAAGTTAACCTTCTCATATCGAATCTCAGGCTTGTTTTGGAAAAGAACCGCTGATTTTTCTTTAGCAACAGCAATATCATACCCGCTTCCTCCTAAACTAATTGTATTTAGATAGAAAGGATCTACTCCAGCCCATTCTGCAAGGTTATTCATTAAGGTGGAACTGCTTCCCAGTCCAAAATCTGCAGGAAATTGAAGGTTGGTTTTTAAACGATAGGTAATGCTATTTTTGAATTTAGTTTCAGAAAGCTGCTGAACATTTTTCAATGTTTTTAAAATAAATTCAGCACTTGAAGGAATATTGGTTTGTAGAATTTGCCAGTTCTTATAATCAATAGCAGCTGTTAACCAAAGTTTATTTTGATGATATGCCTCCCAGAAGATCAAGGATTTTTCATCATCTTCCTCTTCAAAGAAAAACTCTTGTCCCAGCTTGGTTGGTACCGCTAAGACAAGAGCTCCGTCGATCGCGAAATATTCTGAAGTAAGCATCAGCTTGCCCGGTGAAAATATCGCGTTCATATTTTTTTATTAGATAGCAGAAGTAGACTCTACTGACCCGTCAATTTTTTTGATTAATCCCTGCAATGTCTTACCAGGTCCAACTTCAACGAAGTTAGAAGCACCATCTTTAATCATATTCTGAACAGACTGAGTCCATTTTACAGGACCTGTAAGCTGAGCGATAAGATTTTGCTTGATCTCATCAGGATTTGTCACTGCCGTAGTCGTGATATTCTGATATACAGGAATCGTTGCTTTTCTGAATTTTGTTGTTTCAATAGCAGCCGCTAACCTTTCTTGTGCGGGTTGCATCAATGGTGAGTGGAAGGCTCCGTTTACAGGCAATAATAAGGCTCTTTTTGCCCCAGCTTCTTTCAGCTTAGCACAAGCTTCTTCCACTGCCGGTGTCTCTCCGGAAATTACTAACTGCCCGGGACAGTTATAATTTGCAGGCACAACTATTCCGTTGATTTGTGCACAAATTTCTTCAACTTTAGCATCTTCTAATCCTAAAATTGCTGCCATAGAACTTGGATTTGCATCACAAGCTTCCTGCATAGCTTTTGCTCTTTCCGACACCAATTTCAACCCGTCATCAAAGGATAAAACTCCATTGGCAACTAATGCTGAAAACTCTCCTAAAGAGTGACCTGCTACCATTTCTGCTCCAAGCCCGTTTACAGCTTTTAATGCAGCTACTGAATGTATAAAAATTGAAGGTTGGGTAACCTCTGTTTTCTTAAGATCTTCATCCGTTCCGTTAAACATAATCGAAAGAATGTCGAAACCCAAAATTTCATTGGCAGATTCCATCAGATCTTTAATATCTTTTCTAGAATCGTACAATTCTTTTCCCATCCCTACGAACTGAGAACCCTGCCCAGGAAATACAAGTGCTTTCATGTAATGAATTAAATATTATGCAAATATAATTATAATGTTAACAATATTCTTTTAAAGTGTTATAAATCATTTAAGGAACCAACCTGATTACTCTGTAACCAGTATTCACATAAGCTCCGTTAGCTTTAGATCTTACAAACTCAAATTTGGTTGCCAACTGAGTCTGAACTTTATTCATCTGCTTAAAGATTTCACCTTTTTTATTTTCTCTGGTTAACATATCGTTCACCACGTCAAAACCTACGATCGCATATTTTGGAGGAATCTTGCAGTATTTACTTTTATAAGCTGCTAAGATTTCTTTTTCAAAGTTACCGTCAGTATTGATTTTTCTATCCATCAGATATACCAGGCTCGCCTGGCTCAAATCGTCCACTTTCTTTTCGAAAACTGGTGAATAGAACATACTGAAAGCTTTTACTCCTTGAGCTTCTTTAGAAAGACTGATGATTCTATTGGCAAAAGCATCTCCCATACCATCGTTATCGTTCGCCAATACTGCAATAACCGGAGCAGATTGCCCTGTCATCATATTTTGATCCAATTGAATCTCAGCAGGGGAATTCACGATAATAATATTAGGATTTTTCACCGCTTTTTCAAGACCTGCTTTAATATAGTTGGCATTTTCTTTTTTAGAATCTGCAACTACATATATTTTTTGATCTGAATAAACTGCTTTTACTTCTTCAACGATCTTATCCGCATAGGTTTGATTGTTGGTTTCAACAATAATTAAATTGCTATAGTTATAAAGTTCCGGTGTGTTGGCAAATGGTGCTACAACCGGTATTTTTTGATTTTTAGTAAAATCCAGTACATCAATTACATTGGATTTGAAGAATGGGCCAATGATCAAGTCTGTATTTTCAGGATTAATTTGAGTCAAAGAATTTCTGAATGAAGCCTCATTTCCTGAATCCACAACTTTGACATCCAGTTTCTGACCTCCTCTGGCATTTCTTTCAATGGCAAGTTTTGCTCCTGTTAAAAAGTCCATTGCCATTCCTCTATATTGTGTTTCATTGGCACTATATCCAAAAGGCAGCATCAATACCACGCTTAAGGCATCACCATTTTTCTTTATATAAACAGGATCTTGTTTTTTAATTTTTAAAACCATTCCTGTTTTTAATCCATGGGCAAGATCAGGGTTAAGCGCAATTAATTCATCAATACTTATTCCAAATTTATTAACAATAGAGAATACGGTATCTCCTTGCTGAACAGTATATGTTACATAATCATCTGCAACTGTAACATTAGAAGCTGCTGGTGAAGTATTTCCGGAATCCATTTTCTCTTTTGAACCTGCTACCGGCTCTGCAACAGAATTTGTATTGGATTTTTTTAATTTAATAGTTTCACCCGGTTTTAATCCTTTCTCTTCCAATCCCGGATTTAAAGCAAAAAGATCTTGCTGGCTAATTCCAAACTGTTTTGTAATTCTGTAATAATTATCTTTTGCCTGAACCACATAGGATTCTGTGTCAGCAGACGCAGGAGTTGGTGTTACAGGTTTTTCAACGGGAGTTTCTACAGGTTTTTCAGTAGCAATCACTTGTTGGCTGTCACCGTATTTTTTGATACTGGCAAGAGGTAAGGTAATCTCATCTCCAATTTTCATGTGGGAATCCAATTCGGGATTCAGTTTTCTTAAATCAGTTTCAGAAATTCGGTATTGTTTTGTAATCCCATAGATGGTTTGCTTTGGTTGCAAAACAATTTTTCCAAGTGCTGAACTTGGAGCCGTTTTTGCTTTTTCAGCCACAACAGTTTTAGTAACTGCCGGAGTTGTTTTATCTGCTTTTATTGTTAAAACATCTCCAATAGCTAATTTTCCGTCTTTAAACTTTGGGTTTAGCTTCAACAATTCATCTACAGTCATTCCATACTTCTTTGCAATATTGTAAGGGTTATCACCTTGTACAACGGTATGCGATTTCTGAGCTGAAACTCCTAAAACCATACATAAACTGGATAGAATAAAAAACCTCTTTATCATATTAGATAATTATAATTTACAAAAATACTCCTTTAAAATTAAATGGCAACAATTATTAATTTGGATTCTTGAACCACCATCTCTTCCAAACAATTTTCAAGCCATGAATACCCAAAATCTGAAAAGAGTACAGAAAAGTTGTAAACTCTTTCCTGCCAAGTTTTGGAAGGATGTACATCTAAAAACAGATTTTCAAGTCTTTCCAGTAATTCGTTTTGCTTAATCTTTTCTGCATGAAGCAATCGTTTCTTCATTCTTTTAAAAGATTTGAGTTGTCTCACCTCTTCAGCCGTCACCATATTTCCAAATGACTTTTCTGTAGTTTCAGCTATGGATTTCAATTCTGAAAAGTTCTTAATCAGAAGTTCTTCTTTTTCATCCAATAATTGTAAAATGGCATTATCTTTCAAAATCACCTGATTGGTAATTGTTGTAAAATTGTGGAAGAAATCTTCTATTTTAAGGTTTAATTTATCTATTTTCCTTAATGTTTTCTCTTTTAGGAAAAGCATAGAATTCCTTGGAATCAAAATTGGAAAGGGAATATTGATCGTCGAAAAATAATCTTTAAGTTCCAGCCAATACATAATTTCTGCATTCCCTCCAATATAAGCCAGATTGGGTAATACTTTTTCCTGATACACGGGACGCATCAATGCATTCGGACTGAATTTTTCAGGGTGATTGTCCAATTCTGCTATTATTTCTTCTTGAGTAAATTGCAACTGAGTATCCACTATATTGTACTTTCCCCCATTAAAATCAATTCTATCTCTTGTTTCTGAAAGATAAAAAAGATTAATTTCACGTGGATTTACCTGAACTTTACCATATTTTTTCGTTAGAAAATCTACTTTACTCTTTGTTTCTTTTTGTAGCTTAAAGTGAAGAAGTTCTTCTTTAAAAACATCTTTAATTTGCTCTTTAAGTTCTTTAGAATCCCCGTCCAGTATCAATAATCCAAATTCAGAAAAAAGACGATTTACCAAAATCTTGATAGCCTGAGTTAAAGTATTTCCAATTTTATAGGCTTCTTTTAACATCAAAATTAATTCTGTCCCAAAAATAGAGTCCTTAAACTCTTTTTCAAATTCAGAAATAAAATAAGTATCACTAATTTTAATTCTTCCTACCGGTCCGCCAGGCTTTTCATTAGATTCGTAATAATTATTTTCGGTTTTAAAATGATTAATCTCAGCAAAATCATGGTCTTCCGAAGCCATCCAATATACCGGAACGAAATTAAAATCCGGAAAATTTCCCTTCAGATACGTGCAGGTTTTAATGGTCTGCAAAATTTTGTAAACAAAGAATACAGGCCCTGAGAATAAATTCAGCTGATGCCCTGTAGTAATCGTAAATGTATTAGGTAATGTAAGGTTATCCAGATTTTCTTTTTGCTTTGAAGATAAAGTAAGATCTGAAAGTTGTTTTACAAATACATCCGAGATAACCTCTCTTTGATCTAGTGAGAAAGATTCTTTTTTTAATTGAATCTGATGGTTAAAGTGTTCTAAAGAAAATGTATTATTTTCAAAACCCTCAATCTTTTGATTCAAAAAATCTTTTATCAATTGAGGTATGCTTTCTATATCGCTAAATGATATTTTATTAATTGTTTTCAACCTGTACTATTTTTAGTTGAACAAATACCACACGATTCCAATGTTTAATCTGAAATCATACACTGGATAATGTGGAAATGCATATGATTTATTATTAGAAATAACAGTTCCGATTTGTTGGCCCTCTATAAAGAAGAACATTTTTTTAACTTTCATATTAATATAAAGATCCATAATGGGTTGCCCTCCTATAGAGAAAGAGTTTGCATTAGGAAGAATATATTCATTAAGAACCGGGAAATAATCTCTTGAGGCGAACTTAGAGAAATAATAGACTTTCAATCCAGCCTGAACTTCTGCTGCATTTTTAAATGCTCTTGTCTGATAAAAGAAATTTGCTCTTCCGATAAAACCTGGTAAAGGAAGTAATTCTTTATTGGTTAAAGTATTTTGAAAGTGCAATCTTGTATTTAAATGGAATTTACCATAGCTAAATGTAGCTTCACCCCCGATCTGAGAAATATTCAATGAACTCTCACTTTGTTTTGGGTTTCCAGTGTTGTCTAAGTAAGTATAATTATCGATTCTGAAATAGTTGGCAAAAAGTTCTGTTTTAAACCATTTCAAATTCAGGCTTCCACCAATTTCCATTACCGATTGATTTTTTGCATTTTCAAGGTAATAATTGAAGTCGCTATAAACCGATGTATTCAATAAATAATTAAATGACGGATAAGCGCTTTGAAAATTCACTTTTGCATTAACAAAGTAATCTTTTATAGGTTCAAATGTCAGATTATTGGTCGTTTTAAGATAACTCTTGAATTGGCTTCCATTTGAAAACTCTAAAAATGATTTAAGCTGAACTTTGTCCCAAAGTTTTACTTCCAAATTACCTACTGCCCCAATTCTATTTTCTTTAAGCTCATTTGGGAAAGGGGCATCAGTTGCAACAACATCTTTAATTCCGAATTTAATCACCTGATAACGTACTCCGGCATCTAGTTTGAATTTTTCATTATTAAAAACCAAGCTTACGGTATTGCTAAGATTTTCAGAATATTTTTTTGTTGTTAACGGAAATCCGTCAATCAAATCTGTTGGATCTGTATACCAGTAACGTTCCGCCGCTCCCTGATTATAATAGTATTTATTTCCCTGATGAAAAATCGTATGCCTGATACTGAAAGGAAATTTTTCCGAATTGAAAGGGGTAAACTGATGGCTCAAATAATATCTCCTGTAGGCGAACTGTGAACTGGTAGACGCCAGATTCACCTGAGCATTTTGTCTGTTTTTATAATTACTGTCACCACTTTGAAATAAATTATCTTCAGTGATCCCTCCACTTTCCTGATTGTTTACATTTTGATGCAGATAGTGGGCAAAAAGCTCATATTTCCCATTTTTTGAAACATAATGCCCGGAGAAGATTGTATTGTTATTCGCTGCTAATGAGTTTCTATAAAGGCCTTGAGAACGTAACCCCATATATTCAAGAGCGAAATTGAATCTTTTTCCAATATTCTGAGTATACGTAGATTTTAGCGCAGCCCCATTTCTCATGGCATTATGGTAAATAAATGATGCTGTTGGTGTTTTTACATCATAATATTTTACATCATTTGCTCCCAAAATCATATAGGATTTATTGGTAGGCAATAGAGAAAGATTTTGTTCTTCATTCACTTCAAAGATAAGCGGATTGTAGCCTGAACCAATATTTGCAGGCTGCACTTTTCCAAAGTTATCTTTGTTGTTTTGCTGTGTAAAAATATATGTTTTGTCAAAAGTCATCACCGTATCAAAAACTTTCTTTTCAGAAAACTGTGTCTGATACTGATAATCATTAATTGTTGGCTTGAAAATTTTTAAAGAATCTTTTTTTCCGGAATCTATGACCAGAGTGTCTTCTTGTTTTTGCAAAGGTTTTTCAGGTTTGATCTGAGCATTTGCTGCTAAACTAAAGAAGATGATTATGAAAAGGATATACTTCATTGTTGACTTTTGTAAGGCAAAAATAAGAAAAAAAAGAAATGGCTTTATTTTAAAAAGTGTCACTTTCATAGAAGATAAGTATGATCTGTCATTTCTAATTCTACCAATAATATCTGGTTACAGTCTTATCACGTATGGCTACATTCGCTATCTACAAGTAAAACATCTGTAAAAATACATGAAATTCCCACTTAATTTCCTTCATAAAAATTAAGTAAAATATTAAAAATTCTGAATATATGTTTTTAGCTTAATTTAAAAACATATAATTTTATTAAAATTATTTTGTAAATTCACAAACAATCCTAATCATTACCTTATGAAAACTATTTCAATTGGAGTATTTTTATTTATTTGTTCATGTTATAACTCACAAACATTATTATCTTTATACGGAACAGGTCTTGTTCCAAGTAATAATTCTGTAATTGGCAGTAAAAAATCTGATAAATTAACTTATGACGAAATAGAGGGGAGTGCATATTATGACAAGCAATTCTCAGTTGCCTCCGTATCTCCAAATTATGAAGATGTTCCAATAAGATATAATACATATAACGATCAAATAGAGTTTAAAAAAAACGAGGAGGTAATGGTTTTGCCAAAAACTGACACTTTTTCAAGAATTACATTTAGGAATTCGAAAAACACTTTAGTTCTTTTAGATGGAGCCAGTGGCTCCAAAGAGTACTATTTTGAAATAATTAAAGGTAAATATTCTCTTTACAAAAAGGTAAAAACAAAGTTTGTAGATTTCATTCCCGCACCTACTCCATATCAAACGGATCAGCCTGCTATGTTTAGAACTCTAGAACCCGCATATTATATACAAACAGATAATCACCTTGTTGGTAATTTTAAATCTCCTAAAGACATTATTACCCAACTTCCAGAAAATAAAGAAGTCCTAAATAAATTTTTCAAATCGAATAAGATTAAAATTGACAAAGAAGATGATTTAATCAAGTTCGTCAATTTTCTTAATCAGCAATAACTTAAAAAAGATTCATTTTCTATAAAATGAATCTTTTTTTATAAGTCTTTTGGCTTAAATATTATTTGAAGAGAGTATTCTATTGCAATAAAAGTAAACTTTTAATATCAAAGAAATAGACATACATATTGAATGAGATAAATGAAGTCCATTTATTTCTACACAAATCAAAAAAACGCCCCAACAAAAAACAGCCACCTCCCAAGAAGTGGCTGTAATATTATAATACTCTAATTTAAAGTCGATTTACATATAAAATCACGTGAAGAAAACTCTTCGATCAACTAATTAGTGAGGTGTAAAAATACATCTTGCAGTGAATGGATCAGTGAATAAAGACTGTCCTACCACCATATCTATAACACCTGTATTTGGATCATATGTACCTGTTCCTCCTTTCCCATATGTCACATCACTTTTAAATGTAACAGTTTTACAAGTAATTGTAATTACCCCTGGGTGAAGATACTGATTATTATAACTTGAATTTCCAGTGGCCCAAGCAACAAACATTGGCCCCCATGATGAATTAACTCTAAACTGGTTAGTTGTACCAGCTACAGGTGTTAATGTTTGCTGGTGAGAAGGAGCGTTGTCACCAAATGCTATTACATTTACATCATATTTTAATGGGAAGTTTGTTAATGGACAAGAAAGTTTAAATGTAACTACAACTTGTTGATTAAATGTAGCATTATGTAAAGAATTAGATTTAAGAGTAAAAACAGCCGTTTTTCCTGCTTCAGCTCCAGCTTCTTTAACATTAATTTTAAAATTCCCCAATGCAGTCCCAGATTTTAGAACATCAGTTCCTTTAACAATGGTAAAGTCAGTACCTAAAACAGCAGTAGATTTACTAGCATCAAATACCAATTCAACATTATTATCTTGATCAACAGGCTTAACAACACCATAAGTAACCAGATAATCTACACTTTTGGTATTTAAAACAACAATTGCAGTCTGCTCTGTTTTATCGAATTCTAATAAAGAATCCCCTCCATATTTCGGCTCATCATCATACCTACATGCTATAACAGTAAGACCAAAAACGATAAGAACCGAAAGAAATTTAAATATATTTTTCATTTTTATAACTTTCATTAAGATTAATAACCAGGATTTTGAACAATAGAAGGATTACCTAATACTTCAGTTTGAGGGATAGGCATTGTCCATCTATAATCTGTAATACTTAAAGTAAGTGGTGTATCTACAATATCGTCTGTATGATTTCTATCAATACTAACATTTGCTTTTGTAGCTTTACCTAATCTTCTTAAGTCAACATATCTAAATCCTTCAAAGCAGAATTCTACTCTTCTTTCCTTTAAAATATCACGATATGCTTCTTGTTGTGTAGAATAAGATAATGCAGGTGCTGTTCCAGCAAACCTTCTTGCATCTCTTACCTTTTTAACATTAGCAGCAGCTTCAGGTAAATTATTTTCAGCAACAGCAGCTTCCGCAAGGATCATGTACATTTCAGAAAGTCTAAATACTTTCATATCATTTCTAAGTGGCGTATTACCTTTACCTGGATATTTATCAATCACTAATACATCTGTAAACCTATAATCCGGATCAGTATCATATGTAGCACTTACCAAAGATGTTGGATCTATAAATGCCCATCTTCTCACATCATAAGTAGGATCCATTAAGTTAAATAGGTTTCTTCCCATATCTAAAAGCGGAGAACCATTAAGATCGGTAGTATTTGTAGTAAAAAGATTCGCCACATTCCCCCAACTACCAGCAGATGGTCTGCTTAAAGCGAAAATAATCTCCCCTTGGGCAGCATCGGCCCACATTTTTCTATATGGATTTGTTGTAGATGCCGAATAAAAAGATGTATTAAACGAAGCACTTCCTGGATTTGCAGGCATAGGTGTTGCTGCAGCTAAGGTATAGCCTCCATTAATTACAGCTTGAGCATATTGTTTTGCTAAAGTATATTTTTCTCTATATGCATACATTCTAGCTCTGATAGCGTTGATCAAGTTCTTCGTTACAAAATAATATGTATTTCCTGATTTAAGATTTGCTTCAGCAAAGTTTAGATCACTTTCGATTTTAGCATAGATTTCACCATTAGAGATTCTCGGAAGTTGAGCATCAATCTGAGGAACTCCTTCTACCCAAATTACACCTAATGCACTATCATCGGCCATATTTGTAGTAAAATAAGATTCCAATCTTAAATATGCAAGTGCCCTCAAAGTTCTTGCCTCTGCTAAAATAGAATTATATTCTGCCTCTTCTCCTGTTTTTGGAGTTATTGTAGTGGCAGCTCTCAACAATCTGTTAACACGGTTAATTGTTAAATAACTATTAGTCCATATCCCTGCTACTTGCCCAGTAGCACTATTCAAGATATATCTATGCTCTGCAAAATACCAGCCTGAATTTCCAGGTGTTATACCTACTTCATCAGTAAACGCAGATGTCAATTGTATCTCATTTCCTGTATCGAATGATACATATATATTTCCATTTAAAAAAGATCTCAAATCAGAAACTTTCTGAAGGGCTACCTGCTCAGTCAATTCCCCATCTTGTACGATATCAATTGCATCTTTACAAGAAGATAGAGAAAAAGCAATAGCAACACCATATATTAAATATTTTATTTTTTTCATTTTATAACTTTTTTAGAATTCAATATTTGCACCTAAACTCACGGTCTTCATATTTGGATAAACTGACAAAGAATATGTGAAGTTTGGTTCCGGATCATACCCTCTCCATTTAGTCCATGTAATTAAGTTTTCAGCCTGAAGGAATACCTTCATTCCTTTAACAAAAGTATTCTGAAGAACCGATTTAGGTAAAGAATATCCAATTGAAACATTTTTTAACCTTACAAATGAAGCATCTTTTAAAAATCTATCTGAGTAGCCCAGTAACTGAAGGTTTGTTGCTTTTAAAGAAGGAATATCTCCTGTTACGTTAGTAGGAGACCAAGCATTTAACATGTCTGCAGATTGGTTCCAAGTACCAATACTTGATGGATCATATAACCATTGCATTGCATTATCATATTTCCAAACTTTAGCCTGATAAGTAAAGTGAGCATCAACAAAAACACCTTTATATTCAAAGTTTAAACCAAATCCTCCACTCCATACAGGATACATATTTTTACCTGTAGCTCTTGCATCTGTTGTATTATTAATAGTCTCTGTTGGGTTACCATTAATATCTTCATAAAGAGCCTGACCATTAGCTGGATTAACTCCTAAATACGGTGCTAAAAACCACTGATCAACAGGCCCACCCACAACATTTCTAGTTGATCCTGCAATATCATCCTTAACTAGAGATAAGATCTTGTTTTTATTATAAGCTGTATTTCCATAGATTGATAATTTAGTATTTTGATTTTGAATGATATTATATCTTAACAATACCTCTACCCCTCTATTTTGAAGTTTACCGTTATTACCTTTTATTGATGTTGTCCCTGTAATAGCTGATAAGTTTATATCATTATATAAATCTTTTGTTGTTTTATCATATACATCAATATTTCCTTCTAATCTTCTATTCAATAATCTGAAATCTAATCCAATATTTGTTTGTGCCAAACGCTCCCATCTTACGTCAGGATTAGCGAAAACCCCAACTCCTAATGCTCCCGCAATATTATTATAACCAGTTCCTGCAACATAAGTATCTCTAACAAGATTAGTTCCCACTAGCATTGGATTATTTCCAGCAGTTACAGCAATAATATTCTGATTACCCTGCTCACCATAAGAAGCTCTTAATTTTAACATATCAAATATAGATCCTTGCATGAAGCTTTCTTTATCAATATTCCATCTTCCTGCAATAGACCAGAATGTGGCCCATTTATTCTCAGAAACGAATCTGTATGACCCATCTCTTCTTATCAATGCACTTACTCCATATTTACTATCATAGTCATAATCTACGGTAGCAAAATAAGCCAATGCTCCAGCCTTAATTTTACTAGCTGACGCACTAGGAACGTAATAAACAATTGGTGATCCTCCACTAGGGTTAGCATAGTATACAGGATCTACATAGCCAGTTCCTGCTCCGAATACCCAGTTTATAGGATTTAAACCAGTTCTTCTTTGAGAAGTTCCATTGTAAATTACCTTAAGATAATCCAAATAAACACCTCCATTAATAGTATGCTTATCTCCAAAAGTCTTATTAAAGTTTAAACTTGTGATAGCATTATAATTAAATTCTCTCGTTTTTGAAAAGTCCTCAATACCTCCAAACGGATTAGGATTTACTGTTGCATTGGCTCCTCCTGCAGCTGTTGCAATAGCTAAATAATTCCAAGGAGCTCTTGCAAAATTAGTTTCTTGATACTTATAATCAACTCCAGATTTGTGATTTAGCGTTAAATAATTAGTTAATTTATAAGCTAAATTAATGTTTGCGACAATACCTGTTTCCGTTCTTTCATTAGGCATGGAACCTTTTCTTAACACATCCTCAAGGGAATATATATTCTTACCTCCATCAAAATTAGTTCCTATAGCATCATATACTTGCCATCCGTTTTGATAAATTCCTGATTGTAAATATGGAAGTCCGGCATTAGCACCGTGTAATGGGTTCTGAATAGAGTTATTACTAATATTAGCATTAGTTTCCTCATCAAGCTGATGTCTTTTTGAGAATGACAGAGCAACTTGAGCACCATAAGTAAATTTACCGTTTTCAGATTTACCATTTAAATTATTTCTAAAAGTGAATCTTTTAAAATCTGAAACATTAGAAACAATACCTGTTTGATCAAAATACCCTAACGATGAATACAAGTTGACATTCTGTCCTCCTACAGTCATAGCGACATCATGTTTTTGGGTAAAACCAGCATTAAAGAAGACTTTTCTCCAATCTGTATTTACAGCATAGTTGTTAATTTGAGCATCCGTAAGAGTAGCTCCCAAACCAGCACCTGCTCTCTTTTCTAATGTTAATATTTGTTGGGTATTGGACATATTATAATCAGTCTTTGGTAAGAAGCTGACCCCAGTAAATCCATTATAAGAAAATCTCATTGGAGAGTTATATTTACCTCTTTTAGTATTTATAACAATAACTCCATTTGCAGCTCTGTTACCATAAATAGATGTTGCAGCTGCATCTTTAAGAATTGAAGCAGATTCAATATCACTATCATTTAAGTTTCTGTACTGAGTTGCATTAGAAATAATACCGTCAATAACATATAAAGGTTCAGACCCTGCACTTAAAGATCCTACCCCTCTAATAATTACATCAATTTTACCAGATCCTGGCTGACCTGAAGTTGAATTAATTGTCAACCCCGGAGCTTCACCTTGTAAAGAGTTCAAGAAAGAAGTTGTAGGTCGATTTTCAAACTTCTCCGCAGTAACAGTTGTAGAAGCTGTTACATCTTTCGCCTTTGTTGACACTTTACTATACCCCAATACAACAACTTCATCAATTTTTGTCTCTTTAGCCTCTTTATGCTTTAAAGTGTCGCTTGGTTTTTTTTGAGCAAACACAGCTTGGCCTGTAAAAAACAGCACACCAGCTGTCAATACACGTAGTTTAACATTCATATTAACAAATTTTAATATATTTTAATAAGCAAATATGTTAATAAATATTAATATTCACAAATAACACCACAGTTTAAATATCGCTTTTTTTTAACATTTAACTCATATTTTCAATCAAATAAATGAAATTCAACAACGATAAGTAATTTTAATTTAATAAAAAATAATTTATTTGCAAGAATACTCGATCTTAACAGATTATCAATAATGCAAATAATATTATTTAGAATAATTATAAATTAGCAAAGTATTAAAAATAAAAAAACCACTTTATAAAAAAGTGGTTTTCACATATTTAGGATATAATTATTTCAATTTTTTCTTAACTGCTACTTCTTCGTAAACTTCAAGAATATCTCCAATTTCTATATCGTTGTAGCCTTTCAAATTCAGACCACATTCATAACCTTTGGTTACTTCCTTCACATCATCTTTGAAGCGCTTCAAGCTTTCCAATTCTCCATCAAATTTCACAATTCCATCTCTCAACAGACGTACTTTTGACTGTCTTGTAACTTTTCCGGTAAGAACCATACAACCAGCAATCGAACCAACTTTAGAAATTTTAAATACTTCACGGATCTCAACATTACCAATAACCTGCTCCTGAATTTCCGGAGAAAGCATTCCTTCCATCGCTTCCTTAACTTCATCAATCGCTTTATAGATTACAGAATATGTTCTGATTTCAATTTCCTCACGATCCGCAAGCTCTTTTGCATTAGCACCAGCTCTTACGTTGAATCCAATGATAATGGCATCTGATGCTGCCGCTAAGTTGATATCAGATTCCGTGATTTGTCCTACACCCGAGTGAAGAATCTTTACGCTGATTTCTTCTGTTGATAATCTTTGCAACTGGTCAGATAATGCTTCTACTGAACCGTCCACGTCACCTTTAAGGATAATATTCAATTCTTTGAACTCACCTAAAGCAATACGTCTACCTAATTCCTCAAGCGTTGTATGTTTTTTCGTTCTGATAGAAAGTTCTCTCTGTAGCTGCTCTCTCTTATTAGCAATAGCTTTACCTTCACTTTCGTCAGTATAGACACGGAATTTATCACCCGCTGTAGGCGCTCCGTCCAAACCTAAAATAGTTGCCGGAATAGAAGGCCCTGCTTCTGCGAGGTTTTTCCCTCTTTCATCAAGTAATGCTTTTACTTTACCGTGGTTTTTACCTGCTACTACATAGTCACCTACTCTTAAAGTTCCGGTTTGTACTAACATTGTTGCCACATAACCTCTTCCTTTATCAAGAGAAGCTTCAATAACAACACCATTAGCTGAACGATCCGGATTAGCTTTTAGTTCAAGCATTTCTGCCTGTAATAAAACTTTTTCCAGTAACATATCTACATTATTACCGAACTTAGCAGAAATCTCCTGAGCTTGAACATTTCCACCCCATTCTTCCACTAAAACCGGAGGATTCAATCCAGAAAGCTGTTGACGAATGTTGTCAGGGTTTGCATTTGGTTTATCTACCTTGTTGATAGCAATAATCATTGGTACTCCTGCAGCCTGTGCGTGAGCAATTGCTTCTTTTGTTTGTGGCATTACATCATCATCGGCAGCAATTACGATAATTGCAATATCCGTAATCTGGGCACCTCTTGCTCTCATTGCCGTAAAGGCTTCGTGACCCGGAGTATCTAAGAATGTAATTCTCTGACCGTTTTCCAATTTCACATTGTAAGCCCCGATGTGCTGAGTAATACCTCCGGACTCTCCTGCAATTACGTTAGTTTTTCTAACATAATCCAGTAATGAAGTTTTACCGTGGTCAACGTGTCCCATTACAGTAACTACCGGAGCTCTTGATAGCAGGCTTTCTTCAGTATCGATTTCATCTTCTGCATCTGTATCTTCAAGATCCGCATCAGAGAATTCAATCTTATAACCGAATTCATCTGCTACTAGTAATAAGGTATCAGCTTCAAGTCTTTGGTTCATGGTAACCATTACCCCAAGTGAGAAACATGCAGAAATTACTTCTGTTGGCGAAACGTTCATTAAGCTCGCTAATTCACCTACTGTAATAAATTCTGTAACCTTAAGAGTTCTGTCTTGTGCCTCAAGTTCTTGTTGACGCTCATCCTGTTCTCTACGGAAAGTTCTTTTGTCTTTTCTGTGTTTTGCAGATTTTGACTTACCTCCTTTATTAGTAAGTTTCTCTAATGTTTCTTTGATCTGATTCTTAACTTGTTCATCAGTTAATTCAACTGGCATCACTCTTTGACCAGGTCTGTTGTTTTGACCGCCTTTCTTGAATCCACCACCTTGGCCACCTTGACGATTTCCTCCCTGGTTATTTCCGAAACGGTTTCCACCTTGACCTCCCTGGCCTTGAGGACGATTTCCTTGTCCACCTTGCCCTTGGCGATTTCCACCTTGTCCACCGTTATTGTGCTGACGGTTTCCTTGGCCCTGGCCACCTTGGTTATTATTTCCAGAATTTTGATTATTCCCTTGGCCTTGTTGGTTATTCTGACCTCCGGGTTTTTCAATTCTCTTTCTTTTTTTCTTAGCACCAGCTCCTGGTTTTGGTGCAAATTGAGTTAAGTCAATTTTTTCACCCACGATCTTAGGACCGTCCAGTTTCTGATAAACAGTTTCAATTTTTTGAGGTTCCTGATTCTCAGGTTCAGCTTCCACTTTTGGAGCTTCTATTTTTTTCTCTTCTACCACTGGTTTTGGAGTTTCTTTTACAGGTTCAACCGGTTTTTCTTCTTCTTTTTTCTCCTCAATTTTTGGTTTGTCTTTTTTCACAGGTCTATTTCTAGATTCTATCTGAGACAAATCAATTTTATCCAAAACTTTAAATTCCTGCTTTTCAGGAGCAGCTTTTACTTCCGGTTCTTCTTTCACTATTTCTTCTTTCTTTTCTTCCACCGGTGTCGCTACAGGAGCAGCAGGGGTTTCTTCAACTTCAGGTTTAACAGGGTCTAAATCTATTTTACCTAAAATCTTAGTTTCTGGTTTATTTGCTTTAGCTCTTATCACTTCAGGGGTTTTCTTCTCTTCAATTTCCAGTTTTTCTTCCGGAACTTTAGTGATCACCACCTCATGGGAAGCCTTTCGTTGTTCGCCATCTTTAGCAAACTCAGCCTCCAATGCAGAATATGCCGATTCTTCCAATTGAGCGTTAGGATTGCTTTCAACCTCGAAACCCTTTGACTGTAAAAATTCTACTAATCTGGACATCGAAATGTTGAATTCCTTAACCGCTTTATTTAATCTAATTTTTGGCATCTATATTATTTACTGTTTTTTAATTTTTAAAATTAAAGTATTTCTTTTTTACTGTTTATTAAAATTTATTTAAAATTTTAATCTTCAAATTCTTCTCTTAGAATACGTTTAACCTCCTCGATTGTTTCTTCTTCAAGGTCAACCATATTTAAAAGACTCTCAGTTTCTTTATCTAATACTGATTTTGCAGTAGTAAGACCTACTTTCTTAAATTCATCCAAAATCCACTGCTCGATATCGTCGTTAAATTCTTTCAATTCAACATCATCATCTTCGCTGGACTCTCTGTATACATCAATTTCATATCCTGTCAACCAAGAAGCCAGTCTGATATTTTGACCTTGTTTTCCGATTACTTTAGAAATTTCTTCAACAGGTGTATAAACTAATGCATAGTTAGTTTCCTCATTGATTTCAATTTTGTTAATAGTAACATTTCCTAAAGCTCTCTTCACCAAAATCTCAGGGTTTTTAGACCACTGAATAACATCGATGTTTTCATTTCTCAACTCTCTTACAACCCCATGAATTCTGGATCCTTTAACTCCAACACAAGCTCCTACAGGATCAATTCTATCATCATAAGCATCTACTGCAATCTTTGCCTTTTCACCAGGAATTCTTACCACCTTTTTCAGGATAATTGTTCCGTCTTGGATCTCAGGAATTTCCAGCTCTAATAACTTCTCAAGGAATTTAGGTGCAGTTCTGGAAATAATAATCTGTGGTTTAGAACCTTTAAAGTCTACTGTTTCAACAATAGCTCTGATATTCTCACCCTTTTTAAAGAAATCGGATGGGATCTGGTTTTCTTTTGGTAAAATAAATTCATTCCCTTCATCATCCAACAAAATCACATGCTTGTGACGGATATGATGGATTTCTCCTACTACAATTTCCCCGATCTTATCTCTGAATTGTTCATACAGCATTGCATTATTATGCTCTTGAAGTTTTGTAGCCAGAATTTGCTTAAGGGTAAGAATATTTCTTCTCCCCAACTGAGCAACAGGAATTTCCATTGTAAAGTCTTCACCTACTTCGAAGGTAGGGTCAATCTTTTTAGCCTCAGAAATTTCAATTTCCAAGTCATCATCTTCAGACATTTCGTCCTCTACAATTGTTTTATTTAAAAATATCTGAAAATCTCCTTTATCCGGGTTTACAATCACATCAAAATGATCATCTGAATCGAATCTCTTTCTCAAGAGTGTCTTCAGTGAATCTTCAATAATTGCCATAAGATCAATCTTACTGATCCCTTTTTCGTCTTTAAAATCACCAAAGGATTCAATCAACGCTATATTATCCATCTATTCTTTTTTCTTTTTTAAAATTTAATTACTACTATTGCCTTTTTGATCTCAGAGTAAGGAATTTCTTTCTCCTCCTCCACATCTACCTTCCCTTTTCCGATATCTTTCGGTTTTCGGTAGCGTAAAACAAGTGTGATCTTTTCGTCATCTACTTTTGACAATTCTCCATCAATCTTAGAAGAATCTTCCAACATCACTTCGATCTCTCTTCCTATGTTTTTGCTGAACTGTCTTGGAGTGGATAATGGCTCGCTCAATCCTGCCGACATTACCTGAAGGCTGAAATCGTGTTCTTCACGATCCATATTAAATTCTATTGCGCGGCTTGCATCAAGACAGTCCTGCAAAGAAACTCCATTATCACCATCTAAAATCACTGTAATATCATCCCCTGCAGAAATCTTTAGATCAATAAGAAAAAGATCCTTTCTGGTCTCAAGGAATTCATTTAATAATTCTTCAATTCTTTTTTTAAACTCCATACATTCTTTTATCTTGATTTACAGTACGAAAAAAGGCTTTCTTGCGAAGCCTTCCCATTTTTTCCGTAAATCCATTGCAAATATACGCTTTTTTTCCAAAAATGCAAAATTATCTTATTATCAAGCAAATAGAAAGAATTTCTTTTACAATAATTTAAAGAAGCAAGTGAAAGTATTTTTATTATTTTTGTCTTTGAATTTTAAAAACAAACATTTTGAATATAACGATTGTAGGAACAGGTTATGTAGGATTAGTTACAGGAACTACTCTGGCAGAACTTGGCAATTCAGTATACTGTGTTGATATTGATGAAAAGAAAGTAGAAGGTATGAAAAACGGCATTGTTCCCATTTATGAGCCGAACCTTGAAGAAATGTTCCTTAGAAACATCCAATCTGAAAGATTATTTTTCACAACCAATTTAAAAGAAGCTTTAGACAAAAGCGAAGTTATTTATCTTGCCTTACCTACTCCTCCGGGAGAGGATGGTTCCGCAGACCTTTCATATGTATTAAAGGTAGCAAATGATATCGGAGAAATGATGACTGATTATAAAGTTGTTGTTAACAAAAGTACAGTTCCTGTAGGAACCGCAGACAGAGTAAGAGAAACCATATCATCTAAAACCAGTATCCCGTTTGACGTCGTTTCCAATCCCGAATTCCTTAGAGAGGGATTCGCTGTAGAAGACTCTATGAACCCATCAAGAGTTGTAGTAGGTGCAAG
>NZ_PIZV01000018.1 GCF_002835665.1 Chryseobacterium sp. PMSZPI
AAAAATTTTTTCTGAAGATCGTATAGCCATATCCAATACCGTTTCATTTTCCGAAGAAATATGGCGTTGTGTAATCCCTACTTTTTCCTGAATTCTTTCAGAGCTCCATTCAGGAAATTCCCTTTCCAAATCCATATTAGTAAGAACTAACTCTGGTAAATAATATTCTATTTTAGAAATTTTTATCATATAAATTCTTTTCTTTGTAGGAGAAAAACAAATTTATAATAATGATATTTATATATCGCCTCATCTTAAAAGTTCATACAACCTACCACTATCTAATACAGAGAATCTATCTCAAAATTTGTCTTGCTAAAGGATTAAAGGTAGGAAAAAATGTTCGTTTTGTAGAAGTTCCCCAATTTGGCACCGAACCTTTTCTGATTGAAATCGGTGATGAAACTACGTTTTCCAATAATGTAAGATTTATTAATCATGACGGAGGCTATAATGCCCTTCATTTTTTTAAAAAGTATGAAGATGTGAGAGCATTTGGAAGAATAAAAATCGGAAAGCAATGTTTACTCGGCGCAGATACTACCGTTATGCTGGGAGTTGAAATGGGTGATAACTGTGTACTTGGAGCAGGTTCTATTTTAACTACCTCTATGCCTGCCGGGACAGTGTATGCAGGTGTTCCTGCAAAATTCATTTGCACCATTGAAGAATATGGAGACAAGGCATTAAAAAATAATGTTATGTATCCACGAGAACTCGAACTAGACAGACCCAAACTGGAAGCTTATATAAAAGAGCACCTCCCTCATACTTATAAACCCATAAAAAAATAAATGTCTGAAAAAAAGAAAATTCTCATCAGAATTGGTTCCCTGCGACATGGAGGAGCAGAAAAAGTTCTGGTTAATTTCCTCAAAAACCTTCCGGAAGACAAATATGAAGTTGATCTGCTAATCAATTTATATACAGGAATGTACATCAAGGAAGTACCCTCTTGGGTCAATCTATTTTATCTTTTAAAAGGTGAAATGATTACCACAAACAAACCTCATGAAATTCCGGTAAAAGCATTCAGAGTGCTTTATCAAAAAATGTTTCTAAAATTTCCGTCATTATTGTATAAATTTATTTTAAAAAATAAAAGATACGATATAGAAATAGCGGCGATTCATGGGATGTATAAAGAGCTTTTATCCAGCCCACAAAAAGATTCAAAAAAAATAATCTGGATTCAAAATGACATTTTCAATTTAAAGGAATATACTCCGGATATTATCAAACAGTTTTTCAAATTTGATAAAATACTGGTAATTTCCAACAAATTGAAAGAGGAGATGCAAAAGCTTGCAAAAAATGAAAAAGAAAAGCAGGCCGTCATTAAGATCTACAACCCTATTGACAAAGAAGATACTTTACAAAAGGCCAATATGGAAATTAATGATTTCCCTTTTTCTAAAGCTCTTCCCACTTTTATTACTGTAGGAACTGTTTATCCTCAAAAAGGCTATGACAGACTTTTGAATGTCCATAAAAAATTGATTAATGAAGGATTGAACCATCAGATCATTATCATTGGTGATGGTTATGATTTTGAAAATATTCAAGCCCAGCTTAACCAATTGGGGCTTCAGGAAACAGTGAAAATGCTAGGCTTCAGAAGCAATCCTTACCCTTATGTAAAACAATCAGACTTCTATATCATGTCCTCAAGACATGAAGGCTTCCCTACCATTATTGCGGAAGCATTGATTTTGAATAAACCGATAGTTTCTACAGACGTATCCGGAATAAGAGATTTGCTTCAGGATGGGAAACTAGGAATTATCAATTCCAATTCAGAAGAGGGAATCTATGAAGGAATGAAAAAAATTCTCTCTCATAAAGAGCTGGCCGGACAGTATGAAAAAGAAATAGAAAATACAGACCTTCCATTTGTATTACAAAAATCTGTGGCTCGCCTTCAGGAAATTATTGATGAAGTATAAAAGATTTTGTTATGCCAAATTACACAGCAATACAGAAAGATTTTTATAGAGAAAGCGGCAAATGGCTTTCTATATTTCAAATTTGGGCTAAATGCATCAATCCGAATCTTCATTATATTTATGTCTTCAGAAAAGCACAGAAATATAAGAAAAAGTCCATCCCCGGGATGTTTTGGAGATTCACTCTAAGACATTATCAGATTAAGTACGGTTTTCAAATCTACCCCGAAACGGAGATTGGAGAAGGGTTTTATCTTGGGCACTGGGGAGCTCTTGTCATCAATCCCAAAGCTAAGATTGGGAAAAACTGCAATATAGCCCAAGGGGTTACTATAGGACAACAAAACCGTGGAAAAAATGAAGGATTTCCCGTGATTGGTGATGAAGTCTGGATAGGCTCTAATGCCGTTATTGTAGGCAATATTACTATTGGGAACAATGTATTGATTGCTCCCAACTCGTATGTCAATTTTGATGTTCCGGCAGATTCGGTTGTAATGGGTAACCCTGGAAAAATTTTCCCTTCATTAATAGCTACGGAAGGTTATATTAACAATAAAATTTGAGATGTATAACAAAGTGGTTGTCTCAATACCAAATAATTTGAAGTCAAAAGCCTCCTTTTTATTTAAGAATTAAAAATATTTTAATTTTCAAATGATAGATTCTGGTATTTACTTTGTATTTTTATATTGGTTTTTTTAAACATTTGAATGATCAAAGACTAAACCACTGCGCTAAAACAAAGTATACTGGCATATTACATATGATTTTAAGCATATTTTAATATTAAACTTTGTTAAAGGTGATTGATTCTTCTGCAAAAAGTATATTTTTGCATGATTATTGATTTAATCTATTGATTTTGAAAATAATTTAAACGAAACAAATAATTATAAACCTTTTAAAAAATTTAAAATTATGTCACAATCGTACGAAGTTATTTTTGAAAATAATAGAAAATGGGTAGAATCTAAAGTTTCAGAGGACCCGAATTTCTTCCATGAGTTGGCTAAAACTCAGCACCCTGATTATCTATACATCGGATGTTCAGACAGTAGAGCCACAGCGGAAGAATTGATGGGAGCAAAACCTGGAGAGGTTTTTGTTCATAGAAACATTGCGAATGTTGTTAATACTTTAGACATGAGTTCCACAGCAGTAATTCAGTATGCTGTAGAACATCTTAAGGTGAAACATATCGTGGTGTGTGGACATTACAACTGCGGGGGTGTAAAAGCCGCGATGACCCCTCAGGATTTAGGATTATTAAATCCTTGGTTGAGAAACATCCGTGACGTTTACAGATTGCACCAAGCTGAGCTTGATTCTATTGAAGATGAGGACAAACGTTATGACAGACTTGTAGAACTTAATGTTCAGGAGCAGTGCATCAACGTGATCAAGATGGCCTGTGTACAGGAAAGGTATATTTTAGAAGAGCAACCTATTGTACATGGCTGGGTATTTGACCTTAGAACAGGTAAAATCATAGATTTGGAGATCGATTTTGAGAAGACTTTGAAAGACATCCAAAAGATCTACAACCTTACAGGTTCTGATTGGGTAATGAGCAGAAAGACCAAATAGTTTTTCTAAAAAAGAATGTAAAATGAAATTCTGGAGTATTGTTATATTAACGTTTTTTCTGAATTTTACAGCGCTGCCAAGCATTGCTGCGATAGCAGGTTGGAATATTCAGAGAACGAATATAATCATCAATGAAGAAGAACCACATTCTCACCCATCCTCACTTATTGTTTACGAAAAGACTCTTCCGAAACCTTTGGATGTATTCGATCACCTAAAGTTTTCCGAACCTGATCTTCAGGCTGTGTCTTTTGTGCTGGTAGATGATTCCTTTCATTTATCGCCATTACTCACTATATTTTCTCCGCCTCCGGAAGCTTAATTTTTAAGTATAATTAGATTATTTTTTATTCGTTATTCACATCATTCCCTGATTGTGAATATCGTGCATGTGCTTAAAAATTAATTTTCCAATCTTTTATAATTGATTATTTGAGGATCAATCAATCAGTTATAATATTTTCAAAATATCATGAAAAAAACATCTTTATTAGGAGGAATCAAGGAGAATTTCCCTTCCGGGCTCGTTGTATTCTTAGTAGCACTTCCTTTGTGCTTAGGGATTGCCCTGGCATCCGGAGCACCTCCGCTATCCGGGGTCATTGCCGGAATTGTAGGAGGACTTGTCGTAGGTTGCCTTAGTAATTCCAATATATCTGTTTCAGGTCCTGCTGCAGGTCTTACAGCTATTGTTTTAACAGCCATTACAGACCTTGGGGCATTTGAGTTATTCTTATGTGCAGGAATCATTGCAGGACTAATCCAACTCGTTTTAGGGTTTGCAAAAGCAGGAAGTATTTCCAATTACTTTCCCAATAACGTTATTGAAGGAATGCTTGCCGCTATCGGAATTATTATTATTTTAAAACAAATTCCTCATGCCCTTGGATATGATAAAGACCATGAAGGACATGAATCCCTTTTTGATAATGGCATCAATTTAAATTATTTCAGTGAGTTGCTTAAAGATATTCATCCGGGAGCGATTATTATAACCCTTGTTTCTGTAGCCATTCTTATCTTATGGGATAAAATACCGGCTTTAAAAAGGATGAAAATGCTTCCGGGAGCACTCGTTGCAGTAGTTACCGGAATACTTATCAATGAGCTTTTTAAACTATCAGGAAGTTCTTTGGCTATTGGCAAAGAGCATTTGGTTTCTTTACCTGTACCACAATCTTTGAATGATTTTAAAAACCTGATCACGATGCCCGATTTTGCCGGATTTACTAATCCTAAAGTATGGATCGTAGGGGCAACGATTGCCATTGTAGCTTCCATAGAAACCTTACTTTGTATTGAAGCATCAGACAGATTAGACAAGCAAAGAAGAATTACAGATACAAATCTTGAACTGAAGGCTCAGGGAATAGGAAACCTGGTAAGTTCATTTATCGGAGGACTTCCTATGACATCTGTAGTTGTAAGAAGCTCTGCCAATGCTAATGCGGGTGCTACATCTAAAGTTTCTGCCATGATCCATGGTGTATTATTATTAGTTTGTGTACTAACGATTCCTGTTATCCTGAATCTTATACCACTTGCAACATTGGCTGCAGTACTGATTTTAGTTGGATATAAATTAGCCAAGCCTGCAACATTCAAGCATTTCTGGCATCTTGGAAAATTCCAGTTTGTTCCGTTTCTGGCAACTGTTGTGGCTATTGTAGCTACAGACCTATTAAAAGGAGTCGGAATTGGTCTTGCAATCTCTATTTTCTATATTTTGCAGGGAAATATGAAAAGAGCATATTACTTAAGCCGAGAAAAACTGGACGATGCAGACGGGATTAAGATCAAACTGGCTGAAGAAGTTTCATTCTTAAATAAGGCTGCCATCAAAAAAACACTTAAAAATATTAAGCCCAATTCTACCGTAACAATTGATGCCAGAGATACTTCGTATATTACAACAGATGTTCTGGAAATGATACAGGACTTTGCCAACATTCGTGCGAAGGAAGAAGACATCAATGTAGAACTTTTAGGTTTTAAAACTTCATACAGGGATTATGAAAGAAGTCAGGATTCTCACATTCTGATTACTCACAAAAGAGCTATGTAACTCATTTATTATCAATTATTTATTTTTATTTTTTAAATTCGAAAAACAATTAAGCTATATGAAAGCACA
The DNA here is from genome assembly GCF_002835665.1 of Chryseobacterium sp. PMSZPI. Taxonomy (GTDB): domain Bacteria; phylum Bacteroidota; class Bacteroidia; order Flavobacteriales; family Weeksellaceae; genus Chryseobacterium. Next base: position 5,671 of record NZ_PIZV01000018.1, read on the forward strand.
TACATCCGAAACTCAATCGACAATTACTCCTGAAAAAGCATTAGACTTTCTAAAGGAAGGAAACCAAAGGTTCGTTAACAACCTTAAAGCAAACAGAGATCTATTGGAGCAAGTAAATGCTACACGTGAAGGACAATGGCCTTTCGCAGTTGTTTTAAGCTGTATAGATAGTCGTACTTCAGCTGAGCTTATTTTTGATCAGGGCTTAGGAGACATTTTCAGTATCAGAATTGCCGGTAATTTTGTAAACCAGGACATTTTAGGTTCTATGGAATTTGGTTGTAATGTTGCCGGTTCAAAACTTATTGTGGTTTTAGGCCACACTAAATGCGGAGCCTTAAAAGGCGGACTTGATGCTGCTCAAATTGAAGGCATGGGAATGGATAATCTAAACCACCTGATCAATCATTTTAACCCAATCATCAATGAGGTGATTGAAAAGGACGAAGACCGTTCGTCAAAAAACAGCTCACTGTTGGAAAGGCTAAATCAACAAAATGTAAAAAATGCAATTGCTGATATTCGTAAGCAGAGTTCCACACTTAGAAATCTTGAAGAGCAAGGTAAAATTAAAATTGTGGGAGCTAATTATGATGTTGAAACAGGTGCAGTAACCTGGTTATAAAAATCACCCCCGCATTACAGCTAGTTACAAAAAATTATATAAAAACAAGAGCACAAGCTCAGATAAATTGATTGGAAATTAATTTTAAGCACATCAAAAGGCCATCGGAAATCCGATGGCCTTTATTTATTGATTTCATTTTCCTATTTATTTTCCATTAAATGCAGACATTGTATTACTGATTCCCGCAAAAACAAATGAAAGACTGGCTTTAGAAAATTTTTCAATTCTTTCGGATAGTTTTTCCGTCTCCTCTTCATTCCAGGTGCCCAATACATAATCTACCTGACGTCCAGCAGTAAAATCTGCAGATATTCCAAAACGTAGTCTTGCATAATTTTGAGTTTGCAACACCTCATTGATATTCTTCAAACCATTATGTCCCGCATCAGAGCCTTTTCCTTTCATTCTTAATGTTCCGAAAGGAAGTGCCAGATCATCCGTGATAATCAATATATTTTCTAAAGGAATATTCTCTTTTTGCATCCAGTATCTTACTGCATTCCCGGAAAGGTTCATATAAGTATCCGGCTTAAGAACAAAAACTTTACGCCCTTTATATTTTCCTTCAGCCAGCCATCCAAAATTGGCTGTATTGAATGATGCTTCAAGCGTTTCCGTTATTTTTTCAGCAACTTTAAAACCTATATTATGTCGTGTATTTTCATATTCTGAGCCTTTATTACCTAGCCCAACGATTAAGTATTTCATCAGAAATTTTTTGCAAAATTAAGCCATAAAAAATAAAAAACTCAACCTTGGAGAGGCTGAGTTCAAATATTCTTTAAAAATAATGTTATTGCGGTTTATAAATATAGTTTACTCCATACCCTTTTGTCATATAGGTTTGAGGATCATAACCATAATTTGTACTCAATACAATTGGAGTTGGAACCGGTTGCATTAGGTCTGATATTGTCCTCCTTTTAGGGTTGTTTGGAGATAATATCAAACTTTCTTTATCATTATAAAGTGTAGATAAGAGTCTTGATATCTTATAAACATTTGGTAATAATGTGAATGGACTAATCTTATCATCATATGCAAGAAAATCATAACCTGTTTTTTTTGTAGGAGCTCCCAATGCACCGACTGCCATAGGCCCATAATGTCTTACTACTCTAGCCACATTATCTCCTAAATAAGTATATTTTGTTCTGGAGTAATTAGTGAACACAAATGGCATTCCTGCTACATCCGGACCATTTTTCATCGTGATAGAGTCTAGCTTTGCCGTTGTTGTATTGTAATTAATCTCATACAAAAATTTCTCCTTTCTAAGAAGGGTTTGTGGGCCGGGTGGATTGGGTGGTACTGGAGCCGGTCTTCTGAAAATCGTTCTATTCTCAGAAATTTTCTCCAACTGGTTGTTGTTTTTATAAGTAAACAACTGAGTGTAGGATACACTATCTTTATCCAACTTTCCATTTCCATCCAAATCCAAAAAACCATTAAAAGTAATTTGGCTAATCTTGTCTCCACTGTACATTACATCAGTAACAGAAGCACTGTCTGTAATTACTTTAGTCACAAGAAGACCAGTATAATAATACATTGCTAATGTATCTTTGTCTGTAATTTCTTTATATAAAGCTCTGGGACCAGACAATCCTCCCGTATTATTCAAATCTAAAAGAGGATTTCCATCTTCATCTAATAAGCTTTTGCAGGAATGAATCGAAGAGAAGCCTGCTATTAATAAAATAAAATAGAAAAGTTGTTTCATTTTCTGGTAATTAATTATTTTTTTGACAAATATAATTTTTTTTAAGAGAAATTATATTATTATTTATTTTCTGATAAAATCAATAATGATTTCTTTCTATAAGTTTTTATAAGCAAACGTTACATTTTGATTTTTTTCAATCACCGGGTAACCTTGGTTATCGTAAGAATAACTTTGTGCAGTATTCACACCCGGAGCCGGATCCGGAAGCTTAATATACATTGATGTAGGATTATTCGGAGATGCTTTATAAAAGTTAACAGGATCCATCAAACCACGAATGATAAAAAATGCTTTTGGAAGTGTTGAGTATGGACTTTTTTGAGCATCATAATTTTGGAAACTATATTGGGACAACACCGCTGTGCTCATATCCGGATCTCCGTTAATTTTCAGTAATCCCTTGGAAACTTTAACCTGAGAAATATTTTCTGCAGAATAATCAAAAGCATTTTCAATAAATCCATTGTAGGCACTTATTCCTCCTGTCTTTCTTTTTTCAAGAATCTTAGTAAGTTTTCCTGATGCGTCATACGTAAAAATATAATCACTTACATAGGAAGCGCCGGAGGTAGATGCCGTTGCCACACAGGATGCATTATAAATATTTCCTTTGCTATCTGAAGTCATATCAAAATCATACTTCATCATTCCTGTGGATGCTGAACTCACAAAATTGATTTTCTTAATCGTCTTGTTATTATAAGTAATCGTACCTGTGTAGTATACATTAGATGCGGCATCATTTTTCACTACTGCTTGCTCTAAAACACCCGAAGTAGTGGTATATTCTTCCTGGGAAACGCTATTCGCTGTTACTTTAGTCAGAATTCTTTTAGGTGGCGGACCATCGTCAGGATTCGGTATAGATTCTGTAGGATCTGCTGTTGTATTGCATGAAGCCAGCAGCCCCAAAAAAGCAATACCGGCAAAGATTGTAAGAAAATAGTTTTTTACCATAGAGATTTTTTTAACTCGTTCAAATATAATTCAATTTTTGATAATACACTGTACTTTATTTCAACAAATCCACAAAGAATAGACTTAATAAACAAAAAAAATCTAAAAACATAACGTTTTTAGATTCCTAATTATTGCATTATTATGAAAATTAATACGGCTGCAATACCGATGTTGTCAATACTGATTGCGACATATCGCTATTCAGATAGTATGAATCAACAGCTCTACCGATTCCTAATGTTGTACTGTTTAAAGCCCTGTTGATACAAGCTACTTTAACTTCATATTTATTTTTAGGTATAAGATTAGTCAATGTTGCATTAAGATTAAAGATTTTATAAGCACCACTATCTCCTAATAATACATCTGTTCTGACTGCTTTAAGTTTATTATCTACAAAAATACCACATGCAAAACTCGCCGATGCCGAATAATTATTGACCTTCTGAGCTGTCGTTTGAAATGAAAATGTTACTTTATTGTTAGCATTTGTCACAGAAAAAGTATCAGAAGCTCCCGGAATCACTGCCCAGTTCCCAGCCAAATTATCATTTTCGTTGTAAGGAGTGGAAGATCCACTGTAAGAAAACTGAACTCCTGTCTGATCTGCAACTGTATTGATAGAAAAAAGAGACATACTTCCTTGTCCGTCAGCAATTTTTATATTCTTCCAATCATTGGCTTGCATATCTGCATTATTGTGAAAGATATCACCTGCCGTACCCGCGGATCCTTTCAATAAGTTCGTCCCTCCAGTTCGTAGTTCTTTCCTAACATTTAAATCTCCATTCACATCCAGCATATTAACAGGAGAAGCTGTATTAATCCCGACCTGAGCGTTTACAAATCCCGCACATAGTAAAGAGATTATAAAAAATATATTTTTCATAATTGATTTTTAATTAATAATTGGGTTGAATACTTCCGGCACTTCATATACATCTACCTTCAATGATGATTGTGCAATAAACCCATTAATATTTGTGCTTGTGTTTGTACCTATTGCAAAATTCTTATAGATATCCCCATAAGAAGCCAATCTTGAACAGGCTACACTTACAGTATGGTTACCTTTAGATAAATTTTCAACAATTCCGATCTGATTATGAGTAAGGAAAGGATATAGAGAATTGATAGCCTTCAAATTTCTTTGTCTTAGATTCACCAATTTGTCATCTACAAAAATACCACATGCATAATCGATGGATGTGTCTGTACTTCCATTAGAATTAAAATCAGCCTGCACTACAGTTTCAAATTGAAAATAGGCCTTACTCTGAGTACTGAATACACTAATTGTTTGTGATAATCCATCAATTTTTTTGAATCCTTGAAGGCTGTTAATATCTGCTCCCTTGGTGAAGAGAGCACCTCTGGAAGTAGTTGTATTAGGTTGTTCATAATAAGCAAACCTAATTCCCTGCTTATCTGAAAAAGAGTTATTGAATATTAAATAAAATTTATTAGGCTCATATTCCGGAATACGTAGTGTTTTCCATATCGGAGTATATCCTTCTCCTCGAGAAACCAATAGTTGGTCATTATTTCCCTGAGAAAGAGTATTATCTGTTTCATCAAGAACAGCAATTTTACTTCTGAGATTCAGGTCTCCATTTACATCTAAAGTTGCTTTTGGAGCATTAGTATTTATACCTACTTGAGCGGACAAGATTAACCCTGACGCAAAAAGCAGGCTCGAAAATATTTTTTTCATCGTTTAATTAATTTTTATAGCTTACATATTCAATAACATCCATCTTCATTGTTGATTCCAGAGTAAATGCATTAGATGTACCATTGGAATCCTGAACATTACGTCCTACCGCGAACTGAGATCCGAGATTAGAAGTGTCAATCTTTCTACAAGCGATTTCGATTTTATGTGGCCCCACAGGAACATTAAGTTCCGTATAATTAAGCGTAAAAATATAATCCTGAATTCCACTTTTCCCGGCATTATTATTGGAAGCAACTCTGTCCGGACGCACCGCTACAAGTTTTCCATTTCTGAAAACCCCACAAGTAAACCTGATACTTTCCGATGTTGTAGATACCGGGGCTTTCATTTCTATTCCTGTCTGGAATTGATAAGTAAGTCTGTTTCTTCCATTTTTAATGGAAAAGTTATTTTCAAGGCCGGTAATTTTTGCCCATTTACCTTTGCTGATATCATTGATATCATCTCCAACGCTATTTTTATAGATACCATCGGCTGTAACTCCATTAGAAAGCGTTACAATACCTACCTGATCTGATGACAAATACGAATTAATCAATTTGTACTGTCCCTCTTCCATAAAGGAAACATTCAATGATTTCCAAACCGGAGGCAAACCTTCTCCTTGGGAAACCAAAACCTGGCCGTTCAATCCTGCATTTCCAGCTTGAGTTGAAGTACCACCTACTCTAAGTTCTTTTCGTAAGGTGGTTTTTCCATTGACATCGAGAGTAGACTTTGGTCTGGGAGTCCCGATTCCCACCTGTGCTGTGGCATAGAAAGAAAGAAGCCCAGCTGCGCAACAATATATATTTTTTTTCATAATAAGGACTGCAAAGGTACAAATTATGAATCTAAAAAAAGAACCAACAACAACCTAAACACATAGAAATAAACACATTAGACTATAGAATTAATCACACATAAAAGTAGAATTATTTCTACATAACTCTACTTTTTCAAATTAAAAAATTCCAGATAAGCCTCTAACTCCCTTCTAGATCGAAGATTACCGCTTATTTTTAATCAATAAAAAGTGATATTAATACCTCATAAATGAAGGTATTTCTCTTATAAATGAATATTTTTAAAGAAAAAAATGACAACAATCACAAAAAAACATATAAAAACTTAAGTTTTTATATGTTTTCTATCTTTTGAGTCAAATATTAAATTTTCTGAAAAACAGATGTTTATTGATGTCCTATAATAGCTTTTAATAATACATTCACCTCATCTACGTTTTTAATTTTTTCTTTTCTCATCATAAGCTGGTTACCTTCTTTACCAGATTTCTCCTTCAGTTGAGCTTCAGCCGGATTTCGAGTAAGATAATTAATAATGTGTCTGAATCGGTCGGTTTGATAAAATTTATCTTGCGGGTTACTTGGGAAGTATCCTAAGAATACTCCGTTTTTCATCACAATCTTTTCAAAACCAATGTCTGCTGCAAGCCATTTTAAAGACACACTTTTCAGTAGATTGACAGCCTCTTTTGGTAATGCTCCAAAACGATCAATCAATTCTAACTCAAATTGATGAAGTTCATTTTCGTTGTTAATGTCTGCAATCTTTTGATACAGTAATAATCTTTCTTCCGTATTGGAAATATAGAAGTCCGGTAACATCAGCTCCAAATCCGTATCGATATTCACATCTTTTACTGATTTAAAAAGTTTTTGTCTGTCTTCCTCATTTTCAAAAAGATTTTCAAAATCTACATCATCTTTTAATTCTTCAAGAGCTTCCTGCATTAATTTTTGATAGGTCTCAAAACCCATCTCATTTATAAAGCCACTCTGTTCTGCACCCAACAAATCTCCGGCTCCACGGATTTCAAGATCTTTCATTGCAATCTGGAAACCGCTTCCCAAATCAGAAAACTGTTCAATTGCTTCCAGACGTTTTCTGGCATCAGATGTCATCATATCATAAGGAGGAGTAATCAGGTAGCAAAAGGCTTTTCTATTACTACGCCCTACTCTACCTCTCATCTGGTGCAAATCAGCCATACCGAATCTTTGTGCATCATTAATGAATATGGTGTTGGCATTGGGTACATCTACCCCACTTTCAACAATGGTTGTAGAAACAAGAACATCATATTTACCTTCCATAAAGTCCAGTACATTTTTTTCCAGTTGCTTTCCTTCCATCTGCCCATGTCCCGTGATCACTCTTGCATCAGGAACCAATCTTTGGATGAGGCCTGCGATATCTTTTAAATTTTCAATCCTGTTATTAATGAAATATACCTGCCCATCCCTCTGAAGTTCATATGAAACAGCATCGCGAAGTGTTTCCTCATTAAATCCGATCAACTGAGTATCTACAGGTTGTCTATTGGGTGGTGGAGTTTTGATAACAGATAAATCCCTTGCAGCCATTAAAGAAAACTGTAATGTTCTTGGGATCGGAGTTGCCGTTAATGTAAGAGTATCAACATTGTTTTTCAATGTTTTCAATTTATCTTTCACTGAAACACCAAATTTATGTTCCTCATCAATAATCAATAGTCCAAGGTCTTTAAACTTCACGGAGCTGCTTACCAACTGATGGGTTCCAATGATAATATCTACTTTTCCATTCTTTAAGTCTTCTAACGTTTCTGACTTTTGCTTGGCGGTTCTGAAACGGTTTACATAAGAAACATTAACAGGAAAATCTTTTAATCTTTCTTTAAAACTTCTGTAATGCTGGAAAGCCAGAATAGTAGTAGGAACCAGGACCGCAACCTGCTTTCCGTCGGTTGCAGCTTTAAATGCTGCACGAATCGCAACTTCTGTCTTACCAAAACCTACATCTCCGCAAACTAATCGATCCATCACAGTATCTGCTTCCATATCGCGTTTTACATCTACCGTCGCTTTTTCCTGATCTGGTGTATCTTCGTAGATAAAACTTGCCTCCAATTCGTTCTGTAAATAAGAATCCGGTGTATAAGCAAATCCTTTTGCTGTTTTTCTTTGAGCGTATAGTTTAATGAGGTCAAAAGCGATTTGTTTTACTTTAGCTTTAGTTTTTTGTTTTAAGGATTTCCAGGTTGGAGAGCCTAGTTTACTCAGAACAATTTCCTTTCCGTCAGGACCATTATATTTTGAAATTTTATGTAATGAATGGATGCTTACATATAACAAGTCTCCATTTTTATAAGTAAGCTTAAAGCATTCCTGAATTTTACCATCATTATTTACTTTTACCAACCCCATAAATTTTCCAATCCCATGATCAATATGAGCAATATAATCTCCAATTTTTAAGGACATTAAGTCTTTTAGGGTTAGCTGTTCCGATTTTGCAAACGTATTTTTTGCTTTATATCTCTGGTAACGGTCAAAAATCTGATGATCCGTGTATACCAATAATTTATGTCCGTTATCTACAAATCCTTCATGCAGTTCGGATTTAAAACTTTTAAAAGGAAGCTCATGTTCCAACTCTTCAAAAATAGACTCCAATCTTTCTTTTTGTTTTTCTGTTGAAAAAGAAATCCAGGTATCATATCCATTGCTTTGCTTCTCTTCAAGGTCTTCAATCAGTAATTCAAAATTCTTATGGAAAGAAGGTTGCGGAAGTTGTTCTGTTTTAACTTCTGTTATTTCTTTGATTCCTTCAATGGGAACACTTCCAAAATCAATCGTTTTAAATTTTTTATAATCGAATAAAAATTCCTGATCAGAGATAAAAAGCTCCTGTGGGGTTCTATGAGCTATGTCTTTACTTAAAGTTTCATATTTCTCTAATGATTTTTCATAGAATGTCTTTATTTTTTGCATTCCAACCATTCCATTCCTGGAGACTACCAAACTCTCCTTAGGTAGCAACTGTAGCAATGACACTCTGGTTCCTGTTACTGAAAAATTCATATTGGACACCAACTGAAATTCTTTCACTTTATCTACCGAGAGTTGTGTTTCAATATCAAAAGTTTTAATGCTTTCAACTTCATTTCCAAAGAAAGTAATCCTGTATGGTTTTTCATAAGAGAAAGAAAATACGTCTACAATCCCTCCTCGTACAGAAAATTCTCCCGGCTCTGAAACAAAATCCGATTGCTGAAAATGATAATGATTAAGCAGTTCATCAACAAAGTCAAAATCCAATTGATCCCCAACTTTTATATGATGTGAAATTGCCTTGAAATCTTCTTTCTTTAAAACTTTTTCAGATAAAGCTCCGGCATAAGCCACAATCACTCTTGGTGATCTTCCGGCATTTATTTTATTTAAAACTTCCGTTCTTAAAACAAGGTTAGCATTTTGTGTTTTCTCTACCTGATAAGGTTCGAGGTGAGTTGCCGGGAAATACAGCACTTTATCTTTCCCAAGCAGATCTTCCATTTCCGTATTGGCATATAATGCATCTTCCTTATCATCAACCAAATAAAGAATATTTTTCTTTTGAACTAAAAAAAGTTCAGCTACAAAAATAGAAACTGAAGACCCCGCACTTCCCTTCACAGCAAGGTGCTGATTGTTTTCTAACTGGGTAAAAATCTCTTTTCCGAATTCTTTTTGCATCAGATCAGGAAGAAACTTTTCGTTAATGGATTTTAACTGCATAAATTGTAATGGTATAAACGACAAAAGCGATTTCGGGAGTTTTCCGAAACCGTTTAAACGTCTTACAAAGTTACGGATATTTTTTCCTTTTTATGAAATATTGAAATGCATTCGAATTTAAAATGAACAACTTAGCCCATTTAAATCTTAATTTTTTACTAATTTATTTAATTACACGTTAAAAAAAATTGAATTTTTCTTCATGGCATAGTGTTGGAACTTTAATACGACCAAACATTAATTAAAAATATTATGAAAAAAGCAATTAAAATCTTAGGAGTTTTGATGCTGTTGGTTTTTACAGCATTATCTTTTTCGTCGTGTAGCAAAGATGATGATCCAACGAACAATGATTTCTTTGCAGGAACCTATAAAGGAAGTATTTCTTATAACGATGGAGGCAATACCAATATCAGCACAAATAACGGAAGCGTATTTGTAACAAAAATTGCCAGTGGAACCAAATATAATTTTAGCTTTTCAAATGGCATTCCCGACCTTAACGGAATTGAGTTTGAACAAAAAGGAGATCACACCCTTGTCATGGTGGGATCTACCGCAACTTCTTATATAAGAATTGATAACAGTGAATTAAAAATCCTTTATCTGAAAGATGGCAAGACATGGACAGCCAACTGTACACGTTAGGTTGGCCAATTATATATATCCAATGCCTGTTTTCGTTACGGAAACAGGTTTTTTATTTTCAAAAAAATGCTTTAATTTTTTTTTAAGCTGTAATAAACTTTCGTTAAGTTTCAAAACCTCAATTTTCTAGCCTGCTTTTTGCATATCTTTAATCAAACAAAAATAAACAGTAATTCCTATGAAAAAATTATTATCTGCAATGTCATTAATCTTAGGACTAGGACTTGCCACTGCACAACAGACTGCTCCCGCTACAAGTACAACTGCTCATCCGCCTGTAAAAACAGCAATGAAGACAGCCAAAGCTGCTGAAACAAAAGCCGTAGAAACAAAGGCTGCAAAAACAGCTGAAGTAAAGACAGCCAAAACAGCTAAAGTAGCAGAAGTAAAAGCAGCTCAACCTGCTGTAAAAATGAAAAAAGATGGAACTCCGGATAAAAGATACAAAGAAAATAAACATCTGAAAAAAGACGGGACTCCGGACAAAAGATACAAAGAAAACAAATAAGCATAACATAAACATATAGTTGTTATTTTCATAATCAAATTTCGAAAAAGGCCGATGGACTCGTTTCATCGGTTTTTTTATGTCATACCCAGTTAAAATGATTCCAGATTCTATACTTATTTATAAATTTGGAGCATGTTAAACTTCTTCAAGAAAAATGCAGCGCTTATTTGGGCAAAAAAACATGTCCAAAAAGCAGAGGAATACAAGAAAAACGCAGATAAAAACCAGGAAGACTTATTGCTTTCTCTTATCAATACTGCCCAAAAAACACTTTTTGGACGGGAACATGACTTTGAGAATATTCATTCGGTAAAAGATTTTCAGGAAAGGGTTCCTATTGCAGATTATGAAGATCTAAAACCTTATATCGAAAGAGTAAAAAGAGGTCAAGCTAATATTCTATGGACAGAAACTCCCGAATATTTTGCAAAAACCTCAGGAACAACTTCCGGTTCAAAATATATTCCTATTTCTAAAGAAGGAATGCCTTTTCAGATTGCAGGCGCTCAGAGTGCTCTTTTTCATTATATTGCCCAAAAGAATAATGCGGATTTTGTGAATGGAAAAATGATATTCTTACAAGGAAGTCCTGAGTTGGAAGAAGTATTTGGAATAAAAACAGGAAGATTATCCGGTATTGTTGCCCATCATATTCCAAGTTACCTTCAAAAAAATCGTCTCCCAAGTTGGAAAACCAACACTATGGAGGACTGGGAAGCCAAAGTTGATGAAATCATTAAGGAAACGGAACATGAAAATATGACCCTGATCTCAGGAATACCGCCTTGGCTGATCATGTATTTTGAAAAATTATCTGAGAAACATGGAAAAAAAATCAAGCAATTGTTTCCCAATCTTCAGCTTATCGTGACAGGAGGTGTAAATTACGAACCTTATCGGGATAAAATGGAAGATTTGCTTGGAGGAAAAGTGGATATTATTCAGACTTTTCCGGCTTCAGAAGGTTTTTTTGCCTTTCAGGATGACTATACTAAAGAAGGTCTTTTGTTATTAACAAATCATGGTATTTTCTATGAGTTCATCCCACTCGAAGAATATGGAAAACCCGGAGCCAGAAGGTTAACTTTAAAAGAAGTTGAACTTCATAAAGATTATGCTCTAATTCTTACCACTAATTCGGGGTTGTGGTCTTATTCCATCGGAGATGTGGTAAGATTTATTGATAAAATGCCTTACAGAATATTGGTAAGTGGCAGAACCAAACATTTTACTTCAGCCTTTGGAGAACATGTTATTGCTTTTGAAGTGGAAGAAGCAATGAAAGCTACTTTGGAAAAATATCCGGCTCAGCTTACCGAATTTCATCTTGCTCCGCAGGTAAACCCTACAGAAGGACTACCTTATCATGAATGGTTGATAGAGTTTGAAAAAGAACCTGAAGACTTAGAGTTATTCAGGGATGAATTGGATCAGCAGCTCAGAAATAGAAATACATATTATGATGATTTGATTTCCGGAAATATTTTACAGAAGCTTCACATCATAAAACTTAGTAAAAATGCGTTTCATGAATATGCAAAGTCACAAGGTAAACTAGGAGGGCAAAATAAAACTCCAAGATTAGCCAACGATAGAAACATTGCCAATCTATTAGAAATTTACAAACTTTAAAGACATTTTTTAAATTTCAAAAACGTATATTCGGAAAAAATTATAAATTTGAAAAACTAAACGAAAATAATGAAAGCATCTGTACTGTTAAAATCATCCTTACTTACCTCTTTATTTGTTATTTCATCTTGTGCTACCACAAAATATAGTGAAGATGTTTCAAAGAATAATTACTCTAATTTGGAAGCGGGGAAAACTTATGTTGTAACTATGAGAGACGGGTCTCCAAAACAAAAAATATTTTTCAGAAATATCGTAGGAGATAATCTAGTAGGTACAGCGGGTAAAAAAGATAGTACAGAAGTCATTATTCCTAAAACAAAAGTAGCAGCCGTAAAAGACAGGTCGAAAGCAAGAATTGCAGCGGGTGCAACAATTATTGGTGCTGCCGGAGTTGCAGCATTAGTAATTAGTGCTTCAAGAGCGGACTAAAATAGATTTTATCTTTCAGGATATATTTAATATATCTTTTAAAAAACAATATATGAATAGCCCTAAATAAATTTTTAGGGCTATTTTTGTCCATGATTTCCTTTACCCCGTTAAAAACTTTACAAAATATTGAATTCAGGAATCTCCTTACCGGAAGATTTTTTATTGTTTTAGCTTTCAGAATGCTTGCCACATTGTTAGGATGGTGGGTTTATCAATTAACAAAAGATCCTTTTTCAATAGGCCTTATCGGCCTTTCGGAAGTTATTCCGGCAGTAAGTTGTGCGCTCTACGCCGGACATGTTATTGATATGAATGAAAAAAAGAGATTGCTCCTCATTTGCAATTATGCTTATATTTTCCTCATTGGACTTCTTCTTATTCCTGCATTTCTGAATGTTGAAATGCACTTCACCGGTCATCAGATTACCTATTATATTTATGGAGTGATTTTTTTTACAGGAATAGCCAGAGCTTTTATCGGACCTATAGTTCCCTCTATGATTCCTAAAATTGTAAAGAAAGAAAACCTTCCCAATGCGGTTACTCTTAACCAGGCAACATTCCTCATTTCTTCTGTTTGTGGACACGCTATAGGCGGGCTTCTTATCGGCTATGTTGGGGTAAAGTGGACATTAGTCGTTATTCTATCTCTAATATTTATTGCATCATTATTCTTTTGGCAACTTCGTCAACAACATTCGGAGTATAAAAAAGCAAGTATTAATGTGGCAGACAGTATGCGTGAAGGAATTTCCTATATTTTTAAAACAAAAGAAATTTTAGGAGCGCTATGTCTTGATATGTTTGCCGTACTTTTTGGAGGTGCGGTTGCCATGATTCCTGTTTTTGCAACGGATATTTTAAATTCCGGAGCTGAAGGATTTGGCCTTCTGAATGCAGCTTCAGACATTGGTTCAATGTGTATCATTACCATTTTATCAATCGTTCCTTTGAGGAAAAATCAAGGGAAGATATTATTGGCAGTAGTGACCGGTTTTGGACTTTGCATCATTGGTTTTGGATTATCTAAACTATACTGGCTATCTTTCATGTTCCTGGTAATGAGCGGGATGCTGGATGGGATATCCGTAGTAATCCGCGGAACTATTGTACAACTTAAAACTCCTGATCACATTAGAGGTCGCGTTTTGAGTGTTAATTCAATTTTTATCATGTCCAGTAATGAGATGGGTCAATTTGAAAGCGGATTGATGGCCAAGTTATTAGGAGTAGTACGCTCTGTTGTATTTGGTGGAACCATGACTGTTTTAATTGCTCTTATCGTAGGAAGTACAAACCCGAAACTGAGAAAAATGCAATATTAATCCTGACAATACATTTTAAACAAGTTTTTTTCTGATAATTTTGATGATTACTTCATTAAGGCATTCATAAAACCAGCTTTCATTTAGTAAATTTTTCTAATTTTTATTTAAAACGTAATATTAATTCAATTAATATTAAAAAATATTCAAAACAAACGCTAAATAAGTAATAAATTCGCAATGAAATAATATTTTTTATATATTTGAATATAAAAAATTATTTCGCTATGAACACTTTTATCCTTTTTATAAGATCCTGATTATTTCGGGTAATTTTTCGGCATATAGAACATCATAACCATTGTAATGGTTAAAAACTTGTCAATCAAACTATACAATTTATTTCAAGACTAATGTATAAAATTAGTTAATGTTCAGTTTGGGATTGAAACGCATTTAAAATAAACAACTACTGTCATCCAAAAAATACATATTTGATGAAAAAAAAACTACTACTTCTAATAATATTATTTCTATCACAAGTTTCATACGCACAACAAGATTGCATTACAGCATTAACAGTTTGTAGTAATTCTGATATATCATATACTCCTGATGGACCGGGAGTTCAGGAATTACCTGATGGAAATTGTGGTATTTTTACAGAACGATATTCTGTCTGGTATCGATTTACAATTGCCACCGCCGGAACCTTAACCTTCACAATTACTCCTCTCCAAACCTCAGCAACAGATTATGATTTTTATGTATGGGGCCCCAATGTAAATTGCAACAACAAAGGAAACACGATTAGATGCAATACATCATATACATTAGGTGCTACAGGCCTTAATATGACTACGACTTTCCCATATGCAGGTGCAGGCACAGGAAATAATGGAGATTGGTGTAAATACATGGATGTTTTACCGGGGCAAACTTATTATCTCTTAGTCAATAATTTTAGCCAGAATACTAATGGATTTTCATTGACCTGGGGAGGAACCGCTACTTTATTAACTCCATTTAACAATCCTGTACTAACCCCACATCCATTCGTACCTCCGGGTATTCCTAATGCCAATCCTGCGAATCCCAACGAAGTCCTTGTCTGTACAGATCCGGCAGTTTTTGATTTTAGCAGCTTATCTTCCGGTATTATCAACGGAAATCAAGATTTTGTAGTTAGCTATCATTTAAATCAGAATGACGCGCTCTCAGGAAACAATCCTATTACGATACCTCAAACTGTAAATACAACCACTACTTACTACTATAGCATACACTATCAGGACCCTACTAATCCCAACAATCCTGTTAATTCCTGCAGGCAAATTGGAAGATTTAAATTTACATCGGGAGCTATCACAGCGAATGATGCTACTTTGACAATGTGTAACAATAATAATGTGGGAACTGCAGTCTATAACCTGACAACAGCTAATGTATTTAATGGAACCGGAACAAAAAAATATTATCCCACCATGGCCGATTTAAATGCCGGCACCAATGAAATTACAAACCCATATACATATACCTCTTCAACAAATACTGTTTATGTTTTGGTAACAAGCCCTGTGGGATGTACTGCCACCGCAAGGATCAATTTAAATTTCTATCCTTTGGTAGTAGTCACTGACGCAGCTTTAAGAACCTGTTTTATAGAATCAAATCCATCAACAGGTACATTTAATCTTACGAATGCTTCGGTAACAACCCAAACCGGCATCACCAAAAGATACTTCCCTTCTTTAACAGATGCACTTAATGCAACCAATGAAATCATGAACCCTACAGCATATGTTGCTCCAAACGGCGTAGTGTATATAAGAGTAACAGATACAAATGGATGCTACTCTGTTGCCAAGGTAACCCTCACTGTACTCCCTCCCGTAAAATCTGACGTTTTAATTGATAAAATCATCTGCATAGAAAAGAGAACATCTTTGGATGCAGGACCGGGATTCAATAGTTATGAGTGGAGCACAGGTGCAACAACCCAGGTGATCAACAATGCAGGAGTAGGAACTTACTGGGTCAGATTAAGAACAGGAGATTGTATCACAACCCAGACTGTAAAAATATACCCGTCAGAAAATCCCGTCATTACTAATATTGACATTTCAAACAATACATTAACCGTAAATGTTATCGGAGGAACTCCCAATTACAAATACTCTATGGATAATATAAGCTGGCAGGATTCCAATGTATTCACCAATATCACAAGAGGGAATCATAAAGTTTATGTAAAAGATGCTTACGATTGTAATCCAATTTCAGTTTCAGTAGTGCTTCCTAATCTGATTAATGTCATTACGCCAAACGGAGATGGAATCAACGATGTGATTGATTATTCTGCACTTGCAGATAAACAGAACCTGGTATTAAGTATTTTCGACAGATATGGCACTAAAATACATCAAGGTGATAAAACCAACGGATACAAATGGGATGGAACAATTGCCGGAAAAAAGATTCCTACCGGTACTTATTGGTATTCCGTAACGTGGAATGAGAATGATAAAATGAATACTTCATTTAAGTTTTCAGGATGGATTATGGTTAAAAATAGAGAATAATATTCAAAACCATCTTAAAAACAGTTTCAATACAATTAGAAAAATTTTGTTTCGAAAAAAAAACAGCAATGAAAAAGGTATTATTTCTTTTAATCTTATTTATATCACAAGCATATTATTCACAATCCGATTGTGTCTCTGCTATCCCAGTCTGTGGAAATTCTGACATTTCCTATACGCCGTCCGGCCCTGGAGCCATAATAGAAGTCCTGAATCAAAATGGCGGATGCCTGTCTACTAATGAGCATTATTCGGTTTGGTATACTTTCACCGTTTCAACTTCAGGAACACTTGCTTTTACCATTAAACCCAATAAACAATCTGATGATTATGACTTTGCCGTGTATGGCCCTACAACTAATGGATGTAATTCATTACAAAATGCACAGCATGTTTTTGTCACCCCAACAAGGTGTAATTATTCAGGGACACCAGGAGATACAGGATTAAGTTTAAATATAGCTCCCGGCAGCTCCAACAATGGACAATGGAGCCCTTATATGAATGTACTTGCAGGCGAAACCTATTATTTAATAGTAGATAATTATACCAAATCCGCCAACGGGTTTGCTTTGATCTGGTCCGGGACAGCCAGTCTAAATTCACCTTTTAATAATTCTACTCTGGCTCCTTATCCGTTTCTTACTCCGGGAATACCTACCGCCAATACGAATGATCCAAGTCAGATTATGTTATGCAACCTACCCGTTCAATTTGACTTTTCAACCCTTACGGCAGGAATCCTCAATGGAAACAGTTCAGATTTTAAAGTAAGCTATCATAATAACACCAACGATGTTCTTACAGGAAACGCTCCTCTTACAACAGCAATGGTAAATGGAACAACAACTTATTATTACAGAATTGTATATAAAGACCCTAACAACCCTAATAATCCTATAAACGGGTGCTTTATTACCGGAAAATTTAAATTTGTAAATGCCAGTATCACCGCCAATCCTGCAACTGTTTATTCCTGCAACAATAATGGAGCAGGTACTGCAAAATTTGATCTGACAACAGCCAGTGTTTTCAACGGCACAGGAGCCATCATTAAGTACTATCCGACAGCAGCCGACATGAATGCAGAAACCAATGAGATCACTAACCCTACCAACTATGTTTCAGCCGAAACTACAATATATGTAAAAGTAATCTCTCCATTTGGATGTAAGGCGACGACAACGATCCAGTTACAATTCTACCCGGTAGTCACATTAAAAGAAGCGGAACTTAAAGAATGCTATATTGAAAACAATATCACTTTCTCAACATTTGATCTTACAAAAGCAAATATTGGAATTCCCAGCCCTACTCCAGCCGGAACAGTTATTAAGTATTACAAAACATTAACGGATGCACAAAATGAGACTAATGTAATTTTAAATGCCAATAACATCCTTTCAAATGATGCAACGATGTATGCCAGGGTTACCAATGAAAGACAATGCTATGCTATTACCAAAATCAATCTGAAAGTGCTACCTCCTGTAAAATCTACTGTTTTAAAGAATAAAGTAATTTGCGCCGAAAATAAAACAACCTTGGATGCAGGACCCGGATTCGACGGATACGAATGGAGTACAGGAGCAACCACCCAATCCATTAATAATATAGGTATTGGAGCTTATTGGGTAAAACTGAAAACAGGAAAATGTTTCACACTTCAGGAAGTAAAAGTTCAAGCCTCCTTATTACCAGTTATTTCAAGCCTTGAGATATCAAACAACACCGTTAAAGTTAGCGCTACCGGAGGTACTCCTCCATATATGTATTCTAAGGATGGTGTTAATTGGCAAGAGTCTAATATTCTGACAGGATTTCCTAGAGGTGAGAATACAGTTTATGTAAAAGATTCATTCAATTGTACTCCTGTTCAGGTTACCATCACAATTCCGAATCTCATCAACGCAATCACTCCTAATGGAGACAACGTTAATGATGTCATTGATTATTCAGCCCTGGCTTATAAAAAGAATCTTGTATTTATTGTATATGATAGATATGGCAACAAAATCCATGAAGCCAACAAGATAAGAAACTACACATGGAACGGAACTGCTTTTGGTAAAAAAATTCAAACAGGAACCTACTGGTATACAATCTCATGGAATGAAAGCAATAAAGACAATACCGAAACGAAATATTCAGGATGGGTATTAGTAAAAAATAGAGAATAAATTGATATCACCTTTATAAAAATCGCCTCAATTGAGGCGATTTTTTTATGCGTTCATTCTAAAAACATGCATTTAAAAAATTTCTAGTTTTTAGTCATAAAATTCTAATAATCGGTAAGAAAACACCCACAATGGATTCTAAAATCCTAATGATTAAATACACTTTATCAATCAGCATAAGATAGACAGAACACAATTTCAGCTTTCATAAACTCATAAGCACAATTAATTACAAATCATCTTTTCATTAAATATATCTCAAAATCTTTAATTTAACGTTAATAATTTTTTATATTTGCTATAAAATAGCCGCTTATGAATAAACTTTTACTAATTTCATACTTCCCCGTGACAAATTTTGGGGTAAGGCCTCAAAATTCCATCAGTAAAGCCTTAGAACAAGCCGGCATTCCATAATGTAAAATGGAGACCATCACAAAAACTCCTTTTCTATTTTTTAAAAATGGATTTGGACAGGGTTTTGAGTTGGTGTTTATACATTAAATATTATGAAATTTTTTGAGTTCAATTTTGTTTTATAAAAATCATTTCAACAATGAAAAAAATACTACTTCTTTTAATTTTATTCATTTCACAGGCGTTTTATTCGCAATCGGATTGTGTTACTGCAATCCCAATCTGTGGAAACTCTGATATTTCCTATACTCCTTCTGGTGTTGGTAACATTGTAGAGGTCCTCAATCAAAATGGAGGATGCCTGTCTACTAATGAACATTATTCGGTATGGTATACCTTCACTGTCTCAACTTCAGGTACACTTGCATTCACCATAAAGCCCAATAAGTCGACTGATGATTATGATTTTGCAGTGTATGGTCCTACAACTAATGGATGTACTTCACTACAAAATGCTCAGCATGTTTTTGTAACCCCACTAAGATGTAATTATTCAGGAGCATCAGGAGATACAGGGTTAGACTTAAACCTTCCCCCGGGAAGTCCCAACAATTCACAATGGAGTCCTTATATGGATGTAAACGCAGGAGAAACCTATTATTTAGTTGTAGATAATTATAGTAAATCTACTTTTGGATTTTCTCTTATCTGGACCGGGACAGCGAGCTTAACTTCAGCTTTCAATGATATTGCCCTGGCTCCTTATCCTTTCCTTTCTCCGGGAATCGCCGGACCAAACCCAACAGACCCAAGCCAGGTTATGGTGTGTGGACTTCCAACTCAGTTTGATTTTTCGACCCTTACAGCAGGTATCATCAATGGAAACAGTAACAATTTCCAGGTAAGTTATCACAATAACACCAATGATGTACTTACAGGAAATAATCCTCTTACAACAACTACTGTAAACGGAACGACAACATATTATTACAGAATTGTCTACCATGATCCGAATAGTCCGGGCAACCCAATGAACGGATGTTTTATCACAGGGAAATTTAAATTTGTCAATGTTGGTATAACTGCTAATACGGCAACTTTATATTCCTGTAATAATAATGGAGCGGGTACAGCCAAATTCGATTTGACAACAGCCAATGTATTCGGAGGAACAGGAGCAACCATCAAATATTATCCTACTGCGGCCGATATGAATGCTGAAACCAATGAGATTACCAACCCAACCAACTATGTTTCACCAGAAGCTACAATATATGCAAAAGTAACTTCTTCATTCGGATGCAAGGCAACAACAACGATCAGATTACTATTCAACCCGGTAGTTGTATTAAAAGACACTGAGCTTAAGGAATGTTATATTGATAATAATATAACTTTCTCAACATTTGATCTTACATCTGC
Organism: Chryseobacterium sp. PMSZPI; assembly: GCF_002835665.1. Lineage (GTDB taxonomy): Bacteria > Bacteroidota > Bacteroidia > Flavobacteriales > Weeksellaceae > Chryseobacterium. The sequence goes on from NZ_PIZV01000018.1 coordinate 26,296, forward strand.
TAATTTAGGTTTGCCTAACCCGCTTCCAACCAATACAGTTATCAAATATTATAAAACATTAGCTGATGCAGAGAATGTAACCAATGCTATTTTAAATCCTAGTAATTACCTTTCAAGCAACACAACAATTTATGTAAGAGTAACCAACGATAAGCAATGTTATGCTATTTCCAAAATTGTTTTAACCGTTCTGCCTCCAGTTAAATCTGCCGTTCTAAAAGACAAAACCATCTGTGCCGAAGACAAAACAACATTAGACGCAGGACCTGGATTCGACGGATACGAATGGAGCACAGGAGAAACAACTCAATCGATCAGCAATGTTGGAATTGGAAGCTATTGGGTAAAATTGAAAACAGGAAAATGTTTTACACTTCAGGAAGTAAAAGTTCAACCAACTCAACAGCCTGTCATCTCAAGTATTGATATTTCTAATAATAACATCAGTATTTATGCTACGGGAGGCACAACACCTTATATGTATTCTATTGACGGAGTTAATTGGCAGGAATCTAACACTTTCTCGGGACTTCCTAGAGGAGAAAATAAAGTATATGTAAAAGATAAGTTCAATTGTATTCCTACTCAAATCACGATTACAGTTCCTAACCTTATCAATGCCATTACTCCAAACGGAGACAACATTAATGATGTAATCGATTACTCCGCATTAGCATACAAGAAAAATCTGGTCTTCATTGTATATGACAGATATGGAAATAAGCTTCATGAAGCTAACAAAATAAGAAATTTCACATGGGACGGAACTGCCTTCGGCAAGAAAATACCAACAGGAACATACTGGTATACGATTTCATGGAATGAAAATGATAAAAATAACACCGAAACAAAATACTCCGGATGGGTATTGGTAAAAAATAAAGAATAAAATTCCATTTATATAGTTGAAAAAATCACCTCAGACTGAGGTGATTTTTTTATCAACATATGCAACCTTCTGTTTATGGTATTTTCCAAAAACTGCTAATAATTTGTTGATTACTATTTTTTAATTATTTTCTAAATAGACTATCTTTGCACCATGGCGCAAAAAGAAACATTATCATCCTTAACGCACGGAAACTTTGCAAAAGAATTATCTATTGCGGATGGAAAAATGCCTCCCAATGCAGTGGATTTTGAAAGACTTGTTATCGGAACTTTTTTGATCGACAAAAAAGGGCTTGATCATTCTATTGACCTTCTTACTCCTGAAGTATTTTATGATCCCAGACATCAAGTCATTTTTTCTACTATTTTAAAGCTTTATGAGGGCAACCACCCCGTAGACTTAATGACCATTATTCAGGATTTAAAAAAAGAAGATAAGCTAAGCCAGGCAGGTGGAGATCATTACATTATTGATCTTACTATGGGAGTGAGTTCATCTGCGCACATTGAATATCATGTACGTGTTATTCTTGAAAAATATATCCTAAGAAGTCTTATCAATGTTTCAGCCAATGTAATTGATTCTTCCTATAAAGAATCTACTGATGTTTTTGAACTTCTGGACAAAGCGGAACAATCTTTTTTTGAAATCACCAACGGAACTATCAAAAAAGGATTCGACACTGCTAATTCATTGGTAAAACAAGCTATTGACACGATTAAATCTTTAAAAGACAAACAAGGACTTTCCGGGGTCCCGTCAGGCTTTAGAGATGTTGATAAAGAAACCGGAGGTTGGCAAAATTCCGATCTTATTATTATTGCGGCACGTCCCGCGATGGGTAAAACAGCATTCCTTCTTTCCATGGCAAGAAACATTGCTGTAGGCCATAAAATCCCAATGGCACTTTTCTCTCTCGAGATGGCATCTGTACAGCTTATCACCAGGATGATTGCTTCAGAAACAAGAATTTCATCTGAAAAATTGCGAAAAGGAACGCTAGATGATGAAGAATGGCAAAGATTATTCTCTAATGTTTCCGAATTGGAAAATGCTCCTTTATATATCGACGAAACTCCTTCTCTTTCGATTTTTGACTTCCGTGCAAAATGCCGAAGACTGGTAATGCAACACGGAGTAAGGCTCATCATGGTCGACTATCTTCAGCTAATGACTGCCGGAGGAGGTGGAAAAGGTGTCGGAAATCGTGAACAGGAAATCTCCATGATCTCCCGGTCATTAAAAGCCATTGCAAAAGAACTTAACGTTCCGGTAATTGCCCTTTCTCAGCTATCGAGAAGTGTTGAAGCGCGACCGGGTAAAAGACCTCAGCTTTCAGATTTGAGGGAATCAGGAGCAATTGAGCAGGATGCGGACATTGTATCTTTCATTTTCCGACCTGAATATTATAAGATTACAGTTTGGGATAATGACGAAGAGGGCCAGGAAACATCAACAGAAAATCAAGCGGAATTAATTATTGCAAAACACAGGAATGGTGCTACAGCAGATGTAAGACTATCTTTCTTAAAACATTTTGCAAAATTCGGAGATATTGAAGCGGCTTTTGATGGAGGTGCAGGTGGCGGATTTCCTTCTAACTTTGGAGAACCAAGTGGTTTTGACAAAATCAAAACAACCATTCAACCAGGTGCTGCTTTTGATCTGCCGGACAGCTCGAAACTTTCAGGATCTTCTATGAATGATCTTGATGACGATGATGATTTCCCGTTCTAAAACAAAACTAAATATTTAGTTTAATAAAATAAAAAAACTTACTCAGATTTGAGATAGTTTCAATCATTCAATTTCATATAAAACAAATTTGAGAATCGAAATATATACCGATGGAGCTTGCAGTGGCAATCCGGGAAAAGGCGGATATGGAATTCTCATGCGCGTTCCTGAAAAAAATTATCAAAAGACTTTTTCTAAAGGATTTCGGAAAACAACCAACAACAGAATGGAGCTTCTGGCTGTCATTACTGCATTAGAGAAATTAAAGTCAACAGAAAATGAAATCCATGTTTATACGGATAGCAAATACGTAGCTGATGCAGTAAATCAAAACTGGATTACCGGATGGATAAAAAGAGGCTGGAAAAATGTAAAGAACCCTGATCTTTGGAAAAGATTCATAGAATTATACAATCAGCATACACCTAAAATGCATTGGGTAAAAGGACATGCTGGTCATTTCGAAAACGAGCTTTGTGATAAATTAGCCGTTGCTGCAGCCAATTCTCCTAATCTTGAAATTGATACTTATTTCGAGAATCTGGACAACAACTCACTATTTTAACTATTAACACAAATCTACGATTAGATTTGCAAAGCGATCATTTATTCAGAATAAATAATATTATTTTAAATAATAATTAATTTTTTAACAAAATTAACATTAAATACATATTTATTAATTGGGATTTAATATCTTTACTTATTAATCCTAAATCCCAATTAAATGAATAAAAGTTTATTCTTTTGTCTTATTCTATTTTTCCTCAGTATTTCGGAAAAATATTTTACTCAAACTTACCAACTCGCAGGAAACCCAGTAAATACAACCGGATGGACAGTAGTTCCTACAGCAACAGTAAATACTGATTTCATTCAACTGACTCCGGACACTAATAATCAATCCGGATCTATAAGATTAAACGATCCTATCAACTTAAAATATTGCGACAAATGGAGAGTAGAGTTCGATTTCAGAATGGATTCCAACCAAACTTCCAATGGCGACGGAATTGCTTTTTGGTATTTAGCCAATCCTCCGGTTGCCAGTGTACTTGGTTCCGGGCTTGGAGTTTCTCAAAATGCAGTTGGACTTATTGTAGGATTCGACACTTACAACAATACTACAACAGCAACAATGAGTAAAGTTCACGTTGCTTATGGGCTGGTTCCCAACACAACCGACACCAATAACGTAGAATTTTTTAATGTTCCCGGAAGTTCCTTCCATTCTCCAGACCTGAATACAACACAGCCTTTTCAAGGGACCACTTTTAAGCATGTTGAAGTGACAGCCCAAGTGGACCCTGCTTCACCTACAAATTGGATTATAAAAATATCAATTGACGGAAATGTAATCTGTAACCAATCTTTTGCTCCTTCAGGAGCTGCGGCTGCTATGACCGTAGGCTATTTTGGATTTTCTGCTTCTACGGGAGGCGCGAGATCAAGACATTCAATCAAGAATGTAAAAATCTATACCGATAAAGTTGCTATTTTACAAAACTCAGCAACTCAGTCATATTGCCCCAATCCCACTACAGGATATGCATCCGTAGATTTGACAACCTTTAATTCTCAATTTGTAAACAATCCCGGCAATTACACATTTGCTTATTACCCTTTCGGAAGTTCAACTCCTATTGCGACCCCTACAAATTATCAGTTCAATGCCAACACAACCGTTACTGTTGTCATAAAAGACAATGCAGGTGTATTATGTGATAATCCGGATGGGAAAATACTATTGGTTCTCTCACCTTTCAAAGCAGATGACAAAACAATTCTTGCATGTAATAACAATAAAGCAGGAACCGCTATTTTCAATCTGACCACTGCTAATGTAACCAATGTGCCCGGTGTTATTAAGAAGTATTATAAAACTTTAAATGACCTTAATGCCGGCTCCAATGAAATTACATCTCCTGCCAATTACTTATCAGCCCCGGCAACAGTTTATGTAAAGGTTACAACACCGCAAGGTTGTACGGGATCAGCAAAAATCACGCTTTCTTTTTATCCGGAAACTCCCGTTAAAGAAGCAACTCTTCGGTCTTGCTTTATTGAAAATAACATTTCCAATGCAATATTTGATCTGACTTCAGCAGATATCACATCATTAACTACAGGAGCTTCTAAAAAATACTACAAAACCTCAGCCGATGCATTAAATGGTACTAATGAAATCATGAGCCCTAATCAGTACATGTCCACTAATGCAGTAGTATACGCAAAGGTTACAGATACTAACGGATGTTTCGCCATTACAAAGATTAATCTTATTGTTCTTCCTCCTGTTACCTCTGCTATCCTGAAAGATAAAATCATTTGTATTGGCGAGAAAACCGATTTAGATGCAGGTCCGGGATTTTCTGAATATGAATGGAGCACAGGAGCCAAAACCCAATCTATAAAAGGAGTAAGCGTTGGCAGCTATTGGGTTAAACTTAAAACAGGAAACTGCTATACCACACAGATCGTAAAAGTACTTGCTTCCGCCAATCCGGTTATTTCAAGTATTGATATCAATAATAATACAATCACTGTAAATGTGTCAGGAGGAACTCCACAGTATCAATATTCACTGGATGGTTACAATTGGCAGAATTCTAATACTTTTACAGGTCTTTCGAGAGGAGAAGTTAAGGTTTATGTAAAAGATTTTTATAACTGTACTCCCGTTGAAGTACAGATCACAGTTCCTAACCTCATCAACGCAATCACACCTAATGGTGATAATGTTAATGATTTTATCGACTACTCCGCATTGGCATACAAGAAAAACCTGATATTCACCGTCTATGACAGATATGGAAATAAGCTTTACGAAGCCAATAAAATGAGGAATTTTACTTGGGATGGAACAGCGTCAGGAAAGAAAATTTCTACCGGAACTTATTGGTATACCATTTCATGGAATGAAAGCAATAAAAACAATACCGAAATAAAATACACCGGCTGGATATTAGTAAAAAACAGAGAATAGCCATTGAGTGATAAGTATCGAACTACTCGTTCCCCAGGGTAGTTCGAATACAATTAAATGTGTATTTATCAGCATTAAAAAATAACAATATCACAATAATCCGTTATGAAAAAAAATATACTTATTTCTTTGTTGGCAATCTTACTTTTGCCGGTAAAAATATTTTCACAAATATATCAGCTCACAGGAAATCCCGTGAATACAACCGGCTGGAACCTCGTTCCTTCTGCAGTTGTAAATGGAGATTTTATACAGCTTACTACAGATCAGACAGCAAAGGTAGGAGGCATAAAGCTGAATGAAACCATCAATTTGAAATCCTGCGATAACTGGCAGGTAGAATTTGACTTTAGAATTGACGGAAACGGAACATATGCTCATGGAGACGGCATAGCGTTTTGGTACCTTGCCAATCCACCTGCTACATATGTTACCGGAAATGGACTGGGAATTCCGGATAACGCAGCAGGCCTTATGGTAGCTTTTGATGTTTACAATAACAGCACCGATCAGGAGATGAGCAAAGTCCATGTACTGTATGGCACCAATACAGGTAATATTGAATTCAATAATACTCCAGGAAGTACATTTCACTCCAATGATCTCAGAAGTTCTTTACCTTTTATAGGACCAAATTACCGACATGTAAAGGTAAGTGCCCATGTAGATCCGGCCATTCCGGCTAACTGGATCATTAAGATCGAGATAGACAACACCACTATTGTAAATCAGTCTTTCGCACCTTCCGGCGGAGCACTCAATATGACGAATGGCTACTTTGGTTTCTCAGCATCTACAGGAGCTGCTACTGCAAGACAGTCTATTAAAAACGTCAAGGTATATGCAGATAAGCTTCCTTTATTGCAGGCCTCACTTACTCCGGATGTATGCATCAATCAGGCAGTAGGAAGTGGTAGTGTAGATTTAACATCGTTCAATTCTCAGCTTGTTAATAATCCGGGCAACTATATTTTCACTTATATCGTTCAAGGAAGTTCAACACCAATTACCAATCCTTCCAATTTTCAATACACAGGAAATACAACAGTACTTGTATTTGTAAAAGACCCTCAATCTACCTTATGTGACGGAAATGCCATTATTCAATTAAACCCTACTCCATTCACCACAAATAACGCTACTCTGACCGGATGTAACAATAATAATGCAGGAACAGCTACTTTTGATCTTACCAGTGCTGCTCTAACCACATTTCCCGGAGTTATCAAAAAGTATTACCCAAGCTTATACGATCTTAATATGGGAACTAATGAGATTACT
>NZ_PIZV01000019.1 GCF_002835665.1 Chryseobacterium sp. PMSZPI
ATCCCACAGCTTATCCGTCTCCGGCCGGAAGTGTATTTGTAAAGATAATTACACCACAAGGGTGTGTAAGCACTTCTCAAATCACCCTCAATATTTATCCGACCGTCACGGTAAATGATGCAGAAATCAGGTCTTGCTTTATTGAGAGCAATCCTGCTACTGCAACTTTCAACCTTACCGGTGTTCCGGTTACGACTCAAGCCGGCACTACAAAAAAATACTATCCATCCCTAACCGACGCTATGAACGGCACCAATGAAATTATCAATCCTATAACATATGTTGCTCCAACTGGTGTCGCTTATATCAAGGTCATCAATACTAGCAATGGATGTTTTTCAGTCGCCAAAGTGACTTTAACAGTAATTCCTCCGGTTTATTCAACGATTTTGAAGGATAAAACCATATGCATGACAGACAAAACAACATTGGATGCAGGTCCCGGATTCAAAAGTTATGAATGGAGCACCGGAGCTGTAACTCAATCCATTAGTAATGTTGGAGTTGGTATTTACTGGGTAAAGCTTAAAACCGGCGAATGTACAGTCACCCAAAAAGTTACTGTATATCCTTCCGAACATCCGGTAGTAAGTAGCATTGACATTTCGGAAGCAAAAGTTACAGTATATGTGAATGGAGGAACACCGCCTTACCAATATTCAATGGATAATATCATTTGGCAGGACTCAAATGTATTCACCAATGTTGTAAGAGGTGAAGCTAAGATATTCGTAAAAGACGCATACAATTGCGAGCCTATTGAAATCAATATCACTGTTCCTAACCTCATCAATGTCATTACACCTAATGGCGATGGCATCAATGACATGATTGATTATTCTGCATTATCCAATAAAAAGAATCTGGAAATAGCCATTTTCGACAGATATGGATCTAAAATATTTCAGGCAGATAAAACCAATGGATACAAATGGAACGGAACTTCTCGTGGCAGCAGAAATGTCCCTACAGGAAATTATTGGTATTCTATCTCATGGAATGAAAACAACGATACTAACACTCCGATTCAATTTTCAGGCTGGATTGTGGTAAAAAATAGAGATTAATTACCCCTTTATTCATTTCAAAAGAATCACCTCATTATTTGGGGTGATTTTTGTATTATTTAAGACCATTTTATTCGCGTTCAATTCTTAAATTTGTCGTATGCATTATTTGGAAGCTTTAAGCAGAAGGTATTCTGTGAAAAAATTTAATAATCAAATCGTTCCTCAGGAAACTTTACATAATATTCTTGAGTCGGGAAAACTATCAGCCAGTTCACTGGGGCTTCAACCTTATAAAATAGTTGTTGTTGAAAGCGAAGAGATGAAACAAAAATTAATCCCTGCCTTTTATAATCCCTCACAGATTTCAACATGTTCCCATCTCATTGTTATTATTTCAAAAAAAAATATTGAGGAAAATTATATACGAGGATATTTCAACCATATTTCCGAAGTAAGACAAACTCCTATTGAAACGCTTATTCCATTCAAGAACAGCATACACCAACATATTACTCAAAAAACACAGGATGAAATTTTCAACTGGGCAGAAAAACAATCTTATATAGTATTGGCTAATCTTATGTACGCCGCTGCTATAGAAAATGTAGACACATGCCCAATGGAAGGCTTCCGACAGGACCTGATTGAAGAGATATTGAATATAAATCCTGAAACAGAAAAAGTAACCGTTACCCTCGCTTTAGGCTACCGCTCCGAAGAAGATCTCTTCCAACACATGAAAAAAGTAAGAAAACCAAACGAAAAATTGTTTAAATTTATTTAATATTTAAACGATTGTACCTAAAGCAAGCATATGATAAAAGCGGATGTATTAGTAATCGGTTCCGGTATCTCCGGACTTTCCTATGCCATTAAAGTTTCTGAACAACTCCCTGATGCCAAAATCATTATCGTAACCAAGTCTGATGAAGACGAAAGTAATACCAAATACGCACAAGGAGGACTCGCTGTAGTCACAGATTTTCAAAAAGACAATTTTGAAAAGCACATTGAAGACACCATGCGTGCCGGAGATGGCGAAAACAAACGAGATGTTGTCGAAATGGTTGTAAAGGAGGCTCCTGCAAGGTTCAATGAAATTGTAGAATGGGGGGCGCAGTTCGACATGAAAAATGGCAAATTTGCTTTAGGACGTGAAGGCGGTCATACCGAAAACAGAATTGTTCACCACAAAGATATCACCGGATTCGAAATTGAAAGAGCATTATTGGAAACAGCCAACAATAGCCCCAATATTGAAATCCTGGATCATCATTATGTTATTGATATCATTACCCAACACCATGTTCCCGGGAAAGAACTGAATGAAGGGGACATTCATTGTTATGGTGCCTATATTCTGGATGAAAAATCCAAAACAATTAAGAAAATTACGTCAAAAATTACATTAGCTGCTACCGGAGGTGCCGGGCATGTTTATAAAAACACAACCAATCCAACCATTGCTACAGGAGACGGAATTGCCTTTGTAGCTCGAGCCAAAGGGAAAGTTTCCAATATGCAATATTATCAATTCCATCCTACTGCCCTGTATAACAAGATTGATGGAATGTTATTTCTTATTTCCGAGGCTGTAAGAGGAGATGGAGCGAAATTGAGAACAAAAAGGGGAGAAAAATTCATGCATAAATATGATGAGCGTGAAGAATTAGCCTCAAGGGATATTGTGGCCAGAGCCATTGATAATGAAATGAAAATTTCAGGAGATGAATATGTAGGATTGGATTGTCGTGAAATGAATCAGGAAAAATTTTTGGAACATTTTCCAAACATCTATAAAAAATGTAAAGACGAAGGAATCGACCCATTCACCCAACTCATCCCAGTCGTACCTGCCTGCCATTATTTAATGGGAGGTATTGAAGTAGACAGAGACGGACAGTCTTCCATTAGAAACCTTTTTGCGGTGGGAGAATGTACTAACTCAGGACTACATGGGGCCAACAGACTTGCATCAAATTCTTTACTTGAAGGACTTGTCTTCGGACATAATGCTGCGATGAAAACAGTAGCGTTACTGAATGAAAACAGCTTCAACTTTGACGACCTGAAAGCCGTTCCGGAATGGAATGAAGAAGGAATGAAAATCATGGACGAAATGGTAATTATCAGCTATCTCAGAAAGCAACTTCAGGAAATGATGAGTGACCTGGTAGGTATCGTTAGAAGTAACAGACGTCTCAATATGGCATTGCAAAAACACCAAGAGATTGCGGCAGCCGTTGATGAAATCTACCACTACTCTATTTTATCTCCTCAATTGTCAGAATTAAGAAATCTGACGACTGTTGCCCACCTTATCATCATCCAATCTATGGAAATGAAAGAAAATAAAGGAGCATTTTACAATAAAGATTTAGCATAAAATCAAATACAATGAAAAGACCAAGCTACGTAACCGATAAAGCATTAAAAACATTCATAAAAAATGCCCTTGAAGAAGATATTCAGGATGGAGATCATTCTACGCTTTCCACTATCCCGGAAGACCTTGAGCAAAGTGCTAAACTACTTGTAAAACAAAATTGCATCCTTGCAGGAGTAGAATTAGCAGAAATTATTTTCAAAACTTTTGACAAAAACCTTAAGATTGAAACTTTTATTCAAGATGGAACGCCTTGTAAAGTAGGAGATGTAGCTCTTATTGTAACCGGAAGTGCAAGATCAATCCTTTCTACAGAAAGATTTGTTCTTAATTGCATGCAGAGAATGAGTGGAATTGCAACCCTTACTCATGAATGGGACTCAAGACTAGTGGGTACAAAAACCAAACTTTTAGATACAAGAAAAACAACTCCAAATTTCAGAATGTGTGAAAAATGGGCTGTTGCCATAGGTGGCGGAACCAATCACAGATATGGTCTTTATGATATGATTATGCTAAAAGACAACCATATTGATTATAACGGAAGCATTACAAATGCCGTAAAAATGGCTAAGGAATATGTTAAAAAGACCAAGAAAAAGTTAAAAATTGAAGTTGAAACAAGAAATCTTAAAGAAGTCCAGGAGGCCATCAATGCAAAAGTTGACAGAATCATGTTAGACAATATGGATGTGAAAACAATGAAGGAAGCTGTACAAATGATTAATGGGTCATGTGAGTCCGAAGCTTCCGGTGGAATCACCCGTGATATGCTTAAAGAAATTGCATCTACCGGTGTAACGTACATCTCTGTAGGAGCCCTTACTCACTCTGCTGAAAATATCGATTTGAGTCTCAAAGCGGTGAAATAGCGTTGTGTTTTTAATAAAAACACAACCATTTTGTTAAAAATTCAATAACATGACTTTTTTCATGCAAAAATTCAATTTTTATTTAGATAATTGAAAATCAACATCTTAATATTATTAAGACTGATTAAAAATTAACATTGAGTTAATAATAGTTAAATTTAATTTTGCGAATTTTGCAGAAAATTAAATCTAATTATTACTAACGATTATGAAATTAATCAACAAATCGATGCTATCTGCAGTAATTACTTTATCTACAGCTAGTGTCTATTATGCTCAACAAGTTCAGGATACTGTTAAAACAAAATCCAATGATATTGAACAAGTTGTCTTAACTGGTGTTGCTGATATTGCTAAAGATAGAAAGACACCAGTAGCAGTTTCAACAATTAAGGAAGCACAAATTGTTGAAAGATTAGGAAATCAGGAATTCCCTGAAATCCTAAACACAACACCATCTGTTTATGCTACTAAAGGTGGTGGTGGATTTGGAGATTCCAAATTAACAATCAGAGGTTTTGACCAAAAGAACATTGCTGTAATGGTTAACGGTATGCCTGTTAATGATATGGAAAACAGTTCTGTATACTGGTCAAACTGGATGGGATTATCTGACGTTACATCTGTAATGCAAGTACAGAGAGGGCTTGGATCTTCTAAATTAGCAATTTCATCTGTTGGAGGTACTGTAAACATTGTAACAAGAGCAGCAGATAAAAAAGCTGGAGGTATTATTTCCACAACAGTTGGAAACAATGATTACCTAAAGACAGTATTTGCTTACAATACCGGTAAATCTGACAAAGGATGGTCTTCATCTTTCCTCTTAGGAAGAACAGCTGGAAGTATGTATGTTCAGGGGACAGAATTTGAAGGATATAATTATTACTTCGCTTTAGGATATAAAAAACCTGGGGGAAATCATGATTTCCAGTTTACAATTACAGGTGCTCCTCAAGCTCACAATCAAAGATATTCATATATTCCAATTCAGAATTATATAAAATATAATCCAGATCATGATGGCACTCCAGACAGAACATATAATCCGGACTGGGGATACTTAAATGGTAGAGAATATAGTTTCAGAAGAAATTATTATCATAAACCTGTAATGTCAATCAACTGGGATTGGACAATCAGTGAAAAATCAAAACTTAGTACTGTAGGATATGCTTCTTTTGGTAGAGGAGGTGGAACAAGTACAACTGGAACTTCTAACGGAAAAAATTTAAACTCTTTTGTTAATTCTGACGGAATTTATAATGTAGACGCTATTTTTGCATCTAACCAAGGTTCTACTGCTGATAAGGGCATTCTTATAAGAAACTCATCAATTAACTCACACAACTGGTTTGGTATTGTTTCTAACTTCAACCACAAAATAAATGATAATTTAAGTTTTAACGTTGGAGTTGATGGAAGATATTACTACGGGTACCACTATCAGGTGGTGAGTGATCTATTAGGTGGTGCTTCTTACAAAGATTCTTCAAACAAAAACCTAGGAGGACCAAATGGTAGTAATGTTTATACAATAAACCCTAACTATGTATCATCCACATATAAAGCAGATGCTTCTTGGAATCCTTTCGGAGGTAAATTAGCACCGATGAGTGATAGAATAGGTTATAGTAATGATGGAGAGGTGCTTTGGTATGGAGGTTTCGGACAAGTAGAATATACAACAGATAAATTCACGGCATATGTTCAGGGAGCTATTTCAAACCAAGCTTTTCAAAGGATTGATAACTTCTTAGTAGATGGTCAACAACTATTAAATGGTGCTATTGCAGGATATGCCACTTCTGCTACAAACCCAACTTTAATACAAGCAACTGCAACGAATCCAGCCTTAAATGCAAAAACAGGATTTAAAAATATTGTTGGTTATAATATTAAAGGAGGAGCAAACTATAATATTGACGAACA
>NZ_PIZV01000002.1 GCF_002835665.1 Chryseobacterium sp. PMSZPI
AATCTTCGCAGTGGTAAAAAGAGAGGAACCTTTTGTAAATTTAACAAGATATAATTTGCACATGTCTTAGAATACACGAATAAAAAAGTCTGTATTGAGTGGAGATAAAAACAAAATGATGAATGACAAATTTAGTTTATAAGCAAGAATCCTATGCTATAATCGGTATATGCATGGAAGTGCATAATAATTTAGGTTCGGGATTTTCAGAGATTGTTTATAAAGATGCCTTGGAATACGAAATGAGGCACGCTAATATTTTATATGAAAGAGAGAAAGAATATCTCATTCATTATAAGGGAACTGTACTTCCACATAAGTTTTATGCTGATTTTGTGGTGTTTGATAAGATAATACTAGAAGTAAAAAGCAGATCGGATATAGCGGATGAACATATAGCACAAGCAATAAATTATTTAAAAGTATCCGAAAATAAATTAGCACTGATAGTCAATTTTGGAGAGTTAAAATTAGATTACAAACGAATACTATTATAAATAACCAGCATGCATTTGAAATTATTCGTGCATTCGTGGCAAAAGAAAGAAACTAATGAAAATAAGAATAAAAGATAACTCAGTAAGATTTCGTTTAACCCAATCAGAAATTTCAGAATTAGGAAAAAACGGAATTGTTTCGAGCTCTACAGAATTTGTAGACCGACCATTTATCTATGTCATAGAGAAAACAGATGATGAAGAATTGTCTGCTGTATTTATTGAAAATAAGATGGTAATGAAAATGCCTGAAAGAATGGTTGAAGAGCTTGTGTCTACGGATATTGTAGGCTTCGATGGCCAGTCAGGATTAGTAAAACTATTGGTAGAGAAAGATTTTGTGTGTATAGACAATACTTTGGAAGACCAAAGTGATAATTACCCGAATCCCAATCTTACCTGTTGATCACTTACAAAATAGAAGGTTATGGAAGAAAATAACAAAAACAAAAGAGTAGAAGAAGAAATCAGCAGAGAACCTAATGCTGAGAATCCCTTTACTTTATTGGATCTTAAACTTACCCATGTAGAAAAAGCCGCCGCGGGGGTACCTGCTGTAATGGCAGCTTTTAGTGATTTATTTGAAGAAAAAACACCTGTCCGTGGAATGAGGGCATTATTCAAAATGAATCAAATGGGTGGTTTCGACTGTCCCAGTTGTGCATGGCCTGACCCTGATGATGAACGTTCTGTGTTGGGTGAATATTGTGAGAACGGAGCAAAAGCTCTTGCTGAAGAAGCTACAACAAAAAGAGTTACTCCGGAATTTTTTAAACAAAACTCTGTATATGACCTTGCTAAATTAGATGATTATCAAATTGGCAAAATGGGACGTCTTACCGATCCTATGTATCTGGCCCCGGGGGCAACCCATTACGAACCCATTAGTTGGGATAAGGCTTTCAAAAAAATAGCTGAACATTTTAATGCCTTAGAATCTCCCGACGAAGCAGCTTTCTATACTTCAGGAAGAACAAGTAACGAAGCATCCTTTGTGTATCAACTATTTGCAAAAGAGTTCGGAACCAATAATATGCCGGATTGTTCCAATATGTGTCATGAAACTTCAGGATCTGCTTTACGTCCTACAATAGGGATTGGTAAAGGAACGGTGACATTGGAGGATTTTTATGAAGCTGAAGTTATTGTTATTATAGGTCAAAATCCTGGAACCAATGCTCCAAGAATGATGAGTGCTTTGGCAAAAGGAAAAAAGAATGGTGCTAAAATCATTGCGATTAATCCATTACCTGAAGCAGGATTAATGGGATTTATTAACCCGCAGAGTGTAAAAGAAATCCTTACAGGAGGAGTACAGCTTGCAGATCTTTATTTACCTGTGAAAATCAACGGAGATATGGCTTTGCTAAAGGCGCTTGAACTTCTGTTAATAGAATTTGAAAAGAAAAATCCGGGTAAAGTTTTTGATGAAGACTTTATTAAAGATAAAACAATAGGATACGAAGACTTTATGAAGCAATTTGATCAATATAAACTGGATGAGCTTGCCGAGCTTTCAGGAGTATCCGGAGAAGCTTTGTATCAGGCTGCTGAAATGATCGCCTTCAAGAAAAAGATTATTGTAAGCTGGGGAATGGGGCTTACCCAACAGCCTAATGGCGTAGATATGATTCGTGAGATTCTTAATATTCTTTTGCTTAAAGGAAGTATAGGAAAGCCTGGAGCAGGGGTTTGTCCTGTTCGTGGTCATAGTAACGTACAAGGTAACCGTACCATGATGATTGATGAAAAACCTACAGATGAACAACTTGATCGTCTTGAAAATTTCTATGGTTTCAAAGTTCCCCGTAAACATGGATACGATGTAGTAAGAGCTATAAAAGCAATCCATGAAGAAAAAATAAAAGTAATGTTCTGCATGGGAGGAAATTTCCTTTCTGCAACACCGGATACAACGTATACCGCAAATGCATTGAGAAAACTTAATCTTCTGGTATGTGTTTCAACAAAATTGAACAGAGGACATCTTGTTCATGGAAAAGAAGCTTTGATCCTCCCAACTTATGGAAGAAGTGATAAGGATATTGTAAATGGAGAAATACAGATCATCAGTACGGAAAACTCTATGGGAGTCGTTCAAAGCTCAAAAGGAATGTTGGATGCCGTATCTGATAACCTGATCAATGAAACCCAGATTGTATGCCGCATGGCTATGGCTACCTTAGGAGACCGATCTGTAGTGGATTGGCAGCGTTTTCACGACAGCTATGATGCCGTAAGGGATGATATTGAGCAATGTATTCCGGGATTTACAAATTATAATATCCGTGTAAGAGAAAAAGGAGGATTCTACCTTCCAAATGCCGCAAGAGATGAGCAAAGCTTTTCTAAAGAGCTGGGAGGGCGTGCTCCGTTTACTTTAACGGAAATACCGGATAATACATTGGCTTCCGATGAGTATATGATGGCAACCACACGTACGCATGATCAATTTAATACCACAATCTACGGATTAGACGATAGATATCGCGGTATTAAAAATGAACGACGTGTAATTTTTATGAATCAAAATGATATCGATAAAGCAGGATTTAAAGCCGGAGATAGAGTAGATCTGTACAATTATGATGACGGAATTGAGAGAATTGCTCCTTTATTTATCATTGTTTCTTATCAGATCCCTGAAAAAAATACAGTGACCTATTTTCCTGAGACCAATGTTCTGGTTTCTGTAAATAACGTAGTAAAGGAAAGCAACATGCCTGCTT
Source organism: Chryseobacterium sp. PMSZPI (assembly GCF_002835665.1). Lineage (GTDB taxonomy): Bacteria > Bacteroidota > Bacteroidia > Flavobacteriales > Weeksellaceae > Chryseobacterium. The sequence goes on from NZ_PIZV01000002.1 coordinate 3,227, forward strand.
CGAAATATGTTAAAATTAAAATTAAAAAACATGATCCGGAAGTATATAAAAAAGTAGATAATATGCTTTATCAGGGAGCTATTCAAAAACCATAATGATTGATATTTAATATGATTATACTGAAGAAAATCTTGCCGTTGATTTTATTGCTTACTTCGGGTTGGATGTTTTGCCAGTCCGATTTCAGACTTAAAGTAATTGGAGAAGTTTCCCGGCCTCTGGAGTTGAGCCTGAGCGATTTATCAAAAATGCCCAGAAAAGAAGCCTCATTAAAAGATAAGGACGGAAGCATTCATATTTATAAAGGAGTTTCCGTATCGGATATTCTGGCAAAGGCAGGAGCTCCTTCCGGGAAAGAGCTTCATGGTGAAAATATTTCAAAATATCTGCTGGCAAAGTGTACAGATGGGTACCAGGTATTATTTTCATTGGCCGAACTGGATGCGTCCATTGCGGATAAAAATGTGATTGTTGCAGATACAGTAGACGGAAAGCCATTACCTGAAACAAAAGGACCACTGCGTCTTATTGCCGAAGGAGAGAAAAAGCCTGCACGTAGCTCCTATCAATTAGAATCCTTATCAATAGGGCAGATTAAAAAATAATTTTTTAAATTAAGGGTTTTTACGAAAAAACTGTATGATTATAAGAAAGAAGGAACATTGGTTCAAAATGCTTTTTGTATGGAACGGTTCCGTATTACCGGGGCTGTTGCCTCGTCTTTTTTTACTTTTTATTTTATCGTTGGGAGTAGTGTACCTGCGAGGGGTAATTTTTTCCTTTAAAGTCCCGCTTAATCCGGCTCCGTTAACGTTGTTCGGATTCGTGTTGGCTTTGTTTTTAGGATTCCGGAATAATGCAAGCTATGACAGATTTTGGGAAGGGCGAAAATTATGGGGTGCTTTATTGAATACGGCACGCTCGTTAACCCGTCAGGCCCTTACTTTGAAAAACATAAACGAAACTAATGTTTCTGTTTCTGAATTTATAGAATTATTGGGAGCCTTTATTTTTGCTTTAAAACATCAGCTTAGAGGCACAGATGCTTACGAAGATTTAAAAAATAAGCTTACCGAAGACCAATTGAGAATCGTTATTGCCTCAAAATATAAACCTGCTGTTATTATGCGACTACTGGCAGAATGGGTACAACAGGCAAAAGCTAAAGGTTGTATAGACTCTATTCAACAAGCACGTTTTGATGAGAATTTTGATAAACTTTCTGATATTGTAGGAGGATGTGAAAGAATAGTTTCTACACCCATTCCTTACAGCTATCGGGTTTTACTACATCGTACAGTATATATTTACTGCTTTTTGCTACCTTTCGGTCTGGTAGACTCTTTGAGGTGGTTTACTCCGCTTATTGTTGTTTTTGTAGCGTATACATTCGTAGCATTTGAGGCAATAGCAGATGAAATTGAAGAGCCTTTCGGAACAGAAGCGAATGACCTTGCCCTTAACAGTATGTGTGTAATGATCAATGAAACTATTCATGAAATGGGTGGAGAACAGATCACAACATCTCAAAAAACAGATAGGAATATTATAGATTGATATTTATTCTGAATAAATACAATAAAGATGTCTGAATCACCTGTTATTTATACCATTGGACATTCGGTTCATCAATGGGAATATTTTATTGAAATGTTGAATTCGTTTGATATTAAAATCCTTGCGGATGTACGGAGATTTCCCGGTTCTAAAAAGCCAGTCTTTATGCATAATAAGTACACCTGAGTTTTGTGAAAATCTTTGATTTTTACCTTATGTGAACTTTTTAGCGGAATCATTTTAAACTTATTTAGGCGAACTAGATTGTTTTAGAATGAATATTTTGTGACTTTTGTGGTTTTGTAAAGTTAAATAGCTTTGGAGTCTATATACAATTTTACACCATTGTCATTCTGACGAAGGAAGAATCTCATATTTGGCTTAGATTCTTCATCTCACTTCGTTGTATTCAGAATGGCAAGGTCAAAATAATAAAACATTTGGGTTAGTGTAAAATTGTATATAATTACCATAACTTTTATTTATTGAGACAGTTGATGTATTCCGCCTTTTAAAGAAAACACTTCTTTTTCAGGAAATACTTTTATTATTTTTCTGGCTGCTTCCAGGCTGCGTTTTCCAGATTGGCAATATACAATAATAGGAGAGTGTACAGAAGATATGCTGTCATAATGAGTCTCCAGTGTTTCCAAAGGCATATTTTTTCCTCCGATATTGAAAGTATGATGCTCCTGTTCTGTACGTACATCTATAACTTCGAAATCATTTTTGTTTTGTAAAAATTGTTCAAATGTAATAAGTTGTATCGTGTGAGGTAAAGCTGTAATTCTGGTGGCGCTTTTTTTTAATTTGATGATTTGCGTTTTGCCATTCATTACATTCATCAGCCACAATTTTCCGGCTAAAATATCTTCTGATCGGGTTAAATATTTGATGGCTTCATTCGCTTGCATACAGCCTACAATACCCGCCAGAGTTGGAATAACGCCACCTTCTCTGCAATTAGGAACCTGTGATTCTTCTGCATTAGGAAAAACATCGCGGTAATTTGGTGAATAGGTACCGTCTTTTTGTAAAACATTCCATATGCTTACCTGGCCCTCATATTGATAAATAGCACCATAAACCAAAGGCTTTTCGGCTAATACACAGGCATCATTCAACAAACATTTGGTCTCAAAATTATCCGTTCCTTCAATGATGAGGTCAAATTCTGCAATCAAATTCATAATATTAGAAGAGGAAGCCCTCATTTTATAAGCAACAATAGAAATCGAAGGATTCTGTAACTTCAGTTTTTGAGTGGCAATATCTACTTTATAGGCGCCGATATCATCAGGAGTATACAAAATCTGACGGTGGAGATTACTTAAAGAAACTACATCATCATCTACAAGGCCAATGGTTCCCACCCCGGAGGACGCAAGATATTGTGCAGCGGGACATCCAAGTCCGCCCATGCCTACAATCAGAACTTTGGCATTTTTTAGCAATTCCTGTGAAGAAATACCGAATCCGGGTAAAGCCATCTGACACTGATAACGTTCAAATGAATCAGTCATAATTTATATTTTTAACAATATTATGTTCTAATATTCTAGGATTTTATTCGTGCATTCGTTACATTATTATCATCGGGAATCTGAATTTATAATAATGTTTTTTAAGTTTAAAAATCTGCGAAATCAGTGCGATCTGCGTGAAATTAAACTTTTTAAATTTCTAGATTTCCCAATTAATCTATTTATCAGATTATTTTTTCAATCTTTCCTGGGCTTTGACAGCTTCTTCCGGAGTGTTTACATTCATCAAAGCATGTGGGTTATCAGGTTTGAGAATAAGAGTATCACTATTCATCAAAACCTTTCTTGGGCAAGTATTCCCTATTCCTAAAAAATTCAGAAGTAGAGGATAGCTTTTCGGTTCCCAAATGGTAATCAATGGTTCAGGTAATCCGTCAAAAGGACTTTCATAAGTAGTTGCAGCTTTTTCCGGATCCCTGGATTGTATTAAAAAGTCTAATGATTTTTTGTCTAGCAAGGGCAGATCGCAGGCAATAACTAGCCATGCCTTATCTCTTTGAGCCCGCAATGCGGAAAGAATTCCTCCAAAAGGCCCCATATTCAGGAATGTGTCGGTAAGGAATTGATAATGAGGGTTAAAATTTTCCAGTTGATCCTGTCTGCAGGAAATAAAGACTTCATCACAAAATGAAGCCAGCAGATCAGCAGCAAAATAACGTTGTTCTTTCCCATGCCAGTTTAGAAGATCTTTGGCGGTTCCCATTCTTCTGCTTTTTCCCCCGGCAAGGACGAGGCCGTTGATAGCCGGAATTTTATTCTGTTCTTGTGAAATCATTTTTACCTCCGGATTTTTCTATTAATTTAATCTCTTTAATGACAATATCATGGCTCAAAGCTTTACACATGTCATAAATCGTCAGGGCAGCAACAGACGCTCCGGTAAGAGCTTCCATTTCTACTCCGGTTTTTGCTTCGATGCTTGTTGTACATTCAATCACAATTTCATTGTTATCATTCAATTGTATATGCAAATTACAATTATCAAGCCCAATGGGATGACAAAGCGGGATGAGTTCGCTCGTTTTTTTAGCTCCCATAATTCCGGCGATAATGGCAATCTGAAAAACGGAACCCTTTTTTGTATTGAAATCGTCTTGTTGTAATGCTTTTAAAACAGAATCAGGCAAAGAAATAATAGCTTGTGCAGTAGCTTTTCTTGCGGTAGTTTTTTTGTGGCCGACATCTACAATGGCAGGTTCTCCGTTTTTATTAAGATGGGTAAATTCTGACATATTCTATCTTTTTAATCAAAAACACAAAGTTTTTATTCGTGAATTCTTGGCATTATTTTTAAAAACTATGAGCAACAAGATTGTCCTGTTTTTGCCACCAGTGCACGATTTGTTTTCTGTGAATTTATAACGTTATTTATTAAAAATTATAGCTCCATATTTTATAAACTTCACCTTTTCTGAAACTATTTTGTTCTAAAGGGAGCTCTATAAAAGCATTTGTATCAGCCAAATGAGAAAAATCTCCGGAACCGTTTGTATTTACTGATTCTGCAATGAGTTGTCCCAAATGATTAACATTAAGCTTTACTTGTGCAAAATATTGAAGAGGATAAGGAAAATCAATATCGTTTTGTAAAACGGCAAACTGCGGTGTATTGTCAATAATGGCTAATGATTTTTCAAGCCAGGGAATAAAATACCGGTGCAGACACATAAATACAGAAACAGGATTTCCCGGAAAGGCAAAAACCGGTTTCTGATCTTGAGTTTTACCAAACCAGAAAGGTTTCCCGGGTCTTTGCTTTATTTTGTGAAAAAGTTTTTCTACTCCAATGTCTTCGCAAACTTTAGGTAAATAATCAAATTTTCCCATAGAAACACCACCACTCATCAAAAGAACATCATATTCCTTCATGCATTGGGAAACTTTCTGTCTGATTTCATCATAATCATCGTTAAGATGGATAGCATCCGCCTGAATGCCATATTTTTTTAAAACAGATTGTATGGTGATTCCGTTTGAACGTCTCAATTGAAACGGGCTGGGAACAGATTCTGCACTTACCATTTCGTCTCCCGTAGAAATAACAACAACTTTAGGTAATTTTTTTACAGATATCGTTGTTTTCCCAATAGATGAAGCAATACCGGTAATGGCAGGAGTAATTACCTGATGAGCTTTTACTAAAACCTCACCTTCTTTTTTATCCCTTCCTTTAAGATGAATATTTTGTCCTTTTTTAATGGCTATATTAATTGTTGCAATTCCATTATCTATTAAGATATCTTCATAGCGAATAACCGTGTCTACTGAAGAGTCGAGCGCTGCTCCGGTCATGATTTCAATACACTCAGTCTCCGAATCAACAGATAGGGAGCTTTCTCCTGCAGATTGTATGGCTTTAATAGTAAAAGCACGATTCCCTTTTTCATAACCATCATAGCAAATGGCAATGCCATCTACTGTAGGCCTGTCAAAAGGTGGTAAATCACGATCAGCACTAAGATCTTCTGCCAACACTCTTCCTAATGCATTAGTGTAGGGAATTGTTTCTCTGCCAAAATCCTGAGTTTGGGAAAGTATAATATCTTCTGCCTGTTGTACGGTTATCATTTCCATAATTTATCCTCCTATTGTAGCCATTGACTGATGAATTGAAGAATCTGTAAGTGTCAGTTTTTCGGCTTCCCATCCGTCTTTTGGTTTTTTATCTATACTGTTGATGATGATCTCTTTAAGTTCCTGATCTGTTTTTCCCGACCTGATTTCATCTTTTAAATTAATACCGCCTCCTTCATACAAACAGGTTCTCAGTATACCGGAAGGAGTAATCCGGATTCTGTTACAGTCTCCGCAAAATGAACGGGTATAAGCGGCAATAATGCCAACATCTCCCTTGAATCCCGGTATTTTATAGTGATAAGCAGTGGAGCTTTTAGGATCAGCTATTTTTTCTATGGTAGGGAAGTGTTCCTGAATATACTTGTAGATCTGCGGATAATTCCATTTCAATGAAATGTTTGTATCATTTCCGTTAAATGGCATTTCTTCAATGAAGCGTACGTCAACCGGCAATTCTTTTGTCAGCCCAACCAAAGGAACAATATCCTCGATATTCTGATTTTCCATCACAACAGTATTAATTTTTACTTTGAAATGATATTTCAGTAAGCCGTCTAATGTTTTCATGACTTTATCAAAGCTTTTCCGACGGGTGATCGTAAAGAAACGGTCTTCATTTAAAGTATCAAGGCTGAGGTTGACAGATTTTACCCCAAATTCTTTAAGTTGTGGTAAGTATTGTCCAGTAAGAAGTCCATTGGTTGTCAAACTTAGATCGGTAAGTCCTTCAAGTTTTGATATCTTTTCAATAAGGTCAATACAATTTTTTCTTACGAAAGGCTCGCCTCCGGTTATTCTGATTTTATCAATACCTAAATCGGTAAAGACAGAACATATTCTAAGCATTTCCTCATCGGTCATCAATTCATGTTGCTTAATCCATGTAAGACCATTTTCCGGCATACAGTAGGTACAACGGAGGTTGCAGCGGTCTACAACTGCCAGTCTTAAATAATTAATATGTCTTCCGAATTTGTCTTTTAACATGTTTAAAGGGTAATGAACCTTATACAAATATACTTATTGTTTTAACGACATACTAAAAATCTCTATATTGAAATTAAATCGGTTGAATTGAGTTATAAGACATTGAAAATGAGTGGTAAAGATTGGTTATTTCAATATGTTTTTATTTTTTTGAGAGTATAATCTATCGTTAATTGTATTAAAAGATGATATTCCTGTCACGGTTTCTGATATTCGTAGGAAGTAGAGAGAATGTATCTTTGCACGAGCAAATTATTATAGATATTTCATAAATTAGTTTGAGATATAGTGGACTTGTACTAAAAAATATATGGTAATAGATAAAACATTGATCAATAAAAACTCTGTGGAAGAGGTTTATAATAAAGGAATAGACGTTGTTTTTCAGGATGAAATCAATGCAGAATCACTCAACTTTTTTCCGGAAAATTCTTTTACTATTATTTTATTAGATGAATGTGAGCGAGGAAAATGTACTACCGGTCTGGGTAAATATGATTTAAAGGGGCAACAATTATTCATCCACCTTCCGAAAAGAGAATATAAATGGGATTTGCCTCCTGATACGGTCGGAAGAAGGCTTATTATCAATGATTCTGTTTTAAAAACATTTTCTCCTACACTAAAATATACATTTTCTTCTTACAGTAAGTTTGAAATGATTAATCCCGACGATGAAACATATCATCGGTTCAGTGTTGAATTTAATGCAATCAGAAAAGAGATTGTTGCAGATACTGTTTTTCCTGAGCTAATTAATGCAAGGGTGAGGCTTTTAGCTTTGATTATCAATTTATGGGTTGAACATGCCTATGGTAACAAAGCGCTGAATACTCCGGATAACCTTGCCTTTCGTTTTCATATGTTGGTTGACAAGAATTTTAAAACCCAAAAAAATGTAGCTTTTTATGCCAAGGAATTATGCATTACCCCTAATTATCTTGGCGTAATATGTAGAAAGCAATATCAAATTTCACCTTTGGAATTTATTAAAGAGAGGGTTATTCTTGAAGCTAAAAATTTACTCCATAGTTCCGATAAATCCATTAAAGAAATTGCCTTTGAACTGGGATTTCAGAACTTCTCTCATTTTTCTTATCTTTTCAGAATAAAAGCAGGATTAACTCCCAAGAACTACAGAAAGAAGTTGGAAGATTCCAGCTTAGAATAATACACTTTAATCATCATTCAGCCACTCAAGAAAGTGCTGAACACGTACCCGGCTTACAATGATTTCATGTGGGCATTGAGGTTCAAATTCAATGGCGAGTCGACTGTTGGCTACTTTCTTAATTCCTTTAATGGCTTTTAAATTGGCAATACAATTGCGGGAAACTCTGAAAAACAGGTCTTTTGGCAACTGATTTTCTAGCTGGTCCAAAGTATAATTAACAATATATCTTTTATCATCAAAGGGATGAAGCATGACTACTTTTTCTTCACTATAGAAGTAGGCAATATTTCTGGATTCTACATACAGATAACCTTCTCTGGAGTGTACCAGAAAACGGTTTTTAATTTTTTTCATTAAGGAATCTTCCACCATACGGATTCCTATGGCTTCCCGTTCCTTATCAAAATGTAAATCTTCCAGTTTGATAATAGCACGTTCCAAGTCCTCTTCTGAAATAGGTTTCAGAAGGTAATCAATGCTATTAACCTTGAAAGCCTGAATGGCGTATTCATCATAGGCTGTAGTAAAGATAATGGGAACTTCCACCTTGATATGATTAAATATTTCAAAACAGCTGCCGTCAGACAGGCTGATATCCATTAGAATAAAGTCCGGCTTATTCTCCTGCAGAAATTCTACAGATTCTAAAACACTTTGAGTCCTTTCCAATAAAGTATAATCCGGACGAAGTTTGTCCATCATTCGTTTTAGTTCAGAAAAAGCCAGACGTTCATCCTCAACAATTAAATATTTTTTCATTCTATGAAAGGTATTGTTACAATAAACTGATCGTTAATTTCTTCTATTTTAAGTTTCTTGTGATAACGGTCATATTGAGTATTCAGAAAAGAAAGACCTATTCCTTCTCCTCGTGTAATATCATTACGCAAAGATATTTTGTTTCGGAAAGATACTCCGTTTTCATCAACAGAAATATAAATAAGTAAAGGATCGGCTGCTGAACTTATATTATGTTTGAACGCATTTTCAAGAAGAAGCTGAAAACTGAATGCGACCAGTTTATGGTGTTCCCATTCTTCTATGGGGGCTATATCAATTTTAAATCCATTTTCAAATCTTATTTCCATTAAGAAGAGATACTGCCGGAAAAAGTGCATTTCCTCTTTCAAGGTGTTTAATGGCTTTTTACTGACAGACAAAACCTGTCTGTATACCTGTGATAACGCTTTTGTATATTTATTGGCTTGATCCTGATTTTCATAGATAAGAGAAGATAGCACATTCAGTGAATTGAATAGAAAATGAGGATTTACTTGTGCTCTTAACGCATTGTACTGATACATTAGCATATCCCTCTTTGATTTTTCGGAAACTTTAATGGCATTACGTTCTGCCTGGAAATAAAATAGTAAATCCAGAACCAGAAGGATGGGTAAATTGGCTGTAATATTAAGAATAAGACCGGTTTTATACGAAAGAGATTGCTTAATTCCTACATCGAATATCTCTGTAACCATAAAATTGAATGCAAAATACAACAGGATACACAGCAAAATATTACTCACAAATAAAGATGAGGCATGTCTGTACATACTGGTGTGCATGGGAGTGATCTGGTTGATCAATTTGATCAGAAGGTAATCCAAAAAAGTCATCACCAATACAATAGGGTAGATCAATACAAATTGTAACAGAAAATTATCCCAAAGACTGACTTTAGATAAAATACTGCTGTTCATAATGGTATTGAAGAAAAATATCTGATATACTGTATAAATAGCAGTGACAATAAAATAATAGAGAATGAGCACATATCTCTTAGTCTTCTTTTCCTGATCCCGGAAAATTTCAGAAAAATCCATACGTCGTTTTATATAAGATTTTTATTAAAATGTATGTTTATCATTGATATGAGTTCGTGATTATTTTCGTTTTCCTGCAAAGTTATACTTAATCCCTGCAGAAACATAAAATGAAGGGTCAAAAGTAGCATTTCCCCATTTCAAAAACTGGGAAGGTTCTCTATCCCTATATCGGTCGGTACGTCCAAAATTAGCACCAAAGGTACCACTAACAATCCAATTATTTATTTTATACTCAGGTTCTAAACCCAGGCTTACATAGTGGTGATCAAAATATTTTTTTTGACCATCAATTTTGGCAGTGGAGAAGAAAAATTTAGGTCGGTTCACGATGCGTAACGCAAACTCATTATTGAATCTGTATCCCACAGAAAATTTAGGGGTATAACTCAGTTCTGCATGATATTCCATTCCACGTTTTTTCTCGCTATGGTATTGAAAGTAGGGCATAGGTATCAGCATAGGTTTGTCAAAAGCATTATTACCGACGAGAGCTACTCCGATTTTTATTTTAGGTCGGATCTGCCATATAAATGATGAATACATATTGACAATGATGTTATCCGCTTCCAGTTTTTTAAGGTTGGTATGAGTAGAGTATACGCCTGCTGATACACCTCCTATAAACATTAATTTTTCATGTATAGGGCTCATATATAACACTCCCAGATCTGCAGAACCTATTTCTTTTGGAAGGACTTCTGCAGCTACGCCGTCATTATCAAACGAAGTGTAGGATGCATTGAGTGTAGCAGCCCACACTCGAGGTTGTGGATAAGCCGTAGGCTTTACATTTACAGGAATCATAGCATTCAAAGTTGTTGTTATTACAGAGCTTTTACCTTCTGTTTTATCGCCATTATCATTAATATACTTTTGCTTCGGCAAATATTCTGATCGTAACTCTATTTGTGCAAAAGTGTGAACTGCCTGTACCAGTGCAGCTATTAAAATCCATTTTTTTCTCATTACTTTCTCATTTGAAAGCACAAAGAAACTTTAATAATTTTGTAACTAAATGATATTTAATTGGTTAAATGATGGAGTTGATTATTCTAAGGATGAATTGCATTATTTCAGGAATGAATTTTTACCTATTACACTCAAAGTTATTGATCTATGTGATAAAGGAGAAGGAAATAACCTCCGATTAATGAATCAAGTGTTAGAATGAAAAACTTGAGATGTATTTATATGTTCATTGTTTGAAGAAGCAATCTGGAGAACATGTGTTTCCCCTTCGCAAAGCAGATAATTCCTCTTTTTTAGTTGTATAATTTCTAATTCCGTAGTGTTATAATCAATACCTACTTCTTTTATAATCACTATTTATCTTAAATATTCAATAAATAGTGAAAAATTAAGGTTTGAGCTCATATTACTTTATCTTTAGGATGTGAAATAATTAAATCATAATTACGAGAATAATATTAAAAATTTATGTAAATATAAAAGATTCGTTTATATGAGCCAGTATAAATACAAACTACTCGTATTGTACCGTTTATAATTATAGATATATATCTATAAAACTATTATCGAATTGGATTGGAATGTTATTTGTAATGCAATATTTAAATGTTATCTAATCGAATTTATTAACAATCAAACAATTATAATTAATCGTAAATGATTAAAGCTTTAGTAGTAACTATTTTATTAAAAAAAACAAATCATGTTCCCACCTGAAAATAAAGTAAACAGAGTACACATTTCAAGTAATAATTTCTTATTATTCCTGTTTTCCTGTCTTTTTTTGAATGCCGGTTTAGTTTATGGCCAGGGGCGTTTTTCCCCTAAAAATTTTGACAGTATCTTGCTTAAAAAAACAGAATCCTTGCGTATTCAAGGGGATTATGAGAGCCTTGTTCGCCTTAATAAGGATTACCTTCATGTGGCTGAAGAGAATAAATATAAAGAAGGAGTTATTCTTTGTTACATTAATATTTCTAATATTTCTTCCACCATAGGAAACTATAAAAGAGGATTATCTTATCTTGCTTTGGCAGAAAAAGAACTTAAAACAATTAATAATCCTGTTCTACAGGCCAGAGTTTATCAAGAACATGGCCAGTTGAATGGTGTTATCAAACTTTATAAAAGTGCATTAGATCTGAACTCAAAAGGAATGTACTATTTGAAGACTATCTCGGATGCTGATAAAAGAAAATTTTATTTATATAGATTATATTCAAACAGAGCTGACTTCTTGAGCAAAACGAATAAAGTGGACTCTGCTTATATTTATCTCCAAAAAGGAAAAAGAGTAGACAGTCAGGGAGTTTTGCTGAATACCCTTTTGGCAAAACATCATTTACAATATACCAAAAACAAAGATTCAGCTTTGATTTACCTCCAAAGAGCTTCGGAGCGAATTGAAAACACAGGTAAAGAGAATGTTCAGAGTGGATTTGTTAATTTAATTTATGGAGACTATTATTTTGAATCAAAAGACTATAAAACAGCTTTAGAATATTATAATAAAGCCCTTGATAATTATAATAAAACAAATAGATTATATTATATTCCCGACGTATATCAATCCATAGCCAAAGCATATAAAATGCTTAATGAGCCTCAAAAAGAGGAGGAAGCCATGCAAAAGTATGCGGAAGAAAAGACAGCGTTGGAGAATATTCAAAATGATGCAATTAATATATCAATAGACCATATGTTGACGGATAAAGATGAAGAATCTTATGGTTTTCAGAAAAAAATATATTTTTATAGTGGGCTCATTGTTATTTTATCAATTATCGTATTTATTTTACTTTACAGACATAACAGGTTATTGAGACAAAGAAAAAATGAATTCAAAAGTGAAGCTCTTTCATTGAAAAGCAAGATCAATGACTCATTTGATGAGTTGGTAAATTTGGCTAAAAAGAATGATTCTACATTTTTGACAAGATTTCAGGAGATTTATCCCGATTTTTGTCCGAAATTATTGGAAATTAATCCGAAATTAGGTGCATCTGAACTAGGGTTCTGTGCGATGATCAAACTTAATTTTACCTCGAAAGAAATTGCTGAATATACCTTTATCCAACATAAGTCGGTTCAGCAGAAAAAACACCGTCTGCGTAAGAAACTCAATGTTCCAAGCGATCAGGAGCTCTTTATCTTCTTTGATTCTTTATAATCATCAGATATAAAACTTTAAAAACAGCCTTAAAAATCTTCAATTAATTAGATTTTTAAGGCTGTTTTTTATTATAATGATTTGAAAATAAGAACGATAATGAGATTGATGTATATGTGTGGTATATGAGCATCTTTAATTTTTCTTTGATTCTTTAATTTTTCTGTTACTTAGCAGTTCCAATCGTTCTTATTTACTATACTTTCTCATATGATGATTGGAATGTGGTTTAAAAATCTTAGTGTAGGGAGACTATTCATCTTAATGAATAGTCTCTCTTTTTTATAAGCATTTTTATGGTGTTGATTTAATTCTGGTTATCAGTATTCTATTACCCGGTGGAAACAAAAACTGAATCAATTATATTGATTCTTTCTAAGGGTAGGCGTATCTACATCGCTTTATCAGTGACCTTTGTCGCCTTCTTAGCTCCTTTATCAATAATGAATTACATCTTGTCTTTGCATTGAAATATGAATATCGTTTGGAAATTATCTCTTCTATGAAAAAAATAATAGATGTTTTGATTTTTACTATTTTTTTTACATAAAAATTCAATGTAAAAGTCCTGTTTATCGTGAAAAAACTCAAATGTGGTATATGTGTAGTAGGATGATGTAGTTGTTATTTTTAATAAGTTTTTAAAATTTGCAAAACAAAAGAGGGGCATTAAAAATATGCATTAAAAAATTCTAAAAACACAAATGATTCGCCCCTCTTAATATTTTAGAAAAGTTTGTCTCATCAATAAATAATAAAATTCAATTTTAAAAATTAATATAAATAGAATGAAAAAAGTAAAATATTTAATTACAGCAATGACGGTTACTTTATTTGCTACAGGGGTTGCAGCACAAAAGATAACTCCAAAAGGAGCGGATTCTGATAAACATGGATGTAAAGGTTCTGCAGGATTTACATTTTCAGTAGTAAAGAATGATTGTGTGAGACTTTTTGATGAGAAAATACAGCTGAAAGAAGTTGCCTCTAAAAAATCATACACCTCAGGTGCAGCAGTGATCCTTAGTACAGACGAAAGCAAAGCAGAGGTCTTCTTACCGTCATCTACAGGAAGTATTGTCCTTAGCAAGTCCCCATCCAAGAATGCTAATATCTACAAAAAAGGACAATATACGTTGACTAGAGACAAAGATGCATATACCCTTAAAAAATCAAATAAAGTAATTTTTAAAAGTTAAACAAGAAATAAAAAACAATCTTCATTAAGTATAAAAACACAAACGAACTGTGTTTTAGAGAGGCTACTTGTAGTCTCTCTTTTTGTTTTTGCACAGGCGCAATATACTTTTGAGAATAAGAAGTTCTTATTGCACTATTTGGCTTGCCCAATATCTAGCCTTTCAAATTTTCCTTCAGCATTTTTATGAAATTTAAAAAACACAGGAAATGTTCCCCATTGCCCGGCTTTAAAATTTCCATAAATATCCTTTCCATTATTTTCAACCCGATCTATACTAAGAAACAATTCTTTACCCAAAGCATTTGAAAAAAACGATTTGAAATCTACAATATTGCCATCATCAGTCATGATAGGACTTTCTGTAAAGTAAGTATACCAGGTCTTATTTCCTGCTTGTAATGCCTCTATGGCTCCCTTTACCATTGCGTCAGTAATTTTTGATGTATCCATTTTTTGTTGTTTTTGAGTTGAAACTGTCTTTTGATGATGTTGACCTTTTGCTGTATTCTGTTCATAAGCAATCATAGGGATGGCTATAGTGAAAAGAAGTATTAAGCCATATTTCTTCATATTTTAATTTTTAAGTGGATGTTGTAAATAAATAATAAGGAGATTCAGAAAAAAGAAAGGAAGTTCTATCATAACACCTTTTAGATCTTTATCAATAAGATGAAAACAGATAATGAGTAATATACCGGCTGCCATTATAAAATTACCCCAGACAAATGTTTTTGGAAATAATATCATGATAGAGGCAAGAATCGTTACAAGACCATTAATCATGAGACCTGTTTTATCAAAGCCCCATTTTCCAAACATCTCTGTCATCGCAGGCTTTCCTGAAAACATGGCAATTCCTTGTTTAAATCCCATAAAAACGGCTGTTAGAATAAGAATAGAATTTATAATTTTTAGTACCATTTGTATATTTTTATGTTGTTATTATTAAAAACAAATATGCATTAAATGAATGAGTTGTAAATGGTGAGTTTTTCGGAAATTATTTTTTATCCGAATATTCTTAGTCATTTATTTAAGAATATCTACTTGTTTGAAATTTTTCAATAACATTTGAGTTCCAATTAGGTTTGATTTAAAGTGTTACTAGCTTACTCATTCATATAAGGCAAAAGTAAGGTGTAGTAGGAAAGTGTTTAATCTGATACATCGTTTCAGTAGATGAAGGTCACCCCGGCTGAGAATAAGAATCTTGAAAAGAAAATATGTGCTTTGAAAGCTGTGTTGTTTTTATTGTGAAAATTGACAAATTTATTAAAAATCATTGTTTTTATTTAATATAAGTGATATTTAATACATTATTAATAATAGTTTTTTTTAACTAATAATTAGTTTTTTATTAAAAATTAATTATTAGTAATATGGTAAGATCTTAATAATTATGTATGACATTATAAATTATAATATAAATCTGTCATTGGTGATTTTTTTAATAATTTAAAATATTAATTAATAGTTAATTATGATTATTTATGCTTAATTTTTATTCACGAATTGAAGATTTATTTTTATTTATAATACTTTTTTATATATATTTGATTCACCAAATTTTTAACAATTTTATTTTATCTAAATGGTTCTAGAAACTGCAATTATTAAGAACGATATTCTTTTTTCTCTCCTTTTTATTGGAGAAATCATTTTTAAACAGATTTTTGGCAATGTTAATAATGATGCCTCTTTCATTTTTTACTATAAATTTTACACACCATAAATAATTATCAACTTATAAATTATTTTACATTATGATTAAAAAAAGTTTATTACTACCTCTTGTATTAGTTACTTCTTTATCAACGCATGCACAGGTAGGTATTCAAACACAAAACCCTCAAGGAGTTTTCAATGTAGACGGATTAAAAGATAATCCGGCAACCGGAACTCCTACGCCAGCTCAACAGCTTAATGATTTTGTCATCACTTCTAATGGAAGTGTCGGGATTGGAACCACATCTCCCGATAATAGTGCAAAATTTGAAGTTAAAGCTCAAGATAAAGGAGCTTTGCTGCCTAGAATACCCCTAACCAGCTCAACGGATCAAACCACAATTCCTTCACCTGCAGTAGGACTTTTGGTATATAACACAGGAACAGGCGGACTTGGATATAAGGGCTATGTTTTCTGGAATGGGACGGAATGGAGAACTTTCAACAATTCATCAAGTGATGATGGAACTGTAGGATCAATTATTTGCGGTAGTGCAAATTTATCTCCGTCTTCTTATACTGCAGGTACTTTTTATAATGGTACAATGACCGTTCCTTATACCGGAGGTAACGGAGGAGCGTATCCTTCCCAGGTGATAGGCCCTGTAAATGGACTTACGGCAACATTAACCCCCGGGAATTTCAATATAGGTTCAGGCACTTTGGTGTATAGAATATCCGGTACACCTACTGTTACAAGCCCAGTAACAACTACTTTTCCATTGAATATTGGTGGGCAAACCTGTAATGCAACTGTAGGCCAGGGGACACAGCTAGATGTGGGAGGTGTAACAGGAACAACCTATTTTGCCGATGCTACTACAATGAACGTAGCAGGAAAGTATATGTCGGCTAATGTTAAATACGGAGCTTCAATGCCTGTTTTTGAAGGACTGATGTTTGATGTAGTTTCGGTAAATGCAACCTATTATAAACCTATTTTAAAAAATATAACAGGAAGTCCGATTGTAGTTCATATCAACACTGCTGCACACTCCGTGAATGAAGGAAGACAGCTGATTGGTTTAACAATACCTCCAAATGTAGAACAGGGAATTGATAGTAATGATATTGTTTTTTGGCAAGGTCCACCAGTAGGAACTGTACCAACAGCACCTGTAGGAGGAACCAATTATAATGCCGAAGTTTCAGAACTTTTCCTTGCAGTAAGAGTGGCAACAGGAGCTCCGGATACTTACAAATTCTATAGATTCCTATATCAGATTGTCCAGTTTAATGGTGAAAAGGTAATGTTTACTACACTTCAAAGAGTTATGTAAGTTTGCATATTTAGCTGTGAAATAAATATGTTCCCAAATCCTTATTAACAGCTAATAATTAACTTAAAAAGAAGCGTACATTCTAAAAACAAAGCAGTTCAATATTGATGGATTTTATTGTCCAATGTTTGATATTGAGTTTGCTTGATCTAACAAATGAATAGTTTTTATTACAATCAAAAAAAATTTATTAACGATCTACTTATTCATTATATTCTAAGTAGGTATTCAAACATAACACCCAAAGAGTCTTTAATGTAGGCAGGTGTAATTTGGCAATCAAAATGCCTATTTTTCCTTCTGCAGTGAGACTTTTGTATGCAAAACTTTAGTATTGATAAAATCCTGCATGATCAGGTAATTAACAATATCATTTTTTTAAAATTAGTGAAGAGAGATTACAGTATATGGGATAGAAATATCCCGTATCTGTAATTTCGTTTTATAAGGTTTTTATTCTTATTCATGGAGTATAGAAATAAAACTTACGTTCTAAGCTAGATTAATTGATAAAAAAGAAGCCACTACAAATTTTGCAGTGGTTACTTCTTTTAATAACTAAGAACTATTTAATATTATTCTGCCTTTAAGTAGCCATAATTGTAGGTTGGCTCTTTTCCGAATAAACACGAGAAAATATTTTGGAATTCGTGAATATATCTACATTTTATAGTATTTCCATAGATTTTAAGGCCCTCCAGAATTTTTCGGGAACTAAGGTCAAAATCATACTTTATAAATGCTTCCGGTCTTTCATACCGTATTCTCTGATCAGAGCTGTAAGTTCTCGAAAATCCAAATTTTTCAAGCCACTCTTCCGTTATCTTGATTGGTTTAATAGAATCTGTCGGCACTGAAATACGGTGAATATCATTTTCAATTTTAACAAAATACGCCTGTTCGACACTCTGAAAAATTTCAGTGATCATATAAATCTGATTTTTGTACTCGACTAAATTTTTGATTTTAAGATCTGCTACGTTCATAATATTTTGATTTTTTAGTGATTGTTTGGATGATATTGGTATATCATATAACTGCAAATATTATGCCTTGCATCCTATTGTAAATGAGTGTTTTAATCAATATTGTGTTAATTTTTTTAATTAAAAATTAATAATTCGTTAAAGAATAGAGTGTTATCGGAATATACAGATTGTTTTCGTGGTATGTATGTGGTACTAATGTATTTTTTGAGCGCTTTGGGATTTACTTCCGGTTGCCAATAAAAGAGCGAATATGATGGAAATCATAAGGATGGAAATAAAAGTATTCCATGAAGAAGCATGCAGCAAATATCCGGTACCACTTCCTAGGATACTGGAACCAAAATAATAAAATAGCCAGTAAATAGAAGTAGCGGAGGATTTTCCCCGTTTCGCATACAATGCAGTCATTTGGCTTGCTATGGTATGGGCTGCAAAAAATGTCAGGGTAAAAATACCGAGTCCAACAATAAGAATATAGATGTTTTCTGAAAGCAACATGCAAGCTCCGACAAGCATGAATAGGATGGAAGCTTTCAAAATACTATTGTGTGGTAATCTTTTGGAAAGTTTACCAACAATCATTGTCCCAAAAACGCCAAAAATGTACATTAAAAATATAAATGCAATGATAAAATGACTTAAAGAAAAAGGTTTTGCCTCCAACCTGAAAGTAAGATAATTATATACACTCACAAAAGATCCCATCAATAAAGCTGCAATAACATATAAACGAAGCATATAAAGATTTGTTAAAAAGAACTTCATTTGTTTTATCTTTTGATGGTAATCTGTTTTCTGTGGGTTAAAAAATCTGGACTCCGGAAAGAGTTTCCAGAATATTATTCCCAGAACTAAACTTTCTATTCCAATGATAAGAACGGCATTACGCCATCCGAACTCTCCGGCTAAAAGCGTTGCCAGAATCCTTCCGCTCATTCCACCGATGGTATTCCCGCTAAGGTACATACTGATGGCCGTAGCTACTGCCGTAAGACTTACTTCTTCTGTAAGATAGGCAAGAGCAACAGCAGATACTCCTGAAACAACGAACCCTTTAAAAACTCCAATAGCAATCAAAAGGCTAAGGCTGGGAATCCAGGTGGAAATAATAGTGAGCAAAGCCGATGAAATCAAAGAAAAGACCATTAAACTCTTTCTGGAATAACTATCCGCTTTAAAAGCAAAAAATAATAGTCCTAATGCCATACCGATTGTAGAAGAGGAGACCAGCAATGATGTATCTCCAACACTCACATTAAAATTCTCAGCAGCCATTGGCAGTATCGGCTGGAAAAGATAAAGCTGGGCAAATACAGAAAGTCCTGAAAAGAAAATACAAAGTTTAATATATCGGAAACGTAGGCTTCCCTGATCTGCTTTTTCAGATGAATTCATGATTTTTTGCAATTAAAATGCGATGGTTTCTACAGGAATTATAGTGCTGTAAATTTCATGATTATTTTTTTACTAGAAAAATTATTATTTCAATCATGATGATAGTCCCTAATAATCATTACCGGAAACTGGAAGAAACAAGGCTAATATTGTATAATTTTTCTTCCGGTTCCATTATTTTAATGCATCATCTCATAAACTTTAATTAACTCAGCAATATTATTGACATCAAGTTTTTGAAAAATCCTTTTTTTATAAGTACTTACAGTAGACATCTGTATGCTTAGCTGATTGGCGATTTCCAAATTTCCATTACCATCAGCCAGAAGTTTAAAAATCTCATATTCCCGGGAAGAGAGTTTCTCTGCAGGATTGTCTCTTTTATTTTGAATAATAAGTCCAATAAGTTCAGCAGGATAAAAATAACCTTTTTCTATGACGGTTTTTACAGCAATCTTGATTTCCTCTTCACTACTTTGCTTGTTCAGATATCCCTCAGCTCCCTCTCTGATGTACTGTATAGCTACATCTTTATCATATCCTGAAAAGACAAGAATTTTAATGTTCTTTTGAATAGCTTTAAGCTCCGAAATCATTTTTTTATATTGAGTGCCGGGCATATCAATGTCTAAAACAAGCAGGCTGTACTGTTGAACTTCCAGCATTTTTTTAACCTGTTCATAATTTTCTGCAAAATCTATGGTAAGCTCAGGATAAGCCGTTTCTAAAACCAAAGCAGTTCCTGCTCTTACTACGTAATGGTCATCAGCAATTAATATTCTATCATTCATATAAATTAAATTTTACTAAGTGTTATTTCAACAATGGTACCTGTGGGATGATTATGTTTAAAATTGATTTCTGCTTCAATTTTTTTGATCAGATGAATCACCATGTGTAGTCCGAGTCCTTTTCCTTTAAAACTTGGAGTTTCCATATTAGGGTTTTTGAATATGTTCATATACATAGCGATTTGTTCTGTAGACATTCCGGTGCCTGTGTCTTGTATCGTTATAATAGTTTTTTGTCTGTTTTCAGTAAGGCTGAGATTAATTTCTCCATCAAATGTATTTTTCACAGCATTATCAAGAATGTTATGAATAATGGCAGATAAAATACTTTCATTTACTTTTGTGTAAATTGTATGTTCCGGAGTATTGATGATGATGGTTCCTTTTTCTTTTGCAATTTCACAGAAGAGTTTTCTCTTTATTTCCAGTATTTTACTAATAGCATATTCCTGTTTTTCAAAAATATTTTCTGCTTTATAAAGTTCAGTGTATTCCTTTAAATTCAAGGTAAATTGATAGAGTTGCTCCGAAGATTTATAGATACTGTCAAAATATTTTTTCTGAAGCTCCAAATCGTCCGATTCATGAAGTTTCTGTGAAAGCATTGAAATGAATCGGATAGGAGTTGTGATATCATGACTAATGGTTTCCACCAGTTTTTTCTGATATTCAGTTTCTTTTTGTAAATTATTTTTAACCATTTCAAGGTTAAAGGCAGTCTCTTTAAGCTCAGAATTCTTATTATGAACAATCTGTTTTAAAGCTTTATTTTTAATCCTTAAGAAGTTGGTGGTTAATTGAATAATGACAATAATGACCATTAAGATAAAAATCGAAAAAGCTACTCTGAATAACAATGTCTGATAAAAAAGAGGCTGAATTCTGAATTTGACTTCTTTTTCCTCATATTCTCCATTGGGAGAAACCAGCACTCTTACTTTGAGCGTGTAGTCTCCCGGACTAAGGTTATTGATGGTATACTTTAATTCCTTTCCTGTTGGGATAGGTTCCCAATCAGAGCTTTCCCTACCTGATATTTTTGCTTCAGGATATAAGTTGTCAAGATTAGAAAAATAAGGGATGTCAATTAAAATATCGGCCGTTTTATAATCATTTTTCAGATCCAGAAAATGATTAAAATAAACTGTTTCAGACTTACCGATTTTAGCACGTTCAATAAAAATTTTCTTTCTGTCAGGATAATAAGTTTTTATTTTTTCAGGATCAAAAAAAACAAATCCGTTCATCGAAGGAAACACAAATGTTCCGGTTTCTAATTCGTAGGCATTGGGTTGTGAACTTCCATTGAATTCATTCGTAAGAAAGCCATCCTTTTTGGTATAACGATAATAAAAAACCGATGTGTTTTTATTATGTGCATATTCTAATAATTGTTTTTTAGGTACTTTAAATAGGCCATTGTTGGAAGATATCCAATAAAAGCCATACTGGTCTTCAAGAATATAATGTGCGGATAGCAAATGTCCGTTTTTATCATTAGGCATTTTGACTAGCTTCCTGTTTTTTAAAAGATAATAACCATTCTTATCAGTCATGATCCAGATCAGATGATCCTTGGTTCTTATAATACTTTTAACATGGATATTCTTATAAATAGGAGTAATAGTATTTTTTCCCAGAATGATAGAGTATAAGCCGTCACTATTGCCCACTAAAATCTCATTTTCACTGTACTGAAAAAAAGTATTTACAAAACTTTTAAAATTAAAAACATAATCAGGATTTGTGAATTGTTCTTTTTTAAATAGATACAATTGATTGTTGGAGAAGTTAGTCAGTGAGAATCCATAAAGGTTTCCGCTTTTCAGAAAAGCTTCGAACCCTTGTTTGATAAAGGTCGAATCTTTCTTTTTATATCCAGAATCCTTATGGAACCTAATAATGCTGTTTCTTTTTCTTATCAGAATGTTCCCGGCCTTATCATACATCATCAGATAATTATCATTGTTTCCAAAAGGATATTTATGAACAATACCGTTCTGTGCGAATTCGGTTCCGTCTTCTGTGATGATGGTGTTTTTACTGAAGGGTAGAGAAGCATAGCATACATTATTAGAAAATTCAGCTTCTTTTTTAGCAACATAAAAATTCGAAAGACTGAGAATATTAAAGCCGTTATTTAAAGTTCCTAAATAAAGCTTATCGAAATCCTTATCATAAAACATAGAACAATAAGAATGGCTGCCAATTTCATTATACCTCACAAGAAATTTTAATGAAGGCTCTGCTCCTTGATTTTCAACAATATAAATGCTATTATGATTGATGATAAAAGTCTGATTCGTAATTTGCTGCCAGTAAATTCTGGTATCAGGATGGTTAAAAAGACTTGGCTTTTTTGATACAGACATATCTCCCTGATTAATAGAATAGGTTTTTCTTGACTTCAGATCATTGATGTAAAGGGTCTCATTCAGCATAAAAATATTGCTCAGATCTTCATTGGAAAAAGGGATGACTATTTTTGCTTCTTTCCCGTTCTTATCCCTATAGACAATTAAATTCTTTTCTTTAAAGCTATAAGAGGAGTTTTTAAGCTGTATAAAATAATGGATATCATTGTAAAAGTTGGATGATATAATATTGTTGGCAACCCTGTGCATAAATTGATCTCCATTAGTGAAGGTTATTTTGTCTTTTTTATAGAAGCGGGTAAGAGTCGGAATTCTGTTTTTAATAATAATTTTATTTTCCTCAAAATTATTGAGAACAGTGATGCTGTCCATAAGGGGTTCTCCAATAAACTCACCAAAATGAAGATTATTAACTTTGAAATTATTAAAAGTTATAAATGAGATCCCGTCAAACCGTACCAGTCCGTTTTCTGTAGATATCCAGATAAAGCCATACTTATCCTTAACAATGGCCTTGGCGCTGCTTTGCGGAAGTCCGTTGTCCAAATTATACCATGTAGAAGTATAACGTTGTCCGTGAATATTTATATATAAGAAAGCAAAAAACAATGCCCAGGGCCTCATATGTGCAAAACTGATCTAAGCCTTTTGCGTATTAAAGCAAAAAACGGTTAATAATAGTTTCTGTACAAGTCAAAGTTTTTTTAAGAGTCGGGAACGTTTGAAAATAAATTTTTATCATTAAGTTTTCTTGGCCTTTGTGTTTAGTTTTAAATAAATTGATTTTGAGGGTGTAAAAATAGTGAAATTATACACATAAACCAGTATCTTTTATTTTGTCTTCATATGAGTTTTATCCGTATTTATAGGGCGTATAGCGCATATAACCTTCGTTTTTGTAGAACTAATTCTACAAAATGTGAAAATTAATTCTATAAAAACACTTCTGAATACCTGTGGATCCGCCTGTCATTTTAGGTAAGAATTATAAATTTTTATAGAAAAAGAGCATTAAAAATATTAAAATATCAGGTTTTTTTGAAAGATAAATTGGTCATTTTTAATGAATTGAGGGGCCTGTTTTCAATATTATGGCCTCAATTTTGATGCTTAAACGCAAACACAACATTATGAAAAAGGAGAACTTTAACCATTTGATGGGGAAGACCCGTCATGAAATTAAAAATGAACTAGGCGATGGTTTTAATTTTTTTATAGGTGATACCTGGACCTACGAATTAGGTAGAACCTGGATCGGAAGGAAAATCATATTGTCTATTGTATTTAAAGAAGGTAAAGTGGCTATAATAGATCTATACAAAACTTTTAGCAGAAACTAGAAACATTTTATGGGTACGGCTACTACCAATTTTCTCTGAGTATTAATAAAAAATAAAAAGTGGAATTGTTATAAACAGTTCTACTTTTTTTATACTAATAAAAATGATTGAATAGAAAACGGAACAAGAGCAAACGTTTTGGGGCTTAGAATATTTAGATCTGTTTAATTTTAAAATTTTACGCAAAGGATTTCTATTATTTGCTGTTGTATTTTAGGAAGCAAAGGCTGAATCAATTGTAAGCGTACGCATATCTACATCGCTTCGTCAGCGACTTTTGTCGCTTTCTTAGCTCCCTTATCAATAATGAATTGAATATTGTCTTTGCGTTGAAATAAAATTTCAATATAAAGTTTAGAGGAGTAAAAAGGTAATTCATTTTTTTCTTCAGATTAACTAATTTTTTACCTAGTCCCCCAATTTTGCACCTGATCCTAGAAAACAAATATATAATCTCCGAAAAGATCACCATATTGATTTTTTTCTTATTTTTTAAATTTATAATTTGAACTGATTTTAAAATAGCAAATGATGAAAAGAAGTGAAGAGATTACCAATCAATACTTTAGTTTTTTGGAAAAACACATACAAGATGTAATTTCCGGGATCACTCCTGAATTTATGGAAGTTAACGAAATTGCAGGTAAACTTGCCGTTTCTCACAAACATCTTACAGATACGATTAAAAAAGAAACAGGACAGCATCCATGTTTTTTTTATGATGAAAAAATTATTCTGGAAGCGCAATCGATGCTTACAACATCTGATAAATCCGTTGCTGAAATTGCAAGGATTTTCACGTATGATCCTTCCAATTTTTCAAAATTCTTTAAAAAAATGACAGGTAAAACGCCAGGAGAATTCAGAAAAATAAAGACCAATAATTTTTAATGTTAATTTTTTTCATTTTCGCATTTTTATCGTTTTATTTCTCATTTTAGGGATTTAGGTAACGCTAATAATTGCGTAAAAGTAAGCCCCTCATAAATAGGGAATAGATATGGGGGAAATTTTAAAAAAAATAATGTTTTATAAATGAGGGAGTTGTAGAATACAAGAACATTTTTTATTACTTCTTTAATGATATTGCTTTATCATTTTCTTTTTTTTTCTAAATTTAGATTAGAAAAACTGACTTATTAAAATTGAAAAAATATACTGAAAAAAAACGCAAATATATAAATGACCGACCCTCAGGAATTAGGGGTATCACTGTTATTTCTTTAATAATATTTTAATTTTAATCTAACAGCTGATGCCTTGTTATTAATATATATTTGCTATACTAAACCAAACCAAACAACCACAACCGAACTAACATAACAACATTAAGGATGAATATTGACTTTACAACAGCAACTTTTAAGGATTTTGAGAATATCCCGGATTATGATATTACTCAAAGAGCAGAATATTTTTATGACTTTCTAGATCATATGACGGCTAGAGGACATAATAATTATAGATTAAAAAACACATCAGGAACTAATGCAACACTAAGTATCAACATTGCAGACAAGAATAAAGAATATGTTAGCTTTGTTTCCAGTGATTATTTAGGTTTTTCTCAACATCCAAAAGTAAAAAAAGCAGCTATTGAAGGAATAGAAAAATATGGCACAGGTACAGGAGCATCCCCTCTTATTGGTGGATATTTTGATTATCACAATGCTTTAGAAAGAAAAATTGCCGAATTTTTTGGAAGAAACGAAGATGAGGTCGTATTGTTTACCTCAGGTTATACAGCTAATAGTGCCACTTTGCAGATCTTAATGCAGAAAGAAGATATTGCAATTCTGGATATGGGAGTACATGCCAGTGTACATGAAGGATGTGCTTTTACCAATAAAAAAACATTTCCGCATAATAATTTGGAAGCTTTGGAACATATTTTGAAGGTATCTGAAAATATGTACCGCACAAAGCTTGTCATAGTGGACGGAGTGTACTCTCAAGAAGGGGATACTTCACGCACTAAGGAAATTTGTGATCTTGTGAAAAAATATAATGCTTATCTTATGGTAGATGATGCACATGGAGTAGGAGTTTTAGGAAAAACAGGAAGAGGAGCTCTGGAAGATGATGCCTTATTGGATAAAGTAGATTTTATAACAGGAACGTCCAGCAAGACGTTTGGTAATCTGGGAGGATATGTGATTGCGAATAAAAAGGTTGCATCATTTCTTAAGTTCCAGTCCCGACAACATATTTTCTCAGTGACGCCTCCACCTTCTTCGTACGGAATTTTGAAAGCGATTGATTTAATTGATGAAGAACCATTTTGGCAACAAAAATTATGGGACAATATCAATTATTTCAAAAAAGGACTGAATGATTTAGGTTTGGATACAGGTATTACTTGCTCTGCTATTATTCCGGTAAAAATCGGTGATCAGAGTAAAATGTGGGATATAGGCCGAATATTACTTGAACATGGAGTCTATACAAACCCTATTATGTATCCTGCTGTAGCCAGAAAAGATGCCCGTATTAGGATGACTGTTACAGCGCGACACGAAAAAGAACATCTTGACAAAACACTGAATGTCTTTGATGATATTAATAAAAAATTGCATATTGCGAAAAAATAATAAATTATGCCTAGAAAAGTAGTGCAGGGCCCTATTAGGGACAAAGAAAAAACAAAACAAAAACTGCTTGCAGCAGTTGGTAAAATTTTGAGAGTAAAAGGTTATTCTGGTCTGAAAGTAAGTAAGATTGCAGCAGTAGCCGGATTTGACAAAAAGCTTATCTATGAGTACTTTGGAAGTACAGATAAACTTATTGACGAATATATTAAATCTCAAGATTATTGGAGCAAATTCAGCCCGGATATTGAAGAAGAAGTACAAGTGGGGAAAGGTAAAGAAGCCTTAACTCAGGGAATTCTTACACAATTTGAAAGCTTGAAGAAAAATAAAGAGCTTCAAAAAATTATTCTTTGGGAGCTTTCTGAAAGTAAGCCGATACTTAAAAATATATTGAAGCAAAGAGAAGACGTTGCAGCAAATTTATTTGAAAATGTAACGGACCCTTATTTCGGTGAAAATGCTACAAACGTCAGAGCGATGTTAGCCTTAATAGCAGCCGGAGTTTACTATCTGAACTTATTCCCTGCATACAACGGAACTGAATTCTGTGGTATCGATATGAGAACTGACGAAGGAAGAGACGAAGTTAAAAAAGTAATTGTTGAGATTATAGATTATTACTACAAGACAAAAAAATGATCATTAAAAGTTTTCAATTTGACCTAAAATAAGTTTTTTGTGGATAATTTGAAAACTTTTAATTTTCAAATTAAAACTATATTTCTTACTTTTGACCAATGGAAAATTTTATAGTATCTGCAAGAAAATATCGCCCTCAGGAGTTTGATACGGTTGTTGGGCAATCCCATATTACGGATACTCTAGAACATGCAATTGAAGAGAGCCAACTGGCTCAGGCCTTGCTTTTTTGTGGACCTCGTGGTGTAGGTAAAACTACATGTGCCAGAATTCTGGCGAGAAAGATCAATGAAAAAGATGGCTCGGTTTCAGAAGACGGTTTCGCCTATAACATCTATGAATTGGATGCTGCATCCAATAACTCTGTAGATGATATCAGGGAACTGATAGATCAGGTGCGCTTTGCTCCTCAGGTTGGTAAATATAAAGTATATATTATCGATGAGGTCCACATGCTGTCTTCTGCCGCTTTCAATGCTTTTCTTAAAACACTTGAAGAGCCGCCTGCTCATGCTATTTTCATTTTGGCCACAACGGAGAAACATAAGATCATTCCAACCATCTTGTCACGTTGCCAGATTTATGACTTCAAAAGAATTACAATTGAAGACATACAGGGGCATTTAAGGAATATCGCTCAGAAAGAAAGTATCCAGTATGAAGATGATGCACTGTATCTGATTGCTCAAAAAGCAGATGGTGCGTTGAGAGATGCTCTATCTATTTTTGATCGGCTTTCTACATTTTCCCAGAAGAATATTACCCTGGCAAAAGCTGCTGAAGTATTGAATATTCTGGATTATGACCAATATCTCAATATTGTGGATCTGGCCAAGGAAAATAAAATTCCTGAAGTACTTTCAGCCTTTAACGAAATTGTAAAGAAAGGATTTGACCCTCATATTTTTATTGCAGGATTAGGGAATCATTTCAGGGATTTAATGATGGCACAGAACGCTTCTACAATTGATTTGATTGAAGTGGGTGAAAAAACAAAGGTCAAGTTTGTTGAACAAGGACAAAAATGGGCCGCCCAACAATTGATCGATGGTATTGAAATTTGCAATCATGCGGATATTAATTATAAAAACTCGAAGAATCCAAGACTTACAGTAGAAATTGCATTAATGCAGCTGTCTTCACTGACTGCTAATTTAGGCGATACTAAAAAAAAAAGTTCTTAATACTAGCACCATTTCTTAGCGAGAAACTGGAAGTAAAAATTCCTGAAAAGGCTCCGGAGAAAAAGGAAGTTAAAGTTGAACAAACAGTACAGGCTGAGACCACTCAGGAAGTTACTGTTGTAAGTAAAACAACCAGACCTTTATCGAGACAAGGTGTATCGTCAGGATTCAGTATCAATTCTTTTTTAAATAAAGAAGAAAAAGAAACTGTAGAAGAGACAGTTATCTTAAAAACTGAGAATCTTCCACAAAACCATTTTACAGATACAGATCTGCAAATGGAATGGAATCTTATGCTTAAACAGCTTCAGAGAAAAGATAGTTTTATTTTCAATGCTATCAAAACCTTTAAGCTGGTAAAAGAAGGGGAGAATAAAATCCGGGTTTTATACCCTTCAGATTCTGCAAAAGTAGAGTTTGATAAAATAAGTGGAGAATTTTTTAATCATTTTAAAAGAAAAGTTCACAACCATACTATTGAGGTAGATTACCATAGGGACGTTGAAAATCTGAAGATTGAGGTAGTTACCAAGAGAAAAATATTTGAAAAATTCATCGAGAAAAATCCACTTTTGAAAGATCTTGATGATTTAATGAAGTTTGATTTGACATAATTTTTATATATTTGTCAAAGATTTTTGCGAAAAAAAGTTTTCGACAAAAACAAAATTTAATCAGAAACGTTAAAACAAGACATTTCCAGACCAAAAATGGAAAACATATTCAAAACATATCTGTCTTATTTTACACCCGCTAATTACTTTAGCGGTTATTTTAGCTTTTCTGCTTCTTATTATAGAAATTTTAGAACGTATTACCGATTTTACTGGTACTATTAACTGAATTTCTTTCCAAAAAATAACAGGAGGAGTAAAGCCCTTTTAATCTCCTGATTCCTTTAAAAGACTTTGAACGGCATTTTTTGAAAAGAATTATAAAATGAATTTTATAATGAAAGGGCCGTGCTGTGAACTTAACGAAAAAATAAAACAATAAATTTAGAATATGAACCTAAAAGAATTAAAAAACGAGTGGATCAACGAGCTTACACAGCCGTTAATGATCGCAGGACCATGTAGTGCGGAAAGTGAAGCTCAAATGCTTGAAACAGCCAAAAGAATAAAAGAATCAAATGCACAGGTATCTGTTTTCCGCGCAGGAATCTGGAAACCTCGTACCAAACCGAATGGTTTTGAAGGAGTAGGAGTGATCGGTTTGAACTGGCTAAAAAAAGTAAAAGAAGAATACGGATTTAAAACCGCTACGGAAGTAGCTAATGCTCACCACGTATTTGCAGCATTAGAAGCTGATGTGGATGTCCTTTGGATTGGAGCACGTTCTACTGTAAACCCTTTTACAGTACAAGAAATTGCAATGGCTCTAAGAGGTACAGATAAACCTGTGTTTGTTAAAAACCCTGTTAACCCGGATCTTGCATTATGGATTGGTGCGTTAGAAAGGCTTTTAGGACAGGATATTAAAAACTTAGGAGTAATCCACAGAGGGTTCTCTACTTACCAAAAAACAAAATACAGAAATAATCCAAACTGGCAGATTGCATTAGACTTCAAAAGCCAATTCCCGAATATTCCAATGCTAATCGATCCGTCTCACATCTGCGGAAACAGAACCGGTTTAGCAGATATTACTCAGGAGGCATTGAACGTAGGCTACCAAGGAGCTATTATCGAAAGCCACTGTAATCCTGATGAAGCCTGGAGTGATGCGGCTCAGCAAATTACTCCTGAAGTACTTTCGGAACTTATCGGTAACTTAAAAGTAAGAAGTTCAAATCTTGCAGGATTTGAAGGGGAAATGGGAAGACACAGAACATTAATTTCTGATCTTGACTTCCAATTGATAGAGCTTCTTTCTCAAAGGATGAAGATCTCAGAAAAAATTGGTAAGCTTAAAAAAGAAAATGATATTGCAATCTTCCAGCCGGAGCGTTGGAAAGTCATTACAGAATACGCCAACCAAAAAGCTAAAGAAACAGGAATGTCTCAGGAATTTATTGAGAAAATCTTTAAAGCGATTCACGAAGAATCTATTGAAGTGCAAAATAATATTATGATTGACAAGATTAAATAAAGCTTAGAACTTGGGGAGATTATCAACCTAATGACGAGTTGTGTCAATAAAATCAGGGCTTAGATCTGGGCTTACAGGAGAATTGAAACGTTTGTTTTTAATCCTATTTCCAGAATCCTAAGCCCTAATTCCTTATATTTGCACCAGTATTATCTATGAAAGGAAAAATCATTAAATCAACAGGCAGCTGGTACCAGGTTTTGGAATTGGAAACAAATAAAATTTTCGAAGCCAGAATCCGGGGAAAATTCAAATTGATTAAAACAAGACTTACTAATCCACTTGCTGTAGGAGATTTTGTTGAATTTCAATTGGAACAGGATGATATTGCGTGGATTACCAAGATCGAACCGCGTAGGAATTACCTGATCAGAAAGTCTGTAAACCTTTCAAAAGAAGCCCATATTATTGCTTCCAATATTGATTTGGCATGTTTTATATTTACTCTGAAACATCCGGAAACTTCTTTAGGTTTTTTGGATAGATTTTTGGCGTGCTGTGAAGCGTACAATATTACACCGTTAATTTTATTCAATAAAATTGATGTTCTTCATGAAGAAGAAATTGAAATCGTAAAGGATATCGAATTCCTTTATCAGGAAATCGGATATGATAGTTTAGAAATTTCATCTTATTCCCGATTAAATCTTGATCAGCTTCAAGAGTTACTTAAAGATAAAACATCAGTGTTTTTCGGGCACTCGGGGTGTGGAAAATCTACTTTGGTAAATGCTTTACAGCCAGGATTGAATTTAAAGACCTCTGAAATTTCAGATACCCATTTGAAAGGAAAACATACCACGACTTTTGCTCAAATGCATTTCTGGGATTTTGGAGGAAATGTTATTGATACTCCCGGAGTTCGTGAATTTGCAATGATTGATATCGAAAAAGAAGAGGTACAGCATTACTTTCCGGAAATTTTCAAGAAAAGGGAAGATTGCAAGTTCCATAACTGTCTTCATATTAATGAACCCAAATGTGCTGTGATTGACGCTCTGGAAACCGGAGAAATCCAGCATTCTCGTTATTCCACTTATATAAAATTAATGGAAGAAGCAGAAGAAGCTTCTCAAAAATAATGTAAGGTTATTCTTTCACAATAAATATAGCACGGATTACTATAAAGTATCCGTGTTTTTTATAGGTAAGTCTTAATTTTTTTGGAATCAAGCGCAAAAGTTTTGGAGAATTTTATATATAAATACAAAGAAAAACGACGATAAAAAACGGGTGGACTTGAATGGGTAATTAATTGACCTAGGAAGCAGAAGCGTTAAAAAAATTGAGATTGAATCCGTTAAAAAATTTCCACTGTTTGAGCATGGGGTGGAATTTTGAGTCGAAGAAGAAGGATTTGATTCCATGCGAGTTTGGAAATTTTAGGAGTCAATATCCATTTTTAGTGGATGATTCCTGTCTTGAATTTTTGTATACTTTTGTTTTAAGACAAAAGTATAAATAAAAAAGTAATTTTAAATTTACATCCATGTATTTCTATGTTGCCTCCAACTTTTGAGATTGATTCATTTTTCCTCTTTAGATGAACCAAACTTTTTGCGTAGTCCACAACTTTTGGGAATGATCCCAGTTTTGTCCAAAAGATTGAATGATGAGTGGCTTGCAGGACCAATATCTTGAATGTATTTAAATTATTTTCAGATGATTTTTTTTTAATTTTAAATAATTTTTCTTTTTTGATCTGAAAAAAATTAATTGATTTTAGAATAACTCCACTTTTTGACATTGAAAATTCTGCCATTTATGTCTATTTTTCTTATTTTAAAATGTTGACAGAAAATATATTTTAAAAAAAATGTTATTATTTCATTGATTGAAATAGAAGCAATAATGTAGAAATATGATTTTATATACTTTTTAATTTTATCAAATTCGCAATAAAACAGCTTGATTTATGAAAATAAAAAACCCAGCCGAAGCTGGGTAAAAACTAATAACCATGAAAACTCAAATTAAACATGAGAATCGTAATAGAATTAACAATTACTGTGCCAAACTTTAATTCACGATTTCTTAATAAAGGTTATTTTTATGTTAAAAAAAAAATAAAATAAAAATCAAAGATATTTTTTGTAATTTTGCGCCATTAAAAAAATATACATTTATGTCTAACATTACATTCACTATGATTAAGCCTGATGCAGTTGCTGACGGACATATCGGTGCTATATTAGGTAAGATCGCTGAAGGAGGTTTTAAAATCAAAGCTTTAAAATTAACTCAGCTTACAGTAGCTGATGCTAAAAAATTCTATGAAGTACACGCTGAAAGACCATTCTATGGTGAGCTAGTAGAATTCATGAGCTCTGGTCCTATCGTAGCTGCTGTTTTAGAAAAAGAAAATGCAGTTGAAGATTTCAGAACATTAATCGGTTCTACTAATCCGGCTGAAGCAGCAGAAGGTACAATCAGAAAAATGTTTGCAAGAAGCATAGGAGAGAATGCAGTTCACGGTTCAGATTCTGACGAGAATGCATTGATCGAGGCTCAGTTCCATTTTTCAGGAAGAGAGATTTTCTAAGAAAATTATCTTACAAAATAAAAAATCCGGAGAATCTTCTCCGGATTTTGTTTTTATATTACTTCTGTAATATTATAGATTGCTTTCGATAGCGCCTACTTTTCCTTTGTAAAGATCCAAAGGTTTGTCCAGTAAAATGGATATGACTGTCATATTTTTGTCAAGTTTGTCAGTCGGTATGTCAATATAGACAATTCCTGGTGTCTCACTCCAGTAAAGTTTGTTATAAATTCTATGATTAAGTAATGTACCTTCTCCTGTCACTCTTATTCTTGCAATTCCATTTTTTATACCTTTCAAGGCAATAGGACCTGTTGGAGTTCCTTCTACAAAAAGAAAAATGGTTTGTTTATCTTTTGATATGGCACTCATTCCCGAGTAATATCCTTCTGGCAATCCCATTTCTGTTTCAAAAAGAGCTTCAGCGTGTTTACTGATCCAGTTAAAAGTTTCAGGATTGGATTTTGTTGTTTTAGGAAGTTTCATATCAAGGCCGTCGCTGGTTAATCCGACATTTGTCAGAATATTATTTCCGTGATGAAGTTCATTGGCGATATCATAAGCTGAAAACAGGGTGCTTTTATTTTCCAGTACCTCAGAAAGACTATGTTTTTTCTGTTTAATATCTTTAAAGAATACGGGTTGGGTATCAAAGATGATTTCTACAACAGTGACATCTTTGTCATATTTGACAGCGGAGAAGTTCAATGTCAAAGTTTTTTCATTGTTGTAATCCATGTTAACAATAGCTTTGTCATCACCTATAATTCTCACAGCACTAGGTTTAGTTTCCAAACCATAAATCTTTGTGAAATTTTTAGCTTCTTCCAAATAGAGAAACAATGATTTTTTAGAAGTTGATAAAGAAGATTTACCCCTGTAGTTTTCAAAAGGAATTCCTCGATCTGTTTCGTAGATGGCATCTTTATGTTTGAAAGTCCATCTGCCAAGGTTTTTTAATATGTCTACCTGTTGCTCGGGAATAGTTCCATCAGACTTAGGCCCAATGTCTAATAATAGATTTCCTCCCATACTGATAACATCAGCTAATGTCCGGACAATCATATTGGGTGTTTTATAGTTGTTGTCGTTGGGCTGATATCCCCAGGAATCATTCATAGTATAACAAAGTTCCCAGTATGGGTTTTGCGGAGGAGTAACAGGAATACCTTGTTCAGGGGTGTCGTAATCTCCATGATTATTTAACCTTGAATTAATGATGATATTGGGGTTGTATTTTTTCAAAATACCCAATGTCTGAGGAGCGTTCCATTCTTCGGAAGTGTGTTCCCAATCACCATCAAACCAGAGAAGATCGGGAGCATATTGTATCGAAAGTTCCTGCAACTGGGTCTGATAATAAGCGGTGAAATTCTGCCAACGTTTGGGGTCTTTTTTTATGTCATAGCGCTTTTTGGTCCGGGTATTAATATCATAGTAAGGGTGGCTCCAATCCGGAAGTGAGAAATAAAGTCCGGTTTTTAATCCTGAAGCTTTAAGACTGGATACAAAAGGGCTTACAACATCTTTCTTTGCCAGAGCGTTATCAGGAATATTTATGGCTTTATCTGCCTTAGAATTCCATAGAGAAACTCCATCGTGATGTTTTGTGGTAAGTACTGCATATTTTGCTCCGGATTCTTTAATGAGTTTTGCCCATTGATCAGGTTGGTAATGTGAAGCTGAAAAACCATTCAATTGCTTCATATAATTCTCATAATTGACATAATTATTAAAAAAGGACCAGGACTCTGAAATTCCATTAACGGAGTAAATTCCCCAGTGGATAAAAACACCTAATTTTGCATTTTTGAACCATTCCATTTTCTTATTGTTGTCAACAGATTGAGTTTGTGCATCAATATGATATGCCGATAATGTTAACCCCAGGAAAACAGCTTTCATCAGCTTGTTTCTCATTATTTTTCTTTTTAAGGTTAAATATAAATAAAGAATATCTATTTCCGGGTATTGAATGGATCTTCTTTTTTAATAATAAAAATAATACATTAGAAAGGTAAACTTTATACTACTCAGTCTTAAATTATTGTATTTTTAGAATAAAAAATAAATGGAACGCTTATTGCAAATTTTTCTCATAAAAAAAGGATTATGAAAATTCCAATGTTATTAATGGCTGGGTTATTGGCAGTTGGCGTATCTGCACAGAGTACAAAGCCTGTTGCGAAAAGCAAGAAACCCATAAAGAAGGTTAAAAAAGTAGTTACTGCAGATACTATGGAAAAACCAAAACCAAAACCTACTCCTTCAAAAGTTATTGTTAAAAAAGATACCATTAAAAATGGACCTCATTATTGTCCGGCGTGCGGAATGGGATAGGAGATGAAAAAAACATTGTTAGGACTCTCAATGATGGCGGAAGCCGACTTTGTTTCCGCAATTTTGCCTTTACTGGAAACACATTCAGTGGATGTGTTGGAGTGGTCTTTTGATACCTTTTATGATGTAGAGGAGCCGGATTGGCTGAGTGGATTGCTCAATTTTTATGCTGAGAATAATGGGTTGATAGGGCATGGTGTTTATTATTCATTATTTGATGCTCGATGGACGGACAGGCAGGAAGCTTGGTTGGAAAAGTTAAAAAAAGAAATCGATAAACGGAGGTACAAACATATCACGGAGCATTTTGGGTTTATGAATACTGAAAATTTCCACCAAGGTGTACCATTGCCGGTTTCTTTAAATCCCCAAACATTACAGATAGGAAAGGATAGGCTTTATAGGTTGCAGGATATCCTGCAAATACCTGTTGGGGTTGAAAATTTGGCATTCTCTTTTTGTACAGATGATGTCAAGGAGCAAGGAGAATTTCTTGATAAACTCGTAGAAGATATTGATGGGTTTCTTATCCTGGATTTACATAATATCTATTGTCAGTCTTGTAATTTTGGTGTGGACATGGAAAATATCATTAGATTGTATCCTTTGGAAAAAGTGAAGGAAATTCATTTGTCCGGAGGAAGTTGGCAAGAGAGTGCTTATGGAAAATCACCCATTAGAAGAGATACACATGATGATGCTATTCCCAAAGAAATATTAAATATTCTGCCAATTGTGTTTTCGAAATGTGAGAATCTGGAATATGTGATTATCGAAAGGCTAGGAAATACCATTAAAACCGATAAGGAAAAGAAGAGCTTTTTTGATGACTTTGTTCAGGTTAAAACCATTTTGGAATCCTCAAGCCGAAAATCACGAAAGAAAAGCTCTTGGGCTAAAAAGGATCTTGAATTTTCAGAGGTACCCCTTGAAGATTTGATATTGTATGAAGAACAAACAATGTTAACAAAACTTCTTTTTGATAACACTGATGTTACTTCCATTAAAAATTATGATTTTAAATATTTTAAAACGGAAAAATGGGATCCTGAAATGATACTGACTGCTCAGAATATTATAAAAAAATGGAACCCCTATTAAACTAATTCTAATAACCACAACTTAAATTATATGAAAATGACAACCTTGGTATTGATTATTACAGCTGTACTTACAGCCCTTGTTGCGGGGCTTTTTTATTCTTATTCATGCTCTGTAGTTCTTGGATTGGGAAAGCTCTCAGATGCAGAATATCTAAAAGCTATGCAGAGTATTAACCGAGAGATACTGAATCCGGTATTCTTTATAAGTTTTATGGGAACTGCAGTCCTTTTGCCGATCTCTACATTCTTAGTCCGTGGACAGCAGCCAACCTTTCTCTTTCTTTTATTAGCAACACTGGCTTATCTGATTGGCGTTTTTGGGGTGACAGCAGGAGGAAATGTCCCGATGAATGACGTATTAGATAAATTTGATATAACAAACGCTACAACTGAAACACTCAAACAGATGCGCGACGGCTTTGAAGATAAGTGGAACTTCCTGAATAATATCAGAACGTTTTTCTCCGTGGTGACAATTACCCTGGTTGTATGTGCCTGTATCTGGTATAAGAATGTCTAGAATAAGTAGAAATACTGAGTGATAAATTCCGTATTTCTACGGATGAATATATCATGTTTTATTAAGACCTTTGTGTTGTTAGCGAGAGAATTTAAACTAATAACCACAAATGGCTCAAATTCCAAAAAAGAGAAAGGCGGTCTTAATAGACTGCCTTTTTCTGTATTTTTAAAAATATTTTTTAAATTTTTAAAAGTTCAATGGTTCTTTCCGGATCTTCTGTTGAAAATACTGCATTTCCGGCTACCAAAACATCGGCTCCGGCTTCGAAAAGTTTAGAAGCATTGTCAAGATTTACCCCTCCGTCTACTTCAATAAGTGCTGTAGAGTTGTTGCTTACAATTAAATCCTTTGTTTCAGCGATCTTTTTATAAGTGTTTTCAATGAATTTTTGGCCACCAAATCCCGGGTTTACGCTCATCAACAATACAAGATCTACATCTGCAATAATATCTTCCAGCATTAATACCGGAGTTGAAGGGTTCAGCACAACCCCTGCTTTTGCTCCTCTACTCTGAATATGATGGATTGTTCTGTGAAGGTGAGTACATGCTTCATAATGCACAGAGACAAGATCTGCACCATGATTGATGAATTCATCAACGTATTTTTCAGGTTCTACAATCATCAGGTGAACATCCACGAATTTTTTAGCATGTTGCTGAACGGTTTTCATAACAGGAAAACCAAATGAAATATTGGGGACAAATCTCCCGTCCATTACATCAATATGGAACCAGTCGGCCTGAGATCTGTTTAGCATTTCAATGTCTCTTTGCAGATTCCCAAAGTCTGCAGATAGAAGGGATGGAGCAATAAGCTTCGTTTTCATTTTTACTTTTTACTTAATATTAGATTTAAGATGTTAGACATCGGATATCAGACGTAAAGTACTATTATTATAGTCTAGTGTCTGATGTCTTTTATCTAATGTCTTTAATGATACTTCAGTTTCATTTCAGGCTTAATCTTCAGAACTGTTTCGTAGATCAATTTGATTACATTGGCAACGTCTTCTTTAGATACCATCTCAACCGTTGTATGCATATAGCGCAAAGGTAAGGAAATTAAGGCACTTGGCACACCACCATTAGAATGAGCAAAAGCGTCGGTGTCGGTTCCTGTAGCTCTGCTTGCCGCAGCTCTTTGGTAAGGAATTTTTTTAGTTTTTGCAGTATCAATGATTAATTCTCTAATAGTGTGATGAACACTTGGTGCAAAAAATACTACAGGTCCTGCACCACATTTCTGATCACCTTCTTTCTTTTTTTCGATCATTGGAGTAGTGGTATCGTGAGTAACGTCAGTCACAATTGCAATATTAGGTTTAATAGTATCCGCAATCATATCTGCTCCATACAAACCAACCTCTTCCTGAACGGAGTTGGTGATATAAAGACCAAATGGAATGGATTTTTTATTTTCTTTTAAAAGTCTCGCTACTTCTGCAATCATAAAACCTCCGATTCTGTTGTCTAAAGCTCTGCATACAAAATATCTGTCGTTCATTTCGAAGAATTCATCAGGGTAGGTGATCATACATCCTACAAAAATTCCCATTTCTTCCACCTCTTTTTTAGAAGTCGCTCCGCAATCGATGAAAATATTTTCGATTTTTGGAGTTGGTTCATTTTGATTGCTTCTTGTATGAATAGCTGGCCATCCGAAAACTCCTTTTACAATACCATTTTCTCCATGGATGTGAACTACTTTTGAAGGAGCTATGGTCTGGTCCGAGCCTCCATTTCTGATTACATAGATCAATCCATCATCTGTAATATAATTAACGTACCATGAGATTTCATCAGCATGAGCTTCAATTACTACTTTAAATTCAGCATCGGGATTGATTATTCCATAGCAGGTTCCGTAATGATCTACTTCAATCTTGTCTACATAAGGTCTTATGTATTCCATCCAAACTTCTTGTCCTTTGTGTTCGTAACCTGTTGGTGATGAGGTATTTAAATATTTTTCTAAAAATTTCAAAGATTTCTTTTCAAATTTCATAAAAAGGAATGATTTTTGCGTTCAATTTTTGTTCTTATAAGTGTAAAAATAATGAATTTTAGTAAGATTATCTGCCTTTTTATTTTCTTTTTTGGAGTCAGCGTTTTTGGTCAAAAGGATTCTGTAGTGGCAAAACCCCTTAGCCAATACCCGGCTGAATCTCTGAAAGTGGATGAATTTGGTAATAAATATTATTACGACGAACAGCAGAAAGTCAAGATTTATGAAATCAACGGTGAACCTGTAGTTGTGTTGGATGAATTGGTTTTAGTGAATAAACCAAGATTTAATAACCAGTTGGATAAGAATTACTATTATTTTTTAAATAAAAAATTGTATAGAGTATATCCGTTATTTGTAACTGCTTTACAGCAATACAGAGATATTCAGAAGGATATGAGCGATATGGATAGCAAAGCCAAAAGAAAATTTGTAAGAGAAAGGCAAAGTATGCTGGCTGATCAATATGAAAAACAGCTAAGAGATCTTACAACAACGGAAGGACAGGTTTTTGCAAAACTGATGAATAGAGCTACCGGCAAAAGTGTTTATGAAATTATCAAAGAGCTCAGAGGAGGATGGAGTGCCTTTTGGTGGAATGTAAAAGGTA
This sequence comes from Chryseobacterium sp. PMSZPI, assembly GCF_002835665.1. Taxonomy (GTDB): domain Bacteria; phylum Bacteroidota; class Bacteroidia; order Flavobacteriales; family Weeksellaceae; genus Chryseobacterium. Next base: position 42,757 of record NZ_PIZV01000002.1, read on the forward strand.
AAATGGCTGATATCGATTTGAAATATCAGTATGCTCCTCAAAAAGACAGAACAGATGAATTTTTGGAATCGCTGCTGCAGTCTAATTGGAATTCAGGATATTTGAAACCTTATCCGGGAGCGAATGATTTTAAAACAAGAAAATAATAGAGTATAAAAAATTCCTGTAAGAGTCTTACAGGAATTTTTCTTTTAATTTATCAAATACGATTTTGTCTACAGGAAGGGGGAATGGGTTGTCGGGTCTGTCGATTTCAATCCATTCTGTTTTTTCTATACATGGATCCATGATGAGAAAATCTTCTTCGTTGACAATATTCACTATATAATATATGGTAAGAAGTTGTTCATTTTCTCTGAAACGGGATACCAGAAAATTTTCCTGGGTATAAAAATGTTCTGCTACTTCTATTTTTACATTCAGTTCTTCATCAAACTCACGGTGCAGGCATTCTAAAACTCCTTCACCATATTCCAATCCGCCACCCGGAAATTTCATTAAAGGTTCGCCGGCATATTCTTCAAATAGGGTTAATACTTTTTTGTCTTTCACGGCACAAGCATACACTCTAATGTTGATCTTGTCTATCATATATATAATGTATAATATTTTGTAAAGCTAAGGTAAGGAATTTTCAGGAAGGGAAAGGACAAAATTGTAAAAAGGCAAATGTTGCTCAGAAGGTAAAGAAGGCTGAGAGATGGACAAATGGATATACTTTTCTTGAATTCCAGTTGTTGTTTAATTTTCCTTGCTTTCTTTGTCTTCTGAGCTTTCTTTACCTTATAGTTTTACTGCATTGATCATCTCTCTTTTTCCTGGAGGGCCTTGTTTTTTCTCCACTTTAAAATTCAGGTCTTGTAAAATTCTTCTTACGCTTCCTTTAGAAGAGTAGGTGGTTAACAATCCGTTAACGGCCATTTTGTCAGAAACAAGTTCAAATAATGGCTTTTCCCAGAGGTCAGGTTGTACTCTGGCTCCAAAACAGTCGAAGTAGACAAGATTGATTTTAGGCAAATCGATGTCCTTCAGGTCGAAAAAGTCACATTTTATCTTTTTTAGATTGAATCCATTAATAATTTCAACTGATTTTTCCCAATCTGCTAGATGAATTTTCTGATAAATATTTTTAAATTCTGGATTATCAAAAAGTTCAAAATAGGCTAAATCGTTAACTTCGGATTCATTTATGGGATATTTTTCCAGCGAAAAATAATTAATGACATGATTTTTGTCAGTTTTTAAATATTCATTAATTGTCACTAAAACATTCAAACCTGTCCCAAAACCGAGTTCTAAAATATTAATTTCGTAATCATTTAATAGATTTAGTCCGTTTTTAATAAAGACATGTTCTGCTTCCTGAAGCGCACCGTGATGAGAATGGTAATTTTCATTTAAATCATTGATAAACAAAGTTTTACTACCGTCGTCTGTGGTCTTAATTTCTCTTTTCAAGCTATTTTTTTGTCAAATTTACTCTAAAATTTTTATATTTAGAAAATTATGTTAAATTTGTAGAACATCGTAAAAATTTTAAAAAATGATAATTCAAAAAACTGAAAACTCCAGAATTTCTACATTTGACCCTAACAATTTTACATTTGGAAGTACTTTTATTGATCATATGATCATATGTGAGTATGAAAACGGAAAATGGGGTGATGTAAAATTAGTTCCTTACGGTCCAATACCATTTACACCTGCCATGATGGGAGTAAACTATGGACAAGCTTGTTTTGAAGGTATGAAAGCCTATAAAGACAAAGATGGGCAGGTTTTCCTTTTCAGGCCTGAGAAGAATTTTGAACGTATCAATAAGTCAGCGAAACGTCTTGCAATGCCGGAAGTGACTGAAGAAATGTTTTTAGACGGATTAAAAGCATTAGTAGATATCGACAGAGACTGGATTCCTCAAGGAGAAGGAATGTCATTATATATCAGACCATTGATTTTCGCTACAGAGGAAGCTTTAAAAGCAAGAGTAGCTAATAAATATATGTTTGCTATCGTTGCAACACCGGCGAAGAGTTATTATGCAGAACCGGTTTCTGTAAAAATCTCTGACCACTATTCAAGAGCTGCAAACGGTGGAGTAGGTTCTGCTAAAGCAGCGGGTAACTATGCCGCTTCTTTCTATCCTACACAACTAGCGATCGAAGAAGGATATGAGCAAATTATCTGGACTGATGATGCTACCCACGAATATTTTGAAGAAAGTGGAACTATGAACGTATTTGTAAGAATTAACGATACGATTTATACACCTCCAACTTCTGAAAAAATTCTTGATGGAGTAACAAGAGACAGCTTCATCCAATTGGCTAAGAAAAGAGGTATTGAAGTGAAAATTGAACCTGTTGCCGTGAAAACTGTGATTGAAGCTTTAAAAGATGGTAGCCTAAAAGAAGTATGGGGAGTAGGTACTGCAGTGGTTACCACTGAGTTCCAGGCTTTAGGGTATCAGGGTGAGAAATTGGAGCTTCCAAGATTATCAGCAGAAGAAAGCTATGCTGCAATTCTTAAAAAAGACCTTGTTGATTTACAAAATAACCTTTCTGAAGATCCATTCGGATGGAGAGTAGCAGTTGATCATGCACTAGAAACAGTTTAATCTTAATTAAATAAACTATACGAAGTCGGGATTTTTCCCGGCTTTTTTTGTTATGTGTTCTGGATGATATCGTTGGTGAAATTAAATCTCACGCAGATTGAGGTGATACCGCAGCTTTCTAAAAAAATCTTTGATTTTTAAAACTTAAGTGTACTTCTGAGCGTCTAGTTTTTAACTTTATAAAACTAAAGTGTTTGAAAAAACTTTTGTAGTTTAATTTTCCCGCAGATGACACAGATTTTCACAGGTCTTTGTATATGATTTTTTGCTCGAAGATGAAGTAGATACCGCGGATTTCTAAAAAAATCTTTGATTTTTAAAACTTAAGTGTACTTCTGAGCGTCTAGTTTTTAACTTTATAAAACTAAAGTGTTTGAAAAAACTTTTGTAGTTTAATTTTCCCGCAGATGACACAGATTTTCACAGGTCTTTGTATATGATTTTTTGCTCGCAGATGAAGTAGATACTGCAGATTCTTAAAAAAATCTTTGATTTTTAAAACTTAAGTGGACTTCTGAGCGTTGAGCTTTTAACTTTATAAAACTAAAGTGTTCAAAAACTTTTGTGTTTAAGCTTTCACCCTTGTTTAGACAGGTGTTTATACATCATTTATTTTAAAGATTTAACAGTTTTTTATACATGATTAATTAGTTTCTGTAAATCCATATAAGTTTTGTAATTGATTGACGAAATGCTTATTTTCGCAAAAGTTTATGAGAAAATTACTCTTCATATCAGCCATAAGTTTATTGAGCTGCAATAGAAATACACAGACGGCGCATCCTCCGGTAGGCGGTGTTTTAAGCCAGAAAGATCTGGATGTTTCTAGGAACAGGATGAAAAACCTGAATACAATTGAAAGAAATCAGATCCAGGAATGGATTAATGGACAATCTGTCAGGTATTATCCAACACGGCTCAATTATTGGGTAACTGTAGAAGGTTTTGATCAGAGAGAAAAAAGAGCGGATAATAGTCTGATTTCTTACTCCTATGATCTGTATGATTTTGACGAAACCAAAATCTACGACCAGCCTATTGAAAGAAGAAATGCCAAATTTGGGCATTTTGATGAATTGAAAGCGGTAGAAAATGCTTTACGTTTTATACGTGATGGGGAGGAAGTGACGCTTTTGGTACCGTCTTCTTTGGCTTACGGAACTTTTGGAGACGAAAAGAAAATAGACAACGATATCCCATTAATCATAAAATTAAAAGCTTTATAATACATGAAATTGTTTAACAAAAATATAATTCTGGCAGCGGCAAGTATTTCGCTGATGAGTTGTACCCCAATTTATAAAAAAATGAACGTAGACAAAGAAACTTACGAAGGTCTTAATGACGGACTTTATGCAAATTTTCAAACGACGAAAGGGAATATGATCGTTAAGTTTGAAGACAAGAAAGCACCAGTAACTGTAGCCAACTTTATCGGTCTTGCAGAAGGGAAAATCGACAACAAAGCTAAGGCTAAAGGGGTTCCTTATTATGACGGAACGATTTTCCACAGAGTAATCAAAGATTTCATGATCCAGGGAGGTGATCCTCAGGGAACAGGAATGGGAGATCCGGGATATAAATTCGAGGACGAAAGAAACGACCTTAAGCATACAGGAAAAGGAATTCTTTCTATGGCGAACTCCGGACCGAACACAAATGGTTCTCAGTTCTTCATTACTGAAGTGGCTACACCTTGGTTAGACGGAAGACACACAATTTTCGGTAAAGTGGTAAAAGGTACTGAAGTGATTGATGCTATCGCTAACGTTGAAAAAGGAGCTCAGGATAAGCCTAAAACAGATATCCTTTTAGAAAAAGTTTCTGTTTTCGGTAAAGGTGATGAGTACAAAAATTATGATGCTGCTAAAACTTTCAACGAAGGAAAAAGCAAAATAGCAGAAAACAATAAAGCTTTCATCGCTAAAGAAGAAGCGGAGAAAAAGAAAAAAGAAGAAGAATTCAAAGCAAACCAGGAAAAATTGGTTGAAAACCTAAAAGCCGGAATGCAAAAAACAGAATCAGGTCTTTACTATAAAATCACCAAAACAGCTGATGGTAAAGCTCCAAAAGCTGGTGACAACGTATCCGTACATTATGCAGGAAAATTAGTAGACGGTACTGAGTTCGATTCTTCATTCAAAAGAAATGAACCAATCGAAATTCCAATCGGAATGGGAAGAGTAATCAAAGGATGGGATGAAGGTATCCTATTATTGAAAGAAGGTGAAACTGCTACATTATTGATTCCACCAGCAATGGCTTACGGAGAAAGAGGAGCAGGAGGAGTGATCCCACCAAACTCTTGGTTAGTATTTGATGTTGAGCTTGTAAAAGTAAAATAAATAAGTCTTTTTTAAGATATGAGGCCGCCCCGGAAGGGGCGGTTTTTTTGTGGGAAAAATAAAAAGAATCTCTTTCTTTAATTCATATCGTAATCAGCTTGCTCGTGAAGAATCAAAAGAAAAAGGGGGCTAGTCTCAAAAGCTGGGGGATTATATTGTTTGTATTGATGGAATTTAATGTAACGCAAAGATTTTTAGCCTATTATTTCACATTTTCAAGGGAGCTAAGAATGGAATCAATTTCATTGATTCTTTCTAAGCGAATGCGTATTCACTAAGCTTCTTCAGCGACAGAGTCGCACTTCTTAGCTCTCTAAAATAAAGTATTTGAATGATTTTTCTTTGCGATAAAAATGATCTGTTTGTTCGGTAAAATGTTTAGATTTTGTACTAATCCCCAAGTTTTGTACTTGATCCGAAAAAGGGGAATAATAAAAAAAGTTGAATTTTCACAAAAAATTCATCAACATTTCTTTTAGTTAAAACAAAAAACCGCCCCATTAGGAGCGGTTTTTCAAGTAAAAGTAAATAAAAAGTTATATGTTTCTGTTGGATTTCTTTTTCATACTTGTTCCGGCTAGGGAACTGATGAATACAAGACCGAATCCGATGTACGCAGCAAATGCGGTCAGGTATATTAATAAGCTGTTTAGGCTTGGTTGTGAGGTGTATACCAATACAGAAAAGGCAGCAAAACTCAACACCAACAATAGGCTCCAGATATGCATTTTTGCAGCATCTTCATTTCTCTTAAAAATCATTTCAAAAAAGGCTCTCATCATTACTAACATTTTAAGGGTTATACATTAATTAATTTATATCATAAATCTGCACTGCATCACGGTAAAAAGAAGGCATATCCTTTTACTAGGCTAAGGTTCGTGATGACTTGCCATTTATTCAATATCATTATACCGGATTAAAAACCCGGGATAGTTTACAATTTTTTTGAATCATTGCTACATGATTCGAGGGTGAAAGATACCAGTTAGATACGGGGCATAAAACTGCTGTGAAAAATCAACCGAAGGGTTAATTAATCAACGTTCCCGTATCTTTTACGGCATCGTAGAAAAAAAAGGATCATATACTTGATATGACTTTGAAATCAGTGGAAAACTGAAAATCCACAGAAAACCTTTTTTCTCATCCTTAGTGCTTTTTTATAATTTTTTCTCGAAAAAGTACATGCCAATATCATGCCAAAGTGATAAGTATGCTATTAACACTTTATTTTTATAGAATTTAATTTGTTGTTTTTCAATTTTTTATTATTAATTTATCACTAAACAGGGAGTAAAATAGAGATAGACTCTACTTTAATAAATATCCGATAGATAGAGAGGTAGTGGGCTGTAATTGAAATCGTTTTACCAGATTATTTGAATAATGCAAGAATTTATAAATCTGCGAAAACTTTTTAAAATAAAAGTTTTCATAACGATACAGTTGATTATTAAATTTTGGCTAAAATTTAATAACTATAGGAAATAAAATAATTAGTGAATTCGTGGCAAAATAGAAAAAAGAGTCCATAAAAATATTTACGGACTCTTCTATATCTAAGCTGGTAGGTGACTACCAATTCTTATCAATCATATAAATAATCTGTGTCATGGCAACACCTCCTAATAAAAGTTCTCTTCTGTTGACTTTATCAAAGGTATCCTCTTCTGTGTGGTGGATATCAAAATAACGCTGTGAATCCGGCATCAGTTCGGCTGCTGGAACTCCCATGTCGTGAAGTGGATAAAGGTCTGTTCCGGAGAACTTTTCCTGAAAGTTATACACTCCATATGGTAAAAATAGTTTTGACCAACCTTGAATTTGTTTTCTTTTGGCTTCATCCATATCCAAAGCAATTCCTCTTGGCGCAAAACCTCCCGCATCGGATTCTATAGCAAATAGATGTTTCTCGTTGTTTTCCTTTACGGTTTTGCCATATTGGATACCTCCTTTAACCCCATTTTCCTCATTGGCAAAACATACGACTCTGATTGTGTGATTGTTATTAATGCCTAATTTTTTGAAGGTTCTTAATACCTCAATGCTTTGTACGATTCCTGCACCATCATCATGAGCTCCTTCACCAACATCCCAGGAATCAAGGTGTCCGCCAACAACGATGACACTTTGATCTTTTTTACCGGTAATTTCACCGATTACGGAGTGGGAGAGCTTTTCACCTTTCATTCCGCAATTGGAATTTAATTTTGCAGTAATGGTTTGATTTCTTAACAAAGCCTCAAGTTCATCTGCTGTTGTGCTTCCAATAGCTACAGCCGGAACTTTAGAAACTTTATCTTCGTAACGCATTGCTCCGGTGTGGGGAACATCATCAAAAGCCGAAGATAAAGAACGAATGATAGCAAATTTACCTCCTTTTTTGGCTGTTAAAGAAGCTGCAGTTGTTCTGTATTTGGCAGCATCACCATATCCTTTAAACGTTTCAATAAAGGATTGACTGAAAGGGTAGTTGAAAAATACAATTTTATCTTTTACTTTTTCAGCCGGCAGTTTATCATATTCTGCCATAGATTTTACCATAATAATCTCTCCGGAAACATCTTTTCCACCTGTCCCTTCCGAATTGCCTAATGAAAGCATTTTTAAGCTTTTCCAGCTGCCATTGGAAGTTTTGATGTGTAATGATTCTTTTCCTCTTTCCCAAACCGGGATCATGACTTCCTGTAGCCATACTTTATCTGCCCCGGCATCACGAAGCTTTTGTTCTGCCCATTTTACAGACTTTTCATAGGCTTCGGAACCGCTTAGACGATGCCCGATATTTTGAGTTAAATCTCTCAGTTCTGTATAACTTTTTCCATTGTTCAGAATTTCTGCTGAAATTTTACTGAAGTGAATAGAATCTTCTTGAGCCTGGCCAAAAGCTGCGATTCCCAAAAATAATAATGAGGTTCCTAGTATCTTTTTCATGGTTACCAATTTTTATCAATCATATAAATAAGTTGTGTCATCACCGTTGCTCCGAGAAGGAGTTCTCTGCGATTGACTTTTTCAAAAGTATCTTCTGCAGTATGGTGAATATCAAAATAACGTTGTGGGTCAGGAACAAGCTCAGCGGTAGGAACTCCCATATCATGGAGTGGGGCAATATCTGAACCTGAGTATTTTCCTTCGAAGTTGTAAACGCCATAAGGCAAAAATAAATTACCCCAGCTTTTAATCTGGTTTCTCTTAACATCATCCATTTCCAATGAAATTCCTCTGGGAGAAAAACCTCCGGCATCAGATTCTATGGCAAACAAATGTTTTTCGTTGTTTTCCTGGGTTACTTTTCCGTATTGTTTTCCTCCTTTGGTACCATTTTCTTCGTTCGCAAAACAAACAGCTCTGATTGTATGATTATTTTTAATTCCTAATTTTTTAAATGTTCTCAGTACTTCAATGCTTTGGACGATGCCTGATCCGTCATCATGAGCTCCTTCACCAACATCCCAGGAATCAAGGTGCCCACCAACAACGATGACACTTTGATCTTTTTTACCAGTGATTTCGCCGATTACAGAGTGGGAGCGTTTCTCGCCTTTCATGCCACAATTGGAATTTAATTTGGCAGTAATGGTTTGATTTTTTAATAATGCTTCCAGTTCATCTGCAGTGGTATTTCCGATGGCTACTGCCGGGATTTTAGAGGTGTTGTCTTCATAACGCATGGCTCCGGTGTGAGGAACATCATCAAAAGCAGAAGATAAAGAGCGGATGATGGCAAATTTACCCCCTTTCTTAGCTGTTAAAGAAGCAGCATTTCTTCTGTATGCACCTGCTTCCCGATAAGCAAGAAAAGTTTGAACATGTTCTTGGTTAAAAGGATAATTAAAGAAAACGATTTTGTCCTTTACTTTTTCAGCCGGAAGTCGGTCGTATTCTTCTAATGATCTTACCATGATGATTTCTCCGGAAATATCTTTTCCATTTGTGCCTTCCGAATTTCCCAGGGAAAGCATTTTCAGGCTTTTCCAGCTGCCATTGGACGTTTTGATGTGTAATGATTCTTTTCCTCTTTCCCAAACCGGAATTATTACTTCCTGCAACCATACTTTGTCTGCGCCCGCTTCACGAAGCTTTTGTTCTGCCCATTTTACAGACTTTTCATAGGCTTCGGAACCGCTTAGACGATTACCGATCCCTTTTGTAAGTTCTCGAAGTTCGGTATATCCTTTTCCGTTGTTCAGAATTTCTGTTGAGATTCTGTTGAATTGTATGGAGTCTTCTTTGGTTTGGGCAGATAAAAGTGCCATTCCAAGAGTTAATAATGATAGATTTACGATTTTTTTCATGTTACCAATTTTTGTCAACCATAAAAATCATTTGTGTTATTGCCACTGCCCCGAGAAGAAGTTCTCTTTTATTTACTTTATCGAAAGTATCTTGTTCGGAATGGTGGTAATCGAAATATCTTTGTGTGTCTACAACGAGTTCAGCTAAAGGAATGTCTAGTTTTTTTAAAGGTGAAATGTCTTGGATTGCTTCAGTTTGGTCGAAATCATAAACCCCATAAGGCAGAAAATATTCTTTCCAGGGATAAATCAATCTTCTTCTTTGAGGAGACATATCCAAAGAAAATCCTCGTGGAGAGTACCCTCCTGCATCTGTTCCTAAGGCGAAGATGTGTTTTTCTTCTTTCTTTTTCACATAAGCAGCATACATTTCGCGGCCTTGGCCTCCGTTTTCGCTGTTGGCGTATAAGACAACTCGGATGGTATGGTTATTTTCATATCCGAGCGCTTTTAATGTTCTTAAAACTTCAATACATTGCACAACTCCTGTTCCGTCATCAATAGCACCTTCTCCAATATCCCAGGAATCCAGCTGGGCACCTAGTACAATCACTTTAGAATCTTTTTTGCCTTGAATTTCGGCGATGATATTGGGATTTGTGGTGCTGCCTTTTGATTCGGCAGTCATATTGATTTTAGCTGTAATTTTTTGTTTTTTTAAAATCTTTTCCAGTTCATCTGCAGATTTTGTACCTATTGATAAGGCAGGGATCTTGACTTTATCATCCGGCTCATAGTAGATCATTTTAGCATGAGGAGTATCGTCATTAGCTGTTGTTAATGATCTTATGATTAATGCTTTTGCACCTGTTTTGGAAATAACGGAAGGGGAAATTAATTTTGATTTTGCCGTCAGTAAATAGGAATCGCTGGTGTTAATGATTTTTGGATCCATAGGGACATTTACGAAAACTATTTTGTCTTTCAGCTGACCTATCGACATTGCATTGAGTTCTGAGGTGGAATTAATTAAAACAACTTCACCAATCAGGTCTTTTCCACCTGTTCCTTCAGAGTTTCCGAAAGAAAGCATTTTGATGCTTTTCCAGTCTCCATTTTCTACTTTGATCTGTAAAGATTCTTTCCCTCTGACCCAGACAGGAGCCTTCGCTTCTTGTCTCCAGATCATATTAATGTCAATTTCTTTAAGCTTTTTTTCTGCCCATTCTACTGCTTTTGCATAACCGGGAGTTGCGCTGAAGCGCGGACCAATTCCTTTTGTGAGTTCTCCAAGATTCTCATAAGCCTTGCCATTGGTCATTATTTCGTCTGAAATCCTTTTGAATTCCTCGTGGTAATTTAATTTTACAGGAATAGCTGTTTTACCGACAGGTTTTTTCTGGAGTTTTTTTTGAGAAAATAAAAATCCACTCAAAAAGAGTGGAAGTATAATGAATATTTTTTTCATTTATTATTTACCTTTCTTTTTCCGAGGATAAAAGTAGGGAAAAAATGGGAAATTATTAAGGTTTCATGTCGTACATTAGCAAAGCTGTAACCAATTTGGGTTCAATAAATGTACATTTCGGAGGCATGCTTAGTTTTAAATCTGAAATTTTAATCATATCATTAAAACTTACAGGATAAATTCCAAAACCTACTTTTCCTTCTCCGCTATCAATTTTTTCTTTTAAAATATTGATTCCATTGATGTTGGAAGTTCCTTTTACATAAGAAATGAGTTCAGAGCTGTCCGGATCTTCAATTTTTAAGACATCTTTGAAAATATATTTATCTAAAAGATGGTGATCCAGGTTATCCAGAGACATTTCTTTTGAACGCAGATCATGTTTTACGTGGAGAGAATAGAATTTACCATCCATATACATTGAAATATGAAATTTCTGCGAAGGGTAGTACGGTGTTTCTCCTTTTTCGTGGATGAGGAAATATTTCTCAAGTTCTTTAAGGAATGCTTCACCGGAAACTCCGTTCAGGTCATGTAAAACTCTATTGTAATCGTGGATTTTAATAGATTGGTTGGAAACGATAAAGCTATATACAAAGTTGTAATGTTCTGTACCGTTATGTCTTTTATTTTTCTCTTTGTGACGTTTTGCATTCAATGCTGTCGATCCAATTCTATGGTGTCCGTCGGCGATGTAGAACGAGTCGATCTGATCGATTACTTCTTTAAATTGCTGAAGTTTAAGACGGTTGTCTATTCTCCAGATTTTATGTCTGATTCCAAGAGAATCTGTATGATTGAAGATCGGAACATTCTTTTCTTCATGGTTCATCAGCAATTCAATTTTTGAATTGGCAGGGTAGGTAAGCAATACAGGTTCAGCCTGTAAATTTACTTTTTCCAGATAATGAGCCAATTTTTCTTTTTTCTGAGGAATGGTACTTTCGTGTCTTTTGATTTTTCCATTCCAGAAATCCTCAATACTGGCTAATCCGAGAAGCCCTCTGAAAACCTGTTTATTTGGATAGATCTGCTCATATAGATAATAGGCTGAATTGTCCTGGACTAATTTCTTGTCTTCCAGAAGTTCTTCAAATGTAGAACGAATTTTTCTTAGATTTCGGTCAATATCTTTTGATTTACTTACAACGTAGGGTTTAATCATGTTGATGTAAGTATTTTCAACTTGAGCCTTCTCTGCAATCTCTTCCTGGGTAAAATTATCCAATGGATGTGTAGGGAAAGTCTCCTCGAAATCTCTATGAGGTCTTATTCCACGGAAAGGTTTAAAAACAGGCATATTTATTTTATAGTTTCTTTTTGTAGCTTAATAATTTGTTCTGCAAGTTCGACACCGATTTTCTCTTGCGCATCCACGGTATTTCCTCCCACATGAGGAGAAAGCGATAATGCCGGATTCATTAATAAAGGCAGTTCCGGGTTGGGTTCGTTTTCAAAAACGTCTAATGCCGCTCCGGCTACTTTTCCTGAATCAATAAAATCGATCAGGGTTACTTCATTGATTACACCACCTCTTGCAGTATTTACAATATAAACACCATCTTTCATTTTTTCAAACTGAGGAGTGTCTATAATGTATTCATTCGTTTTAGGCGTATTGATACTGATGAAATCAGCATCTTTAAGGAATGCATCCATATCATTGGTAGAGGTGATTTCAAAGTTGACAGATTGTCCGTCAAAAAAGTTCAGGGTAAGAACTTTTGTTTTCGGGTTTCTTGTCAAAACCTGGATTTTCATCCCTAATGCTATTCCTATTTTTACAACTTCCTGGCCAATACTTCCGAAGCCGATTACTCCTAATGTTTTTCCTGAAAGTTCATAGGCATTACTGAACGACTTTTTCATGGCATTGAAATGAGTTTCTCCCTCCAAAGGCATTAGTCTGTTAGATTCGTGAAGGAATCTGGCTAATGAAAGGAAATGTCCAAATACTAATTCTGCCACTGATTTTGAAGATGCATTAGGAGTATTGATTACTTTAATTCCTTTATTTTTTGCATATTCAACATCAATATTATCCATCCCGATGCCGCCTCTTCCGATAATTTTAAGACCGGGACAGGCATCGATCAGATCTTGTCTTACTTTTGTTGCACTTCTTACAAGAAGAACGTCCACGTTATTATCGTTGATAAAATTAATAACGTGATCTTGTGCCACTCTATTGTCCAGGATTTCAATTCCGGCCTCTTTTAAAACCTGTTCTCCTGCTTTTGAAATTCCATCGTTTGCTAAAACTTTCATGTGTTATTTTATTATAGATGTTAGATGTAAGATGTCAGACACTAGACGTTGGGGTCTGTTGTCTGATATCTGTTGTCTGATATCTTTTTATTTTTTTCGGTCGCCTAATATAAGCTATTTTATTGACTTCATTACATCCACTAAAACCTGCACACTTTCAATAGGCAAAGCGTTATATAAACTGGCTCTGTATCCGCCTAAACTTCTGTGTCCGTTAAGTCCGCTGATGCCGGCAGCTTTCCAAGCGTTATCAAATGCTTCTTTTTTGCTTTCGTCGGTAATTTTGAAAGAAACATTCATTAATGAACGGTCTTCTTTTACACAGAACGTTTCGAATAGAGGGTTGCTGTCGATTTCATCATATAAAAGTTTGGCTTTAGCTTCATTTCTTTGTTCTGCTGCAGCGATTCCTCCGTTTTTTTCAAGATATTGAAGGGTTAATAATGATGCATATATTGGAAATACCGGTGGGGTATTGTACATAGATTCTTTAGAGATGTGTTGAGAATAATCCAGCATAGAAAGCATATTTTCTCTTCCTGTTTTACCAAGGATTTCCTTTTTGATTACTACTAAAGTCACTCCGGCAGGTCCCATGTTTTTCTGAGCACCGGCGTAGATTAAATCAAATTTAGAGAAGTCAAGTTGTCTTGAGAAAATATCAGAACTCATATCGCAGACCATTAAGGTATCTACTTCCGGGAACGTTTTCATTTGAGTTCCGTAAATTGTATTGTTTGAAGTACAATGGAAATAATCGTATTCTGAGCCTACGGTATAGTTTTTAGGGATAAAAGAATAGTTTTCTTCTTTTGAAGAACCTACCACATCTACTGTACCTAGTTTTTTAGCTTCTTTAATGGCTCCGGCTGCCCATGTTCCTGTGTCCAGGTAAGCTGCTTTTCCGCCTACTTTCATCAGGTTGTAAGGAACCATTGCAAATTGCATACTGGCACCGCTTCCTAAATAAAGGACTTCATAATCGTCTCCAAGATTCATCAGTCTTTTTACAATTGCACGAGCTTCGTCCATTACGGCAACAAAATCCTTGCTTCTGTGGGAAATTTCAAGAAGAGATAACCCGATACCGTTAAAATCTAAAATAGCCTGTGCAGATTTTTCAAATACTTCCTGAGGTAAAATGCATGGCCCTGCGCTGAAGTTGTGCTTTTTGTTCATATTGTTATTTTTTGGTTGCTTCCGGAGGTTTCTCTCCTTTAGCTCTTTTTGGTTTTTATTTATTTTTAAATTTTAGGGTAAAAAAAGCCGCCTCACACATCATGAGACGGAGTTTTTTTATTCACCGTGTAAAAATGCTTTTTTATTAAGCAGAGCATCTTCAGTCTCTACGTGATCTTCATCAGGAACACAGCAGTCTACAGGGCATACAGCCGCACACTGTGGTTCTTCGTGGAATCCTTTACATTCCGTACACTTATCTGTTACAATGAAATAAACATCATCACTTACAGGCTCCTGTGGTGCATCAGCATCTACAGTAAGTCCCGACGGTAATGTGATCGTCCCTTGAAGAGTAGTACCGTCAGAAGCTTTCCAATCTACAGCTCCTTCATATATTGCATTATTTGGACATTCCGGTTCACAAGCCCCACAGTTAATGCATTCATCAGTTATTTTAATAGCCATCGCTAATTTTTTTTAAATTTGCACAAAATTACAAAATATTCCCCAATTTTAAAGTAATTATGAATACCGAAAATCAAGTTTTAGGACTTATTAAATTAAGTAGTTATATAAAAGCGTTTTTAGCGAAGAAATCAGAAGAATATAATGAGGATGATTTGAATATTGAATTATTGTTAAAGAAATCTGAAATAGAGAATCCGTGGTTTACTGTTGATAATCAGAAATTTGCTTTGCAGCAATGGGCTGATCTCCTTACGGAAGCTCATCTTAAAAACTGGCTCGAAAATTATTCAATCTCTAAAATATCAAAGAGAGTTGGACTTATTTTAGCCGGAAATATCCCTTTAGTAGGGTTTCACGATGTGATTTCTGTGGTTTTGAGCAATCATATTCCTGTCATTAAGCTATCTTCGAAAGATAAGTATTTGATTCCGTTTTTGCTAAATAAATGGAAGTCATTTTCCAATGACCAGGTACAGTTTGAGTTTGTAGAAAAATTAGAAAATTTTGATGCGGTAATTGCAACGGGAAGTAATAATACAGCGAGATATCTGGAATATTATTTTAAAAATCATTTGAGCATTATCCGTAAAAACAGAACTTCAATTGCTGTTTTAAAAGGTGATGAAACTGATGAAGAATTACAGCTTTTAGCAAAAGATATTTTTCAATATTTTGGATTGGGTTGCAGAAATGTGACAAGAATTTTTATTCCACAGGATTTTGTGATTGATCGTTTGTTTGAAAATTTCTTAGCATTCCAGGATATTATCAATCATAATAAATATGCGAATAATTATGATTATAACAGAGCGGTTTATCTTTTAAATCAGGAAAAATTCTGGGATAATAACTTTGTAATGCTGAAAGAGGATGATAAACTGTTCAGCCCACTTTCCGTGATTAATTTCAGCAGGTATTCCTCGTTAGATGATGTGAACAATTTTATCACAGAGAATGATGAAAATATTCAATGTGTAGTAGCTAAAGACGAATTGAATCTGAATTCAATTTCATTTGGAGAAGCTCAGAACCCAGGTCTTGATACCTATGCAGACAACGTAGATACTATGAGATTTTTAGAACTGGTTTAATTCGGATTCTAAAAAACTTTTTTCATGTTTGTAAAGAATGAATGATATTGTTTTTTAATTAGTTGAAGCATCTTTGCGAGCGTGAAATAATAAAAGTGCATTTTTATTTCATATTTCAAATTTTGATTATTTAATTCTTTGTATATTCAGCATTTAATTTACGATAATCAATATATTATATGAAAAAAATATTTCTTGCATTTGCTGTTTTCGCTATTCAGCTTGGGTTTTCACAGAAAGTAACAAGCCTGAAGATTGAAAAAAGTGATAAGAAAGAACTGCCCACAGAATTGGATAAGGATAAAATAACCTCTTATAATGCCAATTTTTTTAAATTCATAAGCGCTTTAAAAGCTTCTGATAAAAAAACGATGGAAGGTTTGCTTTCTCCAAAGGCAAAAGAGGTTGTTACGGATGTTGTGTATAAAAAACTTTCAGAGGATATCGATTTTAAGAAAAGCCTCGAAGTTTATAAGTCCGGCTACAAATCTATGATGGATGGAAAGGTTTATCCTATGATCCAGTATAAATATTCTGATGATATGTCTCCCAATACGGATAATATCGTTACTGCTGTATTTGAAAATGACGGAAAAATATTAGGAATAAAGCCGAAGCGTAAGCAAGCAGTCAGTGCTAAATAATTAATAACTTATGCAGAAAAATAACCAGAGTTGATATCTGGTGCAATATTGAATAATAAAAAAATATAACTATGATGACAGATGTTTTAGTCGCTCATTCTTCGGAAGTGGAGAAAGCGGATTTTTACAAGAAGACCTATTTGCATGTTGCTTTATCGATTCTTGCGTTTATTGGAGTGGAAACTATTTTGTTAAAAACAGTTCCTCCTGAGATTATTGCTATGATGTTTGGGCAGAAATATACTTGGTTGCTGATCATTGGTGTTTTCTGGTTGGCTTCGGTATTAGCGTCTAAATGGTCGCTTTCACAAAGCAAATCAACGCAGTATTTAGGACTAGGGTTTTATATCCTGTTAGAAGCTGTGATTTTCATGCCGTTGCTTTATATTGCTGTTAATATGGCTGGCGGGGCACATGTGATCTTCCAGGCAGCGATGCTTACTATTGCTATGTTTGCCGGATTATCTGCTGTAGCATTTACATCTAAAAGAGATTTTTCATTTTTAAGAAACGTTATTATTATCGGAGGTTTTTTGTCTATTGGATTAATTATTGCCGGGGCAATCTTCGGATTTAATCTTGGGCTTTGGTTCTCTGTGGGAATGGTAATTTTAGCTTCCGCAAGTATTTTGTATGAGACAAGCAAGCTTCAAAATGTATATACAACAGGGCAGTATGTAGGAGCTTCTCTACAGCTTTTTGCATCGATAATGCTATTGTTCTGGTATATTTTAAGAATTCTGATGAGTAGAAGAAGCTAGTTAAAATATAAATAAATAAAAATCCTGATATTCTATTATATCAGGATTTTTTGTTTTTACAACCTTGGTTGATGAAAGAATATAGGCTTTCTTGCTATTGAAGTAAAGTGTATTCCTTCGGATATGATATATTTTAAATTATTTATCAATTGATCCAAGGACCTTTTGAGCAAATGAATTTAAAGCATCTTTTTCACTCATTCCGTTCTGTACATTTCCATGAACTTCAAGGGCGCCACAGATATTGGTAATTAATTCTCCTGCAACATTTAAGTCTTCTTCACTTGTTCCTCTGAATTCACAAAAGCTTTCTAAAACTTCTAATGTTTTTTCCAGGTTTTCAGGAGTTTGATTTTGATAGAATTGTCTGATAATCGGTAACTTCATTATTGTAGTTCGTTAAAAAGGTTAATTAAACTTTCTGCCTGATTAGACTGCACTTGGTTTACCAATTCGCCATTTTTAAAGATTGCGAAAGTCGGCAGGTTGTCTACTTTAGCTAATTTTCTGCTTTCAGGAAGTTTTTCAGCATCTACATATAGAAACGGAATGGCTTCGTTTTCTGAGGCTAACTTTTTAAATTTAGGCTTCATGATTCTGCAGTTTCCGCACCATGTTGCGCCATATTGAACGACTACTTTTTCGTTGTCATTTACTATATTTTGTAATGTATCTTCGGTTAATTCTGTGTACATAGCGTATGTAATTGGTTAAAGTAAATTGGATATATTTGAGTGATAAGGGTAGTTAATTGGTTTTATAGATAAAACCTTAGTAATAGAGGTTGTTCACTCAAAATAAAGAATGGTTTGAAAATTTAACAATGTAATACTCGGTATTACATTGTTAAATGTATATACTGCTAATTAGTTCTTAGCTAAATATTCTGCTGTAGAAGTTCTGTCTGCTTTCATAGCTTCTTTTCCTTCTTCCCAGTTTGCAGGGCATACTTCACCGTGTTTTTGAACGTGCGTATAAGCATCGATCAGTCTTAAGAATTCTTTTACGTTTCTTCCTAGAGGCATGTCGTTTACAGCTTCGTGGAAAATTTTCCCAGTTTCATCAATAAGGTAAGTCGCTCTGTATGTTACGTTAGAACCTGTGAAAGTTTCGTTTCCTTCTTCATCATATTCGAAATCCTGATCAACGATTCCTAATGTGTTTGCTAGCTGTCTGTGCGTGTCAGCCAATAGAGGATAAGTAACACCTTCGATACCTCCGTTATCTTTTGGAGTGTTTAACCAAGCGAAGTGTACTTCGTTTGTATCGCAAGATGCACCGATTACTTTAGTGTTTCTTTTTTCGAATTCACCTAAAGCTTCTTGGAAAGCATGAAGTTCAGTAGGGCAAACGAAAGTGAAATCTTTCGGGTACCAGAATAAAAGAACTTTTTGCTGGTTGTTTACTGCTTCGTCAAGGATGTTGATTCTAAGATCGTCACCCATTTCAGACATCGCGTCAATCGTTAAATTTGGGAATTTTTTTCCTACTAAAGACATAATTTTCTGTTTTTATATTTAAATTTCTGATGCAAATATAGAAAAGATTTATCTATCGAACAAGTTATTATTGATAAATAAAATCTATAATTGTTTTTGATGTGTTTTAATTAAAAAAGCCCTGAATTCAGGACTTTTTGTGTATTATATTAATTAAACTTTTCCAATAATTCTTTAATTCGTCTCATGGCTTCTCTAAGATCTTCTTCTGAAGCGGCATATGAGAATCTGATACATTCCGGACTTCCGAAAGAAAATCCTCCTACACATCCTACGTGGGCGTTTTCTAAAAGGAACATGGCAAAGTCGTCTGAATTTTTAATTTCCGTTCCATTTAATGTTTTTCCAATATAATGAGAGATGTCCGGGAAGAAATAGAAGGCTGCTTTGGGAAGTAAAACTTTAAACCCGGGAATTTCCTGGATCAAATCATATACAAGATCTCTTCTCTTTTTAAAAGCGTCAATCATATATTTATACTCGGAAGGATCCGTTTTTAAGGCTGTGATCGATGCTCTCTGGGCCATAGTATTTGCTCCGCTGGTCATTTGTCCTTGTACTTTTTCACAAGCTTTTGCCAGCCATTCAGGGCAGGCGGAATAACCGATTCTCCATCCTGTCATTGCAAATGCTTTAGACATTCCGTTGATTACAGCCGTTTGTTCATATACTTCCGGGAACTGTGCGATGGATGTGGTTTTGGTTTCGTAATTGATGAATTCATAGATTTCATCAGAGATAATCGTAATCTGAGGATATTTGGCAATTACTCTCGCTAAAGATTTCAATTCATCATAAGTATAATATCCTCCGGATGGATTACATGGTGAACTGAAAAGAATCGCTTTGGTTTTATCTGTAATCGCTTCTTCAAGTTGCTCTGCGGTAACTTTAAAATCGGTTACATAAGAAGTGGGAAGCATTACAGAAACTCCGCCCATCATTTTTACCATTTCATCATAGCTTACCCAATAAGGAGCAGGAAGAAGTACCTCGTCACCATCATTGATGATCGCTGCCAGGACATTTAAAATGGCTTGTTTTGCCCCATTGGAAACACAGATTTGAGTAGGTTTGTATTCCAGATTATTATCCCTTTTTAACTTATAAGCGATGGCTTCACGCAGTTCCAGAAACCCTGGAACAGGAGAGTAGTGGCTGTAATTTTGGTTAATGGCGTCGAAAGCTGCCTGTTTGATATTGTCAGGGACATCGAAGTCCGGTTCGCCAAGTGTTAAGCTGATGACATCAATCCCGCTAGCCTTCATTTCTCTGGCTTTGTTTGACATTACAAAAGTTTGTGAATATCCTAATCTTTTTACTCTATCTGAAAGTCTGTCCATGTATTTTTTGATTTAAACAAATATATAATAAAAACACCTTGTGGTGGTAATAAAAATCATCCTACTTTAAAGATTTTTATCAGGTTTATCCTTAATAATTCTAATTGAAATGGATATTGTTTTCTTAGGTAAGTTTTTGATAGAGAGTTCATACATCTTGAAGTTTTCCGGTATAATAAATAAAAGAAAATAGAAAATTGCTTTTTGATAACCTGTCTTAAAGTTTGAATAAAGCCAATAAAAAGCTATTTTTGCCAATTATAATAATTCACATGTCTACATCGTTACTATTAAAATACTTTCCGGACCTTACTGAAACACAGTTGGAGCAGTTTTCAAAACTCGAAGCGCTGTATAATGAATGGAATGAAAAGATCAATGTGATTTCCAGAAAGGATATGGAATCGCTGTATGAAAAGCATATTCTGCATTCTTTAGGAATTGCGAAGGTCATGGAGTTTGCACCAGGAACAAAAGTCTTGGACGTTGGGACAGGAGGTGGTTTTCCGGGGGTTCCTCTGGCTATTTTATTTCCTGAAGTGGAATTTACCCTGATTGACTCTATTGGGAAAAAAATCAGTGTAGTACAAGCAGTTTCTGAAGGAGTAGGTTTAAAAAATGTAACAGCAATTCACGGAAGAGCAGAAAAGCTAAAAGAAAAATTCCACTTTGTAGTCAGTAGAGCGGTAACCCAAATGCCGGAATTTTTGAGATGGCTGAAAGGCAAGTTTGAAAAAGAACAGTTTAATCCTAAACATAATGGGGTTTTATATTTAAAAGGGGGAGATCTTGCAGAAGAATTGGCTGGACTTAAATGTGAAATTTTTAATCTTAAAAACTACTTTGATGGAGAGTTTTTTGATACTAAAAAAGTAGTTTACTTATCAAAAGGTAATTTTAATTCCTAATTTTACATAAAATAGGAATAATTTTTGCTAAATATTTATTAATAATCAGAAAATTGAAGGTTATGAAAAAACTTTTAAATATTGGATTTTCAATAGGGTTGTTTGGCGTATTCCTGATTTCATGTAATGATGATGATTATCAGACAATAGAATCTATTGGTAAGATTAAGATAGATAGTGTAAAAACGATTCATGATACCATGGACGTTTTTACAGTGCAAAGTATAAAAACGTATTCTACTTATCCTTCTCATTGCGAAGGTTTTTATGGGTATGACTATATCCATGATGCTAATCTTGAAAGAACAGTCACTGCATATAAATACATTACAAACGGACCATGTGCGCAAGGAAGTTATGTGGGAGATAATCAAATCAATTTCAATCCACAGAGGAAAGGCACTTATACTTTTAAATTCTGGAATGGCGGCAACAATTGGATCACCAAAACCATTGTGGTAAAATAATAAAATTGATTGACATTTTCTGTTTTGTTGATTGCTCTGGTTAAATCAAAAAATGGAAAAGCGGTGTTGATTTGGACTTATTTTAAAAATATCCGGATAAATAAAGAAAAGCAAGAAGAAAACTAAAATCCCTGAAAAATTATACAATTTAAAAAAGTTATAAAGTCCCTTGAAATTTCTCAATAAGATTATTCACGAACTGCTAGCTCAAAACCCGGATCTTTCTGCGTTTAATATTATCTTACCCGGCAAACGTCCGATTGTATTCATCAGACAGATTTTGGAGGAGAATAACTATTCGGGGTTTCTTCCTAATTTTTTTACGGTAGAAGAATTGATCAATAAGATTGCTGATAAGCAGCCGATACAAGGAATTCCTTTGTGGCTCTTTTCATATGAGGTCTATCGCAGTCTGAATTTTATCCCTTATGAAGATTTTGCTGAGTTTTTAAAGTGGTTCCCAACCTTACAAAAGGATTGGGATGATATTTTGAAGTTTTCAGATAGTGATCAGGCTGTATTGCAATACATGTTTGATGAGGAAAGGATTAAAGAATGGGCTCAAAACCTTGGGGACGATGATGATGTCCCTAGGAAAAAGTTTCTTAATTTTTGGAGGAATATGAATGTCTTCCTTCCTGAATTAAAGAAGAAACTCCACGAAAAGAATTGGGCAACTTCAGGAATGATTCATGAGACGGCTAAAGCTGAGATTGAAAATTTTGCGAAAAATACTTCTGAACAGTTTGTGTTTTGCGGTTTTAATGCTTTTACACCGGTTGAAGAGAAATTGGTAAGAAGTTTATTGCGATGGGATAAGGCGCAATGTTTTTTTCAGGCAGATCATTATTATTTTGATGATGAAAGACAGGAGGCCGGTAAATTTCTTAGAAATCATAAAACCTGGAAAGAATTTGATGATAACAGAGCTTTCCAATGGATTGAAGATGATTTTAATGAGCCTAAAAAAATTAAAGTATACGAAGTCTCCGGAAATGTAACACAAACCAAAGTCTTACCGGAGATATTTAAAGAAATCAATAATAAAACTTATTCCAATACAGCGGTTGTATTGCTTGACGAGAACCTTTTGCCTGCAAGTCTGGATGTAATGCACGGGATCGAAAGTCTGAATATTACAATGGGTTTTCCGTTGAAAAATCTTTCTTTCTCCAATGCCGTAAAAAGATTGTTCTATCTGCAAAAACAATTGGAGAAAAACAAATCATCTTACTATTACAGGGATGTTTTTCCTATTTTGGAAGAGCTTCCGAAATCTGTTGAAGACGAGCTGATCATTAATGAATTTAAAGCAAAGATAGAAGAGCGGAATATTGTTTACATTTCCCGAAAACTTTTGCATGAGCTCTTGGCAGATTTGTCTTATTACGGATTGTTACAAAAGGCAACAGGAACGCATGGCTATCTGGATAAATTGATCGCGTTTTGCCAACAGGTAAAATGGCTGGAAATAGATGATATTCAATACGAGAATGTTTCTCATTTTGAAAATGCTTTCAGGATTATTAAAAACCAGCTAACTCCTTATGATATTGCTGTTAAAATGGAAACGCTGGAAATTCTAATCAATCAGCATATTAATTCGGAGAGTATAGATTTCCAGGGAGAACCTTTACGTGGGTTACAGATCATGGGGTTATTGGAGACCCGTCTCCTGAATTTTGACAATGTCATTATGCTTTCTGTGAATGAAGGAAAATTACCATTAGGGAATTCGCAGAATACTTATATCCCTTTTGATATCCGTAAGTTTTTTGATCTTCATACTTTTCTGGAAAATGACAGTATCTATGCTTATCACTTTTACAGGTTGATTCAGGACGCTAAGAATGTTCACTTGCTTTATAATGCTCTAAGTTCAGGGGTGAATACCGGGGAGAAAAGCCGCTTTATTACACAAATTGAGATGGAAAGTTCCCATCAGATAGAACATTTGATTATTGAGAATTCTTCAGAGCCTATTGCCACTAAACCTATAGAAATTTCCAAAACACAAATTGTAAGAGAAAAGCTTAAGAAATGGAAAGAAAAAGTATCAGCTTCACACCTTACCAGTTACCTGTATAATCCTATTGATTTCTACTTATCCAAAATTTTGAATACCTCAGAAACGGATGAAATTGAAGAAGAATTATCTGTAAAGAACTATGGAAATCTAGTTCATTATTCCCTTCAAGAAGTGTATGAGGTAATTAAAGGTAAGGTTTTAAAAGAAAGTGATTTACAGAATTCAATTGAAGCTATAGATAAGTATATAGATATTGCTATTGAAAAGCTTAAGCATCAACCGGAATTCTATGAAAAAGGGATGAACTACATCCATAAAGCTATTGCCAAAAAGGTGATTGAAAATATTCTCAATCATGATCTTGACCTTATAAAACAAGGAAACAAATTAGAGATTGTAGACATTGAAAGAAAATTTGAAAACGTAGAATTTTACCTTGAAGGAAATGATAAAATCTCGTTCTTCGGATTTATCGACAGGATTGATAAACTCAACGGAACCTTAAGGATTATTGATTATAAAACAGCTAAAATCAAAAATCTTAATGTGAAAATTGACGAAGATAATGTATCGGAATACTTCCATAATAGCGATAGAAAACAGGCACTACAGCTATGTATTTATCACTATGTTGTTCAACATCTTCCTGAATTCTGGGGATTTCCTATTGAAACTGGAATCTGGAGTTTTGCAGAAGCCCGAAAGGGAGTTGTGTCATTGCAATTCGATAAAGGTGATATTGATGATGCAATGAAATCTGTCAAGAGTCTGATTCTGGAAATTTTGAATCCGGATATTAACTTTATAGAAAATGTAAAGTCCTATTAAAAACAGTCTGAAAAGATATTATTAGCCTAAACTTTGGACAAGAAATAATTAGTAAATGAAAGAAGAAACCTGATGTTTTCTGTCGCATAAGAATATATTCTTTCAACTTTAGTGATTCTTTTGAGGGGTTGTTTAAAATTTTATCCAAAAAACAATTAACATAAAATACTTTTTTTGTTTTTTCTTAAAAGAAAGAATAGTTCATGTTTTTTTGTCGAATTTTAACCGGATCTTGCGGTATAATTGTATATTTACCGTAAACTTTCCCTTCTAAAGTTGAACTTGAATAAACTCCCGATTGTCCTATGAAAAAGCTTCTGATATTTTTAGCTATAGGTTTTTCTTTGACCCTTTGGTCCCAACAAAAAAATGATTCTCTGAATATTGCATTACAAAATGTTACTAAAGATACTAAGTTTGGCTTAGCACTTAGTGGAGGCGGAGCCAAAGGATTTGCCCATATTGGTATTTTGAAAATGATTGATTCCTTGGGAATTAAAGTAGATTATATTACAGGAACCAGTATGGGAGGAATTCTTGGAGGTTTGTATGCGATGGGATATAATGCCGATCAACTAAAGAAAAAGATCTACAAAGTGGATTGGTATAGGATTCTCAGTAATAAAATTCCTTATAATAAAGTCAATATCAGTGAAAAGGATGAGTATGATAAATACATATTGGAATTTCCCGTTGTAAAAGGAGTTCCAACACTTCCAAGTTCTTATATTGAGGGACAATATATGGGAGAAGTTCTTAATACACTTACCTTTAATGCAAAACATATCAACGACTTTAGCCAATTACGGATCCCCGTAGAGCTTACGTCTTCCGATATAGAAAATGGTGGTCTGGTGATGCAAAAAAAAGGTTCCTTACCATTGGCTATTCGTTCTACTTTGGCTATCCCGGCAGCTTTTGCTCCTGTTTATATTGATGGAAAACTTTTGGTAGATGGTGGCTTAGATCGAAACTATCCTGCAAATGAAGTTCGTGAGATGGGTGCTGATTTTGTAATTGGAGGATATACCGGCTTCAGGCTCTTTACTAAAAAAGAGATTGAAAATCCGATGAAAATGATTTATCAGACTCATGCTATCCGTTCTGTGGAAGATTTTAAACACCAGAAGGCTTTATCCAATATTTTAGTAGACTTTGTAAACCCTTTGGGAGATATCACAACAAAAGACTTTGCACAATATCGAAAGATTATTAAAATTGGTGAAATAGAAGCTAGAAAACATCTGCCGGAATTTGTGGCACTGGCAGAAGCTCAACGAAAATTGGGCATTAAATATGAGCATGAAATGATTGAAGAAGTAAAGTTGCCTACTACAAAATTTACATTCAGTGAAGAAGATGGCACACCGCTTACAGATCCCGTGGAGGTAGAAACCATCAAGAGAGAGATGGGGTTGAAAGAAGGAAAGTACTATGATGTAAAAGAGGTAAATGAGGCCGTGGACAGGGTGTTTGGAATGCGTCAATATATAAAAGTATATTATACATATACAAAGGTAGATGATGGCCTCGTGATGAATGTTTTTGTTAAAAAGACAAAAAAAGGAGCCTTCAAACTGGCACTGCATTATGACAATGAGCAATCAGTAGGGATTATTGTTAACTATACGTACAGAAATCTTTTTGCAAACAGATCTAGGTTCTTAGCAACGATAGATGTTTCAGAGCGTTTTAAAGCGAGATTAGCCTACCAACAGTTTTTAGGTACTGGTGATCGTTGGTGGTTTGATGCAGAAGCAAAAATAATTCATTTGAAAAGTAATGATTTAATCTTTAGAATGTTTGATTTCGACGAGGAAGGAGGTACTTCTAAATTCCCTAATCATATGTACAGAAATATTACAGGAAAGATTGCTTTTAATTATAATGTAAGTTCTAATGCATTTTTTTCCTTAGGAACAGAGTTTAGTGCAGAGAGGTTGTATACTTTATTGGATAAAGTAGATCAGTCTAAGGTAGATAATTTTAGTAAAAAATTGTATAGCCATAGTAACTTTAATACCTTTTTTAAATTTGAGCAAAACAGCCTGAACAAAAGATATTTTTTTACAAGAGGAAATCATCTTCAGGTGAGCGCAAGATATTACTATGGAGATCAATATGATTTATATGATTTGAAGAATGTACAACCTCAATTATACCCTCTTTTAAATCCTAATGAAGAATATTATTATATTCCTAAAAATCTTGTATCATTTTCTTTAAATGAGAATTTTGCATATCCGATTACAAGGAGATTAACAGCTAAAGCTAATGTTTTTTTAGGAACTAACTTTGGTTCAATAAGAGAAGAAGCACTTCCTTATCTTTTCCTTAATCAAAAATACAATTTAGGAGGAAGTGAATATAATTATGATATTATGAACCCGGAATTTAATGGTCTTCGTCAAAAGGAATTGCCGTTAACCTCTGTTGCTAAAGTAGGAATAGCACTGCAATACAGAATTATGAAAAAATTATATCTTACTCCTTCTGTTCATTATGGTAAGATCAGCCAAGAACTTTCCCCTTTTAATGATGAGCAAAATCTGTTTGGATATGGATTAAATCTGGGATATGAATCTCTTATTGGACCTATTAATATTAATGTTTCCAGAAATGACCAGCTTGATTTTTCAAGAATATATTTCAGTATTGGATTCAAATTTTAAACGATTTATAACAATAAAAAACACCTCATTTGAATGAATGAGGTGTTGTGTAAAAATTAACTTAAAATGATATATGAAGAGAAACTAAGGTGTTATAATTTTACTTTTTTATTGATAACTTTTCCGTTAGCCAGAGTTATTTGTACCATATAAACTCCGGAGTCTAAACTTCTGGATTCAAATTGTGGTCTATTGATTTCCTGTTGAAGAATCAAAGCACCGGAAATGCTGTAGACACTAATATTTTTAATATCATTTTTGGCCTTTGCCTTGATCTGTTGATTTTGTGTAAATATATCCGCATTGTTTTCAGATACAAGATTACCACCAATTGCTTTATTGAATTGCAGATTATAAAATGGAGTAACAATTTCAAAAGTATAGCTTTGATGATCCAAACCATTTAGATCAATTCCTCCGGCTTCGCGATATTGTTCTTTAGATATCGTTTTGATTAAAGTTTTATTTTCATCAAAAATATTTACGGAAGAAAGTTGATCCTGGTCTAATTTTAATTTTAAAACAGTATTGATTTCGGATTGTACAATCTCATTTTCTGCAATTTCTGCAGGAGTATTTTTAATGTATGGGATAAGTTTGTTTTCATTGTTTTCTGATACTTTCAATAAATACACTCCATCTTTTAATGAAGATAAATTATTATTGATCGCAGGCCTTTTAGCGGCTTTTTCTTTGTTAAAGTCGGCAACTTCAATCAGCTGCATATTTCCAAGCTCGGGTTTGATTTGGGAAGAGGATAAAGGATAAATTTCCGAAGTCTTATTTGTTGACTGTTTCCCAAAGACAGAGCCTGCAATAGCCCATTGATTTAAAAAACCTCCGCTTCTTAGTGTATTGAATTTAGCATTAGAGGCTAATACAAAAGGAACGATTCCTCCGACATGTCCGACGGGGCCCCAGTAGAAGGATTCCAGTTGGTATTTATTCAAATCCCACCAAGGATAATATCCTCTTTGTACATCTATTGTTTTTGAAGTGTTTTCAGGTGGAATCGCCAAATCTATGGTGGCATGACCTAATGTCATTGGAGTTTTATTATACCAGTTATATACATCTTTTTGTTGTAAACATTGTCTGAATATATGATTGGAATTATTGGTGACATCATTGATGAAATTATTGGTGAAAAGCTTTCTCCAAATCACAGGTCCCCACAGCAGGCCTCCATTGTCCTGAACTACATAATAATTGTATTTATCCAGGTACTCGGCAGATATCACTTCTGAAATATTGTTAGTATAAGTTTTATATCCTGCGTTATTGCAACTGTTCAGAACATTGGCCAAGAATGCTGTAAATGGATAAATATCTTTTTCTAGAACCCCCTTCTTTAAGGTAGTTTCCGACATGTCGTAAGGACCGTCACCCATATAAGCATATTTAAACTTTATATTATTAGGATTGGAAATGCTTAATCTTTTCAATGTTGACATAGCAGCATGACCTCCTTGAGAATATCCGGCTAAAAAGTATTCATCGTAGCGTTTTATTCCCAATTGTGCCAAAACTTTATTAGCTGCAGTCATGAAATCTATAGTCGCTCCTGCCTCAGTAGCATAATCTACGTAAGGATGAACGCCGTCTCCTGTTCCCATTCCTACATAATCAGGAGCCATCAGGATGTAGCCGTTAAGAACATAAGATAACTCTACAACAAAACCGGCTGTCATCGTCCCTTTAAAATTAGATGGAACATTGTTTCTGCTGTCGGTTGTTCCATGATCAGATACAACAGTTGAAAGTTTGAAGTTTACATTGGGGAACATAAGCATCCCCGTCGCTTTTACAAGGTTATTCTTTTCATTTTTAGTGTAATAAGTAATTTTATAGCCTTTTAAGCCTACATTGAAACCGTTGAGATAGCTTACAAAATCCGGAGCATTTTGTTCTCCCAGATTATTAGCGATAAAATTGGCAACTCCTTGTGGGGTTAAATCGAGTTTTTTTTCAGCGCTTACCAGGTCTCCGGCCTGCTGGGCAAAATAAAATGGAGCTGTAAGCGCTAGTAAAAATGTTGTGGTTTTTTTCATATTGACGTTTTTTTTATTCTATTAAGATATTATTTTTAATAAATCAATAATAACATTACAACATCAATAATTATTCATTGAATATAAAATCTCTGGAATGTGAGTAAAATAAAAGAGTCTGATCACGTGACCAGACTCTTTCAATATGTTTTGTTTTGATTTAGAATGCGTTAATTCCTGTAATATCTAAACCGGTGATTAACAAATGAACATCGTGAGTTCCCTCATAAGTGATTACAGACTCTAAATTGGCTGCATGTCTCATCATTGGGAATTCACCCATAATTCCCATTCCTCCAAGAATCTGTCTTGATTCTCTGGCAATATCAATAGCCATTCTCACGTTGTTACGCTTAGCCATCGAAATTTGGGCAGGGGTTGCTTTATGGTCGTTTTTAAGATTTCCTAATTGAAGACATAATAATTGAGCTTTTGTAATTTCCGTTAAGAATTCAGCAAGCTTCTTCTGTTGAAGCTGATAAGAACCAATTGGCTTACCAAATTGCTTTCTTTCTTTGGAATATTGAACAGCAGTACAATAACAATCAATTGCAGCACCGATTACTCCCCATGAAATACCATATCTTGCAGAATTCAAACATGATAAAGGTCCTTTCAATCCGGTTACTCCCGGAAGTAAGTTTTCTTTCGGAACTTTTACATTATTAAATACCAATTCTCCTGTTTTTGAAGCTCTTAAACTCCATTTATTGTGAGTCTCCGGAGTAGTGAAACCTTCCATTCCTCTTTCAACAATTAATCCTTGTACTTTGCCTTCTTCATTTTTGGCCCAAACTACAGCAATATCACATAAAGGAGAATTGGTGATCCACATTTTGGCACCATTTAAAAGATAATGGTCTCCCATATCTTTAAAATAAGTCTCCATAGAACCCGGATCAGAACCGTGGTTAGGCTCTGTCAGCCCGAAAGATCCGATCATTTCGCCTGCAGCAAGTTTAGGAAGGTATTTCTTTTTCTGTTCTTCAGAACCGAATTCGTTAATAGGAAACATCACCAAAGAACTCTGTACGGACGCAGCAGAACGTACTGCTGAATCTCCTCTTTCCAACTCCTGCATAATCAGACCATAAGAAATCTGGTCTAGTCCGGAACCGCCATATTCAACCGGGATATAAGGACCCAACGCTCCAATTTTCCCTAATTCTCTCATAAGGCCCGGAAGGTCTGTATGGTTTTGTGCGGCCTGATCAATCTGCGGCATTACAAAACTTTCAACCCAGTCTCTTACAGATTGGCGGATCAGTTTATGTTCTTCAGTAAGTAAAGCATCAATTCCGTAATAATCAGGGATGCTTGTAAGAGGATAATATGACATGATTTTTTGATTTTGTTAAAAATAACATTTTTCGTGGTGTTCTGAAAATTTTTTTGAAAACTTATGTTATTGTTGGTTTTCAATTATATACCGCCTTGTGAGGCATTTCCGGTATCAGGTTTGGCGCTTTTAAGCTTCCTCATCATTGGATATAGGATACTGATTGGTAGCATTATGGACCTTGCTTTTGAATTTATACAAGTAAGGAGCCTTATTGGCAGATCCGTCGTAAAGCTTTTCCAGTCGATCCAAAATGTTTAAACTTAATATTTTACGCTGGAAATTGTTTCTCCTGAATTTCTGTCCTAAAATGGTTTCGTAAAGCAATTGAAGGTCCTTCATGGTAAATTTCTCAGGAAGCAAATTACTGGCAGCCACTTCGGTATTGATATTCATTCTTAAATATTCCAATCCGGTTTCTATGATTCTGTCATGGTCAAAAGCCATTTGGGGTAATTTGTTGACCTCAAACCATTCACAACTTTCATTAAAGGCATCAGGAAATGTATTAGCCATTGAAAAATCAATAAGACTACAATATCCAACCGTAATAAATCTCTGAAAGATCCAGTGATCTTCCGGAACCTCTATTCCTTTGTTTTTAAGAAGAATCTGATGAACATTGTTTTCAGTACGGTCTATTCTCCCAAATGTATGGAATTGTTTTAAAAATAAGTCTTTAAGATGGGTTCTTTCGTACAAAACCCTTTCTGCAGCTTCACGGAGATCTTCATCATTGAAAACAAAACCACCGGGAAGTGACCATAGATCCAAATCATGATACTTTAAAAGCAAGACTTTCAAAATATTATTATGAAATCCGAAAATGGTGCAATCCACTGATATATGGGCAACAAAATCTTTGGTGTCGATAAGTTCCCGAAGTGTTTCTTTGCTTTTTGTGTCTTTGATTTTCATGGCAGTAAAAATAAAACTATTTTCTATATTTTCTTTTTGAGATGTTAAAATATATCAAACTAATGATAAAAAGAACTGTTACAGAGGATAAAATATATAAAGGATAAAAATTGAGCAATTGTTTTCCAAACAGTACTGCCATAATAATGGAGCTGACGGAACTTCCCAGAGATGAAAAAATTACAATGAGTGAAGTGAAGAGATTCACTTTATCTTTATCAATTTGTGCAATCATTTTTGAATTGATCACAGGATAGAGTGGTGATAAAAACAAACCTATCACCGGAAATAAAAAAAGTATCACCCCGGAATCTGCGGATTCGAAATATTGTATTCCTACGATGACACCCAATAAAACGATAATTAAAGCCATACATGACATATAATATCCGGATAATGGAAATCTTCGAATGATATTAGCTGTTATTGTCCTGCCCGCATACGAAAATACAGCCAAAAAAGAAGTGGCCTGAAGCGCAAAAAATGATCCTACCTTTAAATGATTTTTATAAAAAGAAGGAAGCCAGGAGTTGAACCCTTGTTCTACAAAAACAATAAAAAATATAACCCCTAGAAATAATAGTACAGAAGGTGTTGAGAATCCTGACAACTCAGAGATAATGCTCTTGTTTTCTGTTGGTTTTGCTTCCGATATTGTCATTCTCGCAAATAGAAAAATTGTTATTGCAGAAAGGAGCGTGATTAATAGAAAACCAAATTTCCAGAATTCTGAATATTGACTCGATATCAGCCATCCAAAACAAGTGTTTACAACAAAGATTCCAATCATAAAAGAAGCTTCAACGCTGTTCATGGTTTTAGCCAAAGACTTTTCATCGGAAATATTGTTTCTGATAATTCCAAAAACGCAAATTTTACCAATGGCAAAACAAGCTCCGATGATGGCAAACCATAATTTATAAAACCAAAAAACTTCTATAAAAGGTAGGAGAGAAGAGCAAATTCCAACAATAACCAAAGCCAATATTAATGCTTTTTTAGTACCAGTTTTATTGATAAAACTTACGGCAAAAAGGGAAATAAAAGCAATCGGAAGATCCTTGAATGATTCTAAAAGTCCTAATTCTCCATAGGTTATTTTTTCTTCGGATAACTGCAATATAATTAATCCCATGCAATTTAAAACCATTGAAAAAATCAGAAAAGTTAGTTTTAATGGAAGTGAAATATGAGAAAGTTTAGAGGTCATTTTGGGGATCAGCTTTATTGTTTTTTTATAATTTTTTCCGGATTATGATATGAAAATTGTGGCTTTCAGCCCTCAAAAATAAAAGAAAAATTAAAATATTTATGAATCTAATGTTAATTAATTGGAAAAAAATATATTTTTATTGTCTCAATTTGAGAATTAAAATAATAACTATATATGAATGTAAGAATATCAAGAAGCTTAGGAATGGTAGCCGCCCTCTATTTTACGGCTAACTTTAGTGCCCAGACTAAGGTGAAGGACAGTCTTTCCAAGGAAAACAAAATTGATGAGATCGTCATGATCGGTTATGGTACGCAGAAAAAAAGCAATGTAACCGGTGCGATATCCAGTGTGAGGGCAAAGGATATTGAAGACATTCCTGCCGGTAAGCCCGAACAAGTGCTTCAGGGAAGAGCCGCAGGGGTTTCTGTAGTAACCAATTCAGGACAGCCGGGATCAGCCGCTACTGTAAGGGTCCGTGGGATTACCAGCTTTGGAGCGGGAAGCAATGATCCGTTATGGGTAGTAGATGGGATTGTTGTAGATAATATAGCATGGCTCAATCAATCTGATATTGAAAATATTGAAATTCTAAAAGATGGTGCTTCTTCTGCGATCTATGGTGTTTCTGCTGCTAAAGGAGTGATTTTGGTAACAACTAAAAAGGGTAGGAAAGGAAGAATGAATCTAACCTATAATGGTTTTTACGGTGTTGGATCAGCTTCAAAAAAACTTGACCTCCTGAATGCCAGTCAATATGGAATGATTATCAACGAAGCATTAACTAATGCAGGAAAAACACCAAGATTTACCAATCCTCAATCTTTTGGAACCGGAACAGATTGGCAGGATGTCATATTCAATACTGCGGAAAGAACTTCTCATGAATTTAGCCTGAGTGGAGGAAATGATAAATCCACTTTTTATACTTCATTTGGTTATTACGAGCAGGATGGTATTGTATTAAGAGATATTTCCAATTACAAGAGAATGAATGTAAGGTTGAACTCAACGCATAAAGTCTTTGACTTCCTTACAATCGGACAAACTTTGTCTTATACGCATCAAAAAACAAAAGGAATCAATGCTAATGACGAATATGGAGGACCGTTAAGCTCAGCTATCAATCTTGATCCTATAACCCCGGTAGTAGCTACTGATCCGGCTTTATTGAATACCAGTCCATACAATAACGCATTGCTTTCTCCTTATTTGATGAGAGATGCCTTTGGGAATCCTTACGGAGTTTCCACTATTGTAGAAAATGAAATGACGAATCCCCTGGCTTTCCAAAAAACTCAACTTGGAAAATACAATTGGTCTGATGACTTTGTTGCCAATATATTTGCAGAATTAAAGTTTCTTGAGCATTTTACATTCAAATCTACATTGAACGGAAAGCTTTCTTATTGGGGAAAAGAACAATTTACGCCTAAGTATTATCTGAATACCAACTCCAGAAATACTGTTTTTAATAGCTTTTTAAGAGAAAGCAATAGAAAACTGGAATGGAATACCGAGAATACATTAACCTATCAGAATAAGTGGGGTGCTCATAATTTAAGTGTATTGATAGGACAAGGTGCTTATTTTTATAATATAGGCTCCGGAAATAATACGACTTACACGAATCTTCCGGTAGATAATTGGGAAGATGCTTCTTTTAATTTTGATGTACCTCAGGAAAATCGTGCTACAACAGCTTATGATGGAGTAGAAACCCATAAAGCTTCTTATTTTGCAAGAGTTATTTATGATTATAACGATAAATACCTTTTCACAGGAACAATCCGTAGAGACGGATCGTCCAAATTTGCAAAAAACAGACATTGGGGAAATTTCCCGGCATTCTCGTTAGGATGGAATGTTTCCAATGAAAATTTCTGGCCGGAAAATAAAATTGTAAATAGTCTGAAATTAAGGGGAGGCTATGGAGTACTGGGAAATGATGCTATTGAAAACTTCAGATTTGCCAATTTCCTTAAATCAGGAAGCAATTATACGTTTGGAGATAATAATATTATCATCGGATATGCTCCTACAACCCTTGAAAATCCGGACTTACGTTGGGAAGAAACGTCTCAGCTGAACATAGCCGCTGATTTGAAATTAATTCAGAATGTTACTTTAACGGTAGATTGGTTTAAAAAGAAAACCACAGATATTCTTCGTCAGGTAGATATCCCGGGATATGTAGGTGCTCCCGACAGACCTTGGAGAAATGTAGGTGACATGAATAATACCGGAGTAGAGATTAGTTTAGGATATAAAAAGAACTGGTCCGATTTCGGAATCTCAGTCAATGGTAATTTCTCATATCTAAAGAATGAAGTAACCCGACTTGAGGATAACAAAATATACGAAAATGCAGCCTCGTTTATGTCTATGGGACCGGTTACCAGATTCCAGGTTGGCGCTCCATACGGTGCTTTCTACGGCTATAAAAATATGGGGATTTTCCAGACTCAGGAAGAGATTGATGCTTATAGAAACGCTAAAGGAGATTTAATTCAGCCCAATGCTAAGCCCGGTGATTTTAAAAGAATGGATGTAAATGGTGACGGCAAAATTAATCAGGATGATTATGAATATTTAGGAAGTTCCGTTCCCAAGTTTACTTACGGGCTGACAGTCAATCTTAATTATAAGAACTTTGACATGATGATCTTTGCGCAAGGGCAGGGAGGAAATAAGATTTTTCAAGGTTTAAGAAGATTAGATCTTTTCTATGCCAATTATCAGACTGCTATTCTTGATCGCTGGACGGGACCGGGAACTTCAAATACTATTGCAAGATTGGATGCGGACGATAAAAACGACAATTATACAAAAATGTCCGATTATTATCTTCAGAAAGGAGATTTTGTAAGGATTAAACTGATTCAACTAGGATATACATTACCGGCAGATGTTTCGAAACGTTTTGGTGCTAATAAAGTAAGATTTTATGTAACCGGGGAGAACCTTTTCACATTTACAAAATACACCGGCTATGATCCTGAAATTGCTGCGAATGATTCATATGGTATAGACCGAGCTTACTATCCACAAGCCAGAACATTTTTATTTGGAGCCAATATTCAATTTTAAAAAACAACGACATGAAAAACAGATTCTATAAAACAATAGTATTGGCCGCTCTTACCTCCGGCGTTGCATTCAGTTCCGTATCTTGCGGTAATGAATTTATTGAGGATGTAAAAAATAAAGGAGCTTTTGACTCGAATAACTATTTTCAAAATGAAGAACAGGCTTTCAGTGCGCTCGTGTCTGTATATGATTTGCTTAGAAAATATTCAGGAGGATTTGAAAATACCGTAACCTTTTTCAACGCTGGATCTGATGATTTTTATTCAGGAGGAGGAAGTTCTACGGATGGTGCCGGTATACAGGGGTTTTCAAACTATTCAATTGATCAGATTACCGTTCCTAAGACTTATTGGAACGATTTTTATCAGGGAATTGCTAGAGCTAATCTTCTGCTGCAAAGGATTCCGAATACTAAAATGAACGACCAGACTAGGAACAGGTTTATAGCAGAAGCCAAGACCTTAAGAGCGCTGTACTATTTTGAGTTGTTGAAAATGTTTGGGAATATCCCATTGATTTTACAGCCTATTTCTGCAACGGATAATTATTATGATGTTCCTCAGGTGGAGCCACAGAAAGTATATGATCAGATAGAGGCTGATATATTGGCTTCTATTAAAGATTTACCATTATCTATTGCTCCTGCCAATAAAGCCGAAGTAGGGCGAATCAGCCAAGGAACGGCACGTGCTATTTTGGGGAAAATTTATCTGTATAATAATAAAAAAGATCTTGCTGCTGCTCAGTTTGCTGAAGTGAACGGAACTCCCGGACAGGTAAGCCAATACGGATATAAATTAGTAGCCGATTATAATGATTTATGGAAAGCAGGAAGTAAGTTCACTACAGAATCCATTTTGGAAGTGATGCATACCAACAAAGGGAATTCCGATTGGCCATTCTGGGGACAAGGGAAGGATGAAGGAAACTCAATCTGTATTATGATAGGACCAAGAGGATATAACAGACTGAAACCTACTGCTCCGGATATTGTTTCCGGCTGGGCTTTTAATACGGGAACAGATGATCTTTTCAATTTTATGAAAGATGATCCAAGGCTGAAAGCTACTTTATTAAATGCAAAACAGCTGGTGGCAGACAGCATGATTACTTATACACCGGCTCACAATGATACAGGGTATTTCCTTAATAAATATCTTCCGAACAGGGATGAGGTTTCTACGCTTCCGGGAGCTCCTGAACTTAATTACAGCAGAAATTACATTGTAATCAGATTGGCAGACACTTATCTTATGGAAGCAGAAGCACTCAATGGTTCCGGAGCAAGAGCTCAGGCATTATTGGATGCTGTAAGAGCCAGGGTAGGGTTGTCTTCAATACCTGTTTCTATGCAGGCGATAAAAGATGAGCGAAGAAGAGAATTGGCGGGGGAAGGACATAGATGGTTTGATTTGGTAAGATGGGGAGATGCTCCTTCCAGATTGGCTTCGAGAGGGTTTAAGTCCGGTAAGAATGAGCTTTTGCCTATTCCTTACAATGAACTTATCAATACAAAGATTAAGCAAAACCCGGGCTATTAAAATATGAAGTTTTTCAACTTATATAGTTTCTTTAAAGGTGCCGCACTACTTAGTGGTGTGGTACTTTTTCCTTTGTCTTGTACAGCACAAAACCATAAAAATAAAGTTCAATACTGGCTTACAAAAGGGGATGAAAGTGTAAAATTAGAGCTTCAGGCTCCTATACGATTTGTAAATAATTCCAATAGCCTTCAGAATATTGAAATTGATGAAACTCAAAAGTTTCAATATATTGATGGTTTTGGATATACATTGACAGGTGGAAGTGTTGAGGTTATTAACCGTTTGTCACCATCAAAAAGGAAGGCTTTACTGTATGAGCTTTTTGGAAATGATAAAAACTCAATATCCATAAGTTACCTAAGATTGAGTATTGGAGCTTCTGATTTGGATGGAGAAGTATTTTCTTATGATGATTTGCCGGAAGGGGACACTGATGTTTCACTTTCAAAATTCAGTTTAGCGAAAGATAAAGCTCTTATAGTGATGTTAAAAGAAATTTTAACCATTAACCCTAAAATTAAAATCATTGCTGCTCCTTGGTCTGCACCGGTTTGGATGAAAGATAACGAGAAGTCAAAAGGCGGAAGTTTAAAACCTGAATTCTATAGTGTTTATGCCCAATATTTAGCAAAATACATTCAGGAAATGAAGAAAGAAAGCATTGTGATTGATGCCATCACTCCTCAAAATGAGCCTTTACATCCCGGAAATAATCCTAGTTTATATATGCCTTCCGAGCAGCGGGGAGATTTTATTAAAAACCATTTGGGTCCTGTTTTTAAAAGGGAAGGTATTAAAACTAAAATTGTGATATATGATCATAATTGCAATAAACCGGAATATGCTATGGATATTTTAAAAGATCCTGATGCCTATCAATATATTGACGGATCTGCTTTCCATTTGTACGAAGGTGATATCTCTGCATTGAGCATTGTTCATAAAGCCTTTCCGAAGAAAAATTTATACTTTACGGAGCAGTGGACAGGAGCGAAAGGAACTTTTAATGAAGACTTCAATTGGCACACGAAGAATGTGATTATCGGATCCATGAGAAACTGGAGTAAAACTGCTTTAGAGTGGAATTTGGCCAATGACTCGAAATATGGTCCGCATACTGTTGGTGGCTGTACGGAATGTAAAGGAGCGATTACGGTTTCTGATAGTGAAAATTTTACCAGAAACGTTTCATATTACATTATTGCCCATGCTTCCAAATTTGTCCCTACAGGCTCTCAACGGATTGCTTCGACACAAACGGAAAAGCTTTCAACCGTGGCATTTAAGACGCCTGAGGGAAAAACGGTCTTAATTGTACAGAATGGAAGTCCTTCAGATGAAAGATTTAGTATTAAATTTGCCGGAAAAACCGCTTCTGTAACAATCCCCGGAAGTTCAGCAGCAACATATATTTTTTAAATTAAAATCATGAGAAAACTAATTGTAAGCTGTTTTGTAATAGGTGTTGTTTTCAATGCCAATGCTCAAAACTATTGGAAAAAAAATGAAGGAAAAACAGCTAAAGTAATTCTTACCAATTCTAAGGTCAGCGAAAAAATGGTTGACAAAGGTGCTGTAAAATTCGAAAAATTCGGACAACCGAAAGAAACAGATGCCTGTATTTTTGTGGCACCAAGTTTTAAATATCAAAAATTAATAGGAATAGGAGGAGCCATCACTGATGCTTCCGCAGAAACTTTCTATAAAATGCCAAAGAATAAGCAGAAAGAAATTCTGGAAGCTTACTTTGGTAAAAACGGTCTGGGATATACAGTGGTACGTACCAATATGAACTCCTGTGACTTCTCAAGCGATTCCTATACCTATGTAGAAGATAACGATACTTCTCTGAAATCTTTCAATATCTCACATGATGAAAAGTATAAAATTCCAATGATTCAGGAAGCCAAGAAAGCAATAGGAAATAATTTTACATTCTATTTCTCCCCATGGAGTCCACCGGCCTGGATGAAATCTAATAAAAGTTTGTACAAAGGAGGAAGACTTGAAAACCAGTTTTATCAAACCTGGGCAGATTATTATATCAAGTTCATTCAGGAATACGAAAAAAGAGGAATTAATGTCTGGGGACTTACGGTTCAGAACGAGCCTATGGCAACACAAAGTTGGGAGTCCTGCATTTATACAGCGGAAGAAGAAGGTGATTTCCTGAAAAATAATCTGGGACCAACCCTTTGGAAAAATGGATATAAAGATAAAAAAGTAATGATCTGGGACCATAACAGAGATTTGATTTATCAAAGAGCCACCACCACTTTAAGTGATCCTGAAACTTCAAAATACGCTCACGGAATCGGCTATCACTGGTACGAAACCTGGAACAATAAAACACAGCTTTTTGATAATCTGGCAGAAACTCACAGAGCTTTTCCTGATAAATTTCTTGCATTTACCGAAGGTTGTAAAGAACAGTTCAAAATGGATAAAATCTATGATGTAAGCTTAGGAGAATTATATAGTAAAAATATGCTGAATGATTTCAATAAAGGTAACGCATTATGGACGGATTGGAATGTTTTATTGGATGAAACTGGCGGGCCTAACCATAAAGGGAACTTTTGTTTTGCCCCAATTATTGCAGATACTAAAACAGGAGAAGTATACTATACCTATGAGTATTATTATATAGGTCATGTTTCAAAATTCATCAGACCCAATGCTCAAAGAATCGGAAGTTCTTCTACCAGAGCAGCCTTGACTTCTACTGCTTTCATGAACGAAAATGGACAATTGGTAACAGTTATTATGAACGATTCTGATAATGATATCGATACCAATCTCTGGATTGAAGGAATGGCGGCTAAATTGACTGCTCCTGCACATTCTATACAGACCGTAGTTTTATAATATCATATTAATATTATTTTGTAGAAGAATCGGCGGCCTCGAAGAGGCCGCCGATTTGATTCCAATCAATTTTTTGTAAAGATGCGATCAGAAGAATATATAATAATCATCTAATTCAAGCAGTTTATTCTCTTTTCCAATTTCAGTTAAAAATTCTTTTAAGTCAGCATAAAATTTTCTTCCTTCTTTTCCATACATAGGAAGGTCAAGAGGAGTAATTTTTAAATAATTTCCATTATTCATATAAAAGCCGACATAGCACACGATTGGGCCTTTAGGGGTTCGGGGTGGAATTCTCATGCTTACTTTAACAATAGAGTTCCAAGTAAATTCTTTTATAGGTAACGATGAATTCCAAAGAGTTTTATCAATAATTTTAATTTCACCATTATAATAAAATACTATTTTTCTTTCTCGTCTGACATAAAACATAGAATAAATGACACCCCCGGTTGATAGGAGAAACATAAAGAAGAGTAATGCTAAAAACTGATTATAACTTCCATGAATTTCATCTTCAGATATAGAAACTACGATTATAATAATTAAAATATTAAACATAAAGAAAAATATAGTCATAGGTAAAACAAAGTAATTTCTACCTACAGTACATAAATTTCCATTATCTAATCTATTGGTTCGGAACCCAATCCAATGAGGAAACGTTGATTTCATCAAATTCTTAAAAATCTTATTATTTAATTAAACTAAATCTTATTCTTTAATAAACTTCTTTAAAATATTTGTTTCCCCATCCTGAATGTCAATTACGTAAACTCCTTCCAATAAAGAACTTATGTTAATTTTGTTGTTGAGGATTATCCCATTTGATACTAACTCACCGGCCAAATTGTAGATTTTGTAATTAACTTTTTCACTAATGTTTTTAATGTGTAGTATAGATCTTACGGGATTGGGATAAATTAGAATATCACTTTGGTTAATCGGATTATTAATCGGAGCCTTAGAAATTTTTACAGTATAATCTTCTACCTCCCCATCATTAAAATTCGTACAGTTTATAGGAATTCCATCTTTTTGTAAAGCCACCCTCATTACAACATATTTGTAATCTGTCATACTGATGAAAGCATCTGTTGGTATATTGAATTTACCCTCTATGGTTGTACTACTGTTTGGAGAGGAGACCAAAATTCTTTCATTGATATCAAAAAAACCATCCCTGTTGAAATCAATCCAAGCAGCAATACCTGCTTTATTGTTATTATTTAAATTTTTTTCAATAATTATTTCATTACCAGCTGAGCCCTGAATCAACTCAATAAATTTACTTGAGTCTCCTGTGTAGTTTGTATAAAGGGACGCTAATGATGTATTTTCCATTATTGGTTTTCCATTAGGTTTTACAGTAACTTTTGAAATATACCCGCCTGCTGAGGATTGTGCGGACATATCACAATATATTATTGTAGGGGTTGTAAAGAAGAATAAATCTGTATAATTACCCAAAGTACCATTACAGATATTGGCGACCTGCATTTCATATTTTGTTAATTCTAAAAGTCCGGTTAATGTATATGTATTTGTTGGAACAGGAACAGTTGTCCAACTTGGAATACCTGTTTTCCTATATCGTAATATATAAGTTGAGCCAGGGAAAGGATCCCAATTCACTACTGCTGTAGTTGTTGTTAAGTTGGTAATTGTTAATCCTGGAGGAGGGAGCTCGCATGTCCTTTCAGTGGTAAATACTTTAGGGTTTGAATAAGGATTGGGTGCAACCTCTCCATCACAAATGCTTGCCACCTGTACTTCGTAGGCTGTATAAACATCTAATCCTGTGATAGTATAGGTGTTTCCCGGTATCAGAGGAATATTGTTTACATCAATCCATGTTGAGCTTCCTACTTTTCTGTATCGTAATATGTAGGTTGAATTTGCAGAAAGAGGGGACCATGTTACTATTGCCGAATTAGTTGTTATATTATCGATTGAGACATTTGGAGGAGTGGGATCACATTTTGTTGAAAATTCATTGTGTGAATAGGTTCCTTCTATTCCATCACACACAGCTGCGATCTCTATCTCATAAATAGTCCCAGGCAACAAGGTTCCAGTTAAATCTAATGTATTTACAGTCAAAGGAGGAGTTGCTAAAGGTAAATTAGTTATAATCCAATTTAAAGAGCCAACAGGTCTGTATTTTACTATATAAGATGAATTGCCACTGTTTAAAGGCCAATTTATTGTTGCAGAATTATGGGTTATATTATTTATCGTTACCGTTGGTACTGAAGTGTTGCAAATAGTTGTACTAAAACTAGGAGCTGCGATCCAAGGACTTCTGTCAGATGCGGAACATACAGAACGAAGCCACCAATAATAAGTTGTATTGGACGATAATGAATTTACATTTGCAGATAATAAAGTGGAGTTTCCGGTGGGGGGTGTTGAGTTATCCGGGGGAATATTTACTGTTGAAATATAATAATCATACCCACCATTAGGAGTAGACGGTGAAGCTAGCCAGTTTAATGTAGCAGTATTAGGTGTTATTCCGGATACTGACATTCCACCAGGTATGCGACAAGTTGTTAATAAAATATTATCTACCGAAGCAGGAGGTTGAAGGCCATTATTATTGTTATTCGTCCATTCAAATACAAGACGCATATTTAAGCCGGCAAAGCTACTCAAATTTAGATTATCATTAAGATACGTCTGCCATTCGGCTTTTTGATTAAAATCACTGCCAACCTGAATCCTGCCACTTCCTACAGTAATAGGGCTTCCCGGTATGGGAGTATAGGATGTCGGAACGAGCCATACTTTTAAATAATCTTGTTGATCTTCTCCTGCAGCGCGCCAGTCAAATGATAAGTTAGAAATAATTGTTCCAGGGGGAATAGCAACATCTTTGTAAGTATGGGTAATACTGGTTTCATTGATATTATAAGAATTTGAAATTCCATTATTATTTGAAATATAAATTGAATTTACAGGATTTCCCGTTGCATTCCCATAAAACCAGTTGTTAGATTGTGCCGAATTCATAAAGACAAAACCTCCGTTATTGCTATTAAAATTTTCAACTATTGGAAGAGATGGTAAAGGATTGCAAGAATTAACTACTAACCAAGCAATCATGGTAAAAAAAAATTTTGTCAAAAGAGAATAGTTTTTCTGCATAATTTATATTATTAAGTTTGTTTCTGATTTTTAATTTTTAATTAAGTGGTTGATTTTTAATTTATTAAAATATGTTGTGATCCTTAATTGTATGAGTTGTGACAAATAAAGATGCTTATTTTAAAAAATTTATTGTGAGAAAATAATCAGTATTAATTATTCTATGCTGCTTGAAATAATCCCAAAGTTTCGCATTATATTATAAAGAAGAAATGGAAGTGTTCTATGGTATCTCATATTTATTTCATCCTAATTACAAAACTAGGAATACTTTCTTATTAATCAATATGAATATATGAATTTAATATATTGTAAATCAACAACATATACAATGAAGTGTATTTGAAGTATAAGCGTTTTTTTTGTTGTAATACTTAGCTGTCTGCTTATCTGTGATTTACTTACTCTTGAGTGTATGATCGGGATAGGTGGTTTTAAAAAGTCTACCCACAAATATTATGATATAGTTGAACTATGATAAGCCTTGCATAGGAATAAAAAAAGCCTTCCCAAAAGGAAGGCCGGTCATTAAACTTTAACTGCTATTTTTTGATGATCTTTTTTATAATGGTACTGGTTTTATCCTGATCAATTTTCAGAAAATATACTCCTTTTGATAATCTGGAAATATCAAGACTTGTTTTATTTTCTGTTTGTAAAAGCAGCTGACCTGCTGTATTGTAGATGCTTATATTAAACTTAGAAACGTTTTTACCTAATTTGATGTTAACGAAGTCCTGAACAGGATTTGGATAGATGCTAATGTCATCTTTTGTGATACCAGGTTCAGAAGTTCCTAATGAAGAGAAGTTGATAACATCTTTTAAAATTCCTAATGAATAGGTTGTCAGATATACTTCGATAGTTGTTGAATTTACAAAACGTGCATCACCGTCTAATACATAAGTGTTGAAATAATTAGAAGAATTTTTTTCTTGCCAGGTAACACCGTAATCATTACTGTAAACCACCTTTGATGGAGAGGTTGGGGTTGTATTTGTAATTCCTATGATTTGTCCTTTTTGTGCAGTAGAATGTATTACTTTAGTGACGCGGTCATTATACAATTGAGTCCAAGTATTTCCGGAATCCGTAGAGGTATAGATACCATTTGTTGTAGCTACAGTATATTGAGTTGTATCTAATGGATTTTGAGTAAAGTCAGTGATGTAATCAGGAAGGTTTAATCCGGGTATTGTGGTTTCATTCCAGGTAGTTCCGCCATCTGTTGTTTTGTAAATACTGTTTCCAATCGTTACCATAGCTGTATTTGAGTTGGTAGGATTGATTTTAATTCCCGAAATAGAATAATCATAAGGATATTGCGGGAAATTCAGATCTGTAATAATAGGATTGGAAATGTTGGTAAAGTCAATTTTTGTAACTGGGGTACCACCATTATAAGTAGCTGCCCAGACAATATTAGGATTGGAAGGATCTGTTCCAGTTGCTGTAAGACGATTGTCATAGGTCTCTAAAATCTGGGTACTGGTGGCGCCATAGTCATTGCTGAGTTTAATGGCTCTGGGGAAAGAAACATTATCAAAAATATAGCTTCTGCCCGGAATATTTTTATCAACGAAGAAAGGTGTGATAATTTGCCCAAGAGGGAACGATCCAAGCGGATATACTGTGGTTGGAGTTTCCTGATTAGTGTTGAGGTTTCGAACAGCATATCCGTATTGTACAC
This sequence comes from Chryseobacterium sp. PMSZPI, assembly GCF_002835665.1. Taxonomy (GTDB): domain Bacteria; phylum Bacteroidota; class Bacteroidia; order Flavobacteriales; family Weeksellaceae; genus Chryseobacterium. The sequence goes on from NZ_PIZV01000002.1 coordinate 87,448, forward strand.
CATAGATGAGGTTATCTTGTACAATATTGATGTTTCCCATATTAGTATAAAAAGGATTAGGGATAGTTGTAAGAGTGACTCCACTATTAGTTGAGCGTTTAGGAAAACGTTCATTAGCAATCATTACCTGATTCGTGTTGAATGGATTAAATGTAGCGCCAAAACCATAGAAATACGATGTTCCATCTACAAGTCCATCATGGAAAGTTGTTGTCCATGTATTGCCTGCATCGGTAGTAACTGCAATTTTGTGCGCCCCCAATGCCAAAACATGACTAGTATTATTGGGGTTAATCACCATTTTTATGTTTCTTAAAGTACCTAGCGGATCGTTTGAACTCCAGTCTATTCCTGTCTGTTCTGCCCACGTAGAGCCCCCATCGGTACTTTTATAAACGGCCTGGTGCATACTCGGCATTGCTGCGGCAACAAAGTGAGCAGTACTTGTATAGAGGATACCTTGATTTTTAGGATCTACATCTAATGATTCTAGAATGACACCGTTTAAGGTTTCTGTCCAAGTCGCTCCTGCATCTGTTGATTTGAAAAAACCTCCAATAGTACTGCCTGGACCTGTTCCGCGAGCAATATATATGGTTTGTGGGTTTTTGGGATCTAATTTGGCGTCAGATAAAATAAGTTGATCGGAGTCATAAACATTTGACCAGGTAGTTCCCCCATTGATCGTGTAGAATAATTTTCTATTATAGGCAATAGGCCCACTGCTGCTATCCTTTACAATTAAAATAGCTGTATTCATCGTTCCATCATCATAAATGGAATACCCACCAATTGCATTTATTTCACCAGGAGGAAGATTAAACTGTTTAATGATATTTAATGAGTTTAAGCTAAGTACACTTACTTTACTTAAACCAGTTGCTCCAAAATCTTCAATGAAACTTAATGCCGTGCCATTATTAGTGAGTTGCATTTGCCTGATATTTGGAGCTTGTGTTGGATAAGGAAGGGTGTATAGTACATTCCATGTAATTCCATTGTCATTAGAAACCAAAATGTGTTTATCAACATTTGTGGTTGCATAAATCTTATTGGCTATGGTATCGTCGTACACAAAGTTTTGCATACGTCCATATATAGGATTTCCAACAAAGTTTACTTGTGCAAATGAGAGTTGAAGCCCTAAAATACACATCAAAATTAATAATACTTTCTTCATAATATTGTTTTTACAATTTATTAAACAAACTTATTTATTGAAGAAAGATTTAAAGAAAATACAGAAGGAAATAACAGGACTCATTGGATAAAAAGTGTGACAATTTTATCTAAATTACTGAAATGTAGTTATATAATTCGTTTGAGTTGGAGAGGTTCATTTTCTTCGAAATTCTTTCTTTTCTTTTTCTGCAGGCTTCAATTGTAATATTAAAAATAGAAGCAATTTCTTTGGTTGAAAGATTCATGTATAAATAGCAGATAAATCGAATGTCATTTAAACTAAGATCCGGGTGTTTCTCTTTAAGACCAGTTACAAATTTGCTGTTAGTCTTTTCAAAATGGATTAAAAAATTATCATGTATATCCTCTTTAATGAGTATAGATTTAAGCTGATCCAATTGGCTGGAAAGTAAATCGTTTCTTAGGATTTCCAGATTTCCTTTTAACTTTAGGATATATTCTTCAATTTTATCATTTCTTTGAGCAACATGAATGGCGTTAGCTGCTAGTTTCCGATTTTTGTTTTCAAGTTCATTTTTTAATTTTTCTTTTTCCAAAAGAGTTTCAGTTTCTTTTTCTTTAATTTGCTTTTCAAGTAAAAGATTATCATTTTCTCTGTTTTTTAATTCCAGACTAATAATTTGTTCATTTCTTTCTGCTATAATTCTTTTTTGTTTATTTTTTAAATAAAGAATTCTAAATAGACAGCTTAGTAATCCAAGGATTAAAACGCAAAATCCAATAATATAAAATTTTAATTTCTTTTCACTTTTCAATTCTTTTTGGGTATCCTGAAATTTTAACTTTATTTCGCTATTCTGATACATTGCTTGATTTCTGATGGCATTCAGTGAATCTTTTACAATAATCACCGAATCCTTATATTTCATTGCTTTATCATAATTTTTTGTGGTGAAGTAAAAGCTCGAATATTGGTTGTAAATATCTTTAAGATTATTATAATTCAGGTTTTCCTTTTGGGCTTGTTTTACATAAAGCAGGGAATGATCTTTTTGCTGCAGAGCCTGATATACTTTAGAGAGAACAAGAAGTGCCGCAATTTTATTATCATTATTCTCAGGAACAGTTAATTTATCTATTAATGGAGAAACAATGAAAAGTGCTTTATTGTAATCTTTTCTTTGAAGATAATTTTGAGCTTCACTAATGCTAACCTCCATCAATGTCCTTTTGTCATTTTTCACTATTGCCATTGTTTTTGAAATAGCCACATATTCTAAAGCTTGGTTGAGGCGGTTAGTCTTATTGTATAAATTGGCTAAATTATTAGCATAAATAGCAATTCCCAGAGTATCTTTACTAGCAATGGCCAGATCATAAGCTCTCTTTTGATGCTTTTCGGATTCATTATATTTTCCCTGTTCATAATAGACAAGAGCTATATTATTCAAAATTGTTTTTTCCTTGTCCTTACCCAGATGTTTTAATGCGATAGAATAAGCAATAAGGTAATAATCCAATGCTTGACTATAATCAGTCATTTGATAATAATTAAGACCAATACAATTGATGGCTATATATTGTTGATTATACCATTTATTTTGTTCTGAAATACTTTTAACTTCTTCAAATATTTCCATTGAAAGCGTATGGTCTTTTTTATATAATGCATTTACTCCTTTTTCAATCAGGGTATTACAATATTCAATGGTATTTTCTTTTTGAGCAATAATATTACTTAAAGGAGTAATCAATAAGAATAAAGATATAAAGTGTCTCATCATGGAACATTTTTTTGTTTTGACTTTCAGATATTTAAAGAATTGATTACTTGCGAGAAAGACAAATAGGGACAAAAATTTATAAATAAAAGTAAAACTACATTTTTAATGAAATTATAATGGGTTGAAAATTAATAAAATATAGGATGAAGTACATTTGAAGTATCTGGTAATTTTATTTTTTTTCTTAATATTGGCTTGTATTTCACTTAAATAGGATTTTTCGCCTAATTGCATGCGTTCATCGCAATTGCTTGTTAAGTTTTTTAATGTTTGTAAAGACAAATTCATGATTCGAAATGTACAAATCAAAAAGGATCAGTCCCAAAAGTTGTGGACTAAGCAAAAAGTTTGATTAATCTAAAGAGGAAAAATGGGATCAGGTGCAAAACTTGAGGACTTAGGTAAAAAATTAGTTAATCTGAAGAAAAAAAATGAATTATCTTTTTACTCCTCTAAGCTTTATATTGAAATTTAATTTCAACGCAAAGATAAGATTCAATTCATTATTGATAAGAGAGCTAAGAAAGCGACAAAAGTTGCTGATGAAGCGATGTAGATATGCGTATGCTTAGAAAGAATCAATACAATTGATTCAGCCTTTGCTTCCTAAAATACAACCCCGGATAATAGAAATCCTTTGCGTTACATTTTAAAATTAAACAGATCTAAATATTCTTAGCCTCACAACTTTTGCTCTTGTTCCATCAAAAAGAATTTTTACCTAAACCATTAACTATTAAAATTGATGAAAAAAGCTTTGACAGTTTTAGAACAAGCAGAGGAAATGCAAACATTGCCGTACTAAAAAATGAAATATTTTGAATTTGAAAATAAAAAAACCGCAATACGTTTACAGATAGCGTATTGCGGTTTCAAATGAAGACCTCTTAAAGGTTTTCGATTTTTTTATCTAAAATTAGTTTTCAGAATCATATTTGCTGATCACTTTCTGAGTAACTCCTGAACTGCTGAAGCCTCCATCGTGGAAAAGGTTTTGCATGGTTACCTTTTTAGTAAGATCAGAGAATAGAGTAACACAATAGTTGGCACAGTCAAGAGCTGTAGCATTTCCTAGAGGAGACATATCTTCAGCATATCCAAGGAACCCTCCGAAGCCTTTTACACCACTACCTGCCGTAGTAGGTGTAGGTGATTGAGAAACGGTGTTAACACGCACTTTTCTTTCACCCCAATAGTTTCCGAAAGTTCTTGCGATACTTTCAAGATAAGCTTTGTTATCAGACATATCGTTATAATCAGGGAAAGTTCTTTGTGCTGCAATGTATGTCAAAGCAAGGATGCTTCCCCATTCATTCATACAGTCTTTTTCCCAAGCCACACGCATTACTTTATGGAAAGATACAGCAGAAACGTCCCATCCTTTTTCCAACCAGTCGTAGTTCATATCTGTATAATGTTTTCCTTTTCTTACATTTACAGACATTCCTATAGAGTGAAGAATAAAATCTATTTTACCAAATTTGGCTACAGCGGCATCAAAAAGCTTTTCAAGATCTTCTATAGATGTAGCATCAGCACCTATTACTTCAGAACCAGTTTTTTCAGCTAAAGCATTCAATTCTCCCATTCTCATTGCGATAGGAGCATTAGATAAGATAAACTCTGCACCTTCTTCATGACATCTTTCAGCAACTTTCCATGCGATAGATTGTTCATTAAGGGCTCCAAAAATAATTCCCTTTTTGCCTTTAAGTAAACCGTATGACATAATTTTTTAATGTTTATTGAAATACAAATGTAGCAATAATTGTGGTTATGACATAATAAAAATGGAGCCTTATCAATTTAAGACTCCATTTTCTTGAAAATATTTATATGACTGAAATTTTAATTGGTTTTCTTGTTCCATTCCGCTTTTACATCTTCAGCGGCATCTTTAGTTTTTTCCCAGGCTTCATCAGCTTTATCTTTGATATCATCCCAGGCATCGGACATATTAGCTTTTACCCTGCTGAGCCAGTCTTCCTGATTAGCTTCCTGATCATTACCTCTTTTTTCATTAATATAATCTTTAGCTCTGTCGGCCAATTCATTGATTTTCCATTTTGCCTTATCCGCTGCATTCTGTAAAGAATTTTCTACATTGTTTACTGCATTTTCTGCTTTGTTGTACTCTGAATTGTTCATACTATTAAAATTTGGTTGATGTAGTAGTAAATAAACAATAACCATTCCTAAAATGAAGTGTTATTGTTAAACTTTTCATAATATTTTGTTGTATTTTTCTAAATCAATATAACTTTATCCTAATAAATAATAATCATATGGAAAAAATTCGTTGTGGCTGGTGTGAAAAAGATGATCTCTATAGAAAATATCACGATGAAGAGTGGGGGAAACCTATATATGACGATGAGACTATTTTTGAATTTTTAATTCTTGAAAGTTTTCAGGCAGGACTAAGCTGGTATACTATTCTTGCCAAAAGGGAGAACTTCAGGAAAGCTTTTGATCATTTTGATTATAAAAAAATTGCAGGATATTCTGATCAGAAAATTGAGGAACTTATCAATAATGCTGGGATCATCAGGAACAGGCTTAAAATTTTGGCTACTATTACTAATGCAAAGAAATTTGTTGAAATTCAGAAAGAATTCGGAAGCTTCTCCAACTATATCTGGGGCTTTATTAATGGTAAGCCAATAGACAATAAACCAAAAGCTTTATCAGATGTTCCGGCAACCACGGAAATTTCAGATCTTATTTCTAAAGATTTGAAAAAAAGAGGTTTCAAATTTATGGGTTCCACTGTTATTTATGCTCATATGCAGGCAACGGGAATGGTAAATGATCATCTTGAAAGTTGTTTCATCAGAAAGTGATGTATTGGTTTTTATTCAATTTTTAGTGATGTTTTTTGATAATAATGTAAGTGGTTTTTATGCTTGTTGAATTCTGGATGTTGGTCATTGCTGATGATTACTTTGTTTGCTAATGTTTTGGTTTTTAGTTGTTTTTCATTTGTTGGTGAATAGGTTTTGTTTTAATCACTGAAGAGTGTTTTTATTTATGAAATTTATAATAAAATTGCTTATTTATTAAAAATTTGTATATTTGCACCTCCAAAAAACAGAGGTGATGCAAACAAAATATAAATTTCAATTCAGTCTTTTATTTTTAGTCTTTACTATTCTCTTGTACGGACAAGTAGGGATTGGTGTTTCTAGTCCGGATCGCTCAGCGATGTTGCATATTGAGGCAAAAGATAAAGGAGTACTTCTTCCAAGTGTGGCTTTAAAATCATTAACAGATAATGTAACCGTATTATCTCCGGCAGATGGACTTATCGTATGGAATAATGGAAACGGAAGTTTAACAGAAACAGGATTATATTATTGGTATAGTGCTAAATGGAACAGGCTTTCTACCGGTGCAGGAGGTAGCATTAACAAGGATACTGATGGAACAGGATGGAATACAACAGGAACTAATAGCGGAAACTATGGAGGAGCGAATACAAACCTGTCATTAGGGACAAAGACCAGAGATGATTTAATTTTTAAAGTAAATTCTGCCACCGCAGGAAGACTTGGTGTTGATAACTCGGTGAGTTTTGGGCTTGGAGCCGATGCAGGACAAAATGGAATTGCTATTGGAAGTTCTAGTTCTGCCTTTCAGGGAATATCGATCGGGAGTGCCGCTTCTGTTTCAGCTAATGATGGACTGGCAATCGGTAATAAATCTACTGCCGGCGCATTTAAATCAACAGCCATCGGATATAATGCACAAACGACAAAAAACGAATCTACAGCGATTGGAAATAATGCTTCTGCAGGAGGATTTCAGTCTATAGCAGTAGGATATAATGCTAAAACAAACACAAACAGTGAAACAGCTTTAGGATATAATACCGTTACCAATAGAGAAAATTCTACTGCCTTAGGGGCAGGAGCTAATGCTTTGGGACAATATTCTACAGCAATAGGATATGGAGCAACAACCTCACAAGCCAATGCCATTGTGCTGGGGAACAATAATGCGAATGTCGGCATTGGTACGGGGGCTCCAAATACTTCTGCAAAATTAGATGTTAGCGGACAATTTAAAATGGGTGAAAAGGGGAGTGTACAGAAAAATCAAATCAGTTTTGAAGTATGGCCTGGGGTGTCTATCGGTAATTTACCTCCTGGAAAATCTGTAACATTGGATATTGCTATCCCGTCATCTTCACAGCCAGGTTCTACAAGAGCCGTTGTTGTGGTTTCTCCGGCAGGAGATTTTGCAGGCAATTCTTCATTTTCCATTTCCAATCCAAGAATGACGTCTACCTCAAGTATTACGATTAATCTTACGAATATTTCAGGGAGCACAAATAGCTTGAATTCCGGACATTTTTATGTAATGATTAATGAATTTTAAATAGGATAATAAGTTTTATTATAGTTGATATGGTGTTAAGGGCTTCCAATTTGGAAGTCCTTTTGTTTTTCCTGGTTACACAAAAACTTAATGAATTAACGAGTTTTAATCGTAAAAGTTGTTTAAACTTTATAAACCACAGAGGCTTTTATTTTAAAACACTTTAGTTCACTTAAGTAAGTTTGTTTAAAACGATTTCGTAGAAAAGTTCACATCACATGAAAATCAAAGATTTTCACAAAGCTTAAGTGGCCTTATTATGCATAGGATTTGGCTCTAAAAAACTTAAGTGGTGAAGCCTTTGTTGTTAAAAATAATCAATATAAAAGTTTAAATAGCTTCGTATTTTAAAAATATTTTAAACAAAAATATTGTGCACAAAATAATTTGAGTATTTTTAACATTCAAAAAATTGATGATGGATCTATCAGAACACTTATGTTTTAAAATGTATGCCTTTTCAAGATATATGACAGCGTTATATAAACCTTATTTGGATGAAATTTCATTAACTTATCCTCAATATCTGGTGATGGTTGTTTTATGGGAAAACGATGCAGTAAGTATTGGGAAAATTGGAGAACAGCTCCATCTGGACAACGGAACCCTTACTCCTTTGTTGAAAAGGATGGAAAAAAACGGACTTCTCAGCAGAACCAGAAGTAATAAGGATGAAAGAATAGTATTGATTACCTTAACTGAAAAAGGGAAATCTCTTAAAAGTAAAACTCAACATATACCGGAAGAAGTGCAGAAATGTATTCATATCAATAGGGATACGAAAGCCCAACTTATGAAAATTTTTGATGAAATGGTATTAAATCAACCCCAAATTCAAAGATGAAAAAGATCGGAATAATAGGATATGGATGGCTGGGAGCCAGGATTGAGGCTTCATTGCACAATACATATACTTTTAGTGTTACTACAACTACCCAGGATAAAGCGGATGAATTGAAGAACCGGGGAATTAACCCAAGAGTTGCAAGCTTTATGGATTATCAATTGGCTAGTCCATTATTGCCGTGGGATGAAATTAAAACACTTGATGTGATCATTATTACTATTCCTGTTTCAGAAAAAAGCTGTTGTGTAAGCTCTTTGTACAATAGAATCCAAAACTTATCGTCATTTATCGGAGACTTTGAGGGCCAAATATTTTTAATGAGTTCCACAGGGGTTTATCCAAATACTGAAAAAGAGTTTATAGAAGAAGATATCGCTGTTAATAGTATCTCTGGGGAAAGAATGATCAGAAACAAATACCCGCAGGTTAATATTTTGCGATTAGGAGGATTAATGGGGGATAACAGGCTTCTAAAAAATTATAATATAAGTAATTTGGATCATGCGGTTAACCATGTTCATTATGCAGATATCGCTGGTATTATCTCAAAAATGATTGAAAGGAAATTGGAATCGAAAACATACAATGTGACAGCACCTGCTCATCCAACAAAAAGTCAGGTGATTAATGCTCAGAAAAATATAAATGATACAGGAGAGGTAATGGAAGTAAAAGGTAAGAAAGTTTTGTCTTCGAAACTCATTTCAGAGTTGGAATATGTTTTTCAATATCCTGATCCACGTTTTTTTCACTTGTAATTTAGTCTCTCGCGGATAAAGCTGATTTTTGCAGATTTATATTTATGTTTTTTTAAGTTAAGCTTAGAAATAACAAAAGTGCTCTAAGAAATAGTTTGTGAGATAAGTTGTAATAAATATTATTTAGATTCTTTCAGAATGACAAAAAGCAATTGGTTTCACTAAATAACATGATACATACGAGTATTGTCATTCCGCAGGAATCCAAATATTTTATTTTGTTTATATTCACCTGTTTATGTGGTGTTTTGTTAGAGTACCAAAATAGTGGTAAACAAACCAAATGAAATGCCCCTGCAAAAGAGATTATTCAAATTTAATTACAATATAAGATACCGAGTAATAAAAACTGCTTAATCAGCAAAATCAGCGAGCAAAATATTCAATAGAAATAGGCTTTAACCCATTCAACAAAGATGAAATTTCCAATGACTTTTAGCTAAAACCTGAAAATAATAAAGCCATTCTCACTGAGAATGGCTTTACGTATATTAAATGGTAGTGGATTTTATTTAATAATTCTTTCCAATACCCATTCGATCAATTTTTTCTCAGAATTATGATGGTCTGAAGTGAACTCACCACGTCTTCTGTTGGCAATTACATTATTTACGGTAATAGCTTTGTGACCTAGCAATTTAGAAAGAGCATAGATGGCAGAAGTTTCCATTTCGAAATTGGTAATCCCAAGATCATTTAATGTTTCAAGGAATTTATCATCTACAGCTTTTAAACGTAGTTGTCTTCCTTGTGGGGCATAGAACCCAGGGAATGTTGCTGTATTTCCGTGGTATTTAGCGTCTTTATAGTAAGTTCCCATTTCTTCAGCCCAATCTGAGAAATAAAGCATTGGCTTGATTCTTTCGTAAGGGAATTTTTCTATGAAATTTTTAGAAAATTCATTTTCAAAATTATAATCCTGATAGAAATGCATAAGACCGTCTAACCCAACTACATTTTGAGTAACTAGCATATTATCTACCTGAACATCCGGGTTTACAGTGCCACAAGTTCCCATACGGAATAACTCAAGAGCTTTATGTTCGGTTTTAAATTCCTTATTTTTAAGGTCAATATTTACCAAGGCATCCAGCTCGTTCATTACGATATCGATGTTTTCAGTTCCGATACCAGTAGACATTACTGTAATTCTTTCCCCACGAAGCGTTCCTGTATGCGTATAAAATTCTCTTTTATTTTTCTTAATTTCTACGGTGTCAAAATATTTAGAAACCTTAGATACTCTGTCCGGGTCACCTACAAGGATGATTTTGTCTGCGATATCTTCAGGTAAAAGGTTTAAGTGGTATACACTTCCGTCTTCATTCAGAATAAGTTCTGAGTCAGCAAGCTTATTTAGCATAATTTATATTTTTTTGTTTTAATCAATGGAAATAGCCTTTTTAGGATTCTATAGGTAGAATCATTTTTTTAGCCTAGAGTATTAGAATACATTTTCAAGGCTTACAAGTAAGGCTTATATTTTATCCGCCAACGCGTTTGGTTTTATATCCCATTTCCTTAAGGATATTCATTATTTTATCACGGTTGTCTCCCTGAATGATGATTGTTCCATCTTTCTCAGAGCCGCCTATGCCTAAAGTGGTTTTTATTTTCTTTGAGATTTTTTTCAGGTCTTCTTCACTGCCTTCCCAGCCTTCAACGATAGTTACCGGTTTTCCGTTCCTGCCTTTTTTCTCAAATTTGCATACTAAAGGCTCTTTCTGCTTGAATTTTTCTTCAGGCATCTCAAAATCCTGCTCTTCATGGTCAGGAAAAAGATTCTTCAATTGATCACGTAAGTCCATAAAGCAAAATTAAAAAGAATTGTGGATTAATAGATGCAAATATTGATGAAATTTATAATCCGGATTTTAAAATAAAAGTATAATTTTTAAAATAAAAGTCAGAACGATTATATCATCAGATTAGGAAAGGTAAAGTTTTTATATTTTTGAATCATTCAATAAACTATAAACATCAGCCATGAAAATAAAAATAGAAATAAACTTTTTGCTAGCTTCTGTATTTTTAACTTGTGGCCTTACAAAAGCTCAGAAGACAGAGTTTTCAACAGATCCTTTAAACGCTGTATTTGAAACGAAAGACACCGATCGTTTCTGGAAAGCGTTTGATAAAATGGAAACTTCCAAAGAAAACCCGTTTGCAGACTATGTAAAAAATGGTTCGCCGGGAGTGAAAGGCTTTACAGAATTCAGGATTATCAATGCTGATTCATTATACTCAAAGGTAAAAAAGAGGCGGGAAGATTATTTGAAAAGCCGCAATGTGCTGGCCGGAATAGGGCAAAAAGAAAAAAGAACAAGAGCAATCTACAGTGCTTTAAAATACTGGTATCCGGAAGCAAAATTCCCACCTGTGTATTTTGTATACGGAAGGTTTAATTCCGGAGGGACCTCTTCTAATGATGGAATTATCCTCGGAACCGAAATGCTTAAAAACCTTGACGGAGTTACAGGGCTTATTGCTCACGAATTGATTCATTTTGAACAGAATGTTGAAGGAAAAGATACTTTACTGAAACAGTCTCTGGTTGAAGGAGGTGCTGACTTTATTGGAGAATTTATTTCCGGAGAACATATCAATCCTGTTCCGTTTCAATATGGTGAGGCCAATTCTGACAGGTTGTTTAAAGAATTTGTATCTATCCTAAAACAGGAGGAAAAGCAAGATTGGTTATACGGGGTGAGCAAAAAAGATGATCGTCCCAATGACCTGGGATATTGGATAGGATATAAAATTACTGAAGCTTATTTCAATAAACAAACCGATAAACATAAGGCCATCCATGATATTCTGAATATTAAAAATCCTTTGCTATTCCTGAAAGAAAGTGGTTTTCTGGATAGCTATATCAATGAATATACAAAGAAGAATAAAATGAAGTTTGACGACTTTTTTAAAGATTAATTCATTTTAAGGTTTAAGAGCCTTTGTAGAAAGCATAGATTATCTTAGTCTGTGAAATCAGCAAAATTTGTGAGGTTATTATTTTTTTTAAAAAACACAAAGAACACTAATCGTTTCACAAATATCACAAATTTTTACACATAATTTGAAGCTCACAGATTGTGCAGATTTTTAAAGCTTAAGTGCTCTTCTCAATGTAATATTTTAACTTAAAAAAACTTAAGTGTTTAAAATCTTTTGTGTCTTTTGTGGTTTGATTTGCCCACAGGTAACCAAACGTAATTATTGCGCCGACGGATATGCGGAACCCGCGAGAGATTATTTTGGCACAGCATCGTATTTATAATAAAATTGGCAAACTGACTTGATAAAGCGCAAATTTTTCTTTCAATAAAATTCGGAATTTAAAATTCTTCTATTCATAGGAAAATAGGTAAATTTGTATAACAAAAAGTTTTACAAAATGTCAAAAAAAGCAATACTAGCAATCCTTGACGGATGGGGATTGGGAACAAACCCTGATGTTTCTGCCATAGATAAAGCCAATACACCATTCATAGACAGCTGTTACAAAAAATATCCTCATACCACACTTGAAGCAAGCGGTTTGGCTGTTGGTCTGCCTGCAGGACAAATGGGTAATTCTGAAGTAGGACACATGAATCTTGGAGCAGGAAGAGTCGTTTACCAAAATTTGGTTAAACTGAATATGGCTGTTGAAAATGGAACGTTGGGTCAGGAAAAAGTCATTCAGGATGCTTTTGAATACGCTAAAAAAGAAAATAAAAAAGTACACTTCATAGGATTGGTATCTAATGGAGGAGTGCATTCACACATCAATCACTTAAAGGGGTTATTAACGGCTGCTAAAGAATTTGGATTGAATGAAAATGTTTTTGTTCATGCATTTACAGATGGTAGAGATTGTGACCCGCATTCAGGATTAGGATTCATTGATGAACTTCAGCAACATATGGAAGCTACTACAGGGAAATTAGCTACCGTTGTGGGAAGATATTACGCGATGGATAGAGATAAGAGATGGGAACGTGTAAAATTGGCTTATGATGCCCTTGTTGAAGGAATCGGGTTTGAAACTACTGATGCATTGGGCGCTATCAAGGCTTCCTATGAAAATAATGTGACTGATGAATTCCTGAAACCTATCATTTTAATGAACACTACTGCTACAGGAAATGTTGTTCCCGTAGCAAAGATTATCGATAATGATGTCGTAATCTGTTTCAATTTCCGAACAGACAGAGGAAGAGAAATTACAGAAGTACTTTCGCAAAAGGATTTCCCGGAGTTCTCTATGCATAAACTAAACCTTTATTATATTACATTAACCAACTACGATAAAACATTCCAGAATGTTCAGGTCGTTTTTGACGAAAATGTTCTCACAGAAACAATGGGTGAAGTGCTTGAAAAGAATGGAAAAACCCAGATCAGAATCGCTGAAACAGAAAAATACCCACACGTTACCTTTTTCTTTTCAGGAGGAAGAGAGCAGGAATTTAACGGTGAGAAAAGATTACTGTGTCCGAGCCCAAAAGATGTTCCTACTTATGATCTGAAGCCGGAAATGTCAGCATATGATATTACCAATGCGATTGTTCCGGAACTGGAGCAGGGAACAGCTGATTTTGTATGCTTAAATTTCGCTAATACCGACATGGTTGGACATACAGGTGTTTTTGAAGCAGCTGTAAAAGCCGCTGAAACAGTAGATCAGTGTATTGAAAAAGTTGCGACTGCTGCATATGAAAATGGATATGCTGTTTTCATTCTTGCCGATCACGGAAACTCTGATGTAATGATCAATGCAGACGGAACACCTAATACTCAGCACTCAACAAACCTGGTGCCTTTCATCGTAATGGATAAAGACCATAATTGGAATTTAAAACCCGGAAAATTAGGCGATGTAGCGCCTACCATCCTGAAAGTAATGGGTGTGAAAATACCAGATGCTATGACGGGTGATGTTTTGGTTGATTAAAATTCAATAATAATCATAAAAAAATGCCGTTATATTTGTATATCGGCATTTTTTTATGATTTATGTCAGATAAGGTATGAGTTGCATACTTTATTATGCGCTAAATAATAAATAAATCATATCTTTGCTAATTAAAAACTGAATAGTAAAATGTATCAAAAGCTTGTTAGAAAAGAAGTAATGGGAATATTGGAAAAGGAAGTAGGTTCTTTTCTTGAGAAATTTTTAACGCCAATTGAAAAAATTTGGCAGCCTTCTGACATGCTTCCTGATCCTTCAAGCGATGAATTTAAACATGATTTAGAAGAAATTCAGACTTTTGCCCGTGAGATGCCTTACGATCTTTTCGTAACCCTGATCGGAGACTGTATCACAGAAGAAGCTCTTCCTTCCTATGAGTCTTGGCTCATGGGAGTAGATGGGATCAATCAGGAAGAAAAAGTAGGATGGGCTAACTGGGTAAGAGCTTGGACGGCAGAAGAAAACAGACACGGAGATTTATTAAACAAATACCTTTACCTGTGTGGTAGAGTCAACATGAGAGAAGTTGAAATTACTACTCAGTACCTGATCAATGATGGTTTCGATCTTGGAACAAGCATGGATCCTTACAGAAATTTCATTTATACAAGTTTCCAGGAAACAGCTACCAATATTTCTCACAGAAGAGTAGGTACTCTGGCAAAACAATCCGGAAACGGGAAATTGGCTAAAATGTGTGGGGTAATCGCAGCAGATGAAGCCAGACATGCCAAAGCTTACAAACATTTCGTAGCTAAAATCCTTGAAATCGATCCTTCAGAAATGATTCTTGCCTTTGAAGATATGATGCGTAAGAAAATTGTAATGCCTGCTCACCTAATGAGACAGTCAGGACAGAAAGCAGGAGAGCTTTGGGGACATTTCTCAGATGCTGCACAAAGATGCATGGTATATACCGGACAGGATTATATCAACATTATGAAAGACTTGTTGGACGAATGGAAAATCGAACACGTAAAAGGTCTTACAGAAAAAGCGGAAAAAGCTCAGGAATATTTAATGAAACTTCCTGCAAGGTTACAGAAAATTACAGACAGAGTTTCTACTCCGGATCTTCAGTTCCAGTTTAACTGGGTTAAAAGCTAAGAACCCATATTATTATTTAAATTATAAAAGTATTGAGTGCCTTTCTTTTTTGGCACTCTTTTTATTTCTTATCTTTGCAAAGCTAAAAAAAAACAAAATGTTAAATAATAAAAAAATTGCTGTTGATTTTGACGGAACCATTGTAGATGATGCTTACCCGGGAATTGGAAAAGCTAAGATCTTTGCTTTCGAAACTTTAAAAAGACTTCAATCTGAAGGCTATAGATTGATACTTTGGACTTACAGACACGGAAAAACGTTAGACGAAGCCGTAGAATTCTGTAGAGAAAACGGAATAGAATTCTATGCCGTGAACTCAAGTTTTGAAGGTGAAGTGTTCGATTCTGCAAACCAATCCAGAAAGTTGGATGTTGATTGGTTCATTGACGACAGAAATTTAGGTGGATTCCCTGGATGGGGTGAAATCTACAATATTATTCAGGAAAGAATAGAATTCCGAGTAGAAGGCGGAGAAGTTCTGGCCTATTCAAAATTAAAAAAAGAAAAGAAAAAAGGACTTTTCTGGTAAGATATAGAAGTTAGAAGCCAGATATTAGAAACCAGTTTTTTGATATCAGGGGCTTTTGATCTTTTATAGTTTATAATAGAAAGTTCAGAAGATGATTGGAAGTAATAAGCATAATGCTGTAATCTGACTTCTAACATCTAATATCTAACATCTATACAACAATGATTCAATTAAAAACGATAGACGAATTACGTCTGATGAAGGAGAGTGCCCGATTAGTTTCTAAAACATTGGGAATGTTGGCTAAAGAAATTAAACCAGGGATTACCACTTTATATTTGGACAAACTGGCTCATGATTTTATCAAAGATCACGGAGCTGAACCTGCATTCTTAGGATATGGAGGTTTCCCGAATTCTTTATGTATTTCTCCAAATGAACAAGTAGTTCATGGGTTTCCAAATAATGAAGTCGTAAAAGAAGGGGATGTTCTTTCTGTAGACTGTGGAGTTATTCTGAACGGTTTTGTAGGAGATCACGCTTACACTTTTGAAATTGGCGAGGTAAAACCTGAAGTTAAGAAATTACTACAAGTTACTAAAGAATCTCTTTATAAAGGGATTGAGCAATGTATCAGAGGAAAAAGAATCGGAGATATTTCCCATGCGATCCAGGCACATTGTGAAAAAGAAGGATATGGTGTAGTGAGAGAACTCGTAGGACATGGGTTGGGAAGACAAATGCACGAAGATCCACAAGTTCCTAACTATGGAAGACAAGGAAGTGGTAAAGTGATTAAAGACGGTTTAGCCATTGCTATTGAACCAATGATCAACCTTGGAACTGAAAAAGTAAAATTCCATAATGACGGATGGACGGTTACGACTCAGGATAACATGCCATCTGCTCACTTTGAGCACGATGTAGCGGTTATCAATGGTAAACCGGTATTGCTTTCAACGTTTGAGTACGTTTATGAGGCTTTAGGTATTGTAAGTGATGAAGAAAAGCCGTTCCAACTGGATTTTTAATGAAAAAGTTAACTAAACTTTTACTCAATAAAATTCCGCGTCCGATGCTTATTAAGATGAGCATCTGGGCAAGACCGCTTATCTATCAGTTTTTTAAAGGAGAAGCATTTTACGATCCTATTGATGGAAGGTCTTATCGTAAATTTCTACCTTATGGATATGGTAAACAGAGAGAAAATGCTCTTTCTCCGGGAACTCTAAGTTTGGAAAGACACCGCCAGATGTGGTTGTATCTTCAAAACGAAACTGACTTTTTTATTAAAAATTACAAAGTTTTACATATTGCTCCGGAGCAGGAATTTTTAAGAAAGTTCAAAAGAATGAGCAATCTGAATTACATTTCTGCGGATTTATATTCTCCGATTGTAGATGTAAAAGCTGATATTCTTAATTTACCTTTTGAAGATGAAAGCTTTGATATTATTTTCTGTAATCATGTTTTGGAACATATTGAAGATGATGCAAAAGCAATCAGTGAATTATACAGGGTAATGAAACCCGGAGGCTGGGGAATTCTTCAGGTTCCAATGAAAAATTCACTGGAGAAAACATATGAAGATTTTACAATTAAAGATCCTAAAGAGCGTCAAAAACATTTTGGACAATATGACCACGTTCGTTGGTATGGGATGGATTATTTCGACCGATTAAGAAAAGCCGGTTTTGAGACAGAACCGAATTTTTATTCAAAGAAGTTTTCTGAAGAAGAAATCAAAAAGTATGGGTTGAGAGAGAATGAAATCTTGCCAATAGTTTATAAAAAATAAAAAGGTGAAAGCTTATAAAGCTACAAAAGCCAAAAAAATAAACCGTCTTCATTATGAGGGCGGTTTTATTTTTAGATAAAAGTTTGTTTTAATTTAGTGAGAAGAAACAGCTTTTAATCCGATCACGGAACCAATCAAAGTGATAATGAAGAATACCCTCCAAAAGCTTACAGGATCTTTAAAAAAGAAAATTCCCATTAAAGCCGTTCCTACAGCCCCGATTCCGGTCCAAACGGCATAAGCAGTACCGATTGGTAATGTTTGGGTAGCCTTAATCAAAAGTAGCATACTGATGGTCATAGTAACCAGAAACCCGGCAAACCAATAATAAGATTCTGTTCCGGATGTTTCTTTCGCTTTTCCTAAGCATGATGCAAAGGCTACTTCAAATAATCCGGCAATAATTAAGATGATCCAATTCATTTTTTAAATTTTTCTTCTGCAAATTTCAGAAATTAAGAGGGAAAAATATTTTACAATTGTTAAAAAATGATATTTTAGACAAGGAACGGGAAGAGGGAAGTTACGATAGTCTGTGTGTGAGATAGCCTATAATTTTACCAACGAAAAAATTATTCAGGAAAGAAGTACCTGCTTTTTCTTTTAGTACGTTATCATCAATATTAATTTTACATCCACGACCTTATCAATAGGAGAGGCTGTTTCAAAAGTGTCATTCTGAACATAAACTGAAAGTTTACGAACGTAGTTCAGAAATGCAGTGAAGAATCTCATATAATTGGTTGTCAAAGAGATTCTTCCTTCGTCAGAAATCGAAGATTCGACGTAGTCAATGACAAAAGCCAAATTATTTGACTTTTGAGACAGCCTCCCTTCAAAATAAATATCCATTCCATTGGCTTTAGCCCAAACTTAAAATATCACTTATTCTACATTAAGTTGTTGAGATTAATTAAGAAAAAAATCAAAGATTTTTATAAGCAAAACGTCTTAAAGCGGAGCTTAAACTTAATATTCTAAAAATCTTAAGAGCCTTAATGGTGAAACTTATTCGTAATAAAAAAAGTAAATTAATCCATAAAATCACTACTTATTTTATTTCTGCACGAATCCTGCTCAAACTCACCTGTGTAATCCCAAGATAGGATGCAATATAACCAAGCTGGACTCTTTTAAGAAGGTCGGGTTGGTACTGTATAATATCTTTATATCGTTCCAAAGAAGTTTTAAATTGCCTTGAGATAATCAGTTCTTCAGATTTTATCATTTCATTTTCAGCAAGCTTTCGTCCCCAGTTGGCAATATGGATGTCCTCATTGAACAGTTTTTTAAGGTGTTCCGTTTCCAGCATATAAAGATCACAATCTTCGAGTAATTCAATACTTTCATAACCGGGTTTGTCTTCTACATAGCTTTTCATAGAAAGTATACATTGACCTTCACTTCCAAACCAAAAGGTGATATCATTATCAGAAGTAGAAGAGTAGGCACGGGCAATTCCTTTTCTTATAAAATAAAGGTAGGGCACTACTTTCTCAGCTTCCATCAGACAATAGCCTTTGGGGTGGGAAACTTCAGTAATATACTGTTTTAGGTTGTTTTTGGATGTTTCCGGGAGTATATAAATTTGGTCGAGAATCTGATCTATATTCATGAAAATGAATTCTAATATTCAAAAATATCAGTTTTAGGTAATGCAATACAAAATTATCTTGGTGTTTTTTTATTTTTTCTAAATTCAATTACAATATATCTCAGACAATTTCCCTTTATAACATAGTATATCATTATATAAGTCTCTTTTTTCTTTTAAATATTGAGATTAGTTCTGAAGACCAATTTTGTTTTACTAACTTTGCATTTCGTAATTATTATTTTTATGCACAAAGCAGGATTTGTAAATATAGTTGGAAAGCCTAATGCCGGAAAATCAACTTTACTCAACCAGTTGATGGGAGAGAAGTTGGCAATTGTAACGCAGAAAGCTCAGACAACCCGCCACAGAATTTTTGGGATTTATAATGAAGATGATCTTCAGATTGTATTTTCTGATACTCCCGGAGTATTAGATCCAAAATATGGACTTCAGGAGAAAATGATGGATTTTGTAAAAGATTCATTACAAGATGCTGATGTTTTCTTATTTATTGTAGATGTTACTGATAAAGCAGAACCATCAGAGTTTTTAATTGATAAACTGAATAAAATCCCGGTACCTGTACTTTTATTATTAAACAAAGTGGATCAAACTGATCAGGCAGGTCTTGAAAAGTTGGTGGAAGATTGGCACAACAGAATTCCTAAAGCGGAAATACTACCTATCTCTGCCCTTAATGCTTTTAACACAGAAATCATTTTACCTAAAATAAAATCTCTATTACCTGAAAATCCACCTTATTATGATAAGGATCAGTTTACGGACAAACCTGAAAGATTTTTTGTGAATGAGGCTATTCGTGAGAAAATTCTTTTGAACTATGAGAAAGAAATTCCGTATTCGGTGGAAGTGGTTACAGAGCAGTTTAAAGAAAAAGAAGGAATTATCTTTATCGACTCCATCATTTATGTAGAAAGAGATACACAAAAAGGGATCATCATCGGACATAAAGGAGAGGCCATTAAAAAGGTAGGAACTGATGCAAGGTTAGATCTGGAGAAATTCTTTTCTAAAAAAATTCACTTAAATTTATTCGTAAAAGTGAAAAAAGACTGGAGAAAGAATGATAGAGACTTGAAAAATTTCGGTTACAGATAAACTAAAAATGCCGTAATCCCGTTGTATTACAAAGATTTTTATTACCTTAGTCTAAATTTTTTAGTACATGAACTATAACAATTCAAATTCCGGCTCAATACTTAAAGATATTATTTTATTAGTAGTGAGAGTATTTGTTGGTTTTGCAATGCTTTCACACGGATTCCCTAAACTACAGATGTTGTTGGCCGGTGGTAAAATCGAATTTTTTGATTTTATGGGTATGGGCCCTGTGGTTTCATTGGTCCTTACTGTTTTTGCGGAATTTGTATGTTCTATCTTATTGATACTGGGACTTTTTACAAGAGTTTCTTTGGGATTCCTGGTATTTACAATGGCTATTGCTGCTTTCTTTGTTCATGGAGCAGATCCTTTTGAGAAAAGAGAAATGAGCCTTATTTATCTTTCTGTCTATCTTTTATTGATGGTATGTGGGGCAGGAAAATTTTCAGTAGACTATATGATAGAAAAAAGGAAAAGAGCTTCCGATTGGTAGATCATTATCTTCTTCTATAAAATATAATAAAGGCTATTTCGCAATGTGTGAAATAGCCTTCTTTATGAGATTTTAAATGATTTTAGGATAAATGTAAATTCTATTTTTTATATTTGAGAATTGAAATATAAATATGAAAAACTTCCTTTCCCATGTTGCAATCACGCAAAATATATCATTTTGTTCCCATAGCGCTCAATTACATTTGGGTAAAAACTATTTTTCGTACAATTATATCATTTGAAATACGAGTTCGTTGAGTTCATAAATTATTGTATAAGATAGTTTAAAGAAAATTATGCTATTTAATTCCCTTGCTTTTTTAATCTTTCTTCCTATAGTTTTTATTTTGTACTGGCTTGTATGTAATAAGAATTATAAATTTCAGAATTTTCTTTTGCTGGCAGCCAGTTTTTACTTCTATGGTTGTTGGGATTTTCGTTTTCTCTTTCTATTAATGTTTTCCATTGCTTTGGATTTCTTTTCCGGAATTCAGATTGAAAACAGTAAAACAAAGAGAGGTGCCACTATCTGGCTAACCATAAGTATTGCCATCAATCTTGGATTCCTGGGCTTTTTTAAATACTATAATTTTTTCATTGATAATTTTGCAGAATTATTAAGAGCATTGGGATTTGGAGTGAATATGTGGACTCTGAAGGTTATTTTGCCGGTGGGTATCTCCTTCTATACTTTCCATGGATTATCATATGTCATAGATGTTTACAAAAAAAGGATTCCTGCAGAGAAAAATTACGTAGATTACGCTGTATTCGTAAGTTATTTTCCTTTATTGGTTGCCGGGCCTATTGAAAGGGCTACTCATTTGCTTCCTCAGATTCAGAGAAAAAGATCTTTTAGCTATGAAAATGCAAAAGATGGAATGGCCCAGATTCTTTGGGGCTTTTTCAAAAAAATGGTGATTGCAGACAATTGTGCACCGATCGTTAATGAAATATTTAACAATGCCCCAACAGAAAGTGCCAGCAACTTGGTTTTAGGAGCCGTACTTTTTGCATTTCAAATTTATGGTGACTTTTCGGGGTATTCTGATATTGCATTAGGAACATCAAGATTATTTGGAATTGAACTATTAAAAAACTTCTCCTATCCGTATTTCTCCAGAGATATTGCAGAGTTTTGGAGAAGATGGCATATTTCGCTTTCGTCCTGGTTCAGAGACTATCTTTATATTCCGCTGGGAGGAAGTAAAGGCGGATTATGGATGAAAATCAGAAATACTTTTATTATCTTCCTGGTAAGTGGTTTCTGGCATGGTGCCAACTGGACCTTTATTATTTGGGGAGGATTGAATGCCGTATTTTTTCTTCCATTGTTATTGGCGCGAAAAAATAGAGAGAATTTAGAAGTTGTAGCAGCTGGTAAATTAATACCTTCATTCAGAGAGGTCTTTAGCATTTTAGTTACTTTTACATTAACTTGTTTTGCCTGGATTTTCTTTAGAGCAGAAAGTGTTTCTTCAGCAATTCAGTATATAAAGGGTATTTTCAGTAATAGTTTGTTTGTTTTCCCTACAGAATTCAGACCTGTTTTATTAGGACTTGTTATGGTTATGCTTGGAATGGAATGGCTCAACAGAACACAAGACTATGGACTGAAAATTCATAGAAAGAAACCAATGGTACAAGCTGTTATTTATATTGTAGTGGCTTATTTGATCCTGAATTTTGCCAATTTCGGTAGTAATGAATTTATCTATTTCCAGTTTTAAATGAAAAGATTTGTATCGCTAGTCTCATTATTTATTTTTATCATGTTCATTATTGGATTGATAAAGATAGCTCTTTACCCTAATAGAAATTATTCATATCCTTTTCTTGACGCAAAACTAGAGTATCTTAAAAAACATCCTGAATATAATGTATACTTTGTAGGAAGTTCAAGGGTTAATAATCAGATTGATTGTAAATTAATTGATAGTAAAATAAATGGGATTAAGTCCTATAACCTGGGAGCCAGTGCAAGTTTTGATCTTGAAAGTTTCCAAACGATGGAATATATTTTGGAGAATCCTTCATTTAAGCCTAAGTATATCGTTATGGAACTTCAGGATAGGGTTAAAATTACAAAGCTTAATTTGAAAACCGAAAGAAGTTTTGGCGTTTTCAATTATGATAATACCCTTTTTGCGGTAGAATCTCAACAGGAAGCAAAGAACTATAAACAAATTGCTTTATCGCTTGTTTCTTTTGTTTTTAATGTTTTTCATTTTAATAAAAAACCGGATGAAAGAGAAGTTCAGAAGGCTCATAATTATTCTATAGATCAGAATCAGGGTTTTTCTCCTTTAGATTCCAGTGGTATTCCCAGAACGAAAGAAGCGGAGTTGAATAAAGTTATTAAGAGGAGACTGAATAACTATTATGCAGATCATGAAATTTATAAACCTAACAGTGTTGTGGTTAAAAAGATTAATGAACTTGCGGAAAAATGCAGAAAGAGAAATATTCAGCTCATCATGTTTATTCCGGGACCTGCCGAGCCAAACGGGAAAAAACTTCAGGCTTATATCAAGGTATTAAACACTCCTGTTATTAATTTTATGAATCCGGCTGAATACCCTGAATTATATTGGTATGAAAACAGATGGGATTATGGACATTTAAATGAAAAAGGTGCTAAAATTCTCTCCTCGAAAATGGCTCCTTTGTTAGAAACAATCGTAAAATAATTGTAACTTTCGTGGAAAATGAATTAAATGAAGATAAAACTGACTATCTGCCTTCTGGCGTTTCTCAATTTTTACGATGCACAGGAAAATATAACTTATCAAAAGCCTTCTGCTGAAATTTTAAAACTAGCAGATTATGAAAGACCTCCTGGTGTGCTGATGAACAGCAAAAAAGATTGGGTTGTTTTTACATATCGTCCTACATATAAGACTTTAACAGATCTTAGCCAGCAAGAAATGAAATTGGGAGGTTTGAGAATCAATCCTGTTACCAATATTGCAAGTACGGTAACGTATTTGAATAACCTGAAGATCAGAAAAATCAATGATAAAAATGAAATTCAGGTAAAAAACCTACCGTCAGGTGCTAAGATTACCTATACTTCTTTTTCTCCGGACGAGAAAAAATTAGCTTTTACCAATACAACTAGTAAAGGAGTAGAGCTTTGGGTGGTAGATATGGAAACCGCTACTGCCAAAAAAATTACATCGGACAACCTGAATGCCAATTTGGGAATGCCTTATGTATGGTACAATGATTCACAAAGTCTACTGATCAGATCTTTACCTCAGAATAGACCGGCCCTTATTGATTCCAGTAAGGACCTTCCAACAGGACCAATCGTTTCAACAGCCGATGGAAAAGTTTCACAAAACAGAACGTATCAGGATCTTTTGAAGAATCCTCAGGACGAAAAAAACTTCGAAGTTCTTACAGCTTCTGAAATTTATAATGTTGATCTGAACGGAAATCTTAAAAAAGTAAAGGACCAGGATATGTACGCAGGTTTAAGCTTCTCTCCTGATGGAAACTATTTAATGACATCTGTAATTAAAAAACCTTTCTCTTATATTGTTCCTTTAAGCAGATTCCCGATAACAACTACAGTTTACGATATGAAAGGTAATACCGTAAAAGTAGTAAATGAGGTTCCATTGAATGAAATTATGCCTAAAGGTTTTTCGTCAGTAAGAACAGGGAAAAGAGATATGATGTGGAGAAGTGATGCTCCGGCAACATTGGTTTTCGCCGAAGCATTAGACGGTGGAGATCAATCTAAAACAGCTGAGTACAGGGATGAAATCTTTATGTGGGAAGCTCCATTTACGGCTGTTCCGAAGTCTTTCTTTAAAACAAAACAAAGATATGACGGTATAGACTGGACCAATGATCATTATGCTGTAGTTTCAGAAGAATGGTATGATACAAGAAATACAAAATCTTTCCTGGTAGACCTTAATAATAATGAATCCAAAGTCATTGATGACAGAAATTCTCAGGATGTTTACAGTGATCCGGGGCATTTCAATACAATGAAGAACCAATATGGAAGAACGGTTATTGATATGAAAGATGGAAAAACCTATCTGATAGGAGAAGGATTTACAAAAGATGGACAACATCCGTTTATTGATGAAATGGATATCAGATCTTTGAAGAAAAAGAGAGTGTATACTTCCAATCTGAAAAATGCTAAAGAAGGAATTATTGATATTCTTAATCCTGCAAAAGGAGAAATCCTAACTACCCAGCAGTCTTCAAGTCAATATCCGAATTATTTTAAAAAGAATATCAAATCAAATAAAGCTGAAGCGGTAACGAATTTTGCCAACCCTTTTGAAAGCATCAAAGACGTTTACAAAGAAGTGATTACTTATAAAAGAAACGATGGTGTTACTTTAACGGGAACTCTTTATTTGCCGGCTAACTATGATAGAAAAACTAAAAAAGAAAAGCTCCCTTTATTAATTTGGGCGTATCCGACGGAATATAAAGATAAAAATACGGCAGGGCAGAATACTCAAAACCCAAATGATTTTACTTTCCCGTCTTATGGATCTTTTATCTACTGGACAACCAAAGGATATGCTGTATTGGATGATGCAGCTTTCCCTATCATTGGAGAAGGAAAAACAGAGCCGAATGATACTTTTATTCCTCAACTGGTAGCTAATGCTGCAGCAGCAATTGATGCGGTAGATCAGTTAGGATATATTGATAGAAAGAAAGTGGCTGTAGGAGGGCATTCTTATGGAGCTTTTATGACCGCAAACCTTTTGACTCATTCTAATCTTTTTGCTTGCGGTATTGCGAGAAGTGGGGCGTACAATAGAACATTGACTCCATTTGGGTTCCAGAGTGAGCAAAGAAATTATTGGGATGTTCCGGAAATTTATACTACAATGTCTCCATTTATG
This sequence comes from Chryseobacterium sp. PMSZPI, assembly GCF_002835665.1. Classification (GTDB taxonomy): domain Bacteria; phylum Bacteroidota; class Bacteroidia; order Flavobacteriales; family Weeksellaceae; genus Chryseobacterium. The sequence continues at coordinate 112,794 of NZ_PIZV01000002.1, forward strand.
CATGCTGATAAAATGAAAACACCCCTTCTTTTGATTCATGGTGATGCAGATAATAACCCGGGAACGTTCACTTTGCAGACAGAAAGATATTTCCAGGCTTTGAAGAACCTGGGTGCTCCGGTTAAAATGGTTCTTCTTCCGAAAGAAGCCCACGGATACCAGGCAAAAGAAAATATTCTACATCTTTTATGGGAACAAGATCAGTTCCTTGAAAAGTGTTTGAAAAAATAAAATACAAAAGAGATTGCTTATCGAAAGCAGTCTCTTTTTTTAATTAAAAAATAGATAAGAAATTTTAGGAGTTTATTAATAAAGATGGTTTCTAAAGATGTTTCAGAATTTCATCAATACTCTTGAGTTCCATAAAATTAGAATGTTCCAGATGAACATCATGCTGCTCATGGCTCCATATCACATGATAAGGGATATGCGCGGCAGAACCTCCGATTTCCAATACCGGTAAAATATCCGATTTTATTGAATTTCCAAGCATTAGAAAATTTTCAGCTTTGCAGTCGAGATGTTTCAATAGCTTTTGATAATCTTTCTCTTTCTTATCGCTCATAATTTCAATATGATGGAAATATTCCTGTAATCCCGAGTTTTTAAGTTTACGTTCCTGATCCAGTAAATCCCCTTTTGTGGCAACAACCAGCCTGTATTTTCCCTTTAAGCTTTCAAGGGTTTCGGTAACACCATCCAGAAGTTCGATAGGTTTTTGAAGGAGCTCCTGTCCAAGTTGGATCGCTTTGTTTACCAATGCAAATGAAGCGGTGTTATTAGATACTCTGCCGATGGTTTCAATCATACAAAGCATAAATCCTTTTACTCCGTACCCGTACAAATGAAGATTTTGCATTTCTGTTTTAAATAATTCCTGAGATACAGAATGTTGAGGCAGGTAGTCTTCAAGCAATATACAGAACTCCTTTTCGGCTTCCTGAAAATAAGGTTCATTGATCCATAGGGTATCATCAGCATCAAAGGCAATCGTTGTGATATGATTATTCATTTTTGTTTTGTAATTTTCTGCTTCGAATTTCAATATAAAAAATAAAACAAGAAAGGACAATTGTCCCGAACGAATATGCTACGTACCAATCAATCGTTTTTACATTATCTTGAAGGACTTTATCATCAACAAAAAGGAGGTGATATCTTACTCCGGTATTTTTCTAAAGGAGAAACGTTACTCACTCAGGATGCACCGTTATCCAAAGTGATGTTGATTAAAGAAGGTATTGTCAAATGTTATTTCACAGAGGAGAACGGGAAAGAATATATAGTCGAATTTTTAGGAAGTGGTGAAATCTTAGGAGAAGTGGAATTGATTAAAAATATTTCCTGTTTATGCGGTATTGAAGCTTTAACGGATGTTACAGCGTATATCATCAATCTGGCCTATTTTAATAATTTGATTAAAAATGATATTGCTTTAAATCATTTACTACTGAATTCTTTTGCAGAACGTATCATTAATACTTCAAGCAGAGCTTCTTATCAGCAGCTTTATACGGTAGAGCATACATTGGCGCAGCTACTTATCATGCAATCGAAGCAGAATATTCAGATTTCAAAAGAAGATATGGCTGCTTACCTGGGAATTACAGTAAGAAGCTTGAATAGGATTTTAAAGAATATAAAGTAAGCCATTTAAAAATGAGTTTCAATTTTTGCCATAAATACACTAATAAAATAAATTTGTGTATTTATGGCAATTAAAAATTCTCTCGCAGATCTCACAGATTTCGCAGATTTTTATCAATATCAATGGAAATCTTAGATTTTAAAAATTTATTTATTAAATAATCATTTCGTTTTTTACGGGGGTGTTGTTTAATTTAATATTAAAATTTAATAAACTGACTGATATTTTGTGGGGTGTTTTTATAATTTATTATTTTTGTATTTGAAAATTGAATGTAAATTAATGGAAGAAATAAAATTCAGAAATGCCAACCAGACTGATTTGAACAAAATTGTAGAAATATACAATTCAACCATTGCTTCAAGAATGGTAACTGCTGACGTAGAAGAAGTTAGTGTTGAAAGCAAACAGAAATGGTTCGAAGAGCATAATCCTGAAACAAGACCGCTTTTGATGGTGGAAGACACTTACGGGCAGATCGTAGGATGGGTAAGTTTCAGTTCTTTCCATGAAAGACCGGCTTACAGTGGAACGGTGGAAGTCAGTATTTATCTGGATGAAAGCTGCAGAGGAAAAGGATATGGTAAAACAATTTTACAATATTGTATTGATAATGCCGGGAAGTTTGGAGTGAATAATCTGGTAGCGCTTATTTTTCTTCATAATGAGCCAAGTATTAAGTTATTCAGACACTTTGGGTTTGAAGATTGGGGAACGCTTCCGGATGTTGCGATCTTAGATGGAGTTGAAAGGAGTTTGAAAATTTTAGGGAAAAGAATCAAATAAAATAAAATAAAATAAAATAAAAGATTACGAGATACCCTTTTCTCTTAAATATCTCTCGCTGATTTAATAGATTAGGCTAATATTAGGGCAAAACCTTTGAGGTCTTCGTACTTACTTTTTTAAGAATTATTTTGTAAAATCAGTGAGAAAGGGTTTCAATAGAAATGGATTTCAACTCGTTTTCATAAAACACCACCCCCATTGGGTTTTAGTCAAAATCAAAACTTAAAATTTCCGCGATAAACTTATCCTCACACTTTGTCATCCCGTAGGAATCCAGGTAGCATTATCGACACTTTGATCTTTCAAATTAAATATAAATTTTGTGTATATTGTTCTTTATCCATTTAGATCCTTTCAGGATGACAGCTATCTGGCTATATCAATAAATACTCATGAAAATAATAAATGGAATCGGTTTTATAATTATAAACGGTAAATAATAATAGCTACATCAACATTCAATAGGAATGGACTTTAGTCCATTTATCAAAAGATTAAATTCAGATTGGCTTTAGCCAAAACCTAAAATAAAATTTATAGTAAAAACCGGACAATTTCCTTGAGTTATGAAATTAGAATATTAAAAAAGGTTGTTTCAATTTGAAACAACCTTTCTCGTTTTTATGCATTCTGCTTAATTCGCTTAGCAGACATATTCAGAAATCGTTTGACAAGGAAAACAGCAGATACTGTCAGTCCCAGCCCCAAGGCAATCCACATTCCAAACGCTCCCATTCCTAATGTTACACAGAAAAAATATCCTAAAGGAATAGTAATTACCCAGTAGGCAATAAAAGTGTAAATAGACGGTATTTTAACGTCCTGTAGACCTCTCAACATTCCCAGAGCAGTTACCTGGATTCCATCAGAAAGCTGGAATAACGCTGCAATAATCATCAGTTTTGAGGCCAGAGTAATCACTTCTATTTCTTCTTTTTTTGTGAAGAAAGTTGGCAGTATATTTCTACCCAAAATAAATACCAGTCCACAAATACACATGAAGATAAATGCTATTTTTAAATTGTTGATTCCTACTTTTCTGAGTTCAACAAAGTTTTGCTCACCCAATTTTCTTCCGATCATTACAGTAGACGCTACACTGAACCCAACACACAAGTTGAAAGTAAATGAAGCCATACTTAATGCGATTTGGTGAGACGCAATATCGTGAGCAGAAATCAGTCCGCAGATAAATGCTGCCCCTGCAAAAGCCGTTACTTCAAAAAACATTTGTAAAGCGGTAGGTAGTCCCAATCTTACCATTTTATCGAACATTTTCTTTGAGAAAACCTGAATCTTCAATGAAAAGTCTTTGATATAACGTCTGGTTCTTTCTTCTTTAAGCAATACAAAATAAAGGAAAACTACCATGAATATTCTGGAAATCAGGGTTGCTAAAGCAGATCCTTTTACTCCCATAGGAGGAATTCCCCAAAGTCCTTTAATAAATACATAGTTTAAGGCTATATTGATGATATTGGCAATAATCGTAGCCTTAGTTACTCCAATGGTGTAAGATAATCCTTCCGAAACCTCACGAAGTGTCTGAAAAGCCATAAACGGTATCATACTGACTACCATGATGCTTAAAAAGCTTACCGTATCCGGAATAATCTTAGCCGGCTGCCCGGAATGATAGAGCAGAGGCATTCCCAAAAGTAAAATAACCATAAGAAGAACTCCCACTGTCATATTGATGACAAAGCCATGACTGAAGACTGAGTTAATAGTCGCATGATCTTGTTTTGAGTGGGCTTCCGAAACCAAAGGAGGTATCGCAAATGAAAACCCCAATGCTAACACGAAGATTGAGAAAAACACGGCATTACCTAATGAAACGGATGCTAAAGCATCAGCACCCAGAAGTTTTCCGACAATAATATTATCGAATAAATTTACTGAAACTTGCCCCACCTGGGTTAACATCACAGGTAGAGCCAAAGTCAGGCATTCTTTTGTATACTGTTTGTTTAAAAAATTCATAATATTTTAAGATTCATATAGTTTATAATTCAAAATAGATCAAAAAAAAATTTGCAGTGGGTACTGCAAATTTTTTATAGTATTGTCAATAATAGCTTTATTATTTCCTTACAAAACTTGCAACGTCACTTTCAGAAACAGAATTTCCACCAAGAATGATCAATCTTTCCACAACATTCCTTAATTCTCTGATATTTCCGGTCCATGAAAGTGCTTTTAAAGCATCAATAGCTTTATCGTCAAACTTTTTCACAGCGGTACCGTGTTCATCGGCAATCATTCCGGAAAAATGTTCAACTAACAACTTAATATCATCTTTTCTGTCATCCAATGGCGGAACATAGATTTCAATAACAGAAAGTCTGTGATAAAGGTCTTCTCTGAACTTTCCTTCTTCAATTTCTTTCTGCATATTTTTATTGGTTGCCGCAATAACTCTTACGTCAACTTTTATTTCTTTATCGCTTCCTACAGGAGAAACCTTGCTTTCCTGAAGTGCTCTTAGTACTTTAGCCTGAGCGATAAGGCTCATATCACCAATCTCATCCAGAAAGATCGTTCCTCCGTTAGCCTGTTCAAATTTTCCTTGCTTGTCCTTGATAGCTCCGGTAAAAGATCCTTTTACGTGCCCGAAAAGTTCAGATTCAATAAGTTCAGATGGAATAGCGGCACAGTTTACTTCTACCATTGGGCCTCTTGCACGTTCACTTTGATTGTGAATGGCATGAGCTACCAATTCCTTTCCGGCACCATTAGGACCTGTAATCAAAACTCTTGCATCAGAAACAGCTACCTTTTCGATCATATCCTGAATTTTCTGTAATGCAGGAGAAGTACCAATCATTTGGTATTTTTTATTGACCTTTTTCTTTAGGGTTTTGTTTTCAGTCTGAAGATTTTTGTTTTCTTTCTTTAATGTTTCTTTAGCCAAAGCATTTTTCACACTGGTGATCAGTCTGTTGATATCAATTGGCTTGGAAATAAAATCATATGCACCCTCTTTCAAGCAGGAAACGGCAGAATCTATGTCTGCGTGACCGGAGATCATAATAAAAGTAGTTTCAGGTTTCAATGCAAGACTTTGCTTTAAAAGCTCAGTTCCTGAAAGTTTAGGCATTTTAATATCAGAAATCACCAATGCGAAATCTTCTTTTTCTACCTGTTTGTAACCTTCCAGGCCGTCTTCGGCGATTACAAATTCATAATCTGTGAGTTCATCAGAAAGAATACTGTGAAGTACTCCAGAGATTGCTTTTTCGTCTTCTACTATAAGGATTTTTTGCATAGTTGCAAATTTAAATTTTTTGTTTCAATTATTAGCAAAAACCATACCTAAATATTCTATTTTGAGTAGTCTCTTCTCCCAAAAATTGCGGATCCAACTCTCACGGAATTAGCGCCACACTCAATAGCTAATGGGAAATCATCACTCATTCCCATTGATAAGGTTTTTATCGTTTTAAGTTGATTTAATTCATCAAAAAGACCTTTTAATGTTAAAAATTCTTTTTTGACTTGTTCTTCATCATCTGTAAAAGTGGCCATTCCCATTAAACCGGTGATTTCAACATTGGGAAACTTTCCTTCTCTATACTCCTGAAACAGATTTTTAGCTTCCGAAATTTCAAGACCAAACTTAGTATCTTCTGCTGCAATCTTTACTTGTAGCAAAACCTTAATTGTCCTGTTGTTTTTGCCTGCTTCCTTGTTGATGTCTGCCAATAATTTTTCGGAATCTACACTTTGGATCGTGTCTATAAAAGGAGCGATATATTTGACTTTGTTGGTTTGTAAATGCCCGATCAAATGCCATTGGATATCCTGAGGAAGGATAGGGGATTTCTCCATCAATTCCTGCACCTTATTTTCTCCAAATACTTTTTGTCCTAAATCATAGACTTCCTGTATTGCCGGAGCCGGATGTGTCTTTGAAACGGCTACGAGCTGTACTCCTTCAGGAAGTTGATTCTTTATAGATTGATAATTTTCTTGAATGCTCATAAATGCAAATTTCCGAAATTTAGTTTAAGGTTCAAAGTTTAAAATTTAAAGTTATTGAAATAGAAATTTTAATCTTTTACACCCAGTCCTTATTTTCTTTATCTTATATTCCTGAATTAATTCAGCACCTCATTGATTTTCGGATATTGAGAAATCTTCTTAAAAACAAACTTATTGCTTTTCTGCAGTTTCTCTATAAACAAGTCCAATTCGTTGATAGAGTCTGCATCCCTAAGATATTGGTCGTGAGTAAGAAAGACAAGGTGTCTTGAAGTTTTCTCAAGATCATTTAAAAAGATACTATCCACTTTTTTCAACATGAGTTCATGACTTCCTTTTAAAGTCATTTTGTGAGTAGGGCGCCATTCCAGATCCCAGCCGATCACTTTATATCCTGCATTTTTAAGACCATTTGCTGCAGCTGTGGAACTCTTAATATCGGTTATGTTAATATTGTTAAGTCTCCAGATATTTCTGCCTGGAGTTCTGGCGATCTTATCAGTAAGTTTCAGGCTGTCTTTTGCAACATCAAAATCACGTACCACAGCATCTGCATTTTTATAAAAATCTGTGTATTTATTGTGAGCATGAGTGAAGCTATGATTGGCCAATTCAATTAAAGGATTTTGTTTCAGAAGCTCTAAGTCGTCTTTTTGTTTTTTACTTCCATAGGCATGCTTACCTACTAAAAAAGCTGTTGCGCATACATTCCTTTTGTCTAAGATTTTTAAAAGATTTTCCGTACCCTGGTTAGGGCCATCATCAAAAGTAAGGTAGATCACTCTTTTATCCGTGTCTACGCTTTCATCGTCCATCTTGGGGACTCTTTCTGCGGCAGGATGTTCTTGTGAACTGAGTTTATCGTTCACTTCATTCTTGAAATTACAGCTGTTCAATAAAACTGAGGTTGCACTCACCAATGCAAACATCCCGAGAAAAGTCTTATTTTGTGACTTTCCCGCAAAAATTTTTCTCATAAAGATAAGGGGAATTTAATTTGTTAAAAACCGTTAAAAATATCAATTGAATGTTAACAAATTACATGCCATGTTTTAATATGTTTTTTGTTTTTAAGATTATTTTAAGAAGTTTATTTTAAAGCTATTTTTTGTGTATGATTGGATTGTGGTGTTATGTTTTTGTTTTCTGTAATTTTTAACATTTATAAATGTGAAAACGATAGTTTTTCTCTATTCTCTTTGAGATTGGGATATTCTTCCTTTAATTGGGAATTATTTTATTTTTAACAAATTAAAAAAAATGCTGAACTTGAAATTGGAAATAGTGCTGCTATTTTAATATTTTCTTTAAATACATTGCGTTTTTAATGGCAGCGATTCCCCAGGTATTATTAAAAAAGATAAAACTGGTCCTTTGGGCGCTCTTAATTTTTTCAGCAAGTTGATCTAAAAAGTCCGGATTGTATTCTGACTTGTAAAGAACAGGCTTACCATGTAGTCTGTAATAAAGTATTTGAGGATGATTGATGATCATATCTTCCGGAAGGTCGCCGGGAAAGTTTACTCCTGAAAAAACAATATTTAAATCTTCCAATATTTTAAAAATTTCTTTTTGCCACCATGATTCGTGGCGGAATTCTATAACATTAAGAAAATTGAAATCTAAATTTTGGGTAATCAGTTTTAAGTTTTCCGGAGTGTTTTTAAAAGAAAGGGGAAGCTGGTATAAAAAACCTGAAAGTTTATGTTGAAGATGATTTTGAATGTGCTGACAAAATAGGCTAATGTCTTCTTTAGAATCTGTAAGACGTTTTTGGTGGGTAATGGCTTTTGGTATTTTAATGAAAAACCTGAAAGAATCGGGAGTTTCATCATGCCATTTTGAAAGTGTTCTAGCGGTAGGAATTCTATAAAATGTAGAATTGATTTCTACAGCATTGAAGGTATCAGCGTATAGAGAAAGAAAATCTTTACTTTGGGCATTCTCAGGATATAAAGACCCTTTCCAGTCATTATTGTAAAATCCCGAACATCCTATGTAAAGATTTTCTTTTTTCATATTGCTATTATATATCCAGATCTACAGAGTTTAATCTTAATGAATTCAGAATGACCGATAATGAACTTACGCTCATAGCGGCGGCGGCAATCATTGGAGATAAGAGAATTCCAAAAAACGGATACAATAATCCTGCCGCAACCGGAATTCCCAATACATTATATATAAAAGCAAAGAATAGGTTTTCTTTAATGTTTCCAAGAAGTTTTTCACTTAATAGTTTGGCTTTTGCTACTCCTAAAATATCTCCTTTTAGCAGAGTGATTTCAGCACTTTCAATAGCGACATCCGTACCGGTTCCCATGGCAATTCCGATATCTGATTGAGCGAGAGCAGGAGAGTCGTTGATTCCATCTCCGGTCATTGCTACAATCTTACCTTGTTGTTGGAGTTTTTTTACCTCGTTCAATTTATCTTCAGGAAGACAATTGGCTTTAAAATGTTTGATTCCCAACTCATCGGCTACGGCTTTAGCGGTATGCTCGTTATCTCCGGTCATCATTACAATATCAATGCCTTCACTCATTAGTCGTTCCACTGCTTTTTTAGAACTTTCTTTAATTTTATCTGTAAAACTGATGAAGCCAAGTACATTTTGATCCTCTGCAATATAGGAAATCGTATGAGCTTTTGATTGTACTTCTATGGCTTTCTGTTTCAACGTATCCGGAATTTGAATTTGATGAGAAGTCAATAAACTTTCATTGCCCAGATAAGCTGTTTTACCATTGATATTTCCTTTTACTCCTTTTCCTGAAATGTTCTCAAACTGATCTACTTTTTCGGCCGGAATATTCTCCTCTTTGGCTCTTTTGATAACAGCGTTGGATAGAGGGTGTTCAGAATTTTGATTCAATGAAAAAGCTAATTTTAAAATCTGATTCTGATCTTGATTGTTTACTGTTTCTATATGTTCTACAGAGGGTTTCCCTTCTGTTAATGTCCCGGTTTTGTCTGTAATCAGAACATTGATTTTATTCATTTGTTCAAGAGCTTCTGCATTTTTAATCAAAATACCATTTTTGGCACCTTTACCAATTCCTACCATTAGAGACATAGGTGTTGCAAGTCCAAGTGCACAAGGGCAGGCAACAATCAAAACTGCTACAGCATTTACAAAGGCAAATAAACTTCTTTTCCCTTCAGGTCCAAAAAACTGCCATGCAATAAAGGTAAGTACAGCAATAAGAATTACGACCGGAACAAATACTTTAGAGACTTTATCTGTTAGTTTTTGGATAGGAGCTTTGCTTCGGCTGGCCTCATTCACCATTTTAATAATTTGTGAAAGAAGAGTTTCATCACCTACCTTTTCAGCTTTCATGATGAATACCTGATTTCCATTAATGGTTCCTGAGGATACTTTGTCGTCAACATTTTTTTCAACCGGTACGGGTTCACCGGTAATCATGCTTTCATCAACAATAGAATTTCCTTCTGTAATTTTACCATCGACCGGAATTTTCTCACCGGGTTTTACTTTGAGTAAATCACCAATTTTTACCTGGGAAAGCAAAACTCGTTTTTCTTCACCATTTACAATAAGATTGGCTTCGTCAGGGGAAAGGTTCATCAACTCCTTGATGGCATTTCCTGTTTTTTTATGAGCGGCAGCTTCCATCAACTGACCTAAAATGACAAGCGTGAGAATCACACAGACCGCTTCGAAATATAATGGGATTTCGTGATTATGACCGCGAATTTCATGGGGAATAATATCCGGAAAGGCTAGCGCTACAATGCTAAAAATAAAAGCGGCGGCTACTCCTAATGCAATAAGACTGAACATATTGAGGTTCCATGTTTTGAAAGATATCCAGCCTCTTTTTAATAAAAACCAGCCGGAATAAAACATAACCGGAAGGGTTAAAGCAAGCTCTATGAATCCTTGAATCTGATGTGAAAAAGGAAAATCAATAAACATTCCTCCCATTGAAAGAATAAAAACAGGAATGGTAAATGCTAAAGAGATAAAAAACTTCCTTTTTAAAATAGTATAGGTTTCATCTTCCTCATCGTCACCACTGTCGGGCATTCTTACGAGATCCATTCCGCAAATTGGGCAACTTCCCGGTTCATCACGAATGATTTCCGGATGCATCGGGCATGTGTATTTTGCCGTTTTCTTTTCAGGGTATTTTACAAGGTCCATTCCGCAGACCGGACAACCAACATTAGAGTCATACGTTTTATCTCCTTCACAATACATTGGGCAATAATATTTGCCTGCCATTTCATCGGTTACTTTAGGAGCTTCATGATGATGGTGATTATGACTATGTGAGTGTGAATGATTATGATGATGAGAATGACTGTTTTTTACAAGGTCTTCGGTAATCTTTTCCAGATGCATATGGCAAACCGGGCAATCGCCTTTTTCGTTATAAACCTTGTCACCTTCACAAAACATGGGGCAATAGTATTTTCCGAGACTATTTTTAAAGCTTTCAGGAAGGTTGGTGGCTGAATAGGCAGGTTTGTGGTTAGGATCTTTTGCCAGTTTCTCTTCAATTGGAACTAAGTACATATTGCATACAGGGCATCTTTCACCTTGTTTGAAATATACTTTATCGTCTTCGCACTCCATGGGGCAATAATATACGGAAGATGGAGATACCCGATCCTGAGGTTTTACAAAAGCTTTTTCAGGGCTATTGGGATCTTCGAGTTTATATTTTCCTATTTCTGCTAAGGCATCATTTAGAACAGAAAGTTGTACTTCATGATCAGAAGTAATCGTTGCTGTATTATTTTCCAGATTGACATCGGCCGTAACTCCGTGAACACTGTTTAGTTTTTCCGAAATTTTTTTCTGACAACCTGAACAAGTCATGCCAAGTATTTTATACTGTTGTTCCATGATTCTTAAATTTATACTACAAATTTCCAAAATGGAATGCTAAGGTTGTTATAAATTTAAGGATAATAGTTATAGAATTTGGGTGGGAGGGTTTGAGAGTGTTAGAGTGGCGGGGTTATAAGATTTTGCTATACTATAAAAATCTTTCGCTCAAACACTCAAACTCTCCAATTTAACTATAGGCTGTCTAATGATTTTCTATTATGGTCTTTCAGTTTTTTAAACTCGGTAGGAGTGAATCCTGTAGTATTGCGGAATTGAGTAGATAGATGTTGAACACTTTTATAGCCCAGTTTTCCTGCGATTTCGGTAAGATTGAATTCGTTATACAAAAGAAGTTCTTTTACTTTTTCAATTTTTTGAAGAATGAAGAATTGTTCCAGAGTAATGTTCTCATTCTGGGAAAACGTCTTTGAAAGTGAACTGTAATCTTTATGAAGTTTTGAACTTAAAAATTCAGAAACGAGAAAGTCTTCATCAATATCAAGTTCTCTGATTTTAACAATAATCAGATTTTTTATTTTTTCAACAAGCTGATGGGTGGAGTCCATAATTCTTTCGAAGCCGGTATCCAATAATTGCTTTTCTATCGATCCCATTTTTTCGGGAGCTACTTCGGATTCTGTTTCAACTTCACCTAGTATAACAGACTTTATTTTGACATCAGCTCTGTTAAAAATATCTTCAACTGCAGCAATACATCTACTGCAGACCATATTTTTTATGAAAATTTTCATAGTTCGCTGTTTAGTCTGTCTTTTACAAATTCAATTTTGGTTTTTCCGTGTGGAGCAGGGTTTCCATCGGCATCCAGATTTACCATTACGATTCTTTCAACAGTAATAATAGTTTGGTGAGTCATTTTATTTCGCACATCACATCTTAACGTAATGGAAGAAGATCCAAATTGAATGGCCTCAATTCCGATTTCTATAATATCTCCTTGTTTGGCTGAACTTACGAAATTGATTTCTGAAATAAATTTAGTTACCACTTTTGTGTTTTCCAATTGGATAATAGCATATAAAGCTGCTTCTTCATCAATCCACTGCAACAATCTTCCTCCAAAAAGTGAATGATTAGGATTCAAATCTTCGGGTTTTACCCATTTTCTAGTATGATAGTTCATATTTTAATAATTTGCAGTACAAATTTAATGTTAAATACTGGTGTAATCAAGAAAATCATATTCATTGATCCAAAAAGAAGTATTCATTTTCTCAATCATTTTCTTTTGGAGCGCATTGCTTTTGTTTTATCAACCGAAGGATCATTTAAAAATTGTTGATATTCCTTACTTTCTATGGGAAATAAAGCAACCTTACCTTCCGAATTATGATGAAACCCGAATCCGTATCTTTTGGCTAATGGGGAAGAGCGAAGGCATGCTTGGCCTTTGGAAAAGAACTTTTCTCTTTCTTCCTGTTTTTCATTTTCAGAAATATCATTTTTTATGGCATAACAATCAAAAATAATATCATCTGAAGAGTACTGATAAGGATTCTTACTGATTTTTTCATACTGAAGTGTAGCTATTGTTTTTTCTTTCTTTTCAGGAGGTATTTGTGCCTGAGAAGCAGGGCAGTCCTCTGCGACTTCAATGAGTGTGTTGGTGTAATTGGTAGTATGTTGTTTCATATTAATAGAGTTGGGTTATAAAAAAATCTGAATCACAAAGATCCAGATTTTTGAAGTAGGTTTTATTCTTTATATTCTAAAATTTCTCCCGGTTGACAATCCAGCGCTTTGCAGATGGCTTCAAGAGTACTGAAACGGATTGCTTTTGCTTTGCCTGTCTTTAATATGGAAAGATTGGAGAGCGTAAGGTCCACTTTTTCGGAGAGTTCATTCAATGACATTTTTCTTTTTGCCATAATCACATCTAAATTTACTATAATAGGCATGGCTTATATTGTTAATTCATTTTCAGATTGTATTTCTATTCCTCTTTTAAATACCTGGGCAATAATAAAAATTATACCTCCAAAAAACAAATATTCCGATCCGGAACCTATAAAATCATATACATTGTCTAATGTAACTTCCTTTTTTAGAAAATCTTCGCTATAAGAAATAGTTAATAAAGAAATAATACCGATGGCTAATGAGGAATAACTGATTTTCGTGATGAGTTTCATGATAGCTTTGCTGAAAGGAGCTTCCAAATTAAGTTTCTGGAAAATCCGGATGACAAGATAAGCCAGATAAGCTTTGTATCCTGCCAGGAAAATAATAAAAAACATCATCAGTTTATATGAATATATATTGTATTGATAAAGCTCATATAAATTAAGTCCTTCATAAAGGTTTTGGGCTCCTTCAGGGTTAATAATTGTCATTATGAATGTGAAGGTCAGGGCGCCGGCTTTAATGCATGAGCCAATAAATATTATCCAGGTGATAACGTTCAAAATAGAAAGAATTTTTTTAGTTTTCATATTGATTGTATTTTTATTTAAATACAAATATCAATAAAAATTTATTGAAAAACAATAAATTTTTATTCTTTTTCAATTATGTCGAATAGAGGGACTCAACATAATGTGAGAAATACTTAAAAAAAGCTTTGATTTGAAATTTTTAATTGTATCTTGCATACGTTTATATTTGGAATCAATATTTGTTCATTAATTTATGTTGTTTTTCTTTTATATACCAAATTTTTATTAATTTTTTAATTTATTTAAAATGAACATTTTTGTTTCAAACATCAATTACGCAACTAAAGAGTATGAGTTGCACGATCTATTCGCAGAATTTGGTGATGTATCATCAGCTAAAATTGTAACAGACAGAGAAACTGGTCGTTCCAGAGGTTTTGGTTTCATTGAAATGGGTGATGAAGAAGGAAAGCAGGCTATTGAAGCTCTTAATCAAAAAGAATTCAACGGAAAAACATTAAACGTATCTGAAGCTAAGCCAAGAGAAGAGAAGCCAAGAAGAAGCTTCGACAACAACAGAGGTGGAGGTTATGGTAACAACAACAGAGGTGGTGGTTACGGTAACAACAACCGTGGTGGTAACGGCGGTGGAAATCGTTGGTAAAAATATAAAGCGGCTTTAAAGCCGCTTTTTTTATTATTAATCTTTCTTTTTCTTCTTTTTCTTGTCTTTATCCTTATCCTTGGTTTTACCTTTTTTCTCTTTTTTAGGATTCAGGACTTCTTCAGCATACTCAAACTTAGGCTCTTCCACTTTTACTGCAGGCTTAATTTCAATTTTAAGATCAAAGTATCCTTTTAAATCATCCTGTGAAATTAATTTTTCATTAAATAAAAATTCAAGAATTTCTTTTCCTGAATCATTGAAGAAATTATGGGAAAGTTCTTTTAACAGGAATTTTTTATATTCTTCAAAAGGGACAAGTACTGTATATTTGAAAATCCTTCCTTCTTTTATGGTAGACAAATACCCTTTTTCAACCAGTATTTTCAAATAGGTCGAAACCGTATTTTGGTGTGGTTTAGGCTCCGGGTGCTGCTCCATAACGTCCTTCAGATAGAAAGATTCCATTTTCCAAAACAGCTTCATAAAGTTTTCCTCTGCGGCAGTAAGATGATTTATTTTCATAGAATTTCTTAATGTTGAAATTGAATATTGCAATAAAGATAGATAAAAGATACCAAAAAAGCTATTCCGGCTCCCATAAATACTTCTTTTACGGTGTGTCTCTTCAGAATAATTCTTGTAATTCCCACCAAAAAAGCTACTCCAAGCCATAGGAGACCCATTTTCCAGTCTAACGAAAAAAATAATGCAGCAACAAATATATTAAAGGCTGTATGCATCGAACTTTTAATAAACAGGTTGCTGATCTGAAGTGCAAAAAGAAGGATTAAAATAAAGAGCATGACCAAATCAAGGTATCCATTTCTTATATAATTAAAAATAAGATACAAAATGACACAGACAGCAATAAATATATATAAGGTTTTTCTCTGAACCCTGTTGGAGACATCCATATTGGTATATCTTCCTGTTTTTACATTCCATACCAGCCAGATAACAACAGGAACAATAACCATTAATAATACCGGAATAAAATAAAGCAAAGAGTCTTTAAGGTTATATTCTTTAATGCTCATATATATAAAGAAGATAAGCAGAGAAACTAAGGGATTGAAAAAATCTGAAATGATTTTCGAAACTTTGTGTAGTACTGAAGCCTGTTTTTCTTCCATATTAAAATTTAAAAATCAAATATAAGATTATAAGACCAGACAACATATTAAAAGACTTACAAAATTGTAGGAAGAAATCAGTAAAGCATCTGGTGATTTGGGTAATGAAATTGAAGACGGAATTTTGAAAACTATAGGTTTTTCTCCAAAAAAAGAACTGATAAAATAACCAAAAGGTGTGTTAACAATAATTAAAGATGAAAGAAGAATAGGGATAAAATGCAATGAATTTTTAATATCCCGGTCGTATTTATTATTTCACAGAAGCCACATAAACAGACTCCTTCCTTATATTATGCAGCAATAAAATATTGGGAAAAATGTTACTTTATGACAATTTCTAAGGGTCGAAAATTAAGAATAATCCGTTCGGCCTGCAAATAGATTTTACAGAAAAAACGAAAAGTTACTTATGCATACAATAAAAACAAAGTTTTTTTCATAATTTTGCTCAACTATTTCATCATAAAAAAGCAAGAGCTAACACATGAAAGAATTTTCTAAAGAGGTATACCTGAAGTGGTATGAAGATATGACAATGTGGAGAAGGTTTGAAGACAAATGCCGTTCTCTTTATCTAAAACAAAAGATCAGAGGGTTTTTACATTTGTATAACGGTCAGGAAGCGATCCCTGCCGGATTCACACATGCAATGGATTTAACAAAGGATAGTATGATTACTGCTTACAGATGCCACATCCATCCAATGGCGATGGGAGTAGATCCTAAGAGAATCATGGCAGAACTTTGTGGTAAAGCAACCGGTACATCCGGAGGTATGGGTGGATCTATGCACATTTTCAGTAAAGAACACCGTTTCTATGGAGGACATGGTATCGTTGGTGGACAAATTCCTTTAGGAGCAGGTATTGCTTTTGCAGATAAATATTTCGACAGAAAAGCGGTAAACATCTGTTTCTTTGGAGATGGAGCTGCAAGACAAGGTTCATTACACGAAACATTCAACATGGCCATGAACTGGAAACTTCCTGTAGTATTTGTTGTAGAAAATAACCAATACGCAATGGGAACTTCTGTAAAAAGAACTGCAAACCACGAAGATATCTACAAATTAGGATTAGGATATGAAATGCCTTGCCTTGCTGTAGATGCAATGGATCCTGAAAAAGTGGCTGAAGCTGCTTACGAAGCAATTGAAAGAGCTAGAAGAGGTGATGGACCAACGTTCATCGAAGCAAGAACTTACCGTTACAGAGGACACTCTATGTCTGATGCTGAGCCATATAGATCTAAGGAAGAAGTAGCTGTTCACAAGAATGATGACCCAATCGAATTGGTAAAACACAGAATTCTTGAAAACGGATGGGCTACAGAAGCTGAATTGGAAGCTATGGATAATAAGTCAAGAGACTTTGTGGATGAGTGCATCGAATTTATGGAAAACTCTCCATATCCGGAGGCAGAAAAAATCTATGAGTATGTATATGCTCAGGAAGATTATCCATTCTTAGATAAATTAGAAAACTAAAAAATAAAAATTAATTTGAAATTTGAAGTTTGAAATTTCTGAAATCTCAAATCTCAAATCTCGAATCTCAAATCAATATAAATTATGGCAGAAGTTATTACGATGCCCCGCCTTTCTGATACAATGACGGAAGGGAAAGTGGCGAAATGGCATAAAAAAGTAGGAGATAAAGTAAAAGAAGGAGATATTTTAGCTGAAATTGAAACTGACAAAGCGGTTCAGGATTTCGAATCAGAAGTAGAAGGTACTCTTTTATACGTAGGTGTAGAAGAAGGAGGTGCTGCTGCTGTAGATTCTGTTTTGGCAATTATTGGTAATGAAGGAGAGGATATTTCAGGATTAACAGGTGGAGCTGCTGCTCCTGGTGCTGGTGCTGAAGAAAAAAAATCAGAAGAACCTAAGGCTGAAACACCGGCTGCTGAACCTGCTGCGGCAGAAGTTCCGGCAGGAGTAGAGGTGATTACAATGCCTAGACTTTCTGATACAATGACGGAAGGTAAAGTAGCTAAATGGCATAAAAATATTGGAGATACAGTAAAAGAAGGAGATCTTCTTGCTGAGATCGAAACTGATAAAGCGGTTCAGGATTTCGAATCTGAATTTAATGGAGTATTATTGAAGCAAGGTGTTGAAGAAGGTGGTGCTGCTCCTGTAGATTCTGTATTAGCAATCATTGGTCCTGCAGGAACAGATGTTTCAGCGGTAGGAGCTCCAAAAGCTGCGGCTCAATCATCAGAAAAACCAGCTGAACAAAAAGCTGAAGTTAAGACAGAAGAAAAAGCTGCTCCGGCTGCAAACACTTCATCTTCTGACAGAGTAGCAATTTCTCCATTAGCTAAAAAAATGGCTCAGGATAAAGGTGTTGATATCAATAGTGTTCAAGGTTCCGGAGAAAACGGAAGAATCGTTAAAAAAGATATTGAAAACTATCAACCAAGTGCGAAGCCGACTGCTTCAGCTCCGGCTGCAAGTGCTGCTGCTCAGGTTGCGGTAAGCTTTGTTCAGGGAGAAGATACAGAGACTCCAAACTCACAAGTAAGAAACGTTATCGCGAAACGTCTTTCTGAAAGTAAATTCTCAGCTCCTCACTATTATCTAATGGTTGAAATCAACATGGATAAAGCAATTGAAGCTAGAAAAGAGATCAATTCTATTCCGGATACGAAGATTTCATTCAACGATATGATCATTAAGGCAACAGCTATTGCTTTAAGAAAACATCCACAAGTAAATTCAAGTTGGGCAGGTGATAAGATCATCCACAGAGGAAACATCAACGTTGGAGTGGCAGTAGCTATTCCTGACGGATTAGTAGTTCCTGTACTGAAAAATACAGATCAAATGTCTTACACTCAGATTTCTGCAGCGGTAAAAGATATGGCTTCAAGAGCTAAGAACAAAGGTCTTAAGGCTAACGAAATGGAAGGATCTACATTCTCTATTTCTAACCTTGGAATGTTCGGTATCGAGACATTTACAAGTATCATCAACCAACCCAATTCTGCCATCCTTTCAGTAGGAGCAATCATCGAGAAGCCAATCGTTAAGAATGGTCAGATCGTAGTAGGTAACACGATGAAGCTTTCATTAGCTTGTGACCACAGAGTGGTAGATGGAGCTACAGGTGCTCAATTCTTACAGACGTTAAGAACATATTTAGAAAATCCATTAACTTTGTTACTGTAATTTCTAAAGCATACATACTAAAACCTCCCAACTGGGAGGTTTTTTTGTTTTAATACAAATAATGTTAGTATAATGTGTTGTAAAATCGACAATATGTTACTATTTTTGAATCATGATTAAAGCAAGAAATATCCATAAATCTTATGGAAATTTAGAAGTACTGAAAGGAGTTGATATTCATATCAAAACTGGAGAAGTTGTTTCTATTGTCGGGGAATCGGGAGCAGGGAAATCTACATTATTGCAGATTTTAGGAACTTTGGATCATCCTACGAGCTCATCAAAATATGATACAGAAATTGAAATTGCAGGAGAATCATTTATCAACATGAATGATAAGCAGTTGTCGAAATTCAGAAACCAGAATATTGGTTTTGTATTTCAGTTTCATCAGTTACTACCTGAGTTTACCGCTTTAGAAAATGTTTTGCTTCCCACGAGGATTGCAGGTGCTAATGAGAGAGAAGCTATTGAAAAAGCTTATGCCCTTTTTGAGGATCTTAAAATTGAACAACGACTGAATCATAAACCCAATCAGCTTTCCGGTGGAGAAGCCCAGAGAGTAGCTGTTGCAAGGGCTTTAATCAATTCCCCGAAAATTATCTTTGCCGACGAACCAACAGGTAACCTGGATTCAAAAAATGCGGATGATCTTCACAGGTTGTTTTTTGACCTTAGAGATAAGTATAATCAGACTTTTGTGATTGTAACCCACAATCCGAATCTTGCTGAAATTACCGATCGTAAACTTGTCATGAAGGACGGAATGATTATAGAATAGCCGTGATGAGAGAGGCTGAGACTTATTATTTT
Source organism: Chryseobacterium sp. PMSZPI (assembly GCF_002835665.1). Taxonomy (GTDB): domain Bacteria; phylum Bacteroidota; class Bacteroidia; order Flavobacteriales; family Weeksellaceae; genus Chryseobacterium. The sequence continues at coordinate 132,263 of NZ_PIZV01000002.1, forward strand.
CAAAAATTGAATCTGATACGACATGTTTAAAGTTTAGGCTGTCCGATGCTTTCTGAGAATGTTTAAAAAGTCGGCTGAATATATTAATCAATCAGTGCAACCCATTATTTTGTCTGCATTCTATTAATTCATAACTTCCTTCATAATTTATAATTCAATTCCATGCCCATAAAATTTCTTGCCGAAGACGATAGACCGAGAGAAAAATTTTTGCAAAAAGGTAAGAATTCACTTTCTGATTCCGAATTACTGGCTGTCATTATGGGAAGTGGAAGTAAGGACGAAAGTGCGGTAGAACTGGCAAGAAAGATTCTCGCTTCAGTAAATAATAATTGGCATCAATTAAGCTTACTTTCCGTTAAAGATCTAATGAAATTTAAGGGAATTGGTGAAGTGAAAGCTATTTCCATCATGGCGGCACTAGAAATCGGAAGAAGAAGATCAGGGCAGGAGATTCCTGAAAGATCAATAATTGGAAATAGTCATGATGCTTACTTAATTCTCAAAAATCAATTATCAGATTTAAGGACCGAGGAGTTTTGGGCAATTTTTTTGAATAATTCTAATAAAGTCATTCATATTTCACAATTAACGCAAGGGGGAATAAGTCAATCTATTGTTGATGTGAGAATATTATTTAAAATGGCTTTAGATCATTTTTCGACGGGTATTATCATCGCCCATAATCATCCTTCAGGTAGCTTAAAGCCAAGCAGGGAAGATCTAAACATTACTCAAAAAATAAAGGAGGCAGGGAAAACTTTAAGCATTCAGCTTTTAGACCATATCATTATTACACAGGAATCATATATAAGTTTCTCGGATACAGGATTGCTATGATTAGAAGATTGAAATATAATGAAATTGATTTTATTAAATATTCTCAATGCTTAGAAAATTCTGAACAAAGAAAATATTCTGCAACCAAAGATTTTCTGGATATTAGTTCGAAAAAGCAATGGGAGATTTTAGTTTATAAAGACTACGAGGCGGTAATGCCTATACCTTTTATTAAAAAGTTTGGAATTAAGTTTGTGATTAATCCTAAATTATGTCAACAACTGGGTATTTTTTCACCCAAAGAAAATAAGGAGCTTAATGATCTTTTTCTACAGTTTTTTCGGGAAAAATATAATATTTGGTATTATGCTTTTAATGATGAGAATAAGTTTACTGAAGAATTAAAGAGTAAAAAAAATTTTTTAATGTATCCGGAAAAATATGAGGTTGTACGTCAACGATATTCTCCTAAAAGAAAAAGAAAATTAAGGCTTGATGATGAAGTTTTACTCGATTCTCAAGTGAAGGAAGTAAGGATGGCAGATGCCCAAGGTTTTATTTCCGAAAGTCTTATTGGAGCAAAGGATGATGGGGATAAAAAAAGCTTTTTGGAAATTTTTAATGCTTTGGAGAATTCAGGACGCCTTAAGGTGATGGCTTTTATCTATAAAAGTAAGATCATCAATGTGATCGCAATGTATTTTGACGAAAGAACAGTTGCTCTTTTAGGATCATTTAATGATAAAGACTATGTGAAGTTATCCGGAGCATCAGTATTAATAGATAATATGATCAAAGAGACGATTGAAACTCATATTTTTGACTTTGAAGGAGGGGATTTACCCAATATGGACGAATTTTTCAGAGGATTTCGTCCGGAATTAAAGCCTTATACAGTGATTCAAAATTCTAAAAAGGATCTTTTAAAGCATCTTAGATTCTTTTAAATCCATAATATATCTGTTTGCTTATTTTGTTGTAAAATCTAAGTATTTGATAAAATATTTATTGCAAAACCTGTTATAGAAGGCATTATCTCAAAATAGTTTTTTTACATTTGCCTTTTTATAATTGTATATGAAAAAACGGGAAAATATTATAGTTTTTATTTTTTCAATTTATGTAGGCTTCATGTCATACTTTCTCTATACCCATCAATATTATAACGTTGATATGGAGGCTTATATGGGACTGATCTATAAAGCAGAGTTTCCCGATATGAAGATTGAAGAGATTCATCAAAAAGTTTATAGTGAACTGAAAGGTAAAAATCCTGGTTTTTCCGCAGAGGCTCCCGTAGATCCCAATATTGAGGAAGTGGCGAAAGGTGAAAGTACCTACTATAAAACCCTGGCAGAAAATCCCAAAGCGTATGAAGAGGAACTGCAACTATTTGTAGTAAAACCTTTCTATAATTTTATCAACTGGTGTTTTTTCAAGCTCGGTTTTCAAGCTTCTACATCCACATTTTTGATTTCAATTATTTCGTATGCTGCGATTCTTATGTTGGTTCTATGCTTTCTCATGAGAATTTTAAAAAATAATACACTTGCTGTTATTATAACGCTTTTGTTTTCATTATTTAAGCCTCTTTTAGAAGCAAGCAGACATGCATCTGCAGACTCTTTATCGTGTTTGTTACTTCTTCTAAGCTTTTATGCATTTACAATAAGAAAAAGTTTTTTTGGGGCAACAATCTTTGCCATGCTCTGTGTTTTGGCAAGGCCAGAGTATTTTATTTTTTATTCTTTGCTATATGCCTTCATCTTTTTATATAAAGCTAAGCTTCACATTAAGACACCACTATTAATTTTATCCTACGGATACATATTTTCGTCTTTCTTTTTAGTACAGTATTTTAATCAGATTGCATGGTCCACATTGTTTATGAACCAGTTTACACAAGTTCAGATTTATCCTGTGTCACAACCCGATGCATTTGACTTTTCTGCTTATTTACATTATATTAAAAGTAAAATTCTGTTTGAGTTTAATTCTTCTTATTTTCCAATTTTATTGCTGTTTTTAGTGATGCTGCTGGCCAATAACTTCTCTTTAACTAATAAAAAGAACCAGGCACAATATTTATTTTTTGCCATAATTTATGGTTCTGTCTTTTTAAGATTTTTGGTTTTTCCGTCATTGGTAAATAGAATGATGATCGGTTTTTATCTGTTAATTATCCTTGCGATGATTTATATCCAGAACTCTAAAGTGGATATCTTCAAAAACTCTTTAGAAGACGGAAAATAATTAGTAATTTTGCAACCTAAAATTATGGCGAATTTTTCAGAATATCTACCGTATGCCTTTGCATTGATTATTGCAATTCCTTTTTTGGTTTTGCTGAGACAATTTGTACATTCATATATTACGCTTAAAAATCAAGAAATCAAATTGCTTACGGTAAAATCAAATTCAGAGAATAAAGCACATTCTTATGAAAGAATGACCTTGTTTCTTGAAAGGATAAAACCATCCAACCTTATTCAGAAATTTGATAAAAAACTGGAAGTTCATGAATTTATTTTTCTTACAGAAAAGACAATTAATGAAGAGTTTGAATACAATTCTTCACAACAGCTTTATCTGACGAAAAATGCATGGAAAAATATAGTAGATTCAAAAAACGCTGTAATAGAATTGCTTCACAAAACATATGAAGGTATAAATGGTCATACTGATCTGGATGAGTTCAAGACCATTTTTATCATGAATTATATGGAGGGCGATGATTACATTGCGATCACGATTGAAGATTTAAGAAAAGAAATTTTAATTATAACTTAAAAAATAACAGATAAAATAATGATTCCAAATTTTAAAGCACATCCATGGCATGGAATTTCTGCAGGAGAGGATGCACCCAATGTTGTTAACGTATTTGTGGAAATTGTTCCTTCAGATACGATCAAATATGAAGTTGATAAAGAAACTGGATATTTAAAGGTAGACAGACCACAGAAGTTTTCTAACATTATTCCGGCTTTATATGGTTTTGTTCCTAGAACATACTGTCATAATGAAGTAATGAAACTTGCGATTGAAGCAGGTGCTGATGACGTAACAATGGGAGATCATGATCCACTTGATATTTGTGTATTAAGCTCTCACAATATTCACGCTGGTGGTTTATTGATGGAAGCTATTCCAATCGGAGGATTTAAAATGATTGACGGAGGAGAAGCTGATGATAAAATCGTTGCTGTAATGATTAATGATCACGCGTTTGGACACTTCAGAGATATTTCTGAATTACCGGAAGCTGAAGTAAAAAGACTAATGCACTACTTCTTAACGTATAAAAATTTACCGGATGAGCCTGCAAAATGTAGAATTCAGGAGGTATACGGTGCTGAGCATGCTAGAAAAGTGATTAAAGCTTCTCAGGCAGATTACGCTGAAAAATTCGGAGGATAAAATTCTTCCCACACATACAATAAAAAAGGATAAGCAGGTTTTTGCTTATCCTTTTTTATTAATTAAGCTTTATAACTCCATTTTCCGGCTTCAAACCTTATACTAAACCCATCCTATATTTCTGATTCTTTTGAGAATAAACATGGAACTGTCAATTTTTTTAATGCTTTGCTGGTAATTATTTATTATATTTAATTTTCTATTACCAAAAAAATATTAAACTATGGATCTATTTGTGTTAGTACCAATTTTTGGTGTTGTGGCTTTACTTTACACCTTTCTTCAAAGCAATTGGGTTAGTAAACAAAATGCCGGAAATGAAAAAATGAAAATCATCAGCGGTCATATTGCTGATGGTGCAATGGCTTTTTTAAAAGCAGAATACAAAATTTTAACCTACTTTGTTATTGTTGTTGCGATCTTGTTGGCTGTCATGGGATCTACTAACGCCAACTCCCATTGGAGCATAGGGATTGCTTTTGTTATGGGAGCGATATTTTCGGCATCAGCCGGCTTTATTGGGATGAAAATTGCTACCAAAGCGAATGTAAGAACAGCAGAAGCAGCAAGAACTTCACTTTCAAAAGCACTTAAAGTTTCTTTTACAGGAGGTTCTGTAATGGGAATGGGAGTTGCCGGGCTGGCTGTTTTGGGGCTTGGAGCATTGTTTTTGATTATTAAACAGATTTTTGCACCCGATGCAACTGTTGATTCCCATGAAATGGAAAGAACCATCGAAATTCTTACAGGATTTTCGTTAGGAGCGGAATCTATTGCCCTTTTTGCGAGAGTAGGTGGTGGTATTTACACAAAAGCAGCAGATGTGGGTGCTGACTTAGTCGGGAAAGTAGAGGCAGGAATTCCTGAAGACGACCCGAGAAATCCTGCAACTATTGCAGATAATGTGGGAGACAATGTAGGAGATGTAGCGGGAATGGGAGCAGACCTGTTTGGTTCTTATGTAGCAACTGTTTTGGCAACGATGGTATTGGGAAGAGAAACCATTTCGGATGACTCTTTTGGAGGCTTTGCTCCGATACTTTTGCCCATGCTGATTGCAGGAACAGGAATTATTTTTTCAATTGTAGGAACCTTATTTGTAAGGATTAATGATAATGATGGTGCATCAACTTCCAGTGTACAGAATGCCTTAAATTTAGGAAACTGGGGAAGCATTATTATTACAGCCATAGCCTCTTATTTTTTGGTGACTTATATTCTTCCTGAAACTATGGTGCTCAGAGGGCATGAGTTTACGAAAATGGGCGTGTTTGGAGCAATTATGGTAGGATTGGTTGTGGGAACCTTAATGAGCATCATTACAGAGTATTATACGGCTATGGGAAAAAGACCGGTTTCAAGTATTGTAAGACAATCTTCCACCGGACATGCTACCAATATTATTGGTGGACTTTCTGTTGGTATGGAATCTACTTTACTTCCGATTATAGTATTGGCAGGTGGGATTTACGGATCTTATTTGTGTGCCGGATTATATGGAGTTGCTATTGCAGCAGCAGGGATGATGGCTACTACAGCCATGCAACTGGCCATTGACGCATTCGGTCCTATTGCAGATAATGCAGGTGGTATTGCGGAAATGAGTGAACTTCCTAAAGAAGTTCGTGAAAAAACAGATATTTTAGATGCCGTAGGAAATACAACAGCGGCTACCGGAAAAGGATTTGCTATTGCATCGGCTGCTTTAACGGCATTGGCTCTTTTTGCTGCCTTTGTGGGGATTGCAGGGATTGATGGTATAGATATTTACCGGGCAGATGTCTTAGCGGGACTATTTGTAGGAGGAATGATCCCATTTATATTTTCTTCATTAGCGATTACAGCTGTTGGACAAGCTGCCATGGCAATGGTAGAAGAAGTAAGGAGACAATTTCGGGAAATTCCCGGTATTCTGGAAGGAAAAGCTCAACCGGAATATGAAAAATGTGTGGCAATTTCTACAGATGCTTCTATTAAAAAGATGATGCTTCCGGGCGCTATTGCTATTATCTCGCCATTGCTTATCGGATTTATTTTTGGTCCTGAAGTATTAGGTGGATTTCTAGCAGGAGCTACAGTAAGCGGTGTTTTAATGGGGATGTTTCAGAATAATGCAGGTGGAGCCTGGGATAACGCCAAAAAGTCATTTGAAAAAGGAGTTGATATTAACGGCCAGACGTATTACAAAGGTTCTGAACCTCATAAAGCTTCCGTAACAGGAGATACGGTAGGAGATCCATTTAAAGATACTTCCGGACCATCTATGAATATTCTCATCAAACTAATGTCAATTGTTTCATTAGTGATTGCTCCCACGTTAGCTGTTTTGCATAAAGATAAAATTGAAGCTAACAGAAAAGCTAAATTAGAAAGTTTGATGAGAGCTTCCGGCGGAGATTCTTCTGCGAATGTCGATCTTAAAACCGTTCCGTCAGGTCCAAAAGAAATCAAAGGACATTTGAATGAAAGTGGAGACTTTGTCTATGAAACAGGAAATATTCAGAAAATAAAATTAAATGGAGGCAAAACAGTTGCCTTGGGAGAGAATAGTCAGATCTATCAGCTGTATACAGGAATTAAACAAAAAGATCAATCTATTTTAGATCCTAATAAATGGTATACTATTGAAAACCTTTATTTTGAAACAGGTTCCAGTGACTTGAAAGCAGGCTACGAAATGCAATTGAATAATCTGGCAGAAATCTTAAATGCATATCCTGGTTTAAGGATAAAATTAGGAGGTTATACAGACAATACCGGTAATGAAGAAAGTAATCAGCAACTTTCCAACTTAAGAGCACAAACAGCCAAGTTAAAGTTATTAGAGTTGGGAGTATCCGCAGATAGGATTGAAGCAGAAGGGTATGGCTCTCAACACCCTATCTGTGAAGCTAATGATACAGATGAATGTAAAGCAAAAAACAGAAGGATTGATGTAAGAGTTTTGGCTCTGTAAAAGATCGATTTAATATAATCTAAAGCACTGCATTGGCGGTGCTTTTTTGCTTTGTTGGAAGAATGCAATGTGAAATAGAAATATTGAAATTATGTTTTTAAGGCGAAAAGACATTATCTATAGTAAAATTGATTATGCATATTTATTGCCACTAATTCACGAATGAAATTTTTGATGTAGAGTATCATTGGGATTCCTGCTGAATGAAAAATTGCATGAAGACGCAAAGATTTTTTCCTATAGATTGTAAATGGTTTTAATCATCATATCATTCTTTTTTTGAGACTCTCGCTGATCTGGCGGATTATGCAGATTCAAATATGGCTTCAAACCAAAAATGAGACAAAATGTTCATTTTAATCCATAATTAATTAATATTTAATGAGTTAATATTAATCATGTCGAATGGTGGTTTTTCAATATCAATTACAAAATCATACTTCCCATGCATATTAACATGCTACCAAGTCATTATAGAGCTATTTTTCATTAATTCTATATTCTCTTGTATCTTCTCTTTCTGTTCAATTTCGGAAAGTTTATTTGAGATAAAAAATATTATGTTTGCCAATAGAAAATAGTTTATATCAATATAGCTTAGACGTTAGTCATAGCTATAAAAATACCATAAGAATATGATTGACGCTAGTAAGACACATGAAAAAATTATAGTCGAAATTTTGACTGAAAGTTTCGAGAATGTTATGATTGATAATTCAATCAACTTTATTGTAGGTTTTGGAAAAAACAGGAAAAAAAAATTAAAAGGGCTTTTCACATACCAATTCAGAATGGCTTTAATGTTTGGAAAAGCATTTACTAATAATGACATAAATTCTGTTATACTATTTATCCATTCTAAAAAATTTACATTTAAAAGGCTGCTTTTAGAAATTCAATTAGCTTTTAATGTTATTGGAATAATGAATATTTTAAAAGTTTTAAAAAGAGAAAAGGTATTAAGAATGAACCATAGCAGTTCTGATTATATTCACTTATGGTTGATGGGGACAAGACCCTCGCAACAGGGCAAAGGAACTGGAACTGCATTATTGAGAGAAACTTTAGAATATTATAAAGAAAAAACAATCATACTAGAAACTACTGCCCGGGAAAACGTTATATTTTATCAAAAATCTGGATTCGAGCTTTTTGAAGAGAATCACGTTCTTAATTATCCACTTTATTTTATGAGACATGTTTAAGACACAAATTTCATTTTACTATACATTGTAACAGAAGAATTAAATATAAGTCGGTTAATACTTTTATCTTTATTTCTAGTATTTCTCTTCTTATTTTTATTTTATATTGCCAACAAAAAAATTAATACAATATTAAATGAAAAGCAATCTTTTCTGAGGTTACATGCTATTAATGGAGCTCAAGCTTACTATTCAAAAATCTTAATAATCTTAATGGTGAAACTTATTCATAAGAAAAAAATGGCAAATTAATTCTTAAAATTTAAACAGCCTCTTAGAACTTTACTTGTGCATAGTGTTAAGTGCTATCCTAGTTGAAAATCTCTGATTTTCTTGCGCCTTAAAAGCAGTATGTTTTCTTTTAATTCTTTGTGACTTCCAATCTAATAAAAACATATTATCATTATAGATTCTTTCTCAGATGCTCCAATGCCTGAATAATTATTTCATCTTTCTTAGCAAAACTAAATCTGATGTAATCTGAATTTTGCTTGGAGTTATAAAATGCGGAAAGCGGTAAACAGGCGACTTTTTTCTCAATAGTCAGCCATTTTGAAAATTCTGTATCAGACATTGTTTTGGAAATATTTCTGAAATTGACGACTTGAAAAACACTACCTTCTGCCTGTTGTTCTATGTATAAAGGTGTTTCCTTAAGCAGTTCATTAAAGATATTTCTTTTTCTTTGCATCATATTTTGATTGATACTCGGATCAAATATTTCCAGATATTTTGCTAAAGCATATTGAGCAGGAGCATTTGCACTATAAGAAATATACTGTTGGTGACACTGAAATGATGTTGTAAGTTCCTCTGAAGCGATCATATAGCTCACTTTCCAGCCGGATGTATGAAACATCTTACCAAAAGAGAAAATGCAAAATGTTCTGCTCTTAAGCTCCGGATGAAGAAAAGAGCTGTAATGTTCTGCACCATCATAACAATAAGTATCATAAATCTCTTCCGAAATTAAGTAGATTTCACGATTCTTTATCAATTCATACAACTGATTCCAATCGTCCTTTTTCCATATTTTTCCGGTTGGATTCTGAGGGGAATTAATAATGATTGCTTTAGTTTTTTCAGAAATATGTTTTTTTAAATTTTCCCAATTTACTGCAAAATTATTATCAAGATCATAATAGACAGGGATTCCTCCATTCATTACAACTGAAGGGCCATAGGTGTAATAAGATGGCTGGATGATAATAACTTCATCTCCTTGATTTAAAATTGATTTAAGTGCTGTATATAAAGCAAAGGTTGCACAAGGGACAATCGTAATCTCCTTTTGTTTCAAACGGATGCTATTTTTTCTTTTAAGATTGAAAGAAATAATATTTTCAATCAATAAAGGATTTCCGGCAAGAGGCTCGTATTGATGATGATTCAGCTCTGCAGATTCCTGCAGAAAGGTTTTCAGTCGTTCATCAATATCAAAATCGGGGAGTCCGAGGGACAGGTCAAAGCTTCCATGTTTTGTTGCTAACTCGGACATTTCCGTAAAAAAGGAATAATGAGTAAATCCATAAATTTGATTCATCAATTTTGCATTTATATCAAATATATGAAAAATAACATTTCACTAATGATTAAATAAAATTTGTTATTTTTAAGAAATTTATTTCTATATGAGAAAAATACTGATTCCGCTATTTGCTATTGCTGTAATGACCAGCTGTGGAGCGGTAAAGAATTCTGAAGGAACATCTTCACCATCTATTTCCACCTATCATGATAAAGCATTTTCCGATGCATATGCATCAATTAAAGCAGAGAACTTAAAAAGGAATCTATACGTCATTGCTTCTGATGAAATGGAGGGAAGAGATACAGGAAGCCCGGGGCAAAAAAAAGCGGGAGAGTATATCGTTAATTATTATAAAAATTTAGGAATTTCACATCCAAAAGCATTAGGGTCTTATTATCAAAAGGTTCCGTCTGACTTTATGAAAAAAAGAGGGGGAGGAAACCTTCCTGATTCTGAAAATATTCTGGCTTTTATTGAAGGAAGTGAAAAACCGGAAGAAATTGTTGTGATTTCCGGACATTACGATCACGTAGGAACAAAGAATGGTGTTGTTTATAATGGGGCAGATGATGATGGAAGCGGGACTGTTGCCGTAATGGAGATTGCGAAAGCTTTCCAGGAGGCAAAAAAAGCCGGGAAAGGCCCTAAAAGGTCAATTTTGTTTCTTCATGTGACGGGAGAAGAACATGGTTTATTTGGTTCTGAATTTTATTCCGACAATCCTGTTTTCCCATTGGCCAATACCGTAGTTGATCTTAATATTGATATGATTGGTCGCGATGATCCTGCCAACAGAGGTAAACAATATGTGTATGTGATTGGATCGGATATGTTGAGTTCTCAGCTGAAAGTAATTAATGAAGCTGCCAATAAGAAAACCAATAATCTGGAATTAAATTATAAATATGACGATCTTAATGATCCTGAACAACTTTATTATCGTTCCGACCATTATAATTTTGCAAAACATAATATTCCGGTTGCATTTTTCTTTGACGGAATTCATGAAGATTATCACAAGCCAACAGATAAACCTGATAAAATTGATTATCCGCTTTTACAAAAAAGGGCACAGCTTATTTTTACCACAGCATGGGATATTGCCAACAGGGCAGAAAGAATTATCGTTGATAAAAAATAGTGTGAACCGTAAAGTATCCATTCTTAGAAATGGATAATCCAATAAAAAAATTGCCACAAATACATACTTAACAGTGTTTTCGTGGCAATTTTTTATGAATGTATAAAATGAAAATTCAACAACAAATTTCTTTTATTTTTGTGAATAGGTTGTCGTTTTTGATTTTTTAATTTGAAATATTTACTTGTATTGAATGGATGCATTAGGCTAATCATTATTTTTACTTTAGAATGATAATTTGTTCTTTGTAAATAAGGGAAGCTTTTAAACGAAAAGTAATTTTTAATGTATTATTTTATAATATGTAAAGGAGTAGGGATAATTTATTAGATTTAGAAAAAATATTTTGTATGAAAAAATTACTTACTCCGTTATTATTTCTGGCTCTGATGGCTGGCTGTGGCACATCTGATAATTCTGATGAAACTTCATCTTCCGCAAACGACAATGGATTTGCAAATGCTTATAAAATGATCAGAGCAGAAGATTTAAAGAAAAACCTGTATATTATTGCTTCTGATGAGATGGAAGGAAGAAATACAGGAAGTAAAGGCCAGAAAAAAGCAGGTGAATATATCATTAACTACTATAAAAATTTAGGAATTTCATATCCTAAATCTTTAGGTTCTTATTATCAAAAAGTGCCGGCAGCGTTTCTGAATCAAAATGGCGGAAATCTTCCTGATTCTGAAAATATTATGGCATTCATTGAAGGAAACGAAAAACCGAATGAAATTGTGGTGGTGTCTGCTCACTATGACCATGTGGGGATCATAAATGGAGTAATATATAATGGTGCAGATGATGACGGAAGTGGAACTGTTGCTGTTATGGAGATGGCAAAAGCATTTCAGGAAGCTAAGAATAAAGGAAAAGGCCCTAAAAGATCCGTATTGTTTCTTCATGTAACAGGAGAAGAATATGGTTTGTTTGGTTCCCTGTATTATACTAAGAATCCTGTCTTTCCATTGGCTAATACTGTGGTAGACCTTAATATCGATATGATTGGTCGTGATGACCCTGCTAACAAAGGAAAGCAATATGTGTATGTAATTGGATCGGACATGTTGAGCTCCCAGCTTAAAGTGATCAATGAAGCTGCTAATAAGAAAACCAATAATCTGGAATTGAATTATAAATATGACGATCTTAATGATCCTGAGAAACTTTATTACCGTTCCGATCATTATAATTTTGCTAAAAATAATATTCCGATTGCGTTTTTCTTTGACGGAATTCATGAGGATTATCACAAACCAACAGATAAACCGGATAAAATTGATTATCCGCTCTTAGAAAAAAGAACCCAGCTTATTTTTACCACAGCATGGGATATTGCTAATAGAGCAGAGAGAATTATCGTTGACAAAAAATAATAATGGTAATTATATACAATTTTAGACTAATGCAGTTATTTTAGTATTATGAACCTGTCATTCTGAATGTAACGAAGTGAAATGAAGAATCTAAGCCAGATTATGAGATTCTTTTGAACTGCGTTCGCAAGACCTTCAGTCTGTGTCAGAAATCGAAGGTTCGACGTAGTCAATGACAGTGGTGTAAAATTGTATATAGTCACCATAATAATTATTACAATAAACATATTGAGTCTCCTCGGTTGACATCACTGGATGATAAAACTAAGTTTTGTAATATCAAAAAAATAAACAGAAAAATTAACTTAAAGAGATTGTCTCAAACGCCTATGATTAGATTCTTGAGACAATCTCTTTTAATAAATTAATACCATGATTTACGCGTTTGACACCTACTATTATGAAAATTATGCCAATACAGTATGCATAGCCTTCAAAGATTGGAATTCTGCAAACGAAACAGAAATTTTTACGGAACAGACTCCTATAAGCTCAGCATATGAAAGTGGTGCTTTTTATAAAAGAGAATTACCTTGTATCGTAAGTTTATTAAAGAAAATAGTTTTAAAACAAGGAGACATTATTCTTGTTGATGGATATGTTAGTCTTGATGATAATGGTAAAATGGGATTGGGTGGATATCTTTATGAAGCTTTAAACAGGCAATATCCTGTTGTTGGTGTTGCGAAAAATGAATTTACAGCTCCTGATGCTCAAAGAAGAAAAGTCTATCGGGGAGAAAGCAAAACACCATTATTTCTTACTGCGAAAGGGGTAGATGTTGATGAGATAAAGCATAATGTTGAACAAATGTATGGGGAATTCAGAATACCTGCACTATTGAAAAAACTGGATCAATTAAGCAGGATATAAAGTTCATAAACAAAAAGTTCAGTTTAGAAATTTGACACTGTCATATTGATTGCATATTAGTTGAAAGTTATTTTCAATTTATTTTTTAATGAAGCTGTTTAAACTTTTATATTGATTATTTTCAACCATTTAAGTTTTTTTAAAACTAGTTAAACAAACTTACCTAAGTGAAATAAAGTGTTTTAAAAATGAAAACTTCTGTGGTTTATAAAGTTTAAACAACTTTAATGTATTGATCAGTAAATATTAATAAACTGATAAATATCACTACATTCTTATTTTTATTAATTCTAAATAAATATAAATTTGTCTCAACAAAAAAATAACTACTCTGTTGGTGAAAGCACTAAAAACACACATTTAATCATATCCATATCAATTTTTGTTTTTTTAAACCGGCAGACTACTATCTGTCGGTTTTTGTTTGAACATATATATTGTATCTGGTTGTGCTATGTTTTTAATTATCAAGTATTTCAAGAAGATCTTGTTTTGACAGTCCTTGGAATTTTTTACCATCTGTTGTGAGAAGGTTTTGTGCTAAATGTTTTTTCTTTTGCTGAAGTGTTACTATTTTCTCCTCTACGGTATCTGAACAAATCATCCGAACGGCAATAACATTTTTAGTTTGTCCTATACGGTAACTTCTGTCAATCGCCTGATTTTCGATAGCAGGATTCCACCATGGATCAATCAGGTATATGTAATCGGCCTGAGTAAGGTTGAGTCCTACACCTCCTGCTTTTAAGCTGATGAGAAATACCCGGATCTCATCATTATTCTGGAAACTATGAACTCTTTCACCTCTGTCTTTGGTTTGGCCTGTAAGGTATTCAAATGGAATTCCATGGTGCTCCAGTTTTGCCTTTACAAGTTCTAGCATTCCGACAAATTGTGAGAAAACCAGTATTTTATGGTCTTTGGATTTTCCTAAAATTTGTTCCATCAGAATCTCAATTTTTACAGCATGCTCTCCTGAATATCCTTCCTTTAAAAGAATGGGCGAGTTACAGATCTGCCTGAGTCTGGTGAGACCGGTAAGAACATGCATACTGTTTTTGTTGAGATCATCATCGTCATTTGCTGCAATGAATTCACGAAGTTCCGTTTCATAGGCATCGTATATTTTTCGCTGTTCAGCATTCATTTCACAGTAAATGACAGTTTCTGTTTTTTCAGGAAGTTCTTTAGCGACTTGTTTCTTGGTTCTTCTCAGAATGAAAGGTTTTATTTTCTGCTGAAGTTCTATAGCCCTTTTACTGTATTCAAATTTATCGATAGGGATAGCATAAATATCCTTGAAATATTGTTTACTTCCTAATAATCCCGGGCAGGCAAATGAAAGCTGGCTGTAGAGATCAAAAGTGTTATTTTCAATTGGGGTACCTGTTAATACAACTCTGTTTCTAGACTGGAGCAGTCTTGCGGCCTTATACCTTTCAGAATTCGGATTTTTAATAGTTTGGGATTCATCAAGAAAAATATAATTAAAACAAAAGGTTTTCAGAAATCGGATATCGGAAAGTAGCATACCATAGCTGGTAAGTACAATCTCATGATCAGAGAAATGCATAGCAGATTTTTGCCTGTCTGCTCCATAATGAACGAATACTTTTATAGAAGGCGCAAACTTTTCGATTTCTTCCTGCCAATTAAAAAGTAGGGATGTGGGTACCACAACAAGATTGGTTGTGTGCCCTCGTTTTTCTCTTTGTGATAGAATAAAAGCAAGAACCTGAAGGGTTTTTCCAAGTCCCATATCATCTGCCAGGCAACCACCAAAATTAAAATCGTCAAGAAAATTAAGCCAATTTAAGCCATCGTGTTGATAGTCTCTCAATTCAGCCTTTAATTCGGATGGAACCTTGATTTTGGGAATATTTTTGTTAGTATAAAACTTCGATGAATAAGAATTGATTTCGTCTTTAACTTCTTCACTTAAAATCTCTTTTTCAAAAAGAGAAGATATCTCAGTAAAATTGATTTTTGGAATTTTTAATAGCTCTTCATCAATTTCTCCGGCTTGAAAATAGGCCGCCATTTTATTCATCCATTCTTCCGGAAGAATTCCCAACGTACCATCATCCAGTTGAACGAATTTGCTTTTATTCCTGATTGTCCTGTGAAGCTGTTTTAAAGAAGCTTCTTTTTGTCCGAATCTTACTTTTAATTTAGCATTGAACCAATCCAGCCCACTGGTGATCTGGATGTTGATTTTGGCTCGATGTGGGTTCAGGTGATTGTTTTTCAGTTCATTAAATCCTAGGATACTTACCCCTTCATTTCTCCAGATTTCAAAAGCATTAAGGAACCAATTGTTTTCCAGAAACTTATCTCTGTGAAGATAGAAATATTGATATCCATCCATTTGCTCTTCGAAATCAGGATGTTGTTGCATCACTAAAGAGGTAAAGCGGGCTTCGAGAGCATCATTTCTTTCAACTTTGAATAGATTCCCATTTTGATCGGTGTCGAAAAGCTGCTTTCTTGAATAGACCGGAACTTCCAGTTCTCCATACCTGATCACTGGGGTAATGCCGATATAATTTTCCTGTTGACGTAGATAAATAATTTTTTCGACAGTAAAATCCTTGGCTTCAAGTTGTACTTCCGTTGCGGATTGTATATAGCTGTAATTTATGTGAATACGTTCTTCGAGAGAAGATAAAATAGAGGTCATAAAATCTTCATATTTGGAAGAATGTATTAATAATATCTCATGATTGGTTTTAAAATATTTAATGACCCGAAGCATATCCGGATCACTTATGAAGCTGAAAGTGTTTTCGTTAAATACAAAATATTCATTCCGAAGGATGATGTTTTTAAAAGGAATGGAACGATCATTACACAGGAGTTCTCCGGTGATTTCATAAAACGGATCTTTCTTAAATACAGAAAGTTGAACCTTAGCATCTAAAGTATTAAGTGTAATAGGTACAAGGGATTTGTTTGAGATGGTTTCCGCAATTTCACGATCGTGATAAAAGACTTCCAGGCCCAGAGGATTCTGTACAATTAATTTTAAAGCTTCGAGTTCTGCAGGATTATAATCTTCGTTATAATTATTTTGAAATGCTGAGATAGCAGTATAAAATTTAATCTCTAACGGTTTTTCTGCTTTCCAAATCAGTTGCATGGTATCCACAGGATTTACCGGATTTTTAATTTTACCGGTTTGGGTCATTTCTGATTCCATCAATG
Source organism: Chryseobacterium sp. PMSZPI (assembly GCF_002835665.1). GTDB lineage: Bacteria > Bacteroidota > Bacteroidia > Flavobacteriales > Weeksellaceae > Chryseobacterium. Next base: position 148,749 of record NZ_PIZV01000002.1, read on the forward strand.
AAAAAATCAGATGATTGTAATAGCGATGTTTGCTGATGACCAATATTTGTTTTTTCCCTGTTTCCGATAAAGAAAGCTCTTCCAATGGAGAGGTCTGCTGGGGAAGTAAATCTCTTTTAAGCGTTAGCTCATCTATCTGGAGCATTTCTTTGATCTTGGGTGAAATTTCAATTTTTCCATCAACATATTCAGGCTGAAAATAAACATCAAGATCCGGCTCGTTTTCCAGACCGTAACCCTTAGCCTTGATCATTAATGTTTTTTTGCGAAGTAATTCATCAAAAAAAATACGATAATTCCTTTCTTCTAAAATACAATGGATAATTTCAGCGCGATGTATACAAAGTTTATCCTGATGGTCACAAGTACAGGAGCAGAGTAGTGAATTTCCAATTTTGCTTATGGTAACATATGGAAATTCCTGTAGAGATGATTTGGTAAATACTCCGGTATTATTTTCAATACTAATGGGGTATATGCTATGAAAATCTTTAGTCTCTATAAAAGAACTTTCTGTAGTATGTTTTAAAAGATCATATACGGAAAGGGTACCGATATTAATGTTTTCAAGAATATATTCTGCCATAACAATTGATGGAACAAACTTACGAAAAAACAAGGGAACAGAATAAGAAGATTATAGGAGGAGCTTTGACAGGTTGGAGAAAAATTACTGCTTAATTTTTAAAAACCAAGATAATATGTAAATATTGCTACACCCCGAATTGTCTTAAATGATGATCCATATGTTTATAAGCAGCAATTCCCCATTCGTTAGTTGAAATATTGCCAAAAGCAGGATGAGTAAGAGTTAAAGGACGAGTATTGGTTGGGAACTGTTGAATTAAATGAATAAATTCATTTTTTTGGTTTTCAAAATCAATGCTGTCGACTTTTCCTTTTGTTTCGTGTCTGGCTTCCCCCTTAATGTTCTTTTTAAAATCAGAAGCGATATAGAGTGCCAGAATTCTTAACAAATATTCTTTTAAAGTAGTTCTGTGGTTTTCCCTGCTTTCTTTCAAAATCTGCTTGTTGCATGAATTACAATGTAAAAGCATTTCGCTGGCTGTCATTTCTCCCCATTGCGGTTGATGAGTAGCCGATAAATTATTGATTCTTGCAATAATTGAAGTTGAGGCTTCTTTTGTTAAAAGATTTTTTTTCATGGAGATTATCTTGTGGTGAAAATAAAATTAAGCTATAAATCTTTCATCAAGGTTTTTTTCTCTGCAATTTGGGTTTCAATTTTGTTTTTGGCAGCAGTCCATTCATCATCTAGAATGCTATAATATGCTGCATTTCTCGTAGTACCGTCATTTTGAATACGGTCTTTTCTTAAAATTCCTTCAAACACACCTCCAATTTTCTCAATGGCTTTTCTGGATCTGAAATTAGTGTCTTTGGTTTTTAATTGTACTCTGTTGGCCTTTAACGTTTCAAAACAAAACCTGAGCAGCAGTAGTTTACATTCTAAATTAATTGTTGTTCCCCAAAATTCTTTAGTTATCCATGTCCATCCGATTTCCAGTTTTTTATCTGAAGGATAGATCTCGAAAAATCTTGTAGATCCTATGAGTTTTTGGGTTTCTTTATGTAGGATGGCAAAGGGATATTGTTTCCCGGATTCTCTTTCTGATAATGCCAGTTCATAATTTTTATCAAAAAGCACTTTTTCTGAACAGTCGGTAGGAATTAGCTCCCAAAGTTCTTTATCAGATGCCGCAATATATAATTCTTCAAAATGTTCTTTTTCCAGAGGAATCAAATCAATTGTAGTTCCTTTTAAAATAGTGGGATGTGAAATCCATTTTTCAATCATAATGAATACTTTTTGATAACAAATTTAATGAAAAATAGAAAATAATAGAATATTGTTGCATGACAAACCTTAATAAAGTGGTTTAAACTTTATAAACAATAGAAGCTTTCATTTTAAAAACACTTTAGTTCACTTAAGTAAGTTGATTTACAACGATTCCGTAGAAAAGTCCACATCAGATGAAAATCAACGATTTTCACAAAGCTTAGGTGTCCTTATTACACATAAGGCACGGCAGTAAAAAAAACTTAAGTGGTTTATTTTTTTATCTTATAGTTTTCTCTGTAAGTATTTGCTGTAATACCTGTACAACGTCTGAAATATCTGCAAAAAAGAGAAGGGTCCACAAATTGAAGATGATTACTGATTTCTTTAATGGACAAAGATGTTGTTTTAAGCAGCTCCTGTGCATGTTTTATAACTCTGTAACTTATCCATTGTTTAATCGGCTTTCCGGTTTCTTTTTTTATTAAGCTGCTTAAATATTGAGGGGAAAGATGAAGTTGATCAGAATAGAATAAAACACTTCTTTGTAAATGGCCATGCTCATTTAGCAATTTAAAAAAATATTCTAAAATGTCCTGACTTCTTGATTGTAAAAGGCTGTTATTTTTAATGACGGGTAAATAAAGTTTGGAAATAAGTTCAAATAAAGCATACAATAAATACTGAACAGCCTCTACTGTACTTTCTTCTGTTGTTTTAGAATGGTAATCCCTGATAAGTTTTACAGTAGACCATATCAGTTTTCCGGCAGGGGCTTCCGTTTCCATGACCGGATTAAACTTGATTTCATCACTGGCAAGAAGTACGGTCAAAAAGCTATAAGTACTGATAAAGTCCAGGGAAATAAAGAATACTACAAAATCTAGCTCGTTATTAGAGGAAACATTTATGATATCTGTATCCGGTAGTAGCATTATTACAGAGTTCTTTTTACTATGAAATAGAAATTCGTTACTTTGAATACTCATTTCACCTTTTGATACGAAGCAAAGTAAAAGCTTATTGACTCTATTGGCATTTTTTCGGAATTCAATAATATTGCTTGCTTTATATTTTTCAATACATAACCCTTCGAAATTTGGTTTAATATCTATCATTGTATCAGTTAATTATTGATTGGGATGAAACGGTTTCTAAGGATATTATATTACTAAGATGAACCTATGGACAAATGTAAGCAGTTAATTTTTCTTTTTAAAAGCATTGTTTAAAATGGAATATAAAATATCAAAAATGGAATATATTTTATTGGATGGCTGTTGTTAACTTCGCAGTCGGAAATATTAATCAAATACGATATAATGCAAGACACGGAATCTTATAATGCGAAAATGCCAACAGCCTGTTTTTTACTTTTCTTTGCCCATGGGCTTGTTTTTTCTTCATGGGCAAGTAGAATTCCGATTATCAAAAATGCACTTTCAATCAATGAGGCAGAATTGGGTACCCTTTTACTTTTGATGCCGATTGGGCAGCTTTCTACGATGGTGTTGTCCGGAAAGTTAATTAGTAAATACGGAAGCAGTTGGATTATTAAAAAATGTTTTCTTCTATATTCCGTCTTTCTTTTGTTGATTGCTATTTCACCTTCTTACTGGACCTTAGCTGTTGTTTTGTTTTTCTTTGGGGTTTCCGGAAACTTATGCAATATTGCAATCAATACACAGGCTATTGAGGTTGAGTCTATTACTAAAAGGGAGCTTTTGGCATCTTATCATGGTGCATGGTGTTTCGCTGGATTGGCAGGTGCTTTGATTGGATTGTTCATGATCAATATGGAAATAGATACTCTTTATCATTTCATATTTACTTTCATTCTTGTAGTATCACTCTGGTTCTATAGTAAAAATCATCTTACCAATAAAATTCATAAGGTTGAACCACAAAAACAATCTATTTTTAAATCAGTTAATCCCACATTGATAGGTTTAGGAATCATTGGATTTCTAAGCATGGCTATTGAAGGCGCGATGTTTGATTGGAGCGGAGTATACTTCCAAAACATTGTAAAAGCTCCGGAAAAATTTGTTATACTGGGGTATACCAGTTTTATTTTGATGATGACTTTAGGGAGATTTTTAGGAAATCGTGTTATTGAAAAATATGGAAAAAAAATAATTTTACAAGGTTGTGGAGTTTTGATGAGTGGTGGTTTATTCATAAGTGTTTTCTTTCCTCAGTTATGGGTGTGCATCATCGCTTTTATGATCATTGGTCTTGGTAGTTCTTTAAGTGTTCCTTCTGTCTACAGTACAGTAGGTAAAGTAAGTAAAGTAGCACCGAGTATTGCATTGTCTTTTGTGTCCAGCATTTCGTTTCTCGGATTTTTAATAGGGCCACCTCTTATCGGATATATTGCTGAAGGGTTTGATCTCAGGTATTCTTACGGACTTTTTGCATGTTTTGGAATTGTATTAACGATTATCGTCGGACAAATGGAGATATTTAGAGATAAAGGCTTATAATTTTCTGTATTATATCTTATTGTATTGTTTTTTAGCTTTTTTAATTTGTTTTATTGATTGTTTTTTAATTAATATGTATTTTTTTGTTAAAATGATATTATTTTTTATTCACGATGTGCAGAGTTAATGTTTGAGTTCGTAAATTAGGGGAAACAAAAACACAACCATGATTCTTAAAAAAACATTTTGTATTCTTCTTTTCTTTTGTTTAAAATTTTATGCTCAAGATAAAGTTTTTTCGAAAGAATCTCTGGAAATCGACAACCTGATAAAAAAAGACAAATGGGATCTTGTACATCTTAAGCTGAATAATGAGAATATAAACTTTCAGCGGGTTTCTAAGTACGATCTTAAATATCATTTATTAATCAAATTAGACTCTGCATCCGTTTTGTACAGAAAAGGGAAGTATGAAGAGTCAAAGCAAGCTGTATTGACTACACTGGATGAAATTCAGCATTATAAAAATAAGTTGGGTCTGACTTATTATGAAGGGCTTAAACAGATGGGTATCGCCCGATTATTTTATATTGAAAAAAGATCGGGAAATATTGTACAAGCCGTGAAATATCTCAATTCTTTCTCACAAGGAATGAGCCCTATTTACAGAAAAAAGCAAACAATATTTTATGCCGTAGCTTATATGGAATTGGGGAATTACGAAAAAGGGATAGAGATGTTAAATGCCCGCTTGAAAAATTTTCATGAAGATCAAGGCAATCACCTATACAATTCTTTTATCAAAAAGCAGGAAGTAGCAGCTACTTATAATACCAAAGGAGAGGCTTTTATCAAATGGTATAAGGATACGGGGAATAAAGGGCTCTTAGATTCTGCCCAGAATAATTTTAATAAAGCATATGGTATTGTAAAAGATTCATCCTATTCCAAATCATTGAATCTTTGCTGGCAAGCAGAGATTGTTTTATTAAGAAAACAATATCATCATTCGCAAGTATTATTTAATCGATGTGAAAAAGATGCAGTATTAATGTCTAGGAATTTTTCCAGAGAGGCTGTTTGGTTGGGAAAAGCAGAGATTTATACTTTTACGAAAAAAACAGATTCGGCTTTCCATTATATTAATAAATTATATGATGAAAATTCCTTTGCCAAAAACACTTCCGAAAACAAGCTGAAAATATATTATTTGCTCAGTATCAACTATGAAAATCTGGATGATAGCAAAAATGCCTATAAATTTGCTAAGCTGAGTTTATCTGAAATGGAGAAAAAGAAACAGCAAAATATCTCTAGCAGAAAGGTTCTAGGGCTATATGAACAACAGGAAATAAAGTCGTCAGCAAAAGAAATGATTCAGGAAGATCACCGTCAGATATTCTTATGGATAGGCCTCATTCTTATCATAGGTCTGATGAGTTCCGCGGCGTTCTTTATATATTTCAAAAGAAAGAAAAAAACAGGTGTTGAGCAGCACGCAGTGATAATTGAAACTAAGGAAGAATTGCTTTCTGAAAAAAATAACGGGACAACAGCTCTGGATAATGAACTTGTTGCCCGTATTTTAAGAAAATTAGAAGGAATGGAAGTCTCCGAAAAGTTTCTCTCTAATAACTTTAAATTAGCTAACGTAACAAAGCAGCTTAACACAAATACCGCCTATCTGTCTCAGATTATCAACCAATATAAAGGTGTGTCATTTTCAGAATATGTAAATAATCTGAGAATTCATTATGTACTTACACAACTCAAAGAAAGTCCGAAATTTAGAAGATATACGATAAGGACTATGGCTGAAGAAGTGGGATATAAAAGCTCAACAACCTTCATTAAAGCATTTAAAGATAGACTTAAAATGACTCCTTCAGACTATATTAAGCAGTTAGAAAATGATCCGGTAAAACCGAATGAACAGCCATTTTTCGAAACCTTGAAACTAGAGTAGACCAATCATCGATTAGCCGGAATAAAACTATATCCATTTCTCTATGAGATGAAACCATAGTGCTTTTTCTTGAGTAAGAAGAAAGACAGCTGATGATGATCGTTGGTTGGAGACTGTTCCTGTAATCTGTATTTCTGTGAATGTAGCTAAACCATGGTCATTAGAATAATGGATTTCAACATCTTCAATCTGAACACTGCGGTCAGGAAATTGCCCAAATACGGTTGGAAGCCAATCCGAGAACATGGCGAGTGTTATGGAGACTCCATCTCCGTTGAGCATACTAAAGTCAGAGGAAAAGCCAGACATAATAGTCTCATATAATAGTTTCTGGTCTTGTGTTTCACCTCGGAACCATTTTTCAATGTTCCTGCAAAAATTTTCTAATTCTTTACTGATTTTTTCTTTGTTGTTCATCTTTTTAATATGTAAAGGTTTATGTTTTAATGTTAATTTGAGATAGGATTTTAAATTTAAATAGGTTTGAAGTTGGGAGTTATAAAAAATCAAGAATAACGATTATCTGTAATTTTAACTGAAAGTAACCTCCAGCTTCCAACTTCAAGCCTTTTATACTAAATTCCTTACTCCGAATTCAGGTCATTTTAGATGAAGTCATATATTTTTTTAGTTTGCTGTTCATCCATATTCCTATAATCTGAAAGACTCCAATCATTAAAATGGATAGGGCAAAGGCCTTGGTAAACCCCAGACTAGGGATTACATTGAAAAATAAGGTGCCAATAACCGCTCCTCCAACTACGCCACCTACCTGCATTCCTATACTTACAAGTCCTGAGGCTTGTCCGGCTTTATCTTTCGTTGTAAAAGTGATGGCGGTTCTCATGACGACAGGCATAATGGTCCCGTGGCCCAATCCTGCTAAAAACAATGTAATATTCGTTATAAAAGAAGGTTTTTCCTGAAGATAAAAAACGAGTGCACTACAAATGAAACCTGTCATTAATAATGCTAAACCTATGTAAATCATTTTATAAGTTACCAGTTTCGTTTTAGGAATCAAAAATGGTCCCAGGAAAAAAGCGATTCCGTATGGAACAATAGCCAGCCCTGTCTGCATAGAACTTTGATGGAGGAATTGCTGCAAATAATATGGATAGCAAATAAATAATCCCGAAGTGAAGTTATAAAAGAATAGAATGACTAAAGATAAAGCAAAAGGTTTATTTTGTAATAGAGTAGGATCAATCAGGATTGGTTTCTGTTTTTGTTGAAGATAGAGTTCGTATTTAAAAAAAGCAATCAATAAAGCTATACCTGCCAATAAAATCCCAAATATCCACCATATCCAATGGTATTTCTGTCCAAAAATAAGAGGACATATAAGCAGTAGCAGAGCAAGAATCAATAGTGCTGATCCTATAAAGTCGATTCCTGATTTTTCATTTTGTTGATTGCTGTCCATCGTGAAATGTATTCCTACGATACAGACGATGGTCACCGGGACATTAACAAGGAATACAAGTTCCCAGGAAAAACTTCCCCAATGCATACTTAGTAATATTCCTCCAAGCAATTGCCCAATTACAGAAGCTAATCCAAATACCGAGCTGAAAAGACTTACCGCTTTAGGCTGTTCATGACTGTCAAATAAAACTTTTACTGAAGCCAATACTTGAGGGGCTAATAGTGATGCACCAATCCCCTGAAATAATCTTGAGATAATGAGCCATGTAATGTCTGATGAAAAGGCACAAGCAACAGATGAGAATAAAAAAGTATACAGTCCCAGTATGAAAATCTTTTTGCGACCATAGATATCTCCCAAACGACCTCCGCAAACAACAAGAGCAGCATAAGTAAGTCCATAAATGGCTACTACCATCTGCAATTGATGATCGCTGGCCCTAAAAGCATTTTTTATAGAGGGGAGTGCCATATTGACAATAAAATAATCCAAAGGAGAAAGAAAAGCTCCGGCAATCAGAAAATTTAAGGCTTGCCATCGCTTTGGATGAATGTTCATATTTTTTTTATGCAAAAATACCCTCTTAATATTATAAGAAAATTGTACTTTTAAAGGAAAAAATAGTGTGTAATAATGAAAGGCTTACCTCTTGAAGGCATTAACGTTAAAGAAGTCCAATTGAAAGATGAAGAGATTGTTGTAGCAACCAAAGTTTCTCTTTCATTTATTTATATCGTAAATGGAGATGGACATTTTATGTATGATGAGCGCAATATAGATTTTACAGGAGGTAAACTGTTTATTATCCCTCAACAGCAAGTTTATCGTTTTAAAAGTAAAAAAGCGAAACTTATTGTAATACAATGTCCGATAGAATTTATTGATAAAATCCGTTTGGAGGCAGATCGCATTGAAAGTTGTGAAAATCTATATAAGTTGCAATATATCAGCAACAATTATCATGCAAGGGCAGGATGTATATTCAGAAATGAAAATGATGAACATTTTGCAGAAACCATTATCCTTCAGATTGCCAATGAATTTAAAAATAAAACGGAAGATTATCTGATTATCAGAAATTGTATTTCCATATTACTCAATCTGATTGCGCGAAATATCATTAGCAGTGAAACTTCTGATCTACAGGAAAACCGGAAAGCTTTCTCAATCATGAAAATTATCACTTACATTCAGCAGAATATAAAGGACAGAGAGAAAACAGGAATTCAGGTTATTGCTGATCACTTTGGTATTTCCGGCAACTATTTTGGTGAATATTTTAAGCAACAAACAGGGACTTCATATCAAGACTATTTATTAGATTATCGACTTAAACTGGTAGAAACCTATTTAAAGTACAGCAGTGTACGACTGAGTGAGATTGCTTATGAACTTCAGTTTAGCGATGAAAGCCATCTTTCCAAACTTTTTAAAAAGTATAGGGGAATGACGCCAGGGGAATATCGGAAAAAGCAAAAATGATCTACTTGTTGTACATTTTGATATTTTAACATTAATTCGGAATAATCAGTTTTGAAGCCGGAAGTGGTGAAGGTTATAAAGGATAACGATTCATCTTTTTTATTAATCTTAAGGCAAAAAGGTTTTCAGTCATTATAACTGAAAGTAACTTCCAGCTTCCTTCTTCCAGCCTTTATACTTAACTTAATTTAATCCAAATTACAAAACCTGCAGGTCATTAAACAATTCAATAATTGCTGCAATAAGCCCCTTTTCAATAGCCGGATTCGAAGAAGCATCGGGAACAAGAGCGCGTAAATTACCTTCATCATCCCGTTCAAAAATAACTTCCTGCCCATTAATATCAACATAGAGCTTATATCCATAGGTAAATGTAGCAAGTCTTCCGTTGAGAATAAGTTCTTTACCTTTATAAGTCACAGGTAATTCTAAATTATGTTCCATTCGCTTTAGCTTCTATGCATTTAAAATATGAGGCAAAGTTCGGAAATCTTATTCTAATTTATGCATATATCGATCGTAGAAATAAAACAAGATTTGCATTGACTGCAAGTTTTTGCTAAAGAAGATATGATTTCTTTATTGACACGTAATTCTATATTCAAATTCTAGATTAGTGTAAGTTCCGGCATTGATATTTGTTGATAAACCTGTAGAACCCTTTCTGCCTACACTGCCGTTTCTACCACAATCATCATTATCAAATTTCTCTTCATTTCCGGTTTTTTGCCATTCTGTAGCAGAAATCAACTTCGGAGGTGTAGGAGGAATAACACTGGTATCAACAATGGTGTAAGTTGCTTTCCTTTCCCATTTTTGTTGTGTACATTCACAATCTTTACCACTGCATCCAATTAAGAATATTCCGGAAACGATAATTATTATTTTTTTCATGATTATTTTTTTGCAAAGAAATAAAAAAAATAGACACTAATTGGTGTTTTGTTTTAATTATTTTTTCTTTTAAGTTTTAGGCTCCACAAATTTTATCCTTTATCCCTATAAACCAATAAAATTGAATCAATACGATGGAATAAAATAAAAAATTGAAAGATCAGATTATCAATAATTTGTAATTTTAATACCTCAAAGGCCTCATAGTTCAATGGATAGAATAAAAGTTTCCTAAACTTTAGATCCAGGTTCGATCCCTGGTGGGGCTACAAATTTCCATTTAAACAATAGGTATTACAAAGATCACATTTAAAAAAAATCGAATATTGTTACAAAAAGAGGCTTTGCTTATGCATTAGAATATTAATCTTTAAATTTCACACCAAGAATTTCTATTATCTGGTGTTGTATTTTAGGAAGCAAACGCTGAATCAATTGTATTGTTTCTTTCCAAGCGAACGTATATCCACATTGCTAAATAGAAGGAAGTTCCGGAGTATTTAAAATTATTTAACTAAAAGAACCCGCTCTTTAGGAGCGAGTTCAGTAGATAAAACATCTCATTTTTTTAATTAGACAACAATAAAAAGCACAGCCGACAATGCTGTGCTTAAATTTTTATTTCAAATTTAATTGCAATTTCAAGGATAAGAAAAGCAAAAAAAGTTTCCACTTCGATTTGTATTACATAGTAAATGTACTAATATTTTTAATACGAAATATGAATTTAATGTTAAAATTCACAAGTTATCCACATTTTATTGTGAGGAAGCTGAGATTACTTTTCATTAAGGTATGTTAAAATAAAGTCATTCAAAGCTTTTTTCTCATCATCATTGCCTTTATCATCCATATGACCATGGTTAATTGAAGTAGATTGTATAATTATATGGTATTTTTTCTGTTCTTCTTCAGTAGGCAAAACACCTTCGTCGGCGGGGTAATCATTAGAACGTAGTGAATAGATTTTAGGAATGGAAGTTCTCGGGAGAAACATTCTTCTGTTATCCATTGTAATGATTTTATAGACCAAATTAGGATGTTGATTACCAAATAGAGCGACCATATCGCCACCGTTAGAGTGTCCGATTAAAGTAAGATGTTTATAATCAAGATTAGGATGGGTCTTTTTTAATTCATTCAAAACAAACAAAATATTTTCAGAGCCGTTCTGCCAAAAAGGTCTTCTGACAATCTGAGGCTTTCCTTCCACAGGTATTAAAGCATCTGTAGGAAGTTCATGTTGAATGCTTACTGTAAAATATCCTTTTGATGCCAGTTTTTTAGTTAAATAAGAGTAAATAAAATAATCACCGCCTTTATTCATACCATAACCATGGTTGAAAATCACAAGTTGTTGATTGGGAATAGGTTTTTCGGTTTTTGGACTATAGAATGCCACCGGTATTTTGCGATGTCTGTTCGCATCAAATAAAGTTAAAGTGTCTAATTTTACTTCAGCATGGTCAGTCGCTACATTAGGCTTTACTGAACACTGTATTAAAAATAAAAAAAGCGTGGAAAAGGGAATGATCTTATATTTCATGGTTGATATTTATAACCACAAAAATGCAAAAAACTTCAGAAAAAAAAATCATAGGATCTTCACACTGATAAAAGCTTGAAAATCCTATGAAAATTATAAAAAGAATTCGATTTCGTAAGGAGTCACAAAATTGTAATGTTAACCTAAGACAGTTACTCCTTTTTCGATCATTTCGTAAATTGCATCCCTTCCATTATCCGGTTTTACGTTGACAGCACGTGTTCCGTTGAAGTGAAGGCAAGTAATATATCCATTCGCTACCGCATCCAATGCTGTGAATTTTACACAATAATCCATTGCCAGACCTACGATCTCTACAAGTTGGATATCGTGGTATTTTAAGAAATCATCCAATCCGGTTTTCACAAAGTGGTTGTTATCTTGAAAACCACTGTAGCTGTCGATTTCGATATTTTTCCCTTTTTGAATAATATGAGTTACTTTATTTTGATTGAGATCCTTATGGAATTCTGCTCCAAAAGTTCCCTGTACACAATGATCCGGCCACATAAATTGTGGAATACCATTTAAAATAATACTTTCTCCAACATTTCTACCATTGCTGCTTGCAAAACTTTTATGCCCGGCAGGGTGCCAGTCTTGTGTTAAGACGATCTGGTCATATTCGTTTTCTTCCATTAGGAGATTGATGTAGGGAATAATCTCATTAGATCCGGGAACTGCAAGTGCTCCACCTTCACAAAAATCATTCTGGACATCGACTATTATTAACGCTTTTTTCATATTTAGATTTCTCGAATTTTTGATAAATTTACAAAACTAATCCACAAAAATTTGTCCAAAACTGAATTATCGGACAAATCGGCAATATTTAAAAATTAAAACCCTGAAGAATGAGTGATTTAGAGAACAAAAAATTTCCAATAGGACAGTTTGAAGCACCGGAACATATCAATGACACTACCTTGGATGCTTATATTAAAGTGATCAAAGATTTTCCCGGGAGACTAAAGAATCTCATTGAACACTTTACGGATGAACAATTGGATACTCCTTACAGAGAAGGTGGATGGACAGTAAGACAGCTTGTTAATCACTTATCAGATAGCCATATGAATAGTTTTATTCGATTTAAATTAGCGCTTACAGAAGATAATCCAACAATAAAGCCTTATGACGAAGCCAAATGGGCAGAACTTCAGGATAGTTTTCATATGCCTGTAAAACCTGCTATGAGAATGCTGAAGGGGACTCACCAGAGATGGGTGACTCTTCTTAAAAGTCTTACGAATAAACAATTTGAAAGAACTTTCCATCATCCTGAGCATAATAAAAATTATAATTTAAGAGACAGTCTGGCCCTGTATGTCTGGCATTGTAACCACCATTTTGCCCATATTGAAAATCTGAAGAAAGAGAAAGGTTGGTAAGAAAAATTCTTAATGATCCGATATATTATAAGGAAATTGTAGACAGAATTTCCGGACTTTCTGAAAACTCCTCAGGAAAATGGGGATGTATGAATGTCTGTCAAATGCTAAAACACTGCGATCTTGTACTTCAGGTAGCCTTGAAAAAAATAGAACTTCCACACATTAATGTCCTCTTTAGGACGATAGGAGCCATTACTAAAGTAGAAATGTATGTTTTCAATAACGGAATTCCAAGAAACATGCCTACTTTTCAAAAACTAATTGTTAATTTTGAGTGTGATTTTGATGAATCAAAAACCAATCTGCTGAAAACGCTGGAGGAATTTCGGATAACTTGTGAAAACAAAAAATTGCCGGAGAACCACAGATTATTCGGAAACATGACTGAAAAAGACTGGACATTTTTAGAATATAAACATCTTGATCATCATTTAAAACAATTTAATGTATGAGTTTTTTTGATAAAATATTTGGCGGAAAAAATGAGGCCCCTGATCAAAAACATTTTTGGAAAAAAATAGAATCTGAAGAAGACCTGGCAAAAGCTATAGAGCATTCTTATGAACATAAAATAGCAGTGTTCAAACATTCAACAAGCTGCTTTATCAGCAGAACTGTATTGAAGAACTTTGAAAAAGAAGTTGAACATTCGGATCAGCCGGTAGAGGTATATTATCTGGATTTATTGGCCTATAGACCAATTTCGAATAAAATTGCCGAAGACCTTGGAATAAGACATGAAAGTCCACAACTGATTGTCATTGAAAACGGAAAACCTGTTAATAGCGCGTCACACCAGGATATCTCTTTAAGCCAGATTGTATAATGAAGAATATTAATAATTATTTAGCCAAAGTATTGAATGTTCCTCTTCAAAATGTGAACACATGTAGCCTGCATTATGAAGTAAAGAAAATTCCTAAAAACCAGTTTCTTCTTCAATATGGTGAGATCTGCAGGCATATCTTTTTTGTTGAAAAAGGGCTTCTCAAGATGTATTCTATAGATAAAAACGGAAAAGAACATATTATACAATTTGCTCCTGAAAGTTGGTTGATTTCGGACCGTAGCAGTCTTTATTTTAACGAAAAATCAAACTATTATATAGAAGCTGTGGAGGATTCGGAAGTATTATTTCTTCACCCTGACTTTTTTAATAAGCTGGTAGAACAATTCCCCAATAGTATTGAAAGAAGTGATTTTCTTTTACAGAAGCATATCAGAAGCCTTCAGAACAGAATAAATTCTTTATTGGGTGAGACGGCGGAAGAAAGGTATATGAAATTCATTAAAATGTATCCTGATTTACTATTGCGAGTTCCCCAGTGGATGATTGCATCTTATCTGGGTATTACGCCTGAAAGTTTGAGTAGGGTAAGAAAAGAATTGGCAAGGAAAAATTTCGTTCCGGATAAAAAATAAAAAGGTTGGAAGATGGGAGATGGAGGCTAAAAGTTCTATTACACATAAAACAACTGATGTCTTTATTATCTCAATAAGAACTCACTAAAGATATCCTTAAGACTACTATAACTTCCATCTTCCTTACTTCAAATCGATCCTTTTGGCAAGCTGGCCAACTTCTTTAAGCCTGGTCTGTGTTTCTTCCGACCATGGGAGTCCAAAGCATAGCCTCATACAATTTTCAAACTGGTCCTGAAAAGTAAACATTCTTCCGGGAGCAAGACTTATATTTTGCTTGATTGCTAAATCATAAAGCTCGGTAGTGCGAATGTTTTTATCAAATTCTACCCATAATGATAAACCACCTTGTGGTCGACTGGTTTTTGTTCCTTCCGGAAAAGATTCAGCTATAGTCTGTACATAGTTTTGAAAATTACTTTGCAATGTTTTACGAAGTTGCTGAAGGTGTTTTTCATATTTACCCGATTTCATAAAATTGGCAACGGCTTCATTCACAATCGAAATAGATGAAGTGGAATGCAAAAGTTTAAGCTTTAAAATTTTATCTTTATATTTTCCGGGAGCAATCCAGCCTACACGGTATCCGGGAGCCAGTGTTTTAGAAATGGAATTGCAATACAATACGTTGCCGTCTTTATCAAAGGACTTACAACATTTTGGGCGAGTTGCCCCAAAATAAAGATCACCATAAACATCATCTTCAATCAATGGGATATTATTTTCCGACAATATTTTCACAATTTCTTTTTTGTTTTCATCAGGCATACAGCTTCCCAAGGGTGAATTAAAGTTAGGAATCAACAGACATAAGTTTATTTGAGGAATTACTTTTTTTAAAGCTTCAATTTCAATTCCGGTAGTGGGGTGTGTCGGAATTTCCAGCACTTTTAAACCTAATCCGTTGGCTAATTGTAAAATTCCGGGATAACATGGGCTTTCAATAGCAATGGTATCACCAGGTTTTCCTAAAGCCATTAAGCAGAATGATAGAGCATTCATCCCACCATTAGTGGTTACGATGTCATTTTCATTGAGATTTCCGCCCCATTGTAATGAGCGTATGGCAATCATTCTTCTTAATTTCAAATTTCCCTGAAGTTCTTCATATTCTGTTCCGCCTTCCTTTAATTCGCGAATGGCATGTACAATTTCTTTTTTTAGTTTAGCTTGTGGTAAAAGATCTCCTGATGGAATTCCGATAGAGAAAAAAGTAAGATCTTTTCGACCCATATTCTCATAGACTTTACTGATCAACTCATTGGGTTCATCATTATTTGCGATTAAAGAAGGATTGCTTACTTCTGGAAGTGGAAGTTTAACAGATAATAACTGACTTACAAAATAACCGGATTGTGGTTTCGATTCCACCAAAGATTGAGATTCGAGTTCGAGGAAAACACGTTTGGCTGTATTCATGCTTACCTGGTGCTCCTGGCACAACATTCTTACTGAAGGAAGCTTGTCTCCAGCTTTTAAAATTCCATTCCTGATCTGACCGGCAATGCCTTCGGCTATCTCTGTGTATAAAAATTCTTTACTCATATTTTTTTAACTGTGCTCATGCAAATATACAAAACTGATACTGTGTTTATTTATTTTTCCTTTCTAATTTTGCTCCATAGAATTAAAACTTAAAAAAATGATGACAAATACAATTACGAAAGATCAGGCAGTAAGCGGATGGATCAATGGTTTCATAGGAGTATTGCTTTTTAGTGGTTCAATGCCTGCAACAAAGCTGGCTGTAATGGAAATGGATCCTATATTTGTAACCATTGCCCGTGCTGTGATTGCAGGAGTATTAGCACTTTCGGTCTTATTGATATATAAAGAAAAACGTCCTGCTAAAAATCAAATATTTTCATTGGCTTTGGTGGCTATCGGATGTGTTATTGGATTTCCATTGCTTTCTTCTTTAGCATTGCAGTACCTTACTTCAGCACATTCCATTGTATTTTTGGGAATGCTTCCTCTGGCAACTGCTGTTTTTGGTGTATTCCGTGGAGGAGAAAGACCACATCCTGTATTTTGGTTCTTTTCAATTATCGGAAGTCTTTTGGTAATCGGATATGCAGTTTCACAAGGAATCTCTGCGTCTCCGATAGGAGATATTCTAATGCTTTTAGCCGTAATCCTTTGTGGACTTGGGTATGCAGAAGGTGCTAAGCTTTCTAAAACATTAGGGGGATGGCAGGTAATTTCCTGGGCATTAGTTTTATCTTTACCTATTATGCTACCGCTGTTTTTTATTTATTTTCCAACGAATCTGGAAACTGTAAGCTTTAAGGGATGGTTTGGATTAGGATATATTTCCTTATTCAGTATGTTTATAGGATTTATATTTTGGTATAAAGGATTAGCTCAGGGCGGAATCACTTCTGTAGGACAACTTCAGTTATTACAGCCATTTTTTGGATTAGCATTGGCTGCTTATCTCCTTCATGAGCCGGTAAGCATTGGAATGCTCGGTATTACCGTAGGTGTGATTTTGTGTGTTGTAGGAACGAAAAAATTTGCGAAATAATTAAAAATAAAGCATTATGACTTAAATCATAAACATTTGGTTTCATAATAGTCTACTTTTGAATTATCACTGCAAAATAGATTATTATGAAACTTACCATGTCATTAATGTTTATAGGAGTTTTTGTCCTTAGCTGTAAAAAAGAAGTACGTACTGAGCGATCGGTCACTACAGATAGTATCATTATGGATACTGTAAGGACGGATACCACAACCCATGCTGCTCCTATGCCTTCTCCGGCCCGATCAGATACAATGCATAGAAAAGATAGTATTTCTTCTAAAAAACAGAAAGATACTATTAAAATATCCAAAAATAAAAAAAATAAAAAATAAAGTTTATCCATCATATCTGCAAAAAAAACCTGTTTTCGCTTTATGGAAAACAGGTTTTTTTATCTTTTAAGGTATTCTGTTGATGATAATGTAATTTATTATTAAAAATTATTAAAAATAAAATAATTTTGATAAAAAAATAATACTTATAAAATGAAAACTATTTAAAATTGATAAAAAAATTAACCATATTTAACTTTTTAAATAATAATCAAGGCTCGGTATTTGCATGTTATAGAAAGCATCCCAATGATATTTTTACTAAGACTAAGAAGAAGAAAACAACACCAAGAACAATTATTATGGTTATCAATGAAAATATTTTACGTTCAGCGGGAGCAGAAACGAGAGATTATAAACCTACAGAAAACCTTTTCTGCGAAGGAGATTCCCCCCATTATTACTACCAGATTATTACAGGGGAAGTAAAACTAAACAATTATAATGAAGACGGAAAAGAGTTTATTCAAAATTTGCTATTTGAAGGACAAAGCTGTGGCGAATCTGTTCTTTTTATAGACAAACCTTATCCGATGAATGCTGAAGCAATTACAGAATGTAGTGTTTTAAGACTTCATAAATCTAATTTTTTAAAATTATTGAAAGAATCGCCGGAATTATACATGAAGGTCAGTAGTTTTTTATCTGAACGCCTTTATTATAAATTTGTAATGATGTTGAATATTTCTTCCCAGCACCCTTTTACAAGACTAAAAGGTCTTATGGATTATCTTAAAAGTTTTCAGGAAGATGTAGATCCATATTCTTTTACGGTTCCATTAACGAGGCAACAGATGGCTAGTCTTACAGGTATTTGTGTGGAAACGGTTATAAGGACCATTAAACATATGGAAAGAGATAAAATTGTCAGAATTGAGAATCGTAAAATTTTATATTAATCCATCCGTTGTACATGTTGAGGTAAAATCACCTGAGCTCTGGGTAAGGAAGTATGGTAAATAGGTTGGAAGCTGGGATTTACTTTCAGTTGTAAAGACTGACAGCCTATTACATCATTACTTTTTGCCTGAGAATTAATAAAAGAAATGAATAGTTATTCTTTATGGCCTTCATCACTTCCAGCTCCCGGCTTCAAAACCACTTTACTTCAAGCTGGCGTTAAAATATCAAAATGCACAACAGGTATTAAGCCAGTTTTAAATATTGAATTTTACGGTTTTTTCTATTAAAAAGAACAACGTTTATGAAAACGATAAGCTGCATGAATATCGACGTAAATCTTCTGTACTCATTGGGTGCAGAAGATAAAATGTATAAAAAGAAAGAAATGATTTTTAAAGAAGGAGATTATGCATTTTATTATTTTCAGATCGTTAGAGGAAAAGTTAAGCTTAATAATTATAATGAAGACGGAAAAGAGTTTATCCACAATATTTTAGGAAAAAATCAAAGTTTTGGCGATCCGCTTATTTTTCTGAATCAGCCTTATCCTATGAATGCTATATGTCTTGAAGCTTCGGAAATTATAAGATTGCCAAAAGACCATTTTATAAAAATGCTTGAAGAGCATCCTCATATTTCTTTGGAAATGAATGCCTGTTTTTCGCAACAAGTCTATTATAAATTGATGATGATGCAAAGTATGGCTTCACAAAATCCGATTTTGCGTTTGAAAGCACTTCTTGACTATCTTAAAAGTTTTCATGGTGGAGATTGTAATAGCTGCTTCGAATTGGAAATGACAAGGCAACAAATTGCAAATCTGACAGGATTACGTGTTGAAACTGTTATTCGTACTTTAAAAAAAATGGAAAAAGAAGGCAGTATTCAATTAAAAAACAGAAAAATTTTATATTAATATTGATCAACATGACTCAGGTCATAAAAAAGTGAGTTATTCAAAACGTACATTTGAAATATCAATTTTCAAGACAATTCTTTAAACCTTATTAAAAAGGAACGAAAAAAAAGCATTTAGCTTTTAAGCTCAATTTGAAATTACCGACTCCAACCCATTGCCGTCTAATACTAGTCTCGGGCTGCAATACATCACTAAATATTAATAATAAAAAATTCAGTTATGAACACTAGAAATTCAAGAAATCGTAGCTCAAGAGGATATTTACATTCACCAGAAAACCTTGAAGAAATATATCAATTAGGATATGATCATGGTTTTAATGATGCATCAAGAGATGAAGATTATGATGATGACTTCTCAGAATATGAGAATTATTTTGAACATGATGACGATGACGACTATGATGGCGATGATAATTATGATAATTATGATGATGACTACGACGACGATGACTATGATGAAGATTATGACGATGACGACGATTATGATCAAAGGGGGCGTAGTGGCAGAAACTTTGGCGGTGGAAATAGGAACCAGCAAAGAGATAGCCAGGGGAGATTCACTTCCGGAAGAGGTGGCTCTTCTCGTGGAAGTTCTCAGGGAGGATCCCGTGGAAGCTCAGGTTCCAGATCCGGAAACAGAGGAGGGTCATCATCAGGAAACGGAACTTCAAGAAGAGGCTTTGCTTCTATGAGTAAAGCTGATCGTACCAGAATAGCCAGAATGGGTGGACAAGCATCTCATGGAGGCGGAAGAGCATCAGGATTGAACTCAAACAGAGACGGTTCTCGTGGAACTTCAGGTAGCAGAGGGTCATCATCAGGAAATGGTAGTTCAAGAAGAGGTTTTGCTGCAATGAGCAAAGCTGATCGTACCAGAATAGCCAGAATGGGTGGACAAGCTTCCCATGGAGGCGGACGATCTTCCGGACGATCAGGATTCGGAGGCAGACGTAATTCATAATTCTTTTTCCAGGATCGCCCCTTTAGCCAACATAAAAGGGGCAATCTTTTCCAAAAAACAAAATACCATTTCACATCATGGCCAATAAAGTAACAGAAACAAACAGCACTGCATCTGCAGTAAAGAAAACAACGGTAGACAATGCTACTGTGAAAGAAGAAGAAATGAAAAATGCACCACTTCACAAATTTTTTGTAAGTGCACTTAAAGATATTTACTATGCTGAAAATGCAATCCTTGATGCATTGGAAAAAATGCAGGAAGCAGCGACATCAGAAGACTTGAAAGATGCTTTTGAAGATCATCATCTTCAGACTCAAAAACATGTAAAACGTCTTGAAAAAGTTTTCCAACTAATTGATGAAAAACCTGAAAAAAAGGAATGTAAAGCCATAAAAGGAATCATCGAAGAAGGTGAAGAAATTATGAAATCTACCGAAGAAGGAACCTCAACAAGAGATGCAGCATTAATTATTGCTGCCCAAAAAGTAGAGCATTACGAAATTGCTACTTATGGAGGACTTGCCCAGCTTGCTATTACCATGGGACATGATAAAGCAGCAGATCTTCTCGAAAGAACTCTTGTGGAAGAAGAAGACACAGACTATCATCTTACTGAAATTGCAGAAACATCCATCAATTTTGATGCAGATCAGGAAGAAAACTAAACCAGCTATCCAATAAGCCGTATAGCTTGTTCTGTATGGCTTATTTTTTTAACCATGAACTCAACAATAATATGGATTGTCAAAAAATAATAAAAACCCTGAAACACAAAGACTTTATAAAAGTTACCAATGAAGGGAAATGGTTTGAAAACGGAGCGGCGATCTATGCTAAAGAGATAAAAGATAATATCTTCTTATTATTTGTCATCCTGAAAAATATAGATGTTGAGAATATTCAGGCACTCATTGCCCATTTTGATTGTTTCAATAGTATTGGATTGAAAGAGCCTGAACAAATCATGTTTTATCTATCCATCAAAGACAAAAATGACCTCCATTATTTTGAGCAATATTTAAAAGTACCTCATAACTAATAACCTTATAAAATATGATTTTTGAAAATGAAACTTTACAACATTCCGGATTGAATGATAAAAATAATGCAATAGAAAATGAATCTTTATTTCCGGTTATTATCAATTCATATGGAGTTATGGCTTTTTTAATCAAGTCATTAGAAAAGATTAAAAACAATGCAAAATGTGAGGTTCTTAAAGGAGTGGTAGATACTTATATGCAAGAATACCTCCTCAATATCCGTGAGTTTCATACTCAACACACCAAAGAAATTAATACCATGGATACTGAAATACGATATGAATCACCTTCATTTACTTTATACGCCAAAACTGCTTATTATAAAGTTTTAAAAGAAGAGGAATATATCATGAAACTCCTTGATGTTCTTGAGAATGCCAAGACAGATTAATTTCTGTATCGAACCTTTATAAACTGCTTTTCCATACACCAACCACCAAAAGATTATGAATATGAACACCAACGAACAAAACAACAAAAAAGCAGACCAACTTAAATTTCATACTACTTCTAACGAGGATGAAAAGCTAACCACCAATCAGGGACTGAAAATTAATAACAATCAGGATTCCTTAAAAGCGGGAGAAAGAGGCCTCTCATTGTTGGAAGATTTTATTCTGAGAGAAAAAATTACTCATTTTGATCATGAAAGAATTCCTGAAAGAGTAGTACACGCACGAGGTTCCGGAGCGCACGGTATTTTTAAACTCACCAAAAGTCTTGCAGAATACTCCAAAGCGAAATTTTTAACAGAATTAGGAAAAGAAACTCCTGTTTTTGTAAGATTCTCTACAGTTGCCGGAAGTAAAGGCAGTACCGATCTGGCAAGAGATATAAGAGGGTTTGCAGTAAAGTTTTATACTGAAGAAGGGAATTATGACCTGGTAGCGAACAATATACCTGTATTTTTTATTCAGGATGCTATTAAATTCCCGGATCTTATTCATGCTGTAAAACCGGAGCCTGATAATGAGATTCCACAAGCTGCTTCTGCCCACGATACATTCTGGGATTTTATTTCTCTGATGCCTGAAAGTATGCACGTTATCATGTGGCTGATGAGTGACAGAGCAATTCCGAGAAGTTTAAGAATGATGGAAGGATTTGGAGTACACTCTTTTAAATTCGTGAATGAAGAAGGAAAGGTTCATTTTGTGAAATTTCATTTTAAACCGAGACTAGGAGTACATTCTGTTGCCTGGAACGAGGCTCAGATTATTTCCGGAGTAGATTCTGATTTTCATAAAAGAGATCTTTGGGAAGCTATTGAAAATGGCGACTATCCGGAATGGGATTTCGGGGTACAGTTAATTCCGGAAGAAGATGAGCATAAGTTTGATTTTGACCTTCTCGATCCTACCAAGCTGGTTCCCGAAGAAGAAGTTCCTGTAGAAATTGTTGGAACGCTAACGCTGAACAAAAACCCGGATAACTTCTTTGCTGAAACGGAACAGATTGCTTTCCATCCCGGACATATTATCCCCGGAATAGATTTTACCAACGATCCGCTGTTGCAAGGACGATTATTTTCATATACGGATACTCAATTATCAAGGTTAGGTTCTCCAAATTTTCACGAAATCCCAATTAACAGATCGATTAATACCGTTCATAATAATCAGCGGGATGGGCATATGAGACAGCAGATTGTAAAAGGGAAAAGCAGTTATGATCCTAATTCTACGGGTGGCGGATGTCCTTTTCAGGCAATGATGTCTGAAGGAGGTTTTACATCACAGCAAGAAAGAGTTTCAGGAGCTAAAATCAGAGAAAGAAGCAACAGCTTTGTCGATCATTATTCTCAGGCAAAACTATTCTACAATAGCCAGTCACTTCCGGAAAAAGAACATCTTCAGAATGCCTTTATTTTTGAATTATCCAAAGTGACATTACCTGAAGTGAGGGAAAGATTGGTAGGACAACTGGCATATATAGATAGGTCTCTGGCATGGAAAGTAGCACAGAAATTAGGCGTTGAAGTGAAAAAACTGGAATGGCCCAACCAGAGCTTACCTGCAGACAGTAATATTGTAGAGCTGCAAAGTGAAGAAAAAGAACCGAAAACAAAGATTTCCGAAGCATTAAGTATGCGGAATACTGTTAAAAATACTATTAAAAGCAGAAAAATAGGATTCATTGTAGCCAATGGAGTTGATGCAGGTGTTGTAAATGACCTGAAAGAAGCTCTTGAAAAGGAAGGAGCAAGAATAGAGTTTATTGCACCAAATCTGGCTAAGGTAAAAACTAATGACGGTTCAGAATTGACTCCCAAACATTCTCTGACAAGCACTGCCAGCGTATGTTTTGATGCCTTTTTTATTGCTTCCGGAGAAGAATCTGCAAAAGAGCTGATGATACCGGAGAACAAACATCTTGTATTGCATTTTATTAATGAGGCTTACAAACATTGTAAAGCGATTTACTTTGGGACAGATACCGAAGTCCTTTATCAAAATAGCAATGTTGCTTCTAAAAGGCATGAAGATCCGGCTATTATTACATGGGAAGATAGAACTCCAATGCAAAAATTCATTCAGGCGATTGAAAAGCATAGAGTCTGGGAATTGGAAACAGAAAGAAATATGCAAAATTAATGTAGCCTTCACACCACACATTATATTCAATGAAAGCTGCTGTTTGTATTTCATTCGGCAGCTTTTTTTTCAGTCTGGGATTTCAAGAGTTACCCGTTAAACAATTTAAAGAAAGTATTATGGAATTTCAAAAGAATCTTCTCGACTATATAAGTCAATCCCTGATGACGACAGATGAAACCATTTCAATAGCAGAAAGTGTCACATCAGGATGTTTACAATTGGCATTTTCGCAAATGCAGAATGCTTCAATGTTCTATAAAGGAGGTATGACAGCTTATACATTACCGGAAAAAGTGAAATTATTGAAGGTTAATAAACAAGAAGCTGAAGAATGCGATTGTGTCTCTGAAAATATAGCTGAAACAATGGCATTAAGTATTGCCAGATTATATGAATCTGATTGGTCTATTGCTACTACAGGTTATTGTACTCCAATCCGAAATTCAGATTATAAAATTTTTGCCTATTTCTCATTTTCATACAAAGGCGAAATCATCCTTACCAAAAAACTGGAATTGCATCCCAAAACACAAGCCCTGAATGCTCAGCTTTATTATACGGAATTTATTTTAGGATGCTTTAAAAGTGAGCTCAACAGACTTTTAATCTTAAAATAAAAACTAATGGAACGAAAACATCAATATGTCCTGATTACCGGTGCTACCAGTGGTATAGGATACGAATTGGCAAAACAATTTGCCCGAAATGGTTATGATCTTGTTATTGTGGCCAGAGATCACGAAGAATTAAGTAAAAAAGCAAATGAATTTAAGGAATATGGAATCAATGTTGTCAGCATTTCAAAAAATTTATTCCTGCAAGAAGAAGCCTATTCCCTTTATTCAGAATTGAAAATGAATGGGATAAGCCCTGAAATTCTGGTAAATGATGCAGGACAAGGAGTTTATGGGAAATTTCAGGATACAGATATTCATAGAGAATTAGATATCATCAATTTAAATATCATCTCGGTTATTATTTTGACCAAACTGTTTATTAAGGACCGGTTGTCCAAAGGATCAGGAAAAATATTAAATCTTGCTTCTGTAGCGAGTAAATTTCCCGGTCCTTGGCATTCGGTATATCACGCGACCAAGGCATTTGTGTTATCATGGTCGGAAGCAATCCGTGAAGAATTAAAAGATTCCGGAATTAGTGTGACGGCACTTTTACCCGGACCAACGAATACGGATTTCTTTAATAAAGCAGATATGAACAAAAGTAAACTGTTGGAAGATAAAGATACGCTGGCTTCACCGGAAGAAGTTGCTATTGATGGTTATCATGCATTGATGAATGGTAATGATAAAGTGATTTCCGGATTAAAAAATAAATTTTCCGTAGTCATGTCGAATCTTTCTACCGATACTATGGTAGCTCACAGAATGTCTGAAATGCAAAAACCTATGGAAAAATAACATTTGAAAACATGGGGAAATTAGATGGTAAATCGGCCTTGATTACCGGTGCCGATAGTGGAATTGGCAAGGCGGTAGCGCTTCTTTTTGCATTAGAAGGAGCTGATATTGCCATTATTTATCATTCTAGTGAAAAAGATGCTGAAAAGACAAAGGAAGAAATTGAACATCTGGGAAAAACATGTATCATTTTTAAAGGTGATATCAACGATTATGAATTTTGTGAAGAAACAACAAAGAAAGTTATTGCACAATTTGGAAAAATTGATATTCTGATTAATAATGCCGGAGTGCAGTTTCCTGCCGAACATATTGAAAAGCTTGAAGAAAAGAATATTAGGAAAACCTTCGATTCCAATATTGTTGGAATGATCTTATTGACAAAAGTTGTTTTTTCAAACCTGAAAGAAGGAAGCAGTGTGATTAATACAACATCCGTTTCTGCTTATCAGGGGCATCCCGAGTTGCTGGATTATTCAGCAACCAAGGGTGCCATTGTTTCTTTTACACGCTCTTTGGCTTTACAAGCAAAACCGAAAGGAATCCGTATTAATGCTGTAGCTCCAGGGCCGGTAGCGACACCACTTACGGAAAAAACCTTTGATGAAAAGAAAGAGAACCTTAATAAATCTCCTTTAGAAAGGAATGCTACTCCTGAAGAGGTTGCTTTTAGTTTTCTGTTTTTGGCAAGCGCAGACGCGGCTCAGATTACAGGGCAAGTACTTCATCCTAATGGAGGAATGATTGTAAATGGATGATTGGATTGTTAAACTTTAATATTTTTCATTATGTATAGAGACGGCGCAAGAAAAAGTATATGGCAGGATGAGATCAAGAAATTTTCAACGGAGCCAGACCTTTCCCGGTTATTTGATGTTGTTATAGTAGGAGGTGGAATTACAGGTGTTTCTACGGCTTTGAAGTTACAAGAATCCGGCAAACAGTGTATTATTTTAGAGGCTGCCAATATCGGCTATGGAACAACAGGGGGGACAACAGCTCACTTGAATGATTTTTTTGATACAACCTTTACTCAGGTCATTCGGGATTTTGGATTGGAAAATGCCAAATTATATGCAGAATCGGGAAAAGATGCCATTGATATTATTGAGAATAATATTGATACTTATAAAATAATTTGTGATTTCACGAGAAAGGCAGCATATCTTTTTGCTTTGGATGATCAACAGGAAGAACAATTGAAAAGCATTGCTGAGGGAGCTGCTAAAGTAGGACATGAAATGATCTATGTAAACGATATTCCGTTTCCAATTCCTTTTAAAGAAGCTGTTCGTATTCCTGGCCAGGGGCATTTCCATCCGATAAAATACATTAAAGGACTTTGCAAAATTTTTATAAATCTGGGAGGGGAAATTCAGGAGAATTGTCGTTGTGAAGATTATGATGAACAGGAAGGTTATGTGATTTTAAAAACATCAAAAGGAGAAATAAAAGCTAAAAACGTTGTGTATGCTACACATATACCTCCGGGAATAAACCTTCTCCACTTTACCAATGCTCCATATCGGAGTTATGCTATGGCTTTTACTCTGAAAGATGATCAATACCCTTGGGAATTGGGATATGACCTTTGTGATCCTTATCATTATTTCCGGATTCAGGAATATGATGGTGAAAACCTTCTCATTGCGGGTGGGGAAGACCATAAAACAGGACATAGTGACGATACAGGAGAGCATTTTTCAAAACTTGAAAATTATGTCCGAAAACACTTTAAAGTTGAAACGGTGTATTACAGCTGGTCAAGCCAGTATTACGAACCTGTTGACGGACTACCGTATATCGGAAAACTTCCGGGAAGTAAGGGAAAAACTTTCGTAGCAACAGGTTTCAGGGGAAACGGAATGATATTCGGAACCCTTTCTTCACAGATTCTTCATGATTTGATTCTTACGGGGAAAAGTAAATATAAAGATTTATTCAATCCCTCAAGGATAAAGCCAATTGCTGGATTTTCCGATTTTGTAAAAGAAGCTTCCGGTGTTGAAGTTCGTTGGAACAGCGCTGAGTTGAGCTGGGATTGCCCTTGTCATGGTTCGAGATTTAATGTTAACGGAAAAATACTGGGCGGACCGGCTACAAAGGATTTACAGAAAGTATTTCCTTATCAAAAAAAGGGTTGATCTTGAAATTCTATGTTTAATTTTTAATTAATTTAGGCTTCGTTTTCATCACCGTAAAATAAGATGAGGTAAACGCTGAAAGACTTTGATATCCCACTTTATAGGCTACTTCACTTAAAGTGTATTGTTGGGTGTCTATGAGTTCAATACTTTTTAAAATTCTCGTTAACTGATGGTATTTTTGTAAGGTAATTCCTGTTTCATTTTTAAAGATTCTTTGAAGACTTCTGACAGACATTTGTGCTTTTTCTGCCAAAGAATCAATATCCATATTATACTTAAAATTGGAATTGATATCCTGACATACGGGAATGAGTCTGTTATCGGTCGGAACGGGAATTTCCAAGCTATGACTTTCTTTGCAGAAATTAGGAAGACTTTTTAATATAGCTTTAAAAAAAATATCCTGTTCTTCATTTTCAATCAGGGATTTATTCCATTTTGAAGCATATAATAACATTTCTTTAAGAACGGCAGGAACAGCAAATACCTGAACATTCTGATAAAACTCATCTTCAAATACAGATTTAAATAAGAATACGGTAAGATTTACCGTTTGAGCCTCCGAAGTTATTTTGTGCGCTTTTCCTGATGGGACCCAAATTACATGATATTGTGGAACCAGATAAATTTTTTGATCAATATGAAAATACTGATAGCCATCTTCCACGAAACTAAGCTGGGCACGATGGTGTATATGTTCATAATCATCATGTTTCCAGTTTTTTTCACGCCATACATAAGCTTCCTTTTCTATGGTGTCTACAAACTGACTTTCGGCTTTTTCTGTTAATCCACATTTCATGTTGTCGTTTTGGATGTATTTTTTGGCAAATTTAATAAAAACGCCAATACTAATTTTGTAACATGATTAGAAGATCATTTCATTGATTTTATTTTTTTAATCTAAAAACTCTGTGTAAAAAAATAATCCGAACAAAATAAAATTATATCTCATTCATAATGAAAAAACTATGCTCTTTTTTTATTTTAATTTTACTATTCAATAACATCAACATCATGGCACAAAATAAAGCTAAAATATTGGTACTTATCCATTCAGATAATGGAGGAACTTACGAACTGGCTAAAGAAATAGCAAAAGGAATTGAAAGCGAAGGCAATGGAGTATCCTACATTAAATTGGTAAAAGCCTCTCAAAACCCTAAAATAAAGGATCTTCCTATAGCAACAGTGGAGGAATTGACGGAATATAACGGTATAGCCTTTGGTTCTCCTGTTTATTTTGGCAATATAAGTACAGGAATGAGTGAGTTTTTATCCAAAACTGTTCAATTGTGGACCAATCATGCATTGGAAGGTATTCCGGCTACTGTTTTCATGTCGGCGGGTAGTGGAGCAGGAAAAGAATTGGCTCTTCAGGCATTCTGGAATAGTCTGGCAGTCCATGGAATGATATTGGTTTCTAACGGAATCAGAGGTACTGAGGATCTTAATAAAGCAATTCCTCAGGGGAATTCTGTGCTGGGAATTACCAGTATGGCATCGTTAAAGGATGTAGAACGTCCTACAAAAGGAGAACGGTACTTAGCTGAACTTCAGGGAAAAAACTTTGCAAAAGTAACGCTCGCTTTAAAGGATACCCATTCTAAAAAAACAACTGCAATTGTTCAAAATCACCGAAATTTTAATGAAATTTTGAAGGAAAAGAATATTGTTCTTCCTCAAGTGCCTAAACCGGCAGGAAATTATCAACCTTTTGTTCGCTCCGGTAATCTGGTATTCATCAATCAGGTAGCGCTAAGAGACGGGAAAATAGTAAACCCGGGAAAATTGGGTGTGGATGTAAATGAACAGCAGGTAAAAGACGCTACAAGGCTAACCATGTTGAACGTTATTTCCGTATTGAATGAAGCCGTAGGAGGTGATCTAAGCCGAGTGAAACAATGTGTACAACTTACAGGGATTTTTAATACTAAAGATGATTATACGAAACATGCTGATTTGATGAATGCTGCTTCAGATCTAACGGTTGAGGTTTTTGGAGATAAAGGGAAACATGCAAGAGCTACGCTGGGAGCTTCATCTATTCCCGTTAATTCTTCTGTGGAGATTCAGGCTGTTTTTGAGGTGGAATAATTATTTAAACTATAAATTGGGTAAATGAAATTGCATATTTGATGGGTTGGTTTATTGAGAATTTTTGATTTTCTCACGCTGATTTAGCGGATTACGCAGATACTTGTAAAATCTGCGTAATCTGTGTATTCTATGATCTGTGATGTCAACTATTTTTGTTGCCACGAATGCACGAATTATTTTATTGATGTATTGATAGCAACGCAATACTGATTAAATGGTTGCATTTCCTTCAATACCATCCGAATTATTCGTTTTATGTCCGGTAACGGCAGAAGCTACAAAGTTGAATAAACTTACCAGTTTTCCTGCTTTGGTATCCCAATAATAAGTTTCCTGAGGCTCTACACGAATAATGGTTACATTGGGATCATCTTTACCATCAAACCATGCTTTGGCTAAAGGAGACCATTTCTCTTCTATCGTTTCTTTGTCCTTATAAACGGATGCCTTACCATATACGGAAAGATATTGAGAGTCTTTGTTATTCATGAAGAACAACTGTACCCTCCGGTTTTCTTTAATTTCAAAATTCTTGTTACTGGTTCCACTGCTGATAAACCAGAGATTACCGCTGTCGTCCGTTTCCTGTAATGTCATAGGGCGGGAATTGACAGGTACTGTTTCCAATTCTGTACAGAACATACATATTTTTGCATTTTCCGACAGTTCTTTGATCTTTTTGATCGCTTCCAGATGACTGAGATTCTGTGTTGACATACTATTATATTTTAAGTGGTTGATTGAATAGTAAAAAATTCTACAGAAAATAGAATGAATTGTAATAAAATATTCAAATACCTGACCAATCAGGAAAAAAATGTGGTAGCTCCGCTTAAGTTTTGATGAGATTGCTGGAAAACGCAAGATAGAAGTGTTTTTATGATATACTGTTTATAAACGTAAAGATTTTGTCTCCGAAGAAATTTGCCACGAATACACGAATAAAACCATTAGTGTATTCTAAGACATGTGCAAATTATATCTTGTTAAATTTACAAAAGGTTCCTCTCTTTTTACCACTGCGAAGATT
>NZ_PIZV01000020.1 GCF_002835665.1 Chryseobacterium sp. PMSZPI
CACAATGTATTTGCCAACGTGGGATATTATAGCAAGCAACCATTCCTAAACGCAGTATATCCTAATAACAAAAACTACCTTAATCCAAATTTAACAAATGAGAAGATCTTTGGTGTTGAATTAGGATATGGATTCCGTTCAAAAATATTTAATGCGAATGTGAATGTTTACAGAACTAGTTGGAAGGATAGATTTCAAAGATCTGGAAGCTTATCAATCACTGTACCAGACCCTAACAATCCTGGAAATAACATGATCATCAATAATGCGTATGCTAACATCATGGGAATTACAGAAGTCCACCAAGGTCTTGAAGCAGATGCAACAGCCAACATTACTAAAATGATATCATTATTCGGTTCATTCTCAATTGGTGACTGGTATTACAAAGGCAATGCAACAGGAAATGTGTTCTCTGAAAACAACGAACCTATTCCTTTAAATAATTCTGTTAATGGGACAACTTTATACCTTGATAAAGTAAAAGTTGGAGGTTTTGCTCAAATGACGGCAGCTATTGGAGCTACTATTAAGCCAGTAGAATGGCTATCTGTAGATGGAACATATAGAGGTGTTAGAAAACTTTATGCTAACCTAAACGTATTAAACTTTACAACTCCAGAAGCTGGACAAGCTGGAGCTTTAGAACTTCCTACATTTGGACTTATTGATCTTGGAATCACCTTCAAAATCAAACTAAGAAATCCAAAACAATACTTTACAGTTCGCGGAAATGTTTACAACCTATTCGACAAAACTTATATTGCTGAGTCAAACACAAACTATCAAAATGGTTTAACTAAAGAGCAATATGAAGCTACTTACAAAGGATCAAATGTTCCAAAGTATGAAGATTATGCTAATGCAGGAACATGGAATGGTATTAACCAGGTTAACCAAGTTTGGTTCGGATTCGGAAGAACATGGTCTGCAACCCTATCATTCAACTTCTAATTATCACAATATTAGATTTTATAAATATCAATCCCGGCTTTGAGCCGGGATTTTTGTTATCTTTGTGTACAAAAAAATAGGATTATGGATTTTTACAACATTTTGCTTCATGCCCACAAAGGATTCGGGTATCTTGAACTTCTTTTGGTAGCATTATTTATCATTGCACTTTTAGCAACTATGTTTGGTTTCAGTGGAAAAGTAAACAAATTTTTAAAGAAGACTACCCTCTTCACAATGATTTTTTTCCATGTTCAGTTTTTACTAGGGATCATCATGTTGATCACTAACTTCACAAAAGGCTTAAATATGGGAGAAGTAATGAAAAATGCGGCATTAAGATTCCAATATGTTGAACACCCATTCTCTATGCTTATTGCAGCTGTATTAATGACAATCGTTAATAAAAAAGTAAAATCCAATGATACCATTTCTTTAGGCGTTGTTATCATGGGATTAATCGCAGTAGGTTTATTTGCATTTGCGTTCCCTTGGACAAGAGTCTTCGGGGCTTAAAACAGAAAAGAAATTATATGCGTTATAATTTATAAATAGTTTAATCTTAAATTTTTAATTAAATCAATGAAAGTAGCTGTAGTAGGTTCAACAGGAATGGTTGGACAAGTTATGCTTAAAGTTTTGGAGGAGAGAAACTTCCCTGTAACAGAATTAATTCCAGTAGCATCTGAAAAATCTGTAGGTAAAAAGGTGAAGTATAAACAGAAGGAATTTACGATTGTAAGCATGAAGGACGCTATAGCTGCTAAACCGGATATTGCTATCTTCTCTGCCGGAGGATCTACTTCTCTTGAATTTGCTCCATTATTTGCAGAAGCAGGAACAACAGTAATTGACAATTCTTCTGCATGGAGAATGGACCCTGATAAAAAATTAGTCGTTCCTGAAATCAATGCTGATGTTTTAACCAAAGAAGATAAAATCATTGCAAATCCAAACTGTTCTACCATTCAGTTGGTAATGGTTTTAGGACCTTTGAACAAAAAATATGATTTAAAAAGAGTAGTCGTTTCTACTTATCAGTCTGTAACCGGAACAGGTAAAGCTGCTGTAGACCAGTTAAATGGTGAAATTAACGGGGATGACTCAATCGCACAAGTATATCCGTATCAGATCTTTAAAAATGCATTGCCTCATTGTGATGTATTTGCTGATGATGATTACACTAAAGAAGAAATCAAATTGATGAAAGAACCTAAGAAAATCTTAGGAGATGACACTTTCAATTTGACAGCAACAGCGGTAAGAGTTCCTGTTCAGGGAGGACATTCTGAAAGTGTAAACATTGAATTTGAAAACGAATTTGATTTAGACGAAGTAAGAAAAATTCTTTCAGAAACTCCGGGAGTAGTAGTAATGGACGATGTGAAAAACAACCACTACCCAATGCCATTATACTCTGAAGGAAAAGATGAAGTATTTGTAGGAAGAATAAGAAGAGATTTGTCACAGCCGAAGACACTCAACCTCTGGATTGTCGCAGACAACCTGAGGAAAGGAGCAGCAACAAACGCTGTACAAATCGCAGAATATCTTGCAGCAAACAACTTAGTATAAACTAACAAAATAAAAAAGAGTCTCAAAATTGAGATTCTTTTTTTTATCAAACACGATATGACCACCCAGAAAAACACCCATAAAGATAAAATAGGATTTCAGAAGATTATTGCCGCCTTTGGAATCATTCTTTTCATCGGAAAAATCATTGCATGGCGTCTCACCAATTCTGATTCCGTATTCTCTGATGCCATGGAAAGTATTGTGAATGTTATTAGTGCTTTTATGGGTCTATATTCACTTCATTTGGCAGCAAAACCAAAGGATGAAGACCATCCCTACGGCCACGGGAAAGTAGAATTT
>NZ_PIZV01000021.1 GCF_002835665.1 Chryseobacterium sp. PMSZPI
ATCAATTACCTGAAAAGTTTTGGAATAAAAGATTTTGTGATTAATGTACATCACTTTGGAGATCAGATTATTGATTTTTTAAAGAAAAATAATAATTTCGGATGCAATATCGAAATCTCCGATGAAACCAAAGAATTGTTGGAAACCGGGGGCGGCTTGATTTTTGCTAGAAAATTTCTTGATCATGGAGAAGACTTTCTAATCATAAATGCTGATATTTTAACTAACATAAATATCAATACATTGATAGAATATCATAAAAAGATAAAATATTTTGCTACTTTAGCAGTTTCGGACCGCGAAAGTTCGAGAAAACTTCTTTTCAATGATGAGATGGTTTTAAGAGGTTGGCTGAATGTACAGACAGGAGAGCAAAGACTTGCTGAATTCAATAAAGGATTTAAAGCTCTTGCTTTTAGTGGTGTTCATTGCATTAACCCGGTCATCTTTCAAAAAATAAAAAGAACAGGCAAATTTTCTGTTATGGAAGAATATCTGGACATGATGCAAACCGAGCATATTCACGGTTTTGTACACGACAGTATTTTGATTGATGTCGGTAGACCTGAATCTGTAATAGAAGCCGAAAAACATTTTAAATAATTTTTTGCAATGGGAATTGATGGAACTAGGGATGAAAGTTTAGTAAATCCAGAACTAAACGTTAACGAAACGAAATTACACGATAGCTTCAGACAAAAAACTTGGGATGAAACAATTACCAAAGACAGCTGGATGGTCTTTAAAATTATGGCTGAATTTGTAGATGGCTATGAAAAGTTGGCAAAAATCGGTCCTTGTGTTTCCATATTTGGTTCAGCACGTCTGAAACCGGAAAACAAATATTATGAAATGGCTGTTGAAATAGCTGAGAAAATAACCAAATTAGGTTTTGGAATTATTACAGGCGGCGGCCCGGGGATTATGGAAGCCGGAAATAAAGGCGCATTCAACGCTAAAGGGAAATCCATCGGATTGAATATTGATCTTCCTTTTGAGCAGCATTTCAACCCTTATATCAACAAATCTTATTCGATGAATTTTGATTACTTTTTTGTAAGAAAAGTAATGTTTGTAAAATATTCCCAGGGCTTTGTAGTAATGCCCGGAGGATTCGGAACATTGGATGAACTTACAGAGGCCATCACTTTAATTCAGACTAACAAAATCGGTAAATTTCCAATTGTCCTCGTAGGAAGTGAATTTTGGGGCGGATTGTTAGATTGGTTCAAGGCAACTCTGGTAAAAGAAGGAATGATTGCCGAAGATGATTTAGATCTTTACCGTGTGGTAGATACTGCAGATGAGGCAGTAGCGCACATTAAAGCATTTTATGATAAATATTCTGTGAATGTAAATTTTTAATTGGCATATTATTTGTGAACTATAACTAGCAAGTATGATTGTAAATCTATTAATTAAGATGAAAAAACTTTTATATATATCAGGAATTTTAACATTTTTTGTGTTAATGAGTTTTATGTATGTAGACTTTTTCTCTTCAATGACCAAAGTGGACTATATTGATGGAAGCAAAACATTGAAGTTTACCACAAAAATGAATACAAGCCATATCTCTGATGCTATTAAGATCAATCCAAATACAGCTGGATTTGAAGCAGAAGTTAAAAAATATGTGAACAATAATTTTGATGTATTTGTCAATGGTGCTCCCAAAACAATAACCTTCACCGGAAGTCAGGTAAGTGGAGAAACTGTATGGGTGTATTTCGAAACCGGAGGCGTTTCGGATATCAACACCTTAAAGATTAAAAATACAATCCTTTTAAGCGCTTTTCCTAAGCAAATTAATCTGGTAAATATTGCCTATAAAGGCAGCCAGAAAACAATGAACTTCCAAAGAGGAAAAGAAGTGAATGAGGTTTCTTTTTAAGATTAAATTAGATTTAACCATTATAAATGGGTACCCTGGAAAGTTATTTTCAGGGTATTTTTTATGACTACACAGAACCAAAATTACGGATAGGTGCAAAACTTGGGGACTAGGTAAAAAATCAGTTAATCTGAAGAAAAAAAGAATTATCTTTTTACCCCTCTAAGCTTTATACTGAAATTTTTATTTAAACGCAAAAGACAAGTTGATAAGGAAGTTAAGAAAACGACAAAAGTCGCTGATGAAGCGATTTAGACATGCGTACGCTTAGAAAGAATCAATACAGTTGATTCAGCCTTTGCTTCCTAAAATACAACACCAGATAATAGAAATCCTTTGCGTGAAATTCTAAAATTAAATAGATCTAAATACTCTAAGTTCCACAACTTTTGCGCTTGATCCAAAATTACATTAAATACCAAAAAAATAACTACTAACTAAATAGATAAAATAAAAAGTTAATTATCACACTATAACAGTTGATTCTTAATTTAAAATCTTCAACAAATAAAAAGCCGATTCTTACGAACCGGCTTTTTATTTGAAGTTTTATAATATAGAAAATATTACTCAATTCGGATATTATCGATCTGAAGATCATAAGTTCCGGCATTTCCTGTTTTGATAGCAAACATACTCTTTCCTGCTACCAGGTTAAGGTCTGTTAATCCCGTAAGGTTAATTTCCACTAATCTCCATTGTCCGGCTGTGTTGATAGATCCCGTATATGAATTCGTACTTTCTACATCTAAGATTGCCCCTGTAGTAAGTGTTCCCAGATTAAAGGTATAGAAAGTAGGATTGGCTCCGGGAGCTGCAGTTTTATAAACATTGAAAGAAAGTGATTTTCCTGTTGCTGTTCCTTTGATATACATTGTAATTCTCTTAGGATTAGCCGGTAATCCCGATGCAGCAAACGCAGTGAATACATAATCATTGCTTGCAGGTTTTCCGGAAATCTGTAAAGAGTTCGTATTATTGTATCCAAGTCCAATACCTTGTGTCGCATAAGGTTTAATTCCAAACTGAGAATCGATTCCTGCAATGAAAGTAGCCCAATTTTCGAAATCAGAACCGTTAAATAAGTTTACAGCAGAAGCAGAAGGATTTTCCGGAATTCCAGGAGAGAATCTTGCATTAGGGAAGTTGATATCATCTAAACTTCTAATATAGGCTTGCTCTGTAGAAACTGTTGCATTATTTGGGTTAGTATAACGGCTTAAACAAAGAATAATATCACCACTGTTTGCATATTTCGGAGAAATAGG
Organism: Chryseobacterium sp. PMSZPI; assembly: GCF_002835665.1. Classification (GTDB taxonomy): domain Bacteria; phylum Bacteroidota; class Bacteroidia; order Flavobacteriales; family Weeksellaceae; genus Chryseobacterium. The sequence continues at coordinate 3,163 of NZ_PIZV01000021.1, forward strand.
AGACTTCGCAAATGTTGCATAGTTGCTAAAACGAAGATCTAATCTTGCCGCTTTTTTATCTGTGATGTAACGATCTCCTGTCGCTCCATCGTCTGCAAAGGTTTTCGTTAATTCAGCATCTTCGAACTGAACATTTTTAATTTTAATAAGTTGATTGATGTGTGCTCCGTTTTTAGTAGCCTCACTGATGGAGTTAAATTCCAATGGTTTCATTACTGCTACTATAGGGCTTCTTCCATCACAAACTCTCGTCATATAGTTTGAAAGTTTATTAGGATTAATTCTTCCGATAGGGTAACTAGGATCATAAGAACCTACTTTTACGTTTCCATTATAAGACTGAACAATAAGGCCTTTTAAGTTAATTCTTACTAAAGCCCCTGTAGGAAAATCAAGATACTGATTTCCTGCATTGATATCAATTTCAATACCTTGTGTCGGGTTTTCAGGTTTATCCTGAAGGAACATCATTTTATAAATATTCCCACTTTCGTCATTAGAAGAAACATAAGCCTCAACAATATAATCTTCTTTAATGATATCTGCTTCTGTAGGTTTTGCTTTACCTAAAGCTGCTAAATCGGATAATTGATGATTAGCTGCAGGAAATTTATTGGTACATGTTATTTCCGGAACTTCATAATCATCGGACTTTACACATGACGAGAACGTCAACATTGAAATGGCACTAAATATAGCCGCTTTAAAATATATATTTTTCATTGTTTTCAACTTTTAAATTTAATTTTTAGAATCTGAATTGTAGATTAATATAGTAAGATCTTCCTTGAGAATACCAGTATTTAGGAGCAAATACCATATTACCACTATCAAAATCTTTTGTATAATCAGGATAGTTAACGTTTCTGGTTTGCTCGAATCCTCCTGTAATATAATTTTTATTATCTAACAGGTTATTAACAGATGCTGATAATAAAACATAATATTTACCGATCATCCAAGATTTACCTGCATTGATGTTAAAGAAAAACGCGCTAGGTAGTCTTGTAGGTGCTAAAACTCTTGCTAATTCTTCAGGTGTTACATCATCATAAGGTACTCCCGGCGTATTAGGATTGGTATAGAATCTTGCTGTTCTGGTTACCGGAGACGGATCTAAGAATGAGTGCCCAAAATAGTTCCAGCTTGCACCTACCCACCAATATTTAGGGCTGCTATATCTAAGACCTAAAGTATAAGCTTCCTGAGGTGTACCTCCTTGTTTATAATTTTTCAAAGTAGCTTCACCCATATTGGTATAAGATTTTGCTACAATATTTCCATTGTTGTCAAGTTCTCTGAAAGTTCCTACAGCATCAGATGCAAAATATACAGTAGGATTATTAGTATAAGTATATTGTCCTAAGCTCAATAACCCGTTAGCTGTTAACGTTGGAGAAAGTTTTACCTGTGCACCAAGCTCAACTCCCATATTTCTCTTATTGGCACCTGCAAGTACCTGAGTAATGAAAGCACCGTCCTGAACAGGAGCCTGATCTCCGTTTTCATTCAAAGTAGTTAACTTTACACCTTGAGCAAAATATCTTTGTACACTTGTTTCATTCTGAGTATTAACAAGGTACCCTGTTAATCTGACTTTAACGATTGGAGTAGAAATTACATAACTCAAGTCATTCGCATCAATAACCACATTCTTAATACCCGGAGTTGTAACTCCACTTACCCTTGTATTGAAATAGATATCATTCAAGAATGGTGATTCTGAAAAGTAAGCTCCGTTATAAACAAGGAAATTTCTACCATTGATTTTATAAGTCACCTGACCTTTGATCCCTACATTCCAGAAATTTTTATCTTCTCCTTTTCCATAAGATGACGGATACAAATAATGCTGGAATAACCCTTCTCTATTGTTGGTAGTATACCCGAATAATCCGGAAACAAAAACATCAAATTTTCCTGTTGAAAATTTAAAAGCCGGATTTACTTTAACCTCCTGTCTTCTGAAAATATAATCATAACCGATTTTATCTCCTTCTCTTTTGGCAACAGAATTTCCTGTTTCTTTTGTATTGTATTGACCGTAAATTTTATTAGCCTCCGTATTGCTCGCAAACGGATCCATATTGAGTGCAAAATCAGCACCTAATAAGTCATTTACTTCTCTATATTGTTCGGATCTGTAATTTTGATAAGATACATTCAAAATGAAACGTGAAGTATCATTGAAATTATAAGTATAATGTGTTGAAACATTCCATACTTTATCATCTTTTACGTCATCAACCAGGAAATACGCAGCTCTTCTTCCTCCAAATATTGGCATATAAAGATCTCCATTTCTGTTTTTATTATAAAGATTATCCCAGTTGATTTGTGTATAAGCCTGATCATTATTGGCCCATCTGTCTCTCCAAATACCAATATTGGCGGCATCATCCGGAGACGGGTTGCTATAGTTCATCCAATAACTTGGCAAGTTACGGTAGTAAGTAGGAGACGGATTATCTGCTCTATACCAATCCAGCCTTGAGCTATATTCTTTCCCGAATTGGTAAGAAACTGAAGTCCATAATTGAGAGTTCTTATTAATTTTCCAGAAATCCTGTAATTGAAGGATCGGTTGGAATCCTCTTCTCACCCTTTCGTTTCTTTTTTCACCACCTTGCCATCCCCAATAAGAGTTGTAATAAATTCCTCTATAATTGAAAACTTCCTGAGTATTTGGACTTGAAGAACTTCTTGTATACTTAGAACCTATCGCGTTGAATGTCATTGTATGACTATCACTGAATTTCTTCTCAACTCCAAGGTATCCGCTGTATGCATCATAGAAAGTTCCTTCCATTCTTCCTTCCTGAGCCCATCTTCTCGCAATCATTCCTGTGAATGCCCATCCGTTCTTATTCATTCCGGAAGAGAATCTATAGGATAACCTGTTATTATAGTTTCTGTTCGTCAAAGAGTACGTCAATTGACTTCCTTTTCTGTACTCACTGGCTTTCGTATTTTTATAAAATACTCCTGCAGCTCCACCAAAAGCATATTCTGAAGGAGCATGATTGGCAGAAATCTCCGGATAACGAGTGATTTCGTTTAATCCTCCCCAAGTACTGAAATCAACATTTCCATTATCTGCTCCTGCCATAGAAGCACCATTCATCATATTCTCACTGGTTCTATTATCGATACCTCTTGGACGGAACCAGTATGTACCTAATTCAAAACTTGCCATTCTGTTGAATACATCTTGAGAAGACTGAAGCAAACCTACAGTTGCCGTTTGCTGCCCTCCTTCATCACCATCCGCAGAAGTCTCAATAATAGCCAAACCTTGATCTGCATTTGTTAATGTAGAGTAAAGAGTAATTACTCCCAGATCTTTTCTTTTCTCATCTGCAGTTACATCAAACTCGAACATTTTAGTTTCAAAATTTGATTTTGTAACCATAATCTGATAATGGCCCGGCATTAAGTCAACAAACTGGAAATATCCGATTTTGTCTGCCGTCACATCATTTCCTGCTCCTTTCAAATCTACACTTGCCTGTTCAACAGGCTTTCCATCTGCATCCTTAAGATACGCAAACACTGTAGTCTGCGCAAAATAATATGAAGCAGGCAGCAAGGTAAATAAAGAGATTAATGATAGTTTTTTAATCATGAGTATATTATATTTTTAAATACTTTTCTTATTAATTATCAACAGTTTAAAAGTTGGGGGCACAAATTTAATCAAAAATTATAATTTACAACTTTTTTAACATTATTTTTTCTTAACATTGCAGCCTTTTAAGAATCATTATAAAAAAATTTACAAATACAATATTTTAAATTTACAAATATTTAAAACAGAATAAATTAAAAAAAGTAAATTTGCAAACATTAAAATAGTATTAAATAAAACTCTAGGAGAATGAAGAGATTTTCGAGTTTGTTTGCCATCATCTTTTCTATTATGGCATTCTCACAACAACAAGGAAAACTGAGAAAAGTAGCTACAGTAGGTTTTTTAAATGTAGAAAACCTTTGGGATACCATCCGCTCAGCAGATTATATTGATGGAACTAAAGACATCAGGAATCCTGCCTTTCACAGAAGTATACCATTTGATTCGATTAAGTTTTTGGAAGCTGAAAAATATGACGGACCATGGAGTGATACTGCGTTAAAAGGGAAAAAGGTAGTTAGATACCAAAGCGGATCTGAAGAATTTACACCTAAAAGTGCTAAAAACTATGGATCTAAAATCTATAAAGCGAAACTTGCCAATGAAGCAAAAGTAATTTCTGAAATGGGAGCCCAATATACAAAAACAGCTCCGGCAATCGTAGGGTTAATCGAGGTTGAAAACAGGCAAGTTATTGAAGATCTTATTAATGAACCTGCTTTGAAAAAATATGATTACGGAATTATTCACTATAACTCTTACGACTATAGAGGAATTGATGTTGCTTTGATTTATCAGAAAAGAAGATTTACTCCTACTAATTCATTAAAAAAGGAACTGAAAATTTTCGGGGATGACGGAAAAAGAGAATATACCCGAGACATTTTGGTGGTAACAGGATTTTTAGATAATGAAAAAGTAGCATTTTTTATGAACCACTGGCCATCAAGAAGAGGAGGCGAAGCTATTTCTTTACCTAAAAGAAATGCTGCTGCAGCTTTGTTAAAACAACAGATGGACAGTATAAGAACGGCAGATCCATCAACCAAGCTTTTTGCAATGGGCGACTTCAATGATGACCCAGTAAGCTCCAGCTTAAAAAATTATTTAAAAGCACAGGCAAATCCTAAGGATCTAAGTGAAGAAACACCATATCTTAATTTGATGTATCCTCTATATAAAAAAGGAGTAGCTTCATTAGCTTATCAGGATGCTCCGAACTTGTTTGACCAGATTATTGTTTCTAAAAACTTAGTTTCTGATCAGGTAACAAAAGACTATTCTATTTACAAAACCGAGATTTTTGCTCCTCCTTATCTTATCAATAAAGAAGGGAGTTATAAAGGGTATCCTTTCAGATCCTGGAATGGTGATCAGTTTACCGGCGGATATAGTGATCACTTCCCTGCATTCGTTGTTCTCCAGAAAGAGCCATAAAAATATAAACACTCAGATTTGAGTGTTTTTTTTTGCGTAAATTTATAAGTATGAAAAATTTAGTTTTAATAGTATTCATATTTCTTCTTCCTTTTAGCTGCTCTGCGCAGGCCAATCCTAAAAATGATAAAGAAAAGTCTGAAATGAAACCTTCTAAAAATGAAGATGGAGAATGGGATCTTACAGTAATTGATACCCAGTTTGACTATTTTTTAAATGCTATTGCTAAACCGATTAATCAATATTCCGAATCTTATCTGAAAACTAAAAACACATTTTTAGTCAATGAATGGAACAGTTATTATAATTCCGGCAGATATAGAAACATTATAGAATCAGGAATAGATTATGACCCGAAAGAAAATTACGGGATAAAATTTGAATATAAACTCTATCAGGTGTTTGCTTATGTACAATGGAAATATGTATTAAAAATGAACGGTTTGTCCGGAAGTGACGTGACGAGATATTAAAGAAAATTCCATTATTAACTAAAATCGATAAATAATTCAAATAACATTTCAAGATTTACCTATATTTGTAAACCACTGACTTTAAATAATCAGTAACTAATAACTCATAAACTAAATTAAACTCATGAAAAAAATCTTTCTTGCAGCAAGTCTTTTTGCTGTATCATCCCTATTTGCTCAACAGGGAACTTATGACGACCTAACAATAAAATCCTATTCTCCTGTTTTAACTTTAAAAAGGAATACTGATGTCGGAGGTTATATCCAAGGGATACAATCTCAATTATCAGACGGAACAAACAACTGGTTCTTCGGGAACCTTGGCACAGATCTTTGGTCTGTAGCAAAAGGAGATTATCAAAATCGTTACCTATCAGTATCTTCTTCCGGAAATGTTGCCATTGGCATTAACGATTATCCCGATTACAGGCTTCAGGTAGGCAATGGGATGATTGCGTCAAAAATAACAGATTCCAATGTCTCACCTACCAATAAAGTAGGTTATTTAATCAATGAACTAGGAGCAGGTGTCTTTGAACTTTCATTTGCAAGAGATAACCAAGGCGTAGTAAATATGAAAACGTTTTTGGATCGCCCTATTGTTATTGGAACCAATGACACTGAAAGAATGAGAATCGCAGCCAATGGTAATGTTGGTATAGGTTCCAAAAATCCGGACGCTCCATTAACGGTAAAAGGGCTTATCCACGCTACTGAAGTAAAAATAGATCTTAATGTACCTGCAGATTATGTATTCCAAAAGTATTATACCGGAACTTCAGGTTTAAAACCAGAATATACAATGCCTACACTTGAGGATGTAGAAAAATTCACTAAAGAAAACAATCACCTTCCTAACATCCCTTCAGCGAAAGAAATACAGGAAAAAGGATTGAACGTGGGAGAAATGTCCAATTTACTGCTTCAGAAAATAGAAGAGCTTACCCTTTATACTATTGAACAGAATAAATTGATCAAAGAGCAGCAAAAAAGAATTGAAATTCTGGAAAATAATGCTAAAAAATAAATTATTGTCTATATGAAAAGAATTTTAATACTATTCGCTGTGTGCGCGGCTATAATTAAAACATCCGCACAAAGCAACTATCAGACAACCTACCTTGCACAGGAACAAGAAAGATTAGATAAAGCAGCAGCTACTGAAGTCGAAATTGAAAATTTTATTAAACAAAATATCAATACATTTGATTTTACGAGCGTCATCAATGCTGTAGATAAAGTTAGTCCGGAAACCGGAAAATCATTTTCTGCTTCAGATTATGAATCCGCTGTTAATACAGCCAAACGACAAAAACTAAGAAATGAATATTTTAAAGTTCATCCTGAAAAAATAAGCCTATACTTTGCAAAAGTCCTTCAACAATGTACCAATGGTGGATTTGAAGAAAACGGAGGCTCTGTTTCAGGATTTACATTTGCAAGTGATGTATATAACAACAATACATGGGCCCAATATGCACTGACCCCCAGTACCCCTATAACTCCTCCCAATCCTAACGCTATATTGGTAGACAATACTTCCCCGGACCCTAATATATCAACCATTCCCAGAGTTTATTCCGGAAAGCATGCAATCAGGCTTAATCAACCTTCTAACGGATCTATAACAGCTTCGATGTTGTCCAGACAATTTATCGTCAATGAAAAGTATGTTAGTTTCGCATACGCATTGTTTTTCCAAAATCCAACAGATGGCGGACATGAAAAAGATACCCGATATGGTTATTACCAGGTAAGACTTAAAAATAGCACTGGCAATATAGTATATCAAAGAACCGTTAAAGGATATCCTTCTCCTGCAGATTTTAATTACAATTATCCCAATAATATCTTATATTCAGGATGGAGATGCGAAAACATTGATACATCGCAATATCTGGGAAAGCTAGTAACATTAGAAATCATTGTTTCAAACTGTGGTAATAGTGGGCATTACGGATATGGGTATTTTGACGATTTTTGTGGACTTCCTCCTGATTGTAACGTTCCCAAAGTAGGCTCTATTAGCCTCCATCCTCGTAGGAAAACCGGATGTCCTGAAGAACCTCTGAATATAACAGGTAATTATCAAATTCCTCCTAATGCTATTTTTCAAGGCTCTGGGACAGGAATCTTTCTTGATATATTGGAAGCCAGCACTGGAAATCTTGTCACAACATTAGCATACCCTAATATGTCAAGTCCTAATTATTTCAGTTTTAATAGTGTAGGAGGCAGTGCATTTTATCCTTCAGGAATGACTTCTAATTCAGAATTCAACTTCAGAGTCAGAATGATCTACAGCATTGGAGGTATCAATCAGCCGGCAGTAGTATCCTATAATACCAATCCTCCGGGTCCCGATGTGTCCTTCAAAAACTGTAACAGTCCTTGCCTTGAAGAAATGTATGTAAAAGAACGTGTCATGGTCTCTCAAACCATCCAGGCAAGTGGGAATATTTATGCAAGTTCAGAAATTGACCCCAATCTGGAAGTCACTTATAGAGCAGGATATAGCGTTTCTTTACTACCGGGATTTTATGTAACCGGTGACGATGTAGGAATATTCCATGCTTATATAGGGCCATGTGAAAACAATAATATGATTCTAAAATCTTCTCAACCCGGTTTAATGGCAAAAGCTACTGAGGAATTGTCTTCACCATCAGATATTAAGGTATATCCCAATCCGACTTCCGGTTATTTTAAAATTGATACAGGTAATGAAAAGCTCCTTTCATGGGAAATGTATGATACCTCAGGAAAAATGGTTTTAAAAGGTAATACCATTGAAGCAGAAGCTCATCATCTTTTGAAAGGCAATTACATTTTAAAAATAAGTCTGGAAAAAAGACAAATTACAAAAACAGTAATGCTTAGATAAATACAAAAAGGTTCAGAAAAATTTCTGAACCTTTTATTTTTATAATAGTTGAAAATTATTTGTTGAATAATTCTTCCACCTTATCCCAGTTTACTACATCGAAGAATGCAGAAACATAGTCAGGTCTTCTGTTTTGGTAATTTAAATAATAAGCATGCTCCCAAACATCTAATCCTAAAACCGGAGTTCCTTTAACGTCTGCTACAGGCATTAATGGGTTATCCTGATTTGGAGTAGAAGAAACAGAAACAGAACCGTCAGCATTTTTTATCAACCAAGCCCATCCTGAACCGAACCTTGTTTTAGCAGCATCTGAAAAATCAGCTTTAAATTTCTCAAGACCACCATAATTTTCGATAGCAGCTTTTACATTTCCTACCGGCTCTTTGCTTCCTCCAGGAGTTAAAATCTCCCAGAATAAAGAGTGATTGAAGTGTCCTCCACCGTTATTTCTTACTGCAGGCTTATCAGTCCCTGTTTTGCAGATTTCTTCGATAGTTTTTCCTGCTAAATCAGTTCCTTCAATCGCTTTATTTAAATTGTCAATGTACGCCTGGTGATGCTTCGTATAGTGGATCTCCATAGTTTTTGCATCAATAGTAGGCTCCAATGCATCATATGCATATCCTAATTTTGGTAATTCAAATGACATAATCTTTATTTTTAATGTTATAACCCAAAATTAGCCAATATTTAAGGGATAATCAAAGATTGGGGATTACTTTAATAAATCTTTAACATTGATATATTGATTTAGAATGAATTAAATTTTTATTTTTTATTTTCAAACAATTAAAATTCGCTCCAATAAAAACGATCATCAGAATTGTCGGTACAATTTATACCGTCACAGCTTCATTTATTTTCAATTTCGTAACTTACAGATTATGAGAGAAATTCTATTATAGAACACTTCTTCTTTCACTGAATGTTTAACTTAATATTGTTTATTATGAAAATTGGACTTTTTGGATTCGGAAAAGCAGGAAAGGCTGTAGCCTCGGTTATTCTTCAAAATAAGAATCACTCTTTACAATGGATTTACAGGAAAACAAATAAATTAAACCACAGAGATGCTTCAGATTTCTTTGGCATCGAAAGCAATGATCCCGGCTACTTTCATTCAGAAAAAAGCTTTAACATAGATGAGCTGTTAGAAAAACATCCTGTAGATGCTATTATTGATTTTTCTTCTCAGGAAGGAATTTATACATATGGTAAAGCTGCTGCAAGAAACAATGTAAAAATCATTTCAGCAATTTCTCATTATTCCGATAAAGAGATTGACTTTCTCCATCAACTTGCTCAAAAAGCAATTGTATTCTGGTCTCCCAATATCACCTTAGGAATTAATTATTTACTATATGCGTCTACATTTCTAAAAAAAATTGCTCCATCTGTAGACATAGAGATTATTGAAGAACATTTTAAAGACAAAAAGGGAATTTCGGGAACTGCCATCCGTATAGCGGATGTATTGGAAGTAAAAGATGAAAAGATCAATACTATCAGGGCCGGAGGAATTGTAGGAAAACATGAGGTTATTTTTGGATTTCCTTTCCAGACAGTAAGGCTCATACACGAATCTATTTCGAGGGATGCCTTTGGTAATGGAGCTGTGTTTGCTGCCGAGCATTTACTCAATAAAAAACCGGGCTTCTATAAATTTGAGGATTTGTTACATCCTTATTTCAAAGTATAGAAGCCCGGCATAGTCAATTAAATTTAATTTATTTATTCATAGACATCAGGAACTCTTCATTGTTTAGGGTTCCTTTGATGTTTTTATCTACAAATTCCATCGCTTCTACAGGATTCATTTCAGAAAGATATTTTCTCAAAATCCACATTCTCTGCGATGTAACTTCATCTAGAAGAAGATCATCTCTACGTGTGCTTGATGCTACAAGATCAATAGCAGGGTAAATTCTTCTGTTAGCAATTTTTCTATCCAATTGAAGTTCCATGTTACCTGTACCTTTGAATTCTTCAAAGATTACCTCGTCCATTTTAGAACCTGTATCAATAAGTGCCGTTGCAATAATGGTTAAAGAACCTCCACCTTCAATCTTTCTTGCTGCTCCGAAAAATCTTTTCGGTCTGTGAAGGGCATTGGCATCCACCCCACCGGAAAGAACTTTACCTGAAGCCGGAGTAACAGTATTATAGGCTCTAGCCAATCTTGTGATAGAGTCTAATAGGATTACTACATCATGACCACATTCTACCATTCTCTGTGCTTTGGCAAGAACAAGGTTAGCAACTTTCACGTGTTTTTCAGCAGCTTCGTCAAATGTAGAAGCAATAACTTCTGCATTTACACTTCTTTCCATATCAGTAACCTCTTCCGGACGTTCATCAATAAGAAGAACCATCATATATACTTCCGGATGATTCGCCGCAATAGAATTAGCAATATCTTTCAGCAACATTGTTTTACCAGTTTTAGGCTGTGCAACAATCATTGCTCTTTGTCCTTTTCCAATAGGAGCAAATAAATCAACAATTCTGGTAGAAACTGTTGATCCGCTTCCTGCAAGATTGAATTTTTCTTCAGGGAAAAGCGGTGTAAGATATTCGAAAGCAACTCTGTCTTTAATGAACGCCAGATCACGTCCATTAACTTCTGTAGGTCTTAATAATGAAAAATATTTTTCACCTTCTTTCGGTAATCTTACAATACCTTTAACTGTATCTCCTGTTTTCAAACCAAAATTTCTGATTTGAGCCGTAGATACATAAACATCATCAGGAGAAGAAATATAGCTGAAATCTGAAGAACGTAAGAATCCATAGTTATCAGGCAATATTTCCAACACCCCTTCAATACTCACCATACCATCGAAATTAAATTCTTTCTTATGGTCTTGGTGCTCCTCTGCCTTTTCAGAATGTCTGTTTTGATTCTGATTCTGGTTTTGGTGCTGGTGTTGATGTTGTTGGTTTTGATTTTTATTTTGGTTTCCGCCGTTTTGCGGATGACTGTGTCCTTTTTGAGGTCTGTTAGCCTGTTGTTGAGGGGTATTAGGCTTTTCTTCTGTCTGAGCAGATTCTTGGAACTCTGTGTTTTTAGGAGTTTCGAATTTTTCCTGAATTACTTCAGTATTACCGGTGTTGGTAGAAACTCTTTTTCTTTTCTTCTTAGCTGCTGCAGCATTAGCGGGAACTTCTTCGGTTGCTGTTGCTGTTACGGCTTCTGCTTTAGGTTCTTCTGGTTTTACTTCCTCAGAAACCGGTGTCTTTTCTTCTACTTTTTCCTCTACTTTTGGTTCTACCGGGGCTTTTGCAGTCGTCTTTGGCTTAGCTGCAGTTTTCTTAGGAGCAGCAGCTCTTTTTGCCGGGGCTTTCGCAGGTTTTTCTGCTAGTTCCTCTTCAGTATTGATACTGGTCGTCTCTGTGGCGTTGAAATAATCTTTTGCGACTTTGGGGTTGGAAGCCTGAAAGTCAAGAATAGCAAAGATCTTGTCATTTTCATTGCTGTTTCTTGCAACTTTAACGCCCAAATCTTTTAAGATTTTAGTCAGTTCCGTTACGGATTTTGACCTTAACGTTTCTATGTTAAACATATTTAATGTAAAAATGTAATTAATTGTGAGTAAGAAAAGTAAGTCCGGTGACTTTTGTTTTCAAGTACATTGTATAATGCAAATCTACACTTATTTTTGAATTGTGCAAAATTTATGTTATTTTTGCCAAGAATTTAATATTCAATGCTACAGAGAATACAGACTATTTGGACATTATTAGCAGTTTTAGCTGCTGTTTTTCTTTACATCACAGGACAGGATGTGGCTGTTTTTGGCAATATTCCTATACTCAATATAGGATGTATAGTACTTGTTATCATTGGAGCTTTAAGTATTTTTAGTTTTAAAAACAGAAAACGACAAATTTTGCTGAATACCATCAGCATCATTATAAACGCCTTGTTGATTGGTGTATTGGCGTACTGGTTACTAAACTTATCCGGAGGAATTCAATTTCCTGAGAAGGGTATTGAGCCGATTTTCCCATGTATAGCGGTGATTTGTCTGCTTATTGCAAACATTTTCATTCGTAAAGATGAGAGGCTCGTAAAATCTGTAGACAGACTTCGATAGCCTTACAACGATTTTTTGAGTGAGAACAGCTTCTTTTTAGAAGCTGTTTTTTATTTTTACAGAAAATATCTTTTGAATGTTTAAAAACAATTTAAGTAAAATTCTTTTCATTATTGGATTCTTTGCTTTAGGTTTTTTAATGCTACCTCAATTTAACAAAGCAACAGATAAAGAAAACGAAAAGAAACCAAGTTTTTACGACACAGAAATTAATACTGTGATCAATGAAGGACTAGAAACCGGATATTTATTTGATGTCAATCATAAAACTTATAAACCGGGAGCCTATCACTATGTTATTGAAACTAACGCCAATGATGAAAGGGTACGGTTTCTAAGAGAAGAAAATACTTCTTATAGTAACCATGAAATTATGTTTAGCTGGCGGCAAACAGCACCTCCTTACAGAGTCATTAAAAAAGCAAAAGCAGACACTCTCTATATTATTAAAAAAGGGAGAAAAATAGCCTTTCCAAAATATTTCTTAAATAACAAATAAATGAACCATATGAAAAAATTGACTTATCTAACTTTATCGTTTTTTTCATTTTTTACCTTTGCACAGGAAGTTTCAAAAGAAAAAGTAAAAACCATTTTATCCACTCTGGCATCAGATGAAATGAAAGGCAGAGAAATCTGGACTCCCGAAAATGAAAACGCCGCCAATTACATCGCCACTCTTTTCAAAGAAAACAATCTTGAATATTGTACAGGAAATTCTTATCTGATTCCTTTCGAATATAAAGGAAAAAAGGCCTATAACGTATGTGGTGTAAGAAAAGGAAAAACAGATCAATATCTTGGGTTTTCAGGACATTTTGATCATATCGGAACTAGTAATAAAACCGGAGACAACATCTATAACGGAGCTGATGACGATGCAAGTGGAATTACAACTTTGGTAGGTATTGCAGATTATTTTAAAAATAAAAAGCCGGACTTTTCAATGGTTTTTATGGCTTTTAATGGTGAGGAAAAAGGAATGCTGGGTTCGAGAGCAATTTCACAAGATCCAAATCTTGACAAAATCTACAATAATATGACTGCTCTTTTTAATTTTGAAATGGTTGCCACAGAATCCCAGTGGGGGAAAAATGCATTGTATATGACGGGAGATGGATTTTCAGATCTGGATGAATTATTTAATAAAAATGCGGTAAATGGTTTAAAAATAAACGCTGATCCTTATGCAAGGGAACAATTATTCTATCGTTCAGACAATGTAAGTTTTGTAAAAAAGAAAATTATTGCCCATTCATTTTCAACCGTTGATATGAGTAAAGCTACCCATTATCACCACGAAAATGACGATATTAATATTGTTGATTTTGATAATATGACCCAGATTATCAATAATTTTGGAAAAACATTAGAAAAATTAAATCCTAAGAACTTTACTCCAAAATATAATGATCAGGTAAAATTTAATTAATTTTTATACTATAAAACCACCAATTCGGTGGTTTTCTTTTTTAAAATCATAATATCCCCTACTCTTTTATTGCAGGATAATATTGATAGACAGCGCTTTTTAACATTCTCAATTGTAACAAAAAAGTATTCTTTAGAACTTATAAATAAAGTAAAATAGGATTAAGAACGTCTTATCTTTTAATTTTACGTAATTTTGCTATCCAATTTTTTCATTGAATGAACGAATATAAAAAAATCTTAAAGTTCGCGAAACCGCATCAAAAATATATCTACGGAAGTTTATTTTTCAATATCCTGTATTCCGTATTCCAAATTGCTTCCTTAGGAACGATTCTACCGGTATTGGGTATGCTTTTTGGGACTATAAAACCTGAAAAATATGAAAAGCCACCTGTATATTCAGGGGAGTTTCTTGATTTCTTCAATTATATAAAAGACTATTCCAATTATTACATCCAGTCTTTAGTAGCTGAATATGGCTCTCTTAAAGTTCTGGCATGGCTGTGTATCATCACTGCGTTCATGTTTTTACTGAGAAATATGTTCAGATATTTTGGTGCTTTCCTGCTGATCAACTACCGCGTTGGCGTTACAAAAGATCTTCGTGGAGCGATGTACAGAAAGATACTTTCTTTACCGGTTTCATTTTTCACAGAAAGCAGAAAGGGAGATCTGATGTCCCGTATGTCTAATGATGTTGGAGAAGTTGAAGGAAATATTCTGGGAAGTTTAGTAGAGCTTATCAATGCACCCTTTATGCTGATCAGTACTTTGGTAAGTTTATTCTTCTTAAGTGCAGAAATGACTCTTTTCTCTTTATTGGTATTACCTGTAATGGGAACCATGATCGCTTTGGTTGGAAAAAGTCTTAAAAAGGACTCCCACGAAGCCCAGAATGAAATGGGAACAATTTTTTCTATTGTAGACGAAACTTTGAAATCTTCTAAAGTCATTAAAATCTTTAATGCGGAAAAAATCATGGACAATCGTTTTATGAAGTCAATGAATAAGTGGATTTCAAGCTCAATAAGCTTAGGCAGAAAGAAAGAACTAGCATCTCCGATGAGCGAATTTTTGGGTTCTATTACCTTTTTAATAATTGCCTGGTATGGAGGGAAACAAATTATTGTTGAGCAGAGTATCTCTCCTGCAGATTTCCTGGTTTTCCTTGGATTATTTTTCCAGATTCTTCCCCCTGCAAAAAGTTTATCCACTTCAATTTCTAATGTACAAAAAGGTGAAGCTTCTCTGAAAAGAGTACTCGAAATCCTAGATGCAGATGTAAAAATCGAAGAAGTAGCAGAACCTGTTTCTATCTCTACCCTTCAAAATAATATTGAATTTAAAGACATTGGATTCTATTATGACAAATCCAATCTTATTCTTAAAAACTTTAATTTAACCATTCCCAAAGGAAAAACCGTTGCATTGGTTGGACAAAGTGGAAGCGGAAAAACAACAATTGCGAATCTCTTGGCAAGATTTTATGATGTTTCTGAAGGAGAAATTCTTATTGATGGAACAGATATTAAACATTTGAAATTACAAGAGTATCGTCAACTTCTGGGAATGGTAACCCAGGAATCCGTATTATTCAATGATTCTGTTTATAACAATATCCTAATGGGTAAACCGGACGCCACCAGAGAAGAAGTCATTGCAGCAGCTAAAATTGCCAATGCAGACTCATTTATCTCTAATCTGGCCCAAGGATATGATACCAACATTGGAGACGATGGAAATAAGCTTTCAGGAGGACAAAAACAGAGAGTTTCTATCGCAAGAGCTGTTTTGAAAAATCCACCTATTATGATCCTTGATGAGGCAACATCTGCCCTGGATACGGAATCCGAAAGATTTGTACAGGATGCTTTGGAGAAAATGATGGAGAACAGAACATCCCTGGTTATTGCCCACAGACTTTCAACGATTCAAAAAGCAGACTGGATTGTAGTAATGGAAAAAGGTGATATTGTAGAACAAGGCACCCACCACGAACTAATTGCTAAAAAAGGGATGTACAACAAACTTGTTGAACTTCAAAATTTTGACTAGATTTTTTAATTAAATTTAAAATGAACCCTATACAAGAGTATTTCTACAGAATCGAAGAGCCTGAAAGAAGTACTCTTCTTTTTTTACGTGAAAAGATCCTAGCTTCCGATACTGAAAACATTACAGAAACATTCAGTTTTGGCCTTCCCTTTATCAAATATAAAAAGAAAATGCTGTGTTATTTTTATTACAGCAAAAAGTATAAAAAATACTATATCAGCTTTTACCACGGTGATAAACTAGATTATCCGGAGCTGACACAGGATGGAAGGAAAAAATTTAAAATCCTTTTAATTGATGTAGAAGAAGATTTACCTCTACAGTTTATAATGGAGTTACTGGATGAAATAAAGCAATATATCAGGTAATGTATCCGGATAGATTATTGCCGGAATCATCCTAAATTTTTATCTATAGTAATGTTTATTGATCACAATCTATAATAAACCTACTCTACTCCAGCTGAATCCATTTGTAATCGCTTGCTGTCTGAATTTTATACCAATATCCGGGTTTTTTATCTACAACATTAAAAGTTTGGGGATCAAAATTGATATAATCCGAAGACATAATCGGTCCTTTAAATGCTTTTATTTTATAATTCACATTAATATTACCATCTGGTAGCCAAAAACCATATTTTTTTGCAAGATTATACTCATAAAAAGTAGCTGTAGAATAACCACTATTTAAGGCATTATCCATAAAACCAAGCCACCAGTTTGCAGGTCGGGCAACAGCGCTTCCATCCAAATTACCTGAAACTTTTTGATGATAGCTAGATACTACATCCCCTTGAACTCCAATTGGAATGGTTGGATTAATCTTTTTAATCTCATCAATAATATACTTATAATCAACAGTATAATTACCCGGCAAATTATCTTTGTTCCAATCTTGTGAAGAAGTTTGGATAAAAAACAAATCCGGGTTGACCTTAGAGACGATATCAGACATATCTAATCCAAAATGTTCTTTTATTTTAACTAAACTGCCTCCCTTTATTCCTATTCCCCATGCAGCAAATAAAATATTGGGGTTAGTTTCATTAATAGCTTTTTTGACTTGTTGATTAAAATTAATTATAGCATCCGATCTAAATTGTATCCATTTGCTATAATAAACTGGGTTATTTTTAATTTCTTCAAACGTCAAGCTTTGTGAAGATATAGAATATTTAGCTCTAAATCGATCAATAGCATATTGGCTTACATCTCCGTAAAAACGTTTTTTAGGAGATTGAGCATTTATGGCTTCCCATTCCGGGAAGTAAGATTCTGCAAACTCAATTCCATCAAAAATATTCGGATAATATCTAAGTATATTTTTAATTCTCTGAACCTGCCAATTAACATATTCTTCGCGATGAAAAGAATAAAGGTGAGTTTTACTATCTATTGAAGAGGGATCAAGTAATTTCATCTTCCATCCATCACCTCCCGGAATTGCATTTCCATAAATACAATTTCCTAATAACATCAGCCAAATCTTAATCCCACTATTTTTTATTGCCTGAAGGTATTGTTGCTTAAGTAATTGATCATTCACTGTTCCATCCCAGTATTCTGCAACCGTATAATGCACGGAACTAATGCCTGCTCTTTTTAAATCTTCCACCAATTGTTCAGGAGACACCTTACCTATATTATCTATGAAAGTAGGGTCTATCTGAACAGAACGACCATACATCCCTTCAGGTATTGACCGAGTCGATTTTGACATAATTGTGATATCCGCTTCGGGCGTAAGTACAGAAGAAGCAATAAATCTATCTTCTTTGCAAGAATATATTCCCAGAATAAAAATACTGAAACAGCTAAATAGTATTAAATTTTTCATCATTAAGTGTATTTGGTTTAATTTATATTTTAAATTCCTCTAAATAAAACATTTTCCAACCACGCATCAAATAACTGATATACAATTCGTTAAATATAATAAAATATATTATTACAATCTGATTTCATTAAATAAATACTCACAGATTATATCCCGATTCCTATTTGCAAGCTCTTCCAATATGGAAAATACTAAATTAATATCGAAAGCTGAAACTCAAGTAACCAAACTATTGAAGACAAATTCAAACTTAAATTGGTGTAACTAAAAAGGTAAGGTAAGGTCAGATTGAATTATCTTATTCTGAAACAAGCTAAGAAAAAATCCATGAAATCGATTTCTCTTTTTCTCCTTAAGAATATAGTCAGACATTGAATTCTTTACGCAAAATTTAAATTATATTTTTTAAATAATGGCAGAATACTTTGTTCAGTATTTTTATTAAAAAAAGAAGTACTGCCTTCCGGAAAGCAGTACTTCTTTTTAATTAGTATAATTGATTAAAAATCTTAATTTTTCAATTTAGCGATAACATCTAAGCCACCTTTTGTAATATCTCCGATCTTACAAACGATCTCAGTATCCAATGGTAGAAATACGTCCATCCTTGACCCGAATTTGATGAAACCAAACTCATGTCCGGCTTTAGCCTGATCTCCTTCATTACAATAGAAAACAATCCTTCTTGCTACGTATCCGGCAATCTGCCTGAACACTACCTTATGATTCGTTAAAGTTTCAACGGCTACAGTTGTTCTTTCATTTTCTGTAGAAGACTTTTCATGCCATGCTACCAGGTATTTTCCCGGGTGATATTTTTTGTAAATTACTTTTCCGGTCACCGGATATCTACAAATGTGTACATTCAGTGGAGACATGAAAATAGAAACCTGGATAGCCTTTCCCTGAAGAAATTCATTCTCTTCTACTTCCTTGATCATTACAACTTTTCCGTCAACCGGTGCGATGACATTCTCTTTGTGATCAAGAATAGTACGATCCGGAACTCTGAAAAACCAGAAAACAAGACAGTAAACAACCAACAAAGGCATGATGATCACCAGTGACCATATTTTAAGGAAATAAATTGCTAATGCTCCCACTATTAAAAAAAGAATGGTTGCTACGGTAATTGTTCCTTTTGATTCTCTATGCAATTTCATGAGACTATATAAATTTTTCTAAAATAAAGTACAAATATACGACAGGAACACAGATTATGAAACTATCTAATCGATCTAAAACACCTCCATGTCCAGGAATGATGTTTCCACTATCCTTTACACCGAAATGTCTTTTCAACTGGCTTTCTACCAAATCCCCTAACGGAGCAAAGGCTGCTACTAAAAATCCGACTACCATCCAGTTTCCTCTCAGCTCAGGTTGATAATGTTCTATGAAGTATGATAAAATTAATGTTAAAACAACTCCTCCCGCATATCCTTCCCAGGTTTTTTTAGGTGAAATGGTAGGAGCCATTTTATGTTTTCCAAAGAATTTCCCTACCAGATATGCAAATGTATCGCTACTCCATATTAAAATGAAAAGGAAAAGTACTTCCAGAGAAAAAGAATCATTATAGCTGGAAAACTTAGGTAGCCCTAATGCAAAACTGAAAGGTAAAGCAACATAGATAACGGTAAAAATAAGTTTCCCGCTATCGTAATATAATTCGTTAGGAAATTTAAATAACGTGACTACAGCAATGCCTATTAAAGCAAGAGCCAGAATTTCACTCAATCTGAAATCAAAAAAGAAATCGTGATGAAAATATCTTTTGGAAAAAATATAGAATATAAAAAGAACCAGTGGAAAAACCACCCATTTTTCATAGCCTTTTCCAAACTTCATAATCTTGATACATTCCCAGGTACCTACTACCAATAACAAGCTTATTAATCCGTGGTAAAGGTATTGCTGCTGAATGAGGCCAGGAAAGACGCTGTTAATGAGTTGTGCCCCTAGCGGCGTTGTACAAAGAATGATAACAGCTACATATACTAAGCCTGAAATGGTTCTTTGAATGAGATTTTTGTCCAAAATGTAAAATTTAGAAGTGGGTGCTTAATCTTCAAGCAATAATAAAAATAATTTTGTATTGGAATTAGAAGAACTATCCATTTTCGATTGGCTTCCGCTGATGGAAGTGAGGTTCTTGATATTTCCGTTTCTTTTTATTTTCCCCATGGCATCATTCAGGTTGTTTACAATCTGTGAAACATTGGCAATGATAATAATTTTATCCGGTAGCCTTGAAGAATGATAATGAAGAATATTGTTATGAGAAAGCATTATTCTTCCGTCATAGGCGATCAGGTATTCACATGTAATGAATGCAGCATCATTAGACGGTTCTAATTCTGACGTATAGGAAGACTTCACAACATTTAAAAAGTTCTGAAGTTCTTTATCCCAGCAGAAAAGGTTACCAATACCTTCTATCTTAATAATTTGATTTAAAGTTTGTAGAGCTTCCGCCTCATCTGCACAATAATTAAAAAATCCCCCCGAATGCGTAAATAACTGCGCAAACTTATAGTCAAGATCCGCATTTTTCAGCGAATCCCCTAGCTTCTCCAGACTCTGTTTTTCCTCTTCCTCAGGCTGGTTGGTTAGTTTGCTTACAATCCTCTTGAATAAATTCAACTTAATCTATTTTTAGTCAACTTTATACAAAAATAGAAAATAAATTACAATAGATTCCAAAAATATGTCTTTAAATATGAAAAAACCTGACAATTTTGAGATTGTCAGGTTTTATAAGTCCTATTTTTTTGAGGTTTTACAGCTGAGTTGGGCTTTCCGGAGCCTGAATTTCACTTTCTTCCTCTTTCTCTTTAATTTGAGGCGCTTCAACAATTTCCTCTTGATCTTTTTCAGGAATTGTATTCGTCACAGGTTTCTCTGTCAATTCAGGATCCCATGCTCTCTTTCCGAAGATTTCCTCTAAGTCCTCACGGAAGATTACCTCTTTTTCTAAAAGCTTATTAGCTAAAGCATCAAGCTTGTCTTTATTTTCTGCAAGAATTCTTACTGCTCTTTCATATTGATTTTCGATGATCGACTTGATCTCTGCATCAATCTTAGTGGCTGTTTCTTCAGAATAAGGTTTTCCGAAAGAATATTCAGATTGGCCTGAACTGTCATAATAAGAAATGTTACCAATATTCGGGCTTAATCCATAGATCGTAACCATTGCCTGAGCTCTCTTCGTTACCGTTTCCAAATCAGAAAGAGCTCCGGTTGAAATATTATTGAAAATCACCTGTTCAGCAGCTCTACCTCCTAACGTTGCACACATTTCGTCCAACATTTGTTCAGTAGTTGTCAGCTGTCTCTCTTCCGGAAGGTACCATGCAGCTCCCAATGAACGTCCTCTAGGAACGATTGTCACTTTTAAAAGTGGGGAAGCATGTTCTACCAACCATGAGATCGTTGCATGTCCTGCTTCGTGGTATGCTACTCTTCTTTTTTCAGAAGGTTTGATTGCTTTATTTTTCTTTTCAAGACCTCCGATGATTCTGTCTACAGCATCAAGGAAATCCTGCTTTGTTACAGAAGTATGATTATTTCTGGCTGCAATCAATGCTGCTTCGTTACATACGTTAGCAATATCGGCTCCACTGAATCCCGGAGTTTGCTTAGCTAGGAACTCTCTGTCTACATTTTCATCCAATTTGATCTTCTTTAAATGAACATCAAAAATTTGTCTTCTTTCATGAAGTTCCGGAAGATCTACATAGATAGAACGGTCAAAACGTCCTGCTCTCATCAAAGCTTTGTCAAGGATATCCGCTCTGTTGGTAGCTGCCATTACAATAACATTCGTATCGGTTCCGAAACCATCCATTTCAGTAAGAAGCTGGTTTAGGGTATTTTCTCTTTCGTCGTTTCCTCCTGAGAAATTATTTTTTCCTCTGGCACGTCCAATAGCATCAATCTCATCAATGAAAATGATCGCAGGAGATTTTGCTTTTGCCTGTGCAAAAAGATCTCTTACTCTTGATGCTCCGACTCCAACAAACATTTCCACAAAATCGGAACCTGAAAGGGAGAAGAAAGGCACTTTAGCTTCACCTGCAACAGCTTTTGCCAATAACGTCTTACCTGTTCCCGGAGGGCCTACCAAAAGTACTCCTTTAGGAATTTTACCTCCTAGTTTGGTATATTTTTCAGAGTTCTTCAAGAAGTCTACGACCTCTTGCACTTCTTCTTTAGCACCTTCTAAACCTGCAACATCTTTGAATGTTACCTGAATTCTTTCTTTTTCGTCAAAAAGCTTAGCTTTAGATTTCCCGATAGAGAAGATTTGTCCACCAGGACCTCCACCTCCACCCATCTTTCTGAAAAGAAGGAAATAAAATAATCCAAGAATAGCAATCCAGATCAATGCAGATATCAAAATATCTGTGAAAGGACTTTTTCCTGTCCCATAATCCTTAGCTGTTTTAATAGCCGGATTTGTCGCCTTAATCTGTTCAAATTTCTGAAGGAAAAGTTGAAGATCTCCATATTTTACAGAATAATCTGCTTTAGGAGTGATATCTAAAGCTGAAAAGGGATTATTTTCCTTTCCGGTTTTAGAAACCATTGCTGATTTCGCTTCTTTAGTAAGGAAAACATCAGCCTTCTCTATGTCTTTGTATATAATTATGTTCTGGACTTTCCCCGCCTGCATTTCTCTAAAGAAACCATCTTCATCAATAGATTTTGCACTATCACCTCCTAAGAAATTGGAGCCAAACAATAGCAAAAGAGCTATGATTGCAATAGGAAAGAACCAGTTGAATCCTTTGTTATTCATTTATACTTTTTAAAATTTATTACTCATTTTCAATTTTGGTGATGACAGCGTCACCCCAAAGCTCTTCTATATCGTAGTATTCACGGACATCTTTTTGGAATATATGAACCACCACTGAAACATAATCAACCAATACCCACATTGCATTCTCTGTACCTTCTACATGCCAAGGCCTGTCTTTCAGATCGTTTCTTACTTTCTTCTCGACATTTCCAGCTAATGCAGCTACCTGTGTATTTGAGTTTCCACTACATATGACGAACGTTTCCGCTACGGAGTTTTCAATATTTGAAAGATCGAAGATCATAATATCTTCCCCTTTTACATCTTGAAGAGCTTCAACGATTTTATCTATTAATGCTTGTTTTTCTACTGTTTTATTCATTAAAAAAATACTATAATCTGCAAATTTATTGTTTTTTCTTTACTTTAACCTTACTTTTACCCCCTTAATGTCTTAAAGTTTTCTTAAATGAGCCAACTATTCTACCTGAATGAATGTTCTTCTACTAATGACGAAATTTCAAAGTTTTTACTTTACGAAAATTCAAATTTTATAGGATTGCATACTTTTAATCAGACTAAGGGTCGTGGGCAGTACGGAAATGTATGGACTCAGACTGCCGGAAAAAACTTAGCGTATACGCTGGCAGTGAATACTCAAAGCATCCAGTGCTCCGACTTTATATTCAATTATTATACCGCAATTATTATCAGGGATTTCCTTGCCAAATTGGCTGATCATGATGTAAAAATTAAATGGCCGAATGATATTATCCTTAAAGGTAAAAAAATCGTTGGAATTTTAATTGAAAAGAAAAAAATTAATCAAAATAATTATTTCATTATAGGAGCCGGAATTAATATTCTGCAGGAAAAATTTGATGAAATATCCAATGCAGGCTCTATTCTGACACAAACCGGCCGACAATTCGACCTGGAAGACTTCTCTTTACAGCTCCATGAATTTTTGACAGAAAAATTAAAAAATATTCCATCTGACCAGGAAATCCTGGAAGGATTCAACAAAAACCTATTTCGCAAAGATATTATATCAGTCTTCGAAATTGAAAAAGAGCGACAAAATGGCATCATTCGAAACGCAGACGAAAAAGGTGAACTTTGGATCGAACTGGAAGACGGCATGCATTCCTTTTATCATAAGGAAGTAAAATTGCTTTACTGATTGGCTCTTTTAATATAAAGATAAAGGGTAAGTGGAAAGAAAACCAAGTTAGGAAGCCACATAGCCAATGCAGGTGGCAAACTCTTGTTTTCCGACACTACCTTTAATGCTTCAAATGAAAACACGAAAAGAAAGGCTAATGAAATTCCTATCGCCAGGTTTACCCCTAATCCTCCTCTTTTCTTTTGAGAAGATAAGGAAAGCGCCAGGAAAGTAAGAATAATAATAGAAACAGGCATTGAAGTTCTCTGATGAAGTTCATTCAGATATGAATTCAAATTACTATTTCCTCTTGCCTTTTCTCTCTCAATGAATTTTAACAACTCAGGCGTAGTTTTATTTTGTCCAAGAAGTTCGTTAGGAAAAAGCTCTTCCGGCCCATGTCCATAGTTTTTTCTTAACTCTACTCCATTGGCTATTTTCTCGGAATTGTCTTTATTAATAGTCTTTTCAAGATAATTATTTAAAACAAACTGTTTTTTAGTTTGATCCCAATATACTTCACTCGCCTTCAGCTCATAAACCATTTTTCTGTTTTTATCAAACTTTTGGTAAACAAAGCTGGATCCTCTTTTTTCTCTTTTGTTCCATGAATCCACAAAGATATATTCTGTTTTACTCAGCTGCGAGGACGCAGGTGCTGTTCCTAAAATTCTTTCTTTGTTGGCTGCATTATAGGTATATGCCTCTAGCTCATTTTTCCTAATATTTGCCCAAGGAAGAACCAGATGGTATACCGTAAGAGATAGTATAGCAATTAAAATTGAGGTATACAGATAAGGTTTCGCAAATCTATGGAAACTCGCACCACTACTGATAACGGCTACAATCTCTGTATTATTGGCCATTCTGGAGGTAAAATAAATTACCGTAATGAATACCAGAATGGAAAGAAACGTCACCACAAGGTTGATGATCCAGAAAGGATAAAAATGAATCAGAAAATATACCAGATCAAGCTTCGGATCGATAGCCTTAGCATTTTCTATCCTTGGAATCTTTTGTTGAACATCGATAACAAGTACTACTATAGACAGCAATATCAGCATGAAACTAAAAGTTCCAAGATATTTTTTAATGATATATCTGTCAATAATTGTAAACATAATCTTTTACAGTCTTTGTCTAAGAACCGGAACTACAGAATTTTTCCACTCATAGAAATCTCCTGCGATAATATGCTCTCTTGCGACTTTAACCAAATCCAGATAAAATGCAAGGTTATGGATGGAAGCAATTTGTTTTGCTAAATATTCCTTAGACACAAACAAATGGCGAAGATACGCTTTTGAATATTCCTTATCTACGAAGCTGGTTCCAAATTCGTCCAAAGGCGAAAAATCACGCTTCCATTTTTCATTTTTAAGGTTCATTACCCCCTGCCATGTGAAAAGCATTGCATTTCTTGCATTCCTTGTAGGCATTACACAGTCCATCATATCAATTCCTAATCCGATAGACTCTAATATATTCCAGGGCGTTCCTACTCCCATCAGATATCTTGGCTTTTCTTTTGGAAGAATATCTGTGACTTCATCTGTGATTCTGTACATTTCTTCTTCAGGCTCACCCACGGAAAGCCCACCAATAGCATTACCTTCTGCTCCGGCTTCGGAAATCACCTCTGCAGAGATTTTTCTTAAATCTGAATAAGTGGACCCCTGTACAATAGGGAAAAGCCTTTGCTTATGTCCATATAATTCAGGGTTATTGTTAGTCCATTCTATACATCTTTTTAACCAACGATGGGTTAATTCCATTGATGATTTGGCTTGATTATATTCACAAGGGTAAGGTGTACATTCGTCGAACGCCATAAAAATATCCGCTCCGATTTGTCTTTGGATTTCCATTGACCTTTCCGGAGAAAACATATGATAACTTCCGTCAATATGAGATTTGAATCTGGCTCCCTCTTCCGTCATTTTTCTGTTACTTGCCAGTGAAAACACCTGAAAGCCTCCTGAATCTGTGAGAATAGGAAGATCCCAATTCATAAATTTATGTAGACCTCCTGCATCCTGCATCGTTTCCATACCCGGACGAAGGTATAGGTGATAAGTATTTCCCAAAATAATTTGGGCTTTTATGTCTTCTTTTAATTCTCTCTGATGAACTGTTTTCACACTGGCTACAGTTCCCACAGGCATAAAAATGGGTGTTTGAATTTTCCCGTGATCCGTGGTAATTTCTCCTGCTCTCGCCTTTCCTTCAGAGGTTTTCTCTATATTAAAAAATTTCATCCGTATATTTCTTTTAATTCATCGTTACCGATGATTGTGCTTCCATAGAACCCAGTATAATTACCTTACCAAAGGTTGTTGCATACTTTCATTCTGTTTCAGCTTATCTTTTACATATTGAGCCGCTTTCGGGTCTTTTTTTAATAAAATTTCCTGTGCGTCATTAGCAATATCTTGCATTTTATCTTTAATCACGTAGTATTTGAAACTTTCAATGAAATCATTAGGTTTCACATTATGAGATTTAAGAATAAATCTTGTACCTGCTTCCAGATTTTTGTCCTGGTACATAAAAGTAGCCTGATCATTGACCATAAGATCAGCAATAATTTCAGCCATTGCAGTCTGATCAACCAGATTTTTAGGTTTATCAATATAATCGCCACATGAAAACAGGCCCAGTAAAACAAAAATAAAGATCAGCTTTTTCATCAGTTTATTTTAAATTTCTTAATGATCTATAACCTGTTGATTATCGATTTCCATTTTAAGTTTAACACTCCAAAAACTGCTTCATGGATAATCCCTCCATTCATTTTGCTTTCTCCTAAAATCCTATTGGTAAATATAATAGGAACCTCTACAATTCTGAAACCTTTTTTATAAGCCCTGAATTTCATTTCAATCTGAAACCCGTAGCCTTTCAATTTTACATTATCCAAACCTATCTCCTCCAATACTTTTCTTGAGAAGCAGACGAAGCCCGCCGTAGTATCATGAATCGGAAGTCCCAAGATAAACCTTACATATTTTGATGCAAAATAGGAAAGCAACACTCTTCCCATTGGCCAGTTGACAACATTTACTCCTTTTGAATAACGCGAACCAATGGCTATATCTGCGTTGAGACAAGCTTCAAAAAGCTTAGGCAGATCATTAGGATTGTGTGAAAAATCAGCATCCATTTCGAAAATATAATCATATTTGTTTTCGAGGGCCCATTTAAAACCATGGATATAAGCTTTCCCCAAGCCATCCTTTACATGTCTCATCGACAGATGCAGATGATGTGGGTACTTCTTTTGCAATTCTTTCACAAGCTCCGCAGTTCCATCCGGAGAAGAGTCATCCACCACTAAAATATGAAAGCCATCCTCCAATGCAAAAACCGCGGAAATAATATTTTCAATATTTTCCTTTTCGTTATACGTCGGGATAATGACTAGTTTTTTCATTTCAGTTTGCAAAGATAGTTTATTTAACCTTTTTATTTTATACAAAATAATCTATAATTTTGCAAAAATATTTCTCAAAGATTAAACAAATTGAACAGAAGCATTGTTCAAGTATTTAAAATCGGAATGAGAAGGTATTTCAACAACAAATTTCATAGATCAGCGAAAAAGAAAATCTGTGCCAACTTATGTTATTTGAAGTTAAATAAAATTTAAAAAAAATTAAAATTTGCCGTCGTCACAAAACTACATCAATCATGTAAGAATACCTGAGAATAATGATTGGGTGATCTTTATATTACTGGGTTGTATATTTTTATATGTGTTTATGATGAACATTATAGAAAGGGATGCGAGCCTGAAAGATTTTTTGCTTCAAAAATATTTTGATGCAAGTAATAACCTGCCAAGCTGGATCATTACTTCGTGTGTGATAACGCTTGCCCTGTCTGTTCTAATTTCACAATACATTCCCATTGTTCCGAAATACATTGCAGATTTACAGCTTTTCGGGTATCAGCTTAATAAATTCGGATACACATTACTGGCAATTGTATTTTTCTATGTAACAAGGTCTGCTTTGGGATTTTTATTTTATCAAAGTATAGGAGATGGAAAAAAATGGTCTATTTTTTATTTTACCTCCACAAAATTTTATTTTATTCTGTCATTTTTGTTAATAATTTTATGTGTAGCCCACTATTACTTCCCTATCGACAGAAATAAAATGTTTTTGTACTATTTCTTCTTCTTTTCTTTTGTGTTCGTTTTTAAAGTTTTTTTCTATTTATTTCACAAGAACAAGATTCTTCCAGAGAAATGGTATTATAAATTTTTGTATATTTGCACCCTCCAAATCGCACCATTATTACTGCTTTGGAAGTTGTTATTTTTTTAATAAATGTCAATGATGAGAATAAAGTCCATATTGGTTTCTCAACCAGCGCCTAGTGAGTCTTCTCCATATTTGGATATAGCGAAGAAGGAAAAAATAAAGATTGATTTCCGTCCATTTATCCATGTTGAAGGAGTTGACAATAAAGAACTTAGAACACAAAAGATAGATTTGACGCAATATACCGGTATTATTTTTACCAGTAAGAATGCGATTGACCATTACTTCAGACTTGCTGAAGAGCTGCGTTTTGCTGTTCCGGATACGATGAGATACATCTGCCAGTCGGAAGCAATTGCCAACTATCTTCAAAAGCATATTGTCTACAGAAAAAGAAAAATCAGCTTTGGAGAGAAAAATTTCTCTGATCTGCTTCCTCTTTTCAAAAAATTCCCAACTGAAAAATA